>VGVB01000001.1 GCA_016882265.1 Gammaproteobacteria bacterium
GCCGCGCGGGGGCCCGGGCGGACGATCGGCACGACCGGCGCGGCCGTGAGCGGGCGGCTCACGGCGAGCCGCGGGCGGACCTCGGCGAGTGCCTCCGGCGGCAGCTCGGCGAGGAAGCGCGAGCGGTCGCGGTACCCGGTGCGCCCGTAGATCCGCCGGCTCTCGGCCCAGGTCAGGTACAACCGCTGCATGGCGCGGGTGATGCCGACGTAGCACAGGCGCCGCTCCTCGGGCAGGCGCTCGGCGTCGGCGGCCGCCTGTTCCGACGGGAACAGCCCTTCCTCGAGCCCGACGATGAACACGGTCGGGAACTCGAGACCCTTGGCCGAGTGCAGCGTCATGAGCTGCACGGCGTCGAGACCGGCAGTCGCCTGGCCCTCGCCGGACTCGAGCGACGCATGCGCAAGGAACGCTGCCAGCGGTGGCAGGCCGGCGTCGTCCTCCGGCGCAAAGCCGACCGCGGCGTTGACCAGTTCCTCGAGGTTCTCCAGACGCGCCTCGCCGCGCTGATCCTTGTCGCGGGCGTAGTGCTCGCGCAGCCCGGACAGTTCGATGGCCAGCCGGACCTGCTCGTGCAGCTCGAGACCGGCCAGCCCGGCAGCGATTCGTTCGAGCAGCGTCCGGAAGCCGAGCAGCGCGCTGCCGGCGCGCGCCGGCAGGCGCGGCGCCAGATTCGCGACCGCGTCCCACAACGACAACCCGTGCTCGCGGGCGGCCGCGCGCAGTTGTTCCAGCGTGGCTGCGCCGATGCCGCGCACCGGCAGGTTGACGATGCGTTCGAAGGACGTGTCGTCGGTGGGCGTCTGAGTCAGGCGCAGGTAAGCGAGCGCGTCCTTGATCTCGGCCCGCTCGAAGAAACGCAGGCCCCCATATACCCGGTACGGCAGCCGCGCGGCCATCAGCACTTCCTCGAACGCCCGGGACTGGGCGTTCGAGCGGTACAGGATCGCGCACGCGGCCAGCGGTGCGCCGGCACGCTGCCGTTCGCGGATCCGCTCGAGCACGAACTCGGCCTCGTCGCGTTCGTTGAACGCGGCGTAGACGCGGATCGGCTCGCCGCCCTGCGCCGCGGTCCACAGCTCCTTGCCCATGCGGTCGCGGTTGCGCGTGATCACGGCGTTGGCGGCGCCGAGGATCACCGCGGTCGAGCGGTAGTTCTGCTCCAGCCGGAATACGGTGGCGGCGAAGTCGCGGCGGAACTGCTGCATGTTCTCGACCCGCGCGCCGCGCCAGCGGTAGATCGACTGATCGTCGTCGCCGACCACGTAGGGTACGCCACCGTCGGTGGCCAGCAGCCGCAGCCACTGGTACTGGATGGAGTTGGTGTCCTGGAACTCGTCGACCAGCAGGTGGCGGAAGCGCGCGCGGTAGTGCGCGCCGAGTTCCGGCTGGTCGCGCAGCAGCTCGAAGGCGCGCAGCAGCAGTTCGGCGAAGTCGACCAGACCCTGCTGGTTGCAGCGCCGCTGGTACAGCTCGTACAGCCGGATCAACTGGCGGCGGGTCGGGTCGCCGCGGTCCTCGAGCTGCCGCGGGCGGCGGCCTTCGTCCTTCTGCCGGTTGATGAAGCCGGCCAGCTCGCGCGGCGGCCAGCGCTGCTCTTCGAGCCGCTCATCGCGCAGCAGCCGGCGCAGCAGGCGCTGCTGGTCGTCCTCGTCGAGAATCTGAAACGACTGCGGCAGCCCGGCCTCGCGCCAGTGACGGCGCAGCAGCCGGTGCGCGATGCCGTGGAACGTACCGAGCCACAGCGCTCCGCCGGGAATGCCGAGCAGGGTCTCGATGCGGCCGCGCATCTCGGCCGCGGCCTTGTTGGTAAAGGTGACCGCGAGCAGGCTCTGCGGTGCGATGCCGTGTTCGAGGATCAGCCAGGCCGCGCGGTGCGTGAGCACACGGGTCTTGCCGCTGCCGGCGCCGGCCAGCACCAGCACCGGCGCGGGCGGCGCTGCGACCGCGGCGCGTTGCGCGTCGTTCAGCGGCGTGAGCAGGGGATGCGAAGACATGGGGCGCGGATTCTAGCAGGCGGTCCGGACGGGCCGGCGCTGCTGCGCTCGCTACAGCCACGCGGGCTCGGGCGCCATGGGTCCGCTGCAGTTCGGCGGGCTCGGGTCTGGGACCCCGGTCGCCGAACCGGCGCCGCGGACGCGACCTTCACTTGCCGCTCGACTGATACCAGCGGGCCCGGGTCCGTGAGTCCGCTACAGCCACGCGGGCTCGGGTCCGGGACACTCGCTCGCTCGCGCGGCCAGGACTTGCCCGCTCGCTCGCGAGGTCCCAGCTCCGGCCCGCTGCCACGGCGCGCGTTTCAGCCCGGCGGCGCGGCCTCGTCACCGGCGAATGCCAGCAGCGCCAGTGCCAGCGCGATCACTACCGGGCCGACGAACATGCCGACCATGCCGAACGCGGCCAGCCCGCCGAGCGCGCCGATGAATACCGCGAGCGGCGGCACGACGGCCTGGCCGGAGATCAGCATCGGCTTGATGAAGTTGTCGACCGTGCCGACCACCAGGCCGATGCCGGTCAGGACCGTGGCCGCGACGTAGCGGCCCTGGCCGAGCAGCACGAGCGTCGCCGGGATCCAGACCAGAGCGGTACCGGCCAGCGGCACCAGTGACAGGATCGCACCGAGCGCGCCGAACACGACCGGCGCCGGCAGCCCGACCAGCGCGAAGCCGGCGCCGAGCAGCACGCCCTGCAGCAGCGCGGTCAGCAGCGTGCCGCCGACCACGCCGCGGGTGACCGCGGAGACATGCGCGGCCAGCGCACTGCGCCGCGCCGGCGCGAGCGGCACCAGCCGGAGCGTCCGCCCGGCGACCGTCGCGCCGTCGCGGACCAGGAAGAACAACATGAACAGCATCGCGGTGAACGACACGATCGTACCGACCGCGCCGAGTACTGCGGTGCCACCGAGCGCCGCAAGCTGCTCGAACAGTCGTTTGCCACCCTCGAGCAGCCACTGCTGGAGTTCGACGGTGCTGATCCGCAGGTGCTGCTCGAGCCAGCCGATCAGGCTGGCCAATGCCGGTTGCTCGCTCAGTCCGGCAAGACCGCCGTCGCGCAGCCGCTCGAGCCAGCCGCGCAGCAGGCCGGCGAGCTCCCCCGCCTGACGCGCGAATGCGATCGCCAGCGCGGTCAGCGGCCCGATGAAGAGCAGCAGCGTCGCCGCGGTCAGCAGCAGCGCAGCGAGCGAGGCGCGGCCGCGCAGCCAGGCGGTCAGGCGTCGCTGCGCGGGCTGCAGCAGGAAGGCGAGGAACAGCGCCCAGGCCAACGGCGCCAGCAATGGCTGCAGGATCCGGTACAGCAGCAGTGCGAGCACCCCGAGGCCGGCGACCGCCAGCAGCCGGCGGTAGAAGAGCGCATCGCCAGCGGCCGGATCCGGAGCCGGGCTCAACACCGCCGCCTCACAGCGCCGCGCGGATCCGCGCGGCGTGATCGGCCAGCACCGCCGGGTCGGCCCTCACCCCGGCGTGCAGCCGGAGTTCGCGGCCGTGGTAGCGCGGCAGCACATGGAAGTGCAGGTGGAAGACGCTCTGGCCGGCGGCCGCTCCGTTCAATTGCGCGATCATGACGCCCGGCGGGGAGAACACTGCCCGGACCGCACGCGCAATGTGCTGGGTCGTACAGATCGTCGCCGCCAGCGCCTCCGCCGGCAACGTGAAGATGTCCTCGGCCGCCACCTTTGGCACCACGAGAGTGTGGCCGTCGGTCTGCGGCATGATGTCCATGAAGGCAAGCGTGTGCTCGTCCTCGTACACCTGGTGGCAGGGAATTTCGCCGCGCAGGATCCGCGCGAAGATGTTGTTCGGGTCATAGGCCATGGCGGGTCTCCGGCTCGAGTTCAACCGAGATCAGGCAATGATCGGGCCAGCGGCCGGCCTCTGGGTAGGGCCAGACGCGAAAGGAACCGGTCACCAGCGCGGGGGCCAGCCCGCGGCCCAGCAGGATGTGATCGACGGCCGGGCGTTGGTCGTGGCGCGTGCCGCAGGTGGCGCGGTCCGCTGGCGCAGCGGCGTTCAGCAGCTCCGCACCCGGCGGGTCGCCATCATCGATTTCGGGCCACAGCGCCAGAACGCGGCCGGAGCGATCGCGCGCCGGTGCGGTTTCCCGCGCGAGGTGGCGGTTGAAGTCGCCGACGACGGCGAAACGCGCGCGCTCCTGCGCCCGCCGGTCGATCCAGCCCTCGAGCGCCGGCACCTGACGCTGCAGGATGTTGCAGGCCTCCCGCGCGGCCGCGAGACTGCCGGCCGGACAGCCGGACTTCAGATGCACCGCGAGCAGGCGGATTTCCTGCGCGGTACCGGGGTAGAGCGTCAGGTCCGCACCGTAACGGACGCCGCTGCCGCGCGGTGCGAGCGTGCGGTAATCGGCGTTGCAGCGGTACGGGATGCCGCGGCGGATCGCAAAGCCGACATTCTGGACATGGCGGCGCCGCGTGAAGCAGAAGTCGTGCGCCGGGAAGACCAGCTTCGCCGCCGGCGGGCCGTCCACCTCCTGCAGCGCGACGACGTCGGGCGCGGCAGCCGCGGCGAACGCCGCGAGGCGCCGGAAGTCCGCCGTGCTCCAGCGCCCGCGCGGCACGAGATCGCAGGGCAGCGAGCGCTGGTCGTTGCGGACGGGACGGGTCGTCGTACAGTGGCCGGCCAGCGCGTCGAAAGTGGCCGGGGTCATCAGCCACTCGAGGTTCCAGCTCGCGAGCTGGAGCCGTTCACCCGCCGCCGGCCCGGCGGCCAGCAGCAGAGCGAGCAGCAGGCCGGCCCGGATCACCCGCCAGCCTTGCGCCGGTTCTCGACCAGGTCGCGCACGACTGCCGGATCGGCCAGCGTCGAAGTATCGCCGAGCTGCTCGGGCTGGTCGGCGGCGATCTTGCGCAGGATGCGCCGCATGATCTTGCCGGAACGCGTCTTCGGCAGGCTCGGCGCCCATTGGATGTGATCCGGCGCGGCGATCGGCCCGATGTCCCGGCGCACCCACTGCACCAGCTCCTGGCGCAGCTCTTCGTCCGGCGTCTCGCCGGCCAGCAAGGTCACGAAGGCATAGATGCCCTGACCCTTGATGTCGTGCGGGAAGCCGACCACTGCCGCCTCGGTGACCTTCGGGTGCGCGACCAGCGAGCTCTCCACCTCGGCGGTGCCGATGCGGTGTCCGCTGACGTTGATGACGTCATCGACCCGGCCGGTGATCCAGTAATAGCCATCCTCGTCGCGGCGCGCGCCGTCGCCGGTGAAGTACATGCCGCGGTAGGTCCGGAAGTAGGTGTCGATGAAACGCTGATGATCGCCGTAGACCGTGCGCATCATCCCCGGCCAGCTTTCCAGCAGCACCAGATTGCCCTCGGCCGCGCCCTCGAGCAGGCGCCCTTCCGGGTCGACGATGCCCGGCCGGATGCCGGGCAGCGGCAGCGTAGCCGAGCCGGCCTTGAGATCGGTGGCGCCCGGCAGCGGTGAGATCAGGATGCCGCCGGTTTCGGTCTGCCACCAGGTATCGACGATCGGGCAGCGGCTGTCGCCGACCACGCGGTAGTACCACTCCCAGGCCTCGGGATTGATCGGCTCGCCGACCGTGCCGAGGAGGCGCAGGCTGGCGCGCGAACAGGCCAGCACCGGCGCATCGCCGTCGCGCATCAGCGCGCGGATCGCCGTCGGCGCCGTATAAAAGATCGTGACCCGGTGCTTGTCGATGACCCGCCAGAAGCGCGAGCTGTCCGGATAGTTCGGCACGCCCTCGAAGACGAGGCTGGTCGCGCCGTTCGACAGCGGGCCGTAGACGATGTAGCTGTGCCCCGTGACCCAGCCGACGTCGGCGGTGCACCAGAAGATGTCCTCCTCGTGGTAGTCGAACACCCACGAGAAGGTGCAGTTCACGTAAACGAGAAAGCCCCCGCCGGTGTGCAGCACACCCTTCGGCTTGCCGGTCGAGCCGGAGGTGTAGAGGATGAACAGCGGATCCTCCGCGTTCATGCGCTCCGGTTCGCAGGCCGGCGGCTGCGCCGCCGTGATCTCCTCGTACCACACATCACGCCCCGCGACCCAGCCGATCTCGGCGCCCGTGCGCCGCACGACCACGACCCTGGTGACCTGCACGCCGGGCTGCGCGAGCGCCGCATCCACGTTCTGCTTCAGCGGTGTCGTGCGCCCGCCACGCACGCCTTCGTCGGCCGTGATGACCAGCATCGAACCGCAGTCGCGGATGCGTCCGGCGAGCGAGTCGGGCGAGAAGCCGCCGAACACCACCGAGTGGATCGCGCCGATGCGCGCGCAGGCCAGCATCGCGACCACCGCCTCGGGGATCATCGGCAGGTAGATCGTCACGCGATCACCCTTGCGAACGCCGAGTGCGCGCAGCGCGTTGCCGAAGCGGCACACCTGCTCGTAGAGCTCACGGTAGCTGATCCGGCGGGACACGGCCGGGTCGTCGCCTTCGAACAGGATCGCGGTCTTGTCGCCGCGGGCCGCGAGCTGGCGATCGAGGCAGTTCACCGAGACGTTCAGTTCGCCGTCCTCGTACCAGCACACGCGGAAGTCTTCGGTATCGAAACTGACGTCGCGAATGCGTGTGGGCTGCCGGTACCAGTCGATGCGGCGGGCCATGCGGGCCCAGAAACCATCCGGGTCGCGCACGGACTCGTCATACAGGGCGCGGCGATCACCGGCCCTGACCAGCGCCGTTGCAGCGAAGGCCGGTGGTACCGGGTGTTTACGTACTTCCATGCGGATCATCCTGAAGCAACAGCCATCTGGCCGCGACTATTCTATGCCGTCAAACATCGTTGCGTGGTGCAGCAGGAGAACGATGCCATGAATCCCCGTGTGACCCTTGCCGCTGCGGCATTACTGTGCCCGATGGCCGCGTTTGCAGCCGATCCGCCCGCCGGCCTGATGACCGGGGCCAAAGTAGGCCTCGACCTGCGCCTGCGGCATGAGGCGGTGGAGCAGGCCGGCCTGCCGGCCGACGCTGGTGCCAACACACTGCGCCTGCGCCTGAATCTCGCCACCGGCAAGGTCAACAGCTTCGCTGCGTTTTTTGAGCTCGACCACCTGCAGGTGCTCGGCAGCGACAACTACAACAGCACGCGCAATGGCCGCACCCGGTATCCGATCGTCGCCGATCCGGAGGGCACCGATCTCAACCAGGCGTACGTGGAATACACCGGCCTGCCGAAGACCGCGGTCCGTCTCGGGCGGCAGCGCATCCGTCATGATGGCGAACGCCACATCGGCTCGGTCGGCTGGCGCCAGAACGAGCAGACCTACGACGCGTTGACGATCAGCAACACCGGAATCCCGGGACTCACGCTGAACTACAGCTACGTCACCGCGGTACGGCGCGTGTTCGGGCCGGACTCCGGCAGTCCGCCCGCCGACTTCGACTCGGACAGCCACCTGCTGCATCTGCGTTTCACGAAGCTGCCGGTCGGGGCGCTGAGTGCGTATTTCTATCGCCTCGACTTCGACGATGCGCCGCAGTTGTCGAGCAACACGGTCGGCCTGCGCTATGACGGCAGCCGCAAGCTCGGTGCCGGGCCGGAGATTACCTGGGGTCTCGAATTCGCGCGGCAGCAGGATGCCGCGGCGAGCCAGGCCAACATCGATGCCGCGTACCGGCAAGTCGAAATCGGGCTCAAGTGGCCGGCTTTCGGCATCGTCGCCGGTCAGGAAGTGCTGGATGGCGAGAGCGGCACCTTCAGCGCGCTCACCAACCCGGCCTTCCAGACGCCGCTGGCGACGCTGCACAAGTGGCAGGGCTGGGCTGACAAATTCCTGACCACGCCGAGCGCCGGCATCGACGACCGCTACGTCGGCATCAATGGCAAGTTCGCCGGCTTCACCGCCCAGGCCGTCTGGCACGACTTCCAGGCCGAGGCCACCGCGCAGGACTACGGCACCGAGCTCGACGTCTCGATCGGCCGCAAGTTCGCCAAGCGCTATGACGTGCTGGTGAAGTACGCCGACTACGAGACCGACGGCCTGTTCACCGACACCAGCAAGTTCTGGCTGCAGGTCGGCGCGGCGTTCTGAACGGTCGGCGCCGGCCGGATCAGTGCGGGGCGTTGCCTGGCCCGCTGCCGGCCAGCAGTTCCTCGACCCGTTGCGCCGTGGCGCCGCCGAAGCGCCGGGCCAGTTGCCGCAGCAGGTCAGCATCGAGGGAATCCCGGCCGGCCGCGATCGCCTGGCGGGCGTCGCTCAGATCCTGGGCGGCGCCAGCAAACGCTTTCATCGCGATGAAGTCCTCCAGGCCGACGACGCGCAGCGTCTGCCCACGGAACTCGACCGGCCGGGCGCGACTCAGCGCTGCCGGATCGAGGCCGCGCAGGCCGATCAGCAGATCGACGCGATTGCCGTGACCGTCGGTGACGGCGAGCAGGGCCGGGATCGGGTCCGCATCGTCGCCGAGCCGCAACTCCAGCGACCAATCCGGACTGGCCAGCAGGTCTCGTAGTGTCGCTGCCTCGCGCGCGGGCATGCCGACGATCGCATCGACATCCAGGCTGGCGCGCACCGCGCCGTGGACGGCTGCGGCCATCGCGCCGATCACCGCATAGTCGACCTGCGCCGCGGCCAGCCTCCCGGCCACTTCGAGCATCAGCAGGACCGCCTGGCCCGGCCCTTCAGCGCGCATGGCCGGGGCGCCGCTCGGTCGGTCGCGCGGCGCGCCGCAGCTCGATCAGCAACTGGCTGTGGGCGAGGAACGCCTCGAGGCGCTCGGCCGGTGACAGGCGCGCGACGATGGCTGCCAGCGCGCGGCGCGACTCCTCTGCGACCAGCGACTTCATGAGTGGCAGTATAGGTCACGGCCCGGGCGTCGGCATTCCTGACGATCCACGGATCGCGCGCACCGCACCGCTGTGATTATTCTTTGAAAAACAAACAGGTGGAACCGATGGCACAGGCTGTGCATCGTTGCGCACGAAGGCCTGGCGAAGGGCGGCAGGTCAGCGTTTCGAGTCGGGAAGTCTGGGATCATGACCAAGAGTCGGATGGTGATCTTCGGGCTGCTGGCTGTGTTGCCGCTGGCCGCACAGGCCGGCCGCCTCGGCCCGGACGGCCTCCCGGCCTACGCCTGGAACTACTGCGCGCACGGCAACTGCGCCGGCGCCATGCCGGAGTTCGTTTTCCACGGCGGGCCACAGCACTTCGGTGGCGGTCGCAGCGGCGGCAGCGGTCCATCATCCCCGGCTGGCACCGAAACGGAGTCGACGGTCGACAGGCCTCCCGTCAACGTCCCGGCACCGGATGCGCTCACGTTGCTGGGGCTTGGCCTCATCGGGCTGAGTTTCGCGCGCCGTCCGCGCCGGTACTGAACGAGCACGATCCGCCAGCGTAACGCGGAGCCGGAACCCCGGTCAGCGATGGCCGGGGTTCTGTGTTGGTACGTCCCCGCCGCACCAGGTGACACAGAATGGCGGTCGCAGTCACCTGCAGCGTTGCCGCAGGCATGCAAGACAAGAGAGGCGCATCGGGTGGCGTGACGCATGCGAGATCCGGAAGCAATCCCCTCGGCGTCCGCAACTCGCCAATGGCCTGGTGCGAGATCATCCGGCCCGAATCACACAGGTTGTCTGACCGGCCGGATGGCTGGGTGCCGGTGCTGAAATACCTCGTCAGAGTTTGCACTGGTCGCCCATGCAACGCCCGTGACCATGTCGTCCGCACCGGGGACTTGCGCGACAATGCATGGTCGCTGGCCCCGGCAGACCACGTCGCGACATCCGCGACGTCGGCCGGGCGACGATAGCGCGCCAGTGGCGGGAGGCGGCGGGTGTACGGTGTCTTCGGCGAGTTTGCCCTGCTGTTGCTGTTGTCCGCTGGCGCGGGCGCGGTCGCGCTCTGGCTGCGCCAGCCGCTGCTGATCGCCTAAATCGTCATCGGCATCGTCGCGGGACCGGCCGTCCTGGGCATCGTCACTGCGCACGATCAGGTCGACCTGCTGGCGCAGGTCGGCGTGGCGGCGTTGCTTTTCGTCGTCGGCCTCAAGCTCGATCTGCAGCACATCCGCCATATCGGGCCGGTGGCGCTGGCTACCGGCCTCGGGCAGCTCGCCTTCACCATCGTTATCGGGTTCTTCCTCATCCTGGCGCTGGGCAAAGGCTGGCTGGAAGCACTCTATGTTGCCGTCGCGCTGACCTTTTCCAGCACCATCATCATCGTCAAGCTGCTCGCGGACAAGCGCGCGATCGATTCGCTGCACGGTCGCATCGCGGTCGGCTTCCTGATCGTCCAGGATCTGGCAGTCGTGATTGCAATGATGGCGATGAGCGCCCTGCGCAGTGACGGCGCGGAAGGTTCGCTGCCGGCCCTGGCTGGTTCGCTGGTCACGCGCATCGGCGCTGCCGCCGTCAGCCTGTACGCGCTGATGCGTTACCTCCTGCCCCGGCTGGTCGACCGCATGGCGCAGTCACAGGAACTGCTGCTGATCTTCGCCGTCGCCTGGGGCACGGGCCTTGCGGCACGCGGCGAATGGGCCGGGTTCTCGAAGGAGGCGGGGGCCTTCCTCGCCGGCTTTTCACTCGCCTCGGCCCGGTACCGCGACGCCATCAACGCGCGGCTGAGCGGGATCCGCGACTTCCTGCTGCTGTTCTTCTTCATTGACCTTGGAGCGAAGCTGGATTTTTCCACGCTCGGCGGCGAGA
This sequence comes from Gammaproteobacteria bacterium, assembly GCA_016882265.1. Taxonomy (GTDB): domain Bacteria; phylum Pseudomonadota; class Gammaproteobacteria; order Steroidobacterales; family Steroidobacteraceae; genus SCUD01. The sequence goes on from VGVB01000001.1 coordinate 10,622, forward strand.
TCCTGCCGGCCCTCGTGCTGTCGCTGTTCGTACTGGTCGGCAATCCGCTGATCGTCATGGCCATCATGGGGTACAGCCGAGGTCCATGCCGGCGATTCTAGCGCGGGCCCGGCCGGGGAACCGCGCCGCCCGCGGGGGCCGGCGCTCAGCCGCCGAGCGGCGGCAGGTAGTGGTCGATCAGCAGCGTGGCGAACAGCAGCGCGAGGTAGTTGACGGACCAGCGGAAGGTGCGCATCGGCAGCGCGCCGTCCTCGCTCGTGCGCAGCCGCCACGCGTAGCGCAGGAACACGCTGTCGAGCACCAGCGCGACCGCCAGATACGGCAGGCCGGCCATGCCGGTGAGATACGGCATCACGGTGACCACCGTCAGCAGCACCGTGTAGTACCAGATGAACTGCTTGGTATAGGCGATACCGTGCGTGACCGGCAGCATCGGGATGCCGACGCGTGCGTACTCGTCGCGGCGCGCGATGGCCAGCGCCCAGAAATGCGGCGGCGTCCACGCGAAGATGATCAGGAACAGCAGCAGCGCGTCGGTGTCGACAGTGCCGGTCACCGCGGTCCAGCCGAGCACCGGGGGCGCCGCGCCGGCGGCGCCCCCGATCACGATGTTCTGCGGCGTCGCGCGCTTGAGCCAGACCGTGTAGATGACCGCATAACCGATCAGCGAGACGAAAGTCAGGATCGCGGTCAGCGCGTTGACCAGCAGCGCAAGCATCAGCATCGAGCCCGCGCCCAGCACGAAGGCGAACGACAGTGCGTAGGCTTCGGAGACCGTGCCGCGCGGCAGCGGGCGGGCGCGGGTGCGGGCCATCTCGGCGTCGATCCGGGCGTCGAGCACGTGGTTGATCGCGGCGGCCGAGGCCGCGGCCAGCGCGATGCCGAGCGTGCCCCAGACCAGCGGCCCGGCCGGCGGCAGGCCGGGCACCGCGAGGAACATGCCCACGATCGCCGTGAATACGATCAGGGCGACGACCCGGGGCTTGGTGAGCTGGAAATAATCCCGGGCCCGGGCCGCGAACGTGCCCGGAGCGGTGGCGTTGGCGCTGCGGGTTTCCAGGGTCATCGGGACTGGCGAGCGGGTCGGTCGCGGAACTGGGATCGTAGCACAACGCTCCGGCCCGGCCCCTCAGGCCCGCAGGCGCAGGCCCGGATCAGCGGGCCGGGGGTGCAGACAGCGCAGCAGCGTCACCATCGCGATGACGAGCAGCGCCGCGCCGCCGTTGTGGGCCGTGCCGAGCCACAGTGGCCAGCCCTGCCAGATCAGATTCATGCCGAGCAGCATCTGCAGCACCACCGCCCCGGCGACCGCGAACCCGGCCATGCGCGTCCGCCAGGTCTGGCCGCGCCGCACGGCGCCGACCGCCACGATCAGCAGCACCAGCGTCGTCAGGTAGGCGCCGAGCCGGTGCGTGTAATGAACCGCGATCCTGGCCGGCGCATCCAGCACGCCGCCCTCGTAGTCGATGCCGAGGCCGCGCCACAGCACGAAGGCATCGCTGAAGTCCATGTCCGGCCACCAGCCGCCCTGACAGGTCGGGAAGCTGGAACAGGCCGCGGCCGCGTAGTTCGTGCTGGTCCAGCCGCCGAGTGCAACCTGTACGGCCACGACCACCGTGGCGACGATGGCGAGCCGCGCGAACGGACGTTCCGCGGCCTTGCGTTCCCGGCGTTCGGGCGCGAGCGACAGCCACCACAGCAACGCCAGCGTCAGCAGCCCGCCGAGCAGATGCAGTGTGACGATCAGCGGCTTCAGCAGCAGCGTGACGGTCCACATGCCGAGCAGGCCCTGGGTGACGACCAGCGGTACCAGCAGCCAGGGAATGATCCGCGGCTGCGCCCGGTCGCCGCGGTTCCACCAGGCCAGGACCGCGAGCGCGACGATCAGCAGGCCGAGGGTCGTCGCGATATAGCGGTGCACCATCTCGTGCAGCGCCTTCTGGTAGTCGAACGGCCGGTCCGGATAAGCGGCGCTGGCCTCGGCGAGGCGCTCCTCGACCTGGGCCGGATGGATGTGCCCGTAGCAGCCCGGCCAGTCGGGGCAGCCGAGGCCGGCATCGGTCAGCCGGACCCAGGCGCCGACCACGACGACGATCGCGCAGAACACCGCCGCGAGGCGGGCGAGGCGCCGGAACCAGGTCAGACGTGAGCCGGTGGCCATGCAGACTCCCGTGGGGGCAAAGGACTCGGGACCGGCCCGGCGGAAATACGCTCGAGGCGGGTCTGCGCTAGGATACCCGCTGCCACGCCAGGACGCCCGCGCAGCGCAGCAGCATGCTCCCGCGAATTGACCGCCGCGCACTACCGCCGCTCGTAGCGCTGCTGGCGCTGCTCGCCCAGGCGAGTGTCGCCGCCGATTACGTCTACGTCGCTGAGACCCAGGCCGTAGCCCGGAAACAGGGGTCGGTGCTGGCCGGCAAGCTCGCCTGGCAATGTCAGGGCTCACGCTGCACGATCCAGGGACCCTGGGAGGCGCCGGGCGTCGCGGCCTGCCAGGCGCTTGCGCGCGAAGTCGGTCCGATCCGCTCCTATGGCCGGGCCGGGCGCATGCTGGGCGCCGCGGAACTTGCCACCTGCAATCAGGGCGGCATGGTGCAGATGCCGTCAAAAGCGATCAGTGCCGTCCGGCTGCCGGCCGTGATTCAACCGACAGTGACCGGATCCGCGAGCGGCGCGGGCCTGCGTACCGGCGCGATCCTGTTCACCGGCACCGGCGGGCCACTCCTGCCGGCGCGCACTGCGGGCAGCCTCGGCCTGAGAGCCACCACGGCCGCGATCCGGTTTCAGGGCACCGGTATTCTGCTGGCGCGCACACCGATCGAACCGGTCACGCTGCGGGTACCCGAGATCACGTTTACCGGGACCGGCTCGCTCGAATGAGCCGGCGACTGCACGAGGAGGCATCCATGTCATTCCGGTCCATCCTGCTGTCCGCTTTCGCAGTCGCTGCGGTATCCGGAGTTGTGACGCCGGCGGCGGCCGAAGATTTCACGCTGATCGTGCCGGTGCGTCTCGCCGCGCTGCCGCCGGAGATCGATGGCTTCCGGATTCAGTGCGGGGCGAGCGAACTGCCGGTGCGGGTCGGAGCCACGGGCACCACGGTGGGCGGCGGAATCTCCCCGGTGCTACCGCTGAGCGGCGGCGGGTTTACTGGCGACGTGACCATCCGGTTCAACGCCTCGCCCACGGGTGACCCGGCCCGGGCGGCGACTTATTCCTGCTGGCTCCGCTTGAACGGAATCCTCGCCGGTACCAGGACCGAGTGGTATGGCACGGACGGCAACAACCCGGCCAGCCCGATGCGCAGCATGACCGGCGAGCCGCCGGTGGACGTGCCCGTAGCCGCGGGCGCTACGATCGTGCACGGCGTGAAGGGTCCGTTGCGGTAGCCGGCCCGGCGGCCGGGCTACGGCACGACCGGCAGCTCGATCGCGGTCGGAAATTCCGGCGTGTGCCAGATCCGCTGCGTGGCCTTCACGTAACTCTCCGGCGATGCAAACAGGATGTTCGGCACGAAGGACTGCGGGTTGCGGTCGTACAGCGGGAACCAGCTCGACTGCACCTGCACCATGATCCGGTGGCCCGGCCGGAAGGTGTGATTGACCTGCGGCAGCGGCAACCGATAGGCCAGCACCCGGCCCGGCTCGAGCGCCCGCGGCACGGCGAGATCCTCGCGGAACCGGCCGCGGAAGATGTCCGCTGACAGCATCAGTTGATAGCCGCCGAGCGGCGGGTCATCCGGCACTTCGTCCGGCCACACGTCGATCAGCTTGACGACCCAGTCGGAGTCGCTGCCGCTGGTCGAGGCAAAGAACCGTGCGATCGGCTGCCCTGCTACCCGCAGCGGTGCCGTCAGCGGTTCGGTCTCATAGACCAGCACGTCCGGGCGCGAGGCCGCATGGCGCTGGTCCTCGACCAGCCACTCACCCCAGCCGGCCGACGTGATCGGGCGCTGGCGGTATGGGATCGGCTTCGCCGGATCGGAGACATACTCGCCGTAGGGCTGCGCCGAGGCCGACGGTCGCTCGAATCCGAGCCGCCCGCCGGGCAGCAGGTACAGCTCCCGGGCACGCGCAGCGCAGCCCTCGGCGCAGGAACGTGGCCAGTCGGCATAGCGCTGCCAGACATCGGCGCCGGTCTCGTAGGCGAGCACGCGCGGCGTATCCGGTCGCGGTGCGCCCTTCAGGTGATGATCGAGGAACGGCTGCATCACGTTGCGGCGGAACCAGCGGGCTGTGTCGCCGGCGAAGCGGATGCCGCCGATCGCGCTGCCGTCGCGGCGGCCCTGGCCGTGATTCCACGGGCCGAGGATCAGATGCACGAACCGGCCCTCCGGATCCTTCGGCGCCAGCGCCCGATACAGCGCCGGCCCGCCGTAGATGTCCTCCTGGTCGAACAGTCCGGCCACGATCATCATCGGCACAGTGAGTGGCTCGCGCGCGAGCAACCGGTCCACGGCCTGCTCGCGCCAGAACGAGTCGTAGGCCTGGTGCTCGACCAGCGCCCTCCAGAAGCCGAGTGGTTCGAGTCCGCGCGCGGCGGCCATCGCACCCGCCGATCCCGCCCGCAGGAATTCATCGTAGCTGTCGTAGCTGCCGCTCCACCACTCCTTGTCGTTGCCGCGGGTCGCTTCCTGATCGTAGGTGTATTGCAGATCGCCTTCCTGCCGGAACGCGCCCCAGTGGAACCAGTCGTCGCCGATCCAGCCATCCACCATCGGCGCGAACGGTACGGCGGCTTTCAGCGCCGGATGCGGGTTCACGGTGGACAACAGCGTCGTGTAACCCTCGTAGGAGCCGCCGAACGTGCCGACGCGGCCGTTGCTCTCGGGCACGTTGTGGACCAGCCATTCGATCGTGTCGTAACAATCGGTCGCGTGATCGGTCGCGCTCGGGTTCAGCGGGCCGCGCAGCGGCCGGGTCATGAAGTATTCGCCCTCCGATCCATACTTCCCGCGCACATCCTGAAACACGATGATGTAGCCGGCCGCGACCGCGGTGTCGTTCATCTGCGGCACGACCGCGGCGAGGCGCGGGCTGTTGAAGCGCAGGACGCGCTTCGCCGCGTTGTAGGGCGTCCGGGTCAGCAGCAGCGGTGCGGCGTGCGCGCCTTTCGGAATCAGGATGAAAGTCTTGAGCCGGACCCCGTCGCGCATCGGGATCATCACCTCGCGGCGCAGGTAGTCGAAGCTGTCGGTCCGCGGCGTGAACTGCGCCGGGATGTCGCCGGCCGGTGGTGCCGGCGGCTCGCTGCCAGCGACAGCGGCAGAAAGAAACAGCGCAGCGGCGGCGAGGACGGCCCGGACCCAGTCGGGCCTGTGCGCCTGAGACATCACGACGATTCCTGGTGACCGGAGACCAGGCGCCATCGTACAGGACCGGCGTGCTACCTCGCGGTCGTGGTCTGCCCGGCCTCCCGGCGGCCCACGGCGAAATAGAAGATCAGGTAGGCCAGGCCGACACCGCCTGGAACCAGTCCGATGTAGCGGAGATCCGAGTCAATCTCCGGCAGCGCAAACAGCAGGCCGACGCCGACCAGCAGCCAGATCAGGCCGCGCAGCAAGGCCGCATGCGGCGACACCTTGCGGACCTCGAGCAGACCCTCCGGTGGCGGCGGTACTTCGATGCCCTTCTCGATCGCGGCGAGGCGCTCCTTGTGATGCAGCTCGATCATCGTGCGCCGCTGGCGGTACCCGTTCACGGTCGAAGTAAGAGCGAGGCCGATGCCCATCACGATCGCTACGATCGGAATCAGATTGCTCAACAGTTCCCCGGACATCATGTCGCTCCTGGATTGCCGCGCCCGGCGGGCGCCGATGTTGCTTGAGATGCACGAACCGGGCGACCGGTTGCACCCCGGCAGCGCTGGACGTTGCGGGACCGACTGATGCAACCTGTCGCCGGCCCGGCGCATTTCAAGGGGATCATGCATGCCGCAGCAACGCCCGCGCCGTCACCGGCGCCTGCCCCGATGACTGAAGCCGACGTCCTGGTCCTGCTGGAACAGGGGCGGCATCGCGCGGCTTTCGAGGGCCTTATCCCCCTGTTCCGGGACCGGGTGCTGCGACTCGCCTGGGCGATGCTCGGCGACCGGGCGGCGGCCGAGGACGTGGCGCAGGACGCATTCATCAACGTCTGGCGCGGCCTGCCGCGGTTCGACCGTCGCGCGGCTCTCGGCACGTGGATCTACGCGATTGCCCGCAATACGGCGCTGATGCAGTTGCGTCGCCGGCGCAAGCTGGTATCACTCGACGCCGGCTCCGGCAGCGAGGGAGCGGAACTGCTGGATTCGCTGGCCGGGGACGAAGGCCGGCCGCCGGAGGCGTACGGCGTCGAGCGGCTACTGGCGCGGCTGCCCGACACTCAGCGCCGCGTCATCACCTTGTTCTACCTGGAGGAACGGTCCTGCGAGGCTGTCGCCGAGGAACTCGGCATGCCGGTGGGCACCGTCAAGAATCATCTGTTTCGGGCCCGGGCAGCGCTGTCGGACCTTGCCGGACTGACTGGAGACTCACGATGAACGATGCGCTCGACCGTTGGCTCGCGTCGGAGCTGAAGGCGCCGGTGCTGGACGACTCGTTCGATCGGGCCGTGCTGGCGCGGCTCGATGAACACCTGCGGCACGAAAGCGAGTGGGCAGCGGACCGGCTCGCCCGGGCGGAGCGCGAGCGAGCGACGGCGCTCGCCGCACTGGCCAGCCGGCTGCGCCGCGGGCTCGCCGCCGCGTTGCTGGATGTCGCAGGCTTCGCGGTACTGCTGTGGATCACGGTGCGGCTGGCGCCGCAGCTCGCTGATCTGGCCGGTCGCTATGCGGCCGTATTGCCGGCCACCGGCCCGGCTGGGACGGCGGTCGTCGTGACGGGCCTGGCGCTGGCGGCCGCGTATTTCATGACGAACGTCCGGCGCCCCGCCTGATCGACGGCCTCAATATGGTCACGAACCAGATCCCGATCGCGGTCGCCGCCAGCGCGAACCACTGCACTGCGTAGGCGAGATGGCGCTCCGGTCCCAGACCGGCCGGTCGCCAGTCGCGGGTGTAGCCGTCCGGCGCCGCCGGATCCAGCAGGATGAGCTGCGGGTACAGATCGCGGCCGAGCGCCACGGCGAGCGGGTCCATGCGCGGGAAGTTGGCGAGCTTCGGCCAGCCGGCCGGGAGTTCCGCGTCGAGTTCGATGCCTGGGCGCGGAAGCTGGTCGATGCGGCCGGTGACCTCGCGCGGGTTTCCGCCCACCGCAATTTCCGGCAGCAGTTTGCGCGTCGCATCCAGCGGCAGCCAGCCGCGGTTCACGAGCACGGCGCGGCCATCGGCGAGCAGGAGCGGCGTCAGGACCTGGACGCCGGCGTGGCCGGCGAACGTCATGTTGTCGAGCAGGAACTGGTGAGCGGAGTCATAACGGCCCTGCGCGGACACCGGCTGGTAGCGTGGCAGCCCGGAGGCTCCCGCCGGCAGCCTCACCGCCGCCGCGGCCGTCGCGAATGCCGCAGCGAGCGCGCGCTTCTCGTCGGCCCGTCCGAGCTGCCAGCAGCCGAGGGCGACGAACAGCAGGGTGCAGCCGGTGAGGGCGGTGGTGGCGATCAGATAAGTCTTGTTGCTCAAATGGTTGCTGGCACGTAGAATCGTGCTGCACAACAAGTGTGCTGAGGGTTCAGGACCGCATGAAGTCGAACGTAACGCTCAAGCTCGACTCGGACCTGCTGCGCGAGGTCCGTATCGCGGCAGCCGAGGAGGGACGCTCCATCAGTGCCCTGCTCACGGAGCGGCTCGAAGCCATGATCCGGGAACGGAAGGCATTCGACCGCGCCCGACGCCGTGCGCTGACGCGCGTGCGCGAAGGCCTCGATCTGCAATGGGTGCCGGGTTCGCGGGCTGCGCTGCATGACCGGTAAGTGTTTCGTCGACACCAATATTCTCATGTATGCGCATGACCGGGCGGCCGGCGAAAAGCACGAGCGCGCCCGGGCGGTGGTTGAAGATCTCTGGCGTACGCGCCGCGGCGTCGTCAGTACCCAGGTGTTGCAGGAGCTGGCGGTCAACCTGCGCCGGAAGGCCGGCCGACCGCTCGATGCCCGGACCACAAGCGAGATCATCACGGACTACATGACCTGGCAGGTGGTCGTCAATGGAGCCAGCTCGGTCCTCGACGCGCTCGAACTGGAACAGCGCTACCAGATCTCGTTCTGGGACGCGCTGATCGTCGGTGCGGCGGAAGCGGCCGGGGCTGCAGTGCTGTACTCCGAGGACCTGTCACACCACCAGCGCTACGGCGGCGTCGAGGTCATCAATCCGCTGCTCGCACAGCAGCGTGGACCGGCATGACGCGACCGGCGGGCACCGGGTCTATACTGCCCGCACCGCCGCAACGGGAGGCAGCCCGATGACGCTCGTGAAGTGGCTGGTGCTGGCGATCTTCGTCGCGATTCTGGTGAGCCTCGGTTCGGCCCTCCGTTGGCTGGTGCGCGACCAGCAGGGCGAAACGAAGCAGATGGTGCGCGCGCTGACCGTGCGCATCTCGCTGTCCATCGCCCTGTTTGTGCTGCTGTGGGTAGCGTGGCTCATCGGCTGGATCGAGCCGCACGCGCCGGGGCGCTGACGGCGACTACCGCGCCAGCTCGTGCGGCAGGTGCGCCGCGGCGCGCCAGAAGCACAGGCTGGCGATGCAGCCGAACAGACCGACCACGAGCATCGAGTAGCGAATCGCCTGGGCGCCGTGCTGCGGCCCGAACACGAAGTCATTCAGCAGGCCGACCGCGAGCGGACCGAGCCCGAGGCCGACCATGTTGGTGAAGAACAGCAGGATCGCCACCGCGGTCGCGCGCATGCGCAGTTCGGCGAGTCCCTGGACCATCGCGAACATCGGCCCGACGTACATCGCGCCGAGCGTGTAGCACGGCACCAGGAACCACACGGCGGCCGAGGCGTCGGGCGCCAGCGTGTAGCCGGCCAGGAACGGTACCGCGAGGCCGAGCTCGAGCGCCGGCAGTCGCGCATACCAGCGCTGGTCGCGCGCGCCGAGCCGGTCGGCGAGCCAGCCGCCGCTGAAGGCGCCGAAGCAGCCGCCGAGCAGCACGATCCAGCCGAGCGTGAAGCCGATCTCGGTCCACGACCACGCGTGCACGCGCGCGAAGAAAGTCGGTCCCCAGGTCAGCACGCCGTAGCCGGCCATCGACTGCAGCGACGTGCCGGCGACCACCAGCACGAAAGCGCGACGCCGGGCGAGGTAACGCAGCACCTCGCCGAGCGGTACGCCGCTGGTTGCCGCGGCGCGCTCCTCGGCGTAGCCGCGCGGCAGCTCGCGCACGGTCAGCGCGACGAGGCCGGCGAGCGCCAGCCCCGGCAGGCCGGCGACGAGCAGCGCGCTGCGCCAGTCGTAGTTGGCGACCAGCCAGCCGCCGGCGAGAAAGGCGATTCCCGAGCCGATGTACACGCCCCAGGCGTATATCGACAACGCGGTCGCGCGCCGCTCAGGCGGGAAGTAGTCGGCGATCAGCGACTGCGATGGCGCGTTGCCGCCGGCCTCGCCGACACCGACCAGCACGCGCAGCCAGGCGAGCTCGGCGAAACTGCGGGCGAAGCCGGAGGCCGCGGTCATCGCGCTCCACAGCGCGAGTGCGCAGGCGATGATCGCCTTGCGCGAGACCCGGTCGGCGAGGCGCGCGATCGGGATCCCGGCCGCGGTGTAGAAGACCACGAAGGCAAAGCCGGTCAGGAAGCCCATCGCGGTGTCGGACACGCCGAACTCTGTCCTGATCGGCTCGACCAGCATCGCGAGGATCTGGCGGTCGATGAAGCTGACCATGTACACGACCGTCAGCAGCGCCAGCACCCAGCGGGCATAACCCCGCGAGATCAAGCGGTCACCCGAACGCGCCGGCCTTGCGCGCGGCCGTGCAGCGCGCGTCGTCCCAGCCGAGCACCTCGCGCAGCACTGCTTCGGTGTGCTGGCCGGCGCTCGGCGCACAATCCGGGGCGGGCAGTTCCTCGCCGATGAAACGGACCGGGAAGCCGAGCTGGTCGGCGCCGTGGCGCTCGTGCGGCAGGATGCGGAAGCGGGCGCGGAACTGCGGATCGTCGACCAGGTTGCGCGGCGTGTTGACCGGCGCGATCGGTACGTTCTGGCTGACGCCGAAGTCCAGCCACTCGCGGCTGCTGCGGGTGCGGAACAGGTCGCGCAGGATCGCCTGCAGTTCGCGGTTGCCGCGCGCATGGTCGGCGTACTTCGAGCCGGGCCAGCGCTCGAACAGCTCCGGCCGCGCGACGCCCTCACAGAAGTTCTTCCAGAACGCCTGCTCGGACGCCATGAACAGCACGTGCCCGTCGGCCGACTCGTAGATCTGGTAGCGCACGCCCTCCTTCATGCCGGCGGTCGCGACCGGACGCCGTTGCCAGCCATCGGCCTTGTTGCCGGTGACGACGTCTTCGGGCCTGGCGTAGGCCATGTAGCTCTCGCTGCGATACCAATCGAAGGCGGCCGCGGCATCGCTCTGCGCGAGGTCGAGGAACGCGCCGGCTCCGGTCGCGCGCGCACGGATCACGGCGGCCAGCACGGCCAGCCCGCCGTACAAAGGCGCGGCATTGATGCCGATCGAAACGTGCTCGGGGATGTAGCAGAAGCCGTCCTCGTCATAGGCCGGAATCACGATGCCGGACCAGGTGTCGTAGGCGATGCCGTGCGAGGGCATGTCCTTGTACGGACCGGTCATGCCGTAGCCGGAAACCGAGCAGAACACGATGCGCGGATTGATCGCCGCGAGGTTCTCGTAACCAAGGCCGAAGCGGGCCAGCGCGCCGGGCCGCGAGGCCTCGATCACGATATCGGCGCGGCGCACCAGCTCGCGGTAGATCTCGCAAGCGGCCTCGGTCTTCAGGTTGAGGACGGCGCTGCGCTTGCCACGGTTCAGGTGATAGTGCATCAGCGAGACGCCCTGGATGATCGGCCAGGTCATCTCGCGGATGTAGTCACCGGCCGGCGTCTCGACCTTGATCACGTCGGCACCGAGGTCAGCGAGCGCGGTCGTGATCGCGGCCGGACCGAGGATCGAACTCTCGATGACGCGTACTCCGGCGAGCGGTGGCGGGATCATCGCGCGGGCTCCGGCCGGGGCGCCGGTACCGGCGGAGGTGCGGGCATCGTCCAGCCGGGCTCGATCGGCACCAGGTAGCGCATCGTCAGGCGGCGCGAGCGGAACTTCCAGCAGCCGTCCTCGCGCGCGTACTCGTCCTCGTGGTAGCCGGAGCCGATCAGGCTGCGGCCATCCAGCGTCGCGCGCAGGTCGAGGTAGCAGACGCCGGTGGCGCGCTCGCCGCAGAGCCGGATCACGTGGTTGTGCACGAAAGGCTCGAACACCGCCGGTCCCAGCAGGTTCTGGTAGCCGGCGAGGATCGCCGCGCGGCCGCGGAGCGGCGGCTGCGTGCCGGTGTCCATGCAGCCATCCGCGGTGAAGAGATCCGCCGCGCCGGGGACGTCACGCGTCCACACGCAGTGCGCGTAACGGCGCGCCAGGTCGCGGATCGCTTCGAGATCGGCGAGCCGGCGCACTTCGGCCGTGAGGCTCTCGTCCCGCCGGCTCACCGGGCCGGAACCCGCTTCACCGGGTCGATGCCGGTGAGTCGCGCCAGATTGAGACCGAGGATCTTCGCCTTGTCGTCGTCGGTGACCGGCGCGTAGCCCCACTTCTCCTGCAGCTCCTCCGGCATCTCCAGATTGCGGATGTAGTCCACCACGCGCGTGAGGTCGTCGAACGGCAGATCGAAGCCGAGCACGATCCTGTCGGCCGGCATCCACTGCAGCGCGGTACCGATCGCGTGGTAGCCGCGGTACGGCGCGCGCTGGTACCAGCCGAGGATGCCGGACAGGCTCATGTAGAGGTTCCGGTGTTTGCCGCACAGGCCGATCAGCAGTTCAGTATCCGGCCAGCCGGCGTGGTAGGCGATGATCTTGAGGTCCGGGAAGTCGAGCAGCACGTCATCGAGCTGGCCGACGTGGCAGTGGTTGTTCGGCTGCGGGCAGACGTAACTGATCCCGGTGTGGATCGTCAGCGGCACGCCGAGTTCGCTCGCCTTCTCGTAGAACGGCCACAGCCGCCGGTCATTGATCGGGCCCTCGTCCTCCGGCGTGTACAGCTTGCACAGCTTCGCGCCCTTCTCCCTGAACAGGAACTCGAGCTCCCAGTTGGCCTGCTTCGTGCCGCGGCGGATCACCGGCCCGACGTTGGCCTCGAGATACATGCGGTTCGGGTAGGGCGCGATCTGCTGCAGCATGAAGCCGTTGGTGGACAGCGAGACGACGCCGCCGGTGACGTCCATCATCGGCTCGCGCAGGCAGAAGGCGACGTCGACGCGCGCCTTGTCCATCTCGCCGATCAGCGCGCTGGCGATCGGCTTGGGCCAGTCGCTGCTGCTCAGGTCGCGCCCCGACCAGGCGCGCATCACGCCGTCGACGCTGCCCCACCAGCGGTGCACGTCCGGGTAGTAGTCGATTTCACTCATGGTCTGCAGGTTCATGAAGTGAAATTCGGTCATGGCGACGAAGAAGTCGCGGTCGCTCATCCTGTGGATCCCCCGTGTCGTGGCTGGTGCGAATCGGACACCGCGGACCTGTCTGGCCCGCGGTGCCGGCTGCGTCTGCTCAGTACTCGAAGCGGACGTCGAGGCCGTAGGTACGCGGTTCGCCCCAGCTCGCCGAGCCGGCCGTGACCCAGCCCTGGTAGGACATCGTCGAGTAGCTCTCGTCGGTGAGGTTCTTGCCCCACAGCGCGACGCTGAATCGCCCGTGCTCGCTGTTGCCGAACGGAATCTCGGACAGCGTCAGGCGCGCGTTCAGCAGGCTGAATGCCGGCGTCACCGACATGATCTCGACATTCGGCACGTCCGCGTTCAGCGGCGTGCTGGTCCGCGCGCGGTGCGAATAGTCGAGGTTGGCCGCGAGCGTCCCCGGCAGGCCGAAGTCCGGGAAGCGGTAGTTGACCGCAACCGTGTAGTCGCCCTTCGGTGTGACCAACCGCCTCCGGGCGGTCACGTCCTGGCCGGTGGACGGATCGATCCACAGGTCGTACTGGTGGTCGAGCGTGGCGTAGCTCGCGGTGATCAGCAGGTTCTCGGTCGCGGCGAAGGCCAGATCGAGTTCCATTCCCTCATAGGTCGAGCTGCCAACGTTCTCGGTCTTCCAGCCGCCCGAGGGCAGCGCTACCGACTTCTGCTCGTCGGTGAATTCGCTGCGGAAGATCGCCAGATTGGCGCGCAGGCGCCGGTCCATGAACTCGCCCTTCAGGCCGAGCTCGTAGGACTCCATCTCCTCGGGCTCGAAGCCCGCGGAGAAGGCCGCCGCGGTGCCCGGACCGGACACCGGATCGAAGCCGCCGCTGGTGTAGCCCTTCGAGTACTTGGCGTAGGTCATCAGGTCGTCGGACCAGTGGAAGTTGAACGACAGCGCCGGCGTGACCTGCGAGAAGGTGCGGCTGCCCTCGGCCCGCGAATAGCCCACGCCCGGCGCGGCGATCGGTACCGGCGGCGCCACCAGCATGACGGTCCCCGGCGCCGTCGGCACGACTACGTAGCCGGTCGTCCAGCCGAGGTTGTAACCGATCGCGAAGCGATCATCCTCGGTGTAGCGGACGCCCGGGACGATCTCAAGGCGCTGGCCGAACACATCGGGCCGCCAGCTCAACTGGCCGAACACGGCCCAGGACTTGCTCTTCGCCCAGCGCAGGCCCTTTTCGTCGACCATCACGAAGTCGACGCCGGGGAAGCCGGAGCCGGCGACCATGTACAGGCCGACGTTCGGGCCGGAATGCTGGAAGCCGTTCTCCTTGGCCCAGTACACGCCGGCGGTGTAGTTGAAGGTATCGCTGACGTCGCCGAGGAACTGGAACTCCTGCGATACGGAGCGGTTGTACAGCACGACCGGATGCGATTCGCCGGTGAATGGGTTGCGGGCGCCGCCGAGGTTGCCGTACGGATCGATCATCAGCAGCGGGCCGCTGTCCGAGCGGACGTCGGCGGCGCCGGCATAGGCGCCGTAGTTGTACTCGTTGCTGGTATCGACGATCCGGTAACCGGTGATCGAGCGGATCGTCAGTGCGTCGGTCGCTTGCCACTCGACGTTCAGCGTATGGCCGTGGATGAGATTTTCGTTCTTCGACAGCGCGAACGGGTAGTACAGCTCCTTCAGCTTGGTCGGCGAGCAGCCGTTGACGAACGCGGTGATGCGCGGGTCGCCGGTGAAGGCCATCTGGGTGATCGTCGGGGACGGATACCGGCACTGCGGCTGCGTGTCATAGCCGCTGGCGTCGGAACGGTCGTAGCCGTAGTCCACGGTCAGGTTGTCGTTCGGCTGCCAGCGCAGGTCGACGCGGAAGGCATTGACGTCGCGCTTGCCGAATTCGACGCCGCCCGGCGCGGTGTTCTCGATCTCGCCGTGATCGCGGGTCAGCCACAGGTAGGACAGCTTGGCCGCAAAGGTGTCGCCGACCGGAATGTTGATGATCGTGCGCGCGCGGTACTGGCCGTAGTTTGCGCCGGACAGCTCCTGCTTCAAACCAAACTCGCCGAGCCGCGGCCGCGCTGTGAAGATGTTGATCGCGCCGCCGGACGCATTGCGTCCGGACATCACGCCCTGCGGGCCCTTCAGGATCTCGATGCGCTCGAGGTCTGCGGCCGGGTTGTTGAGGCCGACGAGTTGCGACCAGAACACGCCGTCCACATGGACGGCGATCGGATTCGGCGCGCTGACGAAGGCCGTGTTGGTGGTCAGGCCGCGGAAAGTCGGGAAGAAGTAATCGGCGCTGCCCGGATAGGGGGCAAGGCTCACGCCCGGGATCGAGCCGTCGTTGATGTCGGCGAGGCTGACGATACCGCGGTTCTCCAGCGCCACCGCATCCACCGCGAGTACCGAAATCGGCACGTCCTGCAGGTTCTCGGAACGCTTCTGCGCGGTCACGATGACTTCGGTCAGAACCGCCTCGTTGCCGCGCTCCGCCTCGGCGGCGCTGACGGTTGGCACAGCCAGCGCCGTGAGGATGGCGCCAATCGTGAGCCGAAGAGTGTTCTGCGCATTCATGTCAATAACTCCTGCTGGTGACATTGCCTCGGTGACAGGCCGTGTTGTGCTCCGGCAACAGACATTCCGGCACACGACCCCTCTGCTAGCACAAGATAGCAAATGATTCCACAGCGATCCTAGTCCATTGGGACGATATCGCGGACGGCGCGAACGCCGCGTATTCTGCGGACCGCTGCCCCGGCGCCAGGAGACCAGGCGTGGCTTTTTCGTCAATGTCGGAACGGGTCACGGACGTGCTGGTGGTCGGCTCGGGCGCCAGCGGCCTGACCGCGGCCGTGACCGCGGCACTCGCTGGTGCCCGCGTGCTGGTCATCGAGCGCAGCCATCTCTACGGCGGCACCTCGGCGACCTCGGGCGGCACGATCTGGATTCCGAATAATCATCTGCTCGGGCCGGCCGGCGGCGCCGACAGCGAGGCCGAAGCGCTGGAATACCTGCGTGCGCTGGCCGGGACCGATGCCAGCGAGGTGCGGATCCGCGCCTACGTCGCCGCGGCGCCGCGCATGTTCCGCTGCCTCGACGAACAGGCCGGCCTGCGCTGCGAATCGCTCCCCCGCTACTGCGACTACCATCCAGAGCTGCCCGGTGGCAAGCCGGGTTACCGCAGTTGCCAGGCACTGCCGATCCGGGCCGACGCACTCGGTGGCGACTTCGCCGCGCTGCAGCCGCCGCACCTGTGCACGACGGCCTTCGGCCGCATCAACTGGACCGCGCGCGAGGCGCATCCGCTGATCACGCAGGGGCCGGGCGCGAAGTCCATCTTCCTGCGCATTGCGCTCCAGTACTGGCTCGACGTCGGCCAGCGCTGGCGCACGCCGCGCGACCGGCGGCTGACCGGCGGCGGCGCGCTGATCGCGCGCCTGCTGATCGCGGCCCGGCAGCGGGGCGTGACGCTGCAGCTCTCCACGTCGCTGACGGACTTCGTGGTCGAGGACGGCCGGGTCGTCGGCGCCGTCGTCGACCGTGACGGTGTGTCGGAGCGCATCCGCGCGGCTCGCGGCGTGATCGTCGCCTCCGGCGGCTTCGAGCGCAACGCGGAGCTGCGCGCACGCTTCCTGCCGCAACCGAGTTCGGCCGCCTGGTCGGCTGGCGTGCCTTCGAACACCGGTGCGCCGATCGAGGCCGCGGCGCGCGTTGGGGCCGCGCTCGCCAATCTCGATTCGGCCTGGTGGGCGCCGGGCCTCAAGCTTGCGGACGAGGATCGCGCGCGCCCGCTGTTCGTCGAGCGCGCGCTGCCGGGGTCGCTGATGGTGGACCAGAGCGGCCAGCGCTTCTGCAACGAGGCGGCGTCCTATCACGTGACTGGCGGCATCATGGCGCGGCGCGCGGGCACGGCGCCGGCGTGGTTGGTGTTCGACGCGCGCTATCGCGGCAGGTACGCCATCGGGCCACTGTTCCCGGGGCCGCCGCGCTTCGACGCGCGGCTGCGGCCGAGCCTGCGCGCGCTGCTGCGCCGCGCCGACTCGATCGGTGAGCTGGCAGCGCTGATCGACGTGCCGGCGGCGGCTCTCGAGGCCACGATCGCGCGGTTCAATGGCCTGGCACAGCAGGGCCGGGATCCTGATTTTCAGCGTGGCGCGAGCCTGTACGATCGTTATTACGGCGATGCGGCGGTCACGCCGAATCCCTGTCTGGCGCCGCTCACGCGCGCACCGTTCTACGCGCTGCCCGTCTGTCCCGGTGAACTCGGTACCAACGGCGGCATCGTGACCGATCAGCACGGTCGGGCGCTGACCGCGGACGCAAAGCCCATCGCCGGCCTGTACGCCGCCGGCAACTGCGCCGCCTCGCCGATGGGCCGCAGCTATCCGGCCGCCGGCGCGACGCTCGGTGCCGGCATGACTTTCGGCTGGCTGGCCGCGCGCCACGCGCTGGGCGTTGCCGACTGAGCGACCGGGGCGCCCGCCGGCCAGCGTGCACTGAGGGAGTTGCCATGTCCGAACCACATTGCGGCGCGACCATCGAGCAGCGCCTCGACCGCCTCGAGTCGATCGAGCAGATCCGCCAGCTCGCCGCGCGCTATTCGCTCGCGCTCGACATGCGCGATCTCGATGCGCTGGTCGGACTGTTCCCGGCGGACGTGCGCGTCGGCAAGGGGCACAGCGGCCGCGCCGCACTGCGGGCGTGGTTCGATCAGACGCTGCGCGTGCAGTTCACCGGCACCGCGCACCACATCGGCAACCACATCATCGAGTTCGCGGATGCGGACCACGCCCGCGGTGTGGTCTATTCGAAGAACGAGCACGAGACCCCCACCGAGTGGGTGATCATGCAGATGATGTACGTGGACGATTACGAGCGGATCGGCGGGCGCTGGTATTTCCGCCGGCGCCTGCCGCTGTACTGGTATGCGACTGACC
Source organism: Gammaproteobacteria bacterium (assembly GCA_016882265.1). GTDB lineage: Bacteria > Pseudomonadota > Gammaproteobacteria > Steroidobacterales > Steroidobacteraceae > SCUD01. The sequence continues at coordinate 28,040 of VGVB01000001.1, forward strand.
TGAACCGGCCGCCGCTCGGGCCGAAGAAGATGCGCTGGCCCGGAGTCGAACCCTACGACGGTGGCTACCACGACCTGTTCCCGAGCTGGCGCGAGTTCTGGGACCGCAGTGGCCCGCCCGACGGACCGGTACCGGAGCCGGTGCCGTTCGACGAGTTCATCGCGCGGCTGCGGCGCGGCGCGCCGGCCCCGTCCATCAAGGTGCGCTGAGGAACTCCGCGGCCGCCGACGGCCGCGGCACGCCGCCCGACCCGGCGCTTACTTGTGGTCCCGGTGCGCGGCGAAGGCGATCCGGTCGAGCACGCCGAGCAGTACGGCGGAGACGACGAAGGTCAGGTGCAGGAGCACGTACCACATGATCTTGTCGTTCTGGACTTTCTGCGCGTCCATGAAGATGCGCAGCAGGTGAATCGACGAGATCGCGACGATCGAGGCCGCCACCTTGAGCTTGAGCGTGCCAGCGTCGAGACGGCCAAGCCAGCCGAGCGAGTCGGTGCCGGCCGCATCGATGCGCGAGACGAAGTTCTCGTAACCGGAGAACATCACCATCACGATCAGGCTGCCGACCAGCACGATGTCGATCATCGACAGCACGGTCAGCACCAGGTCGGCCTCGCTCGCCCCGAGCACGTGCACCAGCACGTGATACGCTTCCTGGAAGAACTTCATGCCGAGCGCGATCAGCGCCAGCGACAGCCCGAGGTACAACGGCGCGAGCAGCCAGCGACTGGCGAACAGCAGCGTCTCGATCTGGCGTTCCAGCATGGTCACTCCCGGCCGGGCGGGATGCACCGGTTCGTGGCGGCGGCATTGTAGCGGTCCGGGCGGAGGTTCGGCGCGAGAGGCAGGCGGTTGGCGTGGTCCGTGTTGACGGTTGCCGATAGCGGAACCAGAATGGAGCTGAAACGGTACCAGCCGGAGCTGGCGGCCATGCCCGTGGACTTCTCGGTCAAACAAGTGCCGGATGCGGTGGCGCAACGCCTGCGCGATCGTGCGCAGCGACATCACCGCTCCCTGCAACGTGAGCTGCTGTGCATTCTGGAGGCGGCGTCCAGCGAGGAGAGCCGACCGCTGGCAGTGGCCGAGCCGACTCCCGGCTGGCCAGCGGACGCTGGCGCCGGGCAGCCGGAGCAGCGCCGCGCCAGGGCGCGGCGGCACCTCACACTCGAGGAACTGTGGGAGCGGGCGCGGCGCTTGGGTCCGCCCATCGGCGGCGAATCCTCTGCAAGTCTGATCCGGCGTGATCGGGATGAACGCGGTCGTCGTTGATGCTTCGGCCATCGCCGCCGTGCTGTTCGATGAACCCGAGGGCGGACCGGTGCGGGCGAGCGTGAGTGGGCGTCTGCTGGCGCCGGGTCTCTTGCGCTACGAACTGACGAACGTCTGCCTGGCCAAGATCCGGCGTTTCCCCGGACGCGCCGGCGAGATCGAGGCGCGACACGCGCTGGTCGATGCGCTCGACCTGCACCTCTATGACCCGCAGTGGCAGGAGCTGCCGCGGCTCGCTCAGCGATGGAGTCTTTCGGTCTGCGACGCGGCATACCTGCAGCTCGCCCTGCGCAGTCGCGCGCCCCTGATCACGCTCGACGCAGGACTGGCCCGGGCCTGTGATGCGGCGCTGGGCGGCCGCTGAGCGCGTTGCCTGGCTGGAGCCGGAGAAAGCGGCCGAGGCAGACAACCCCCTACTTCGGAGTGGTGCAATCAGCGGCACGCTCACTTATCCTCGCGCTTCGCTCTTTCGGTCCCTCTCAGGATTCTTCATGAAAACCCGCATCACCGAGCTTTTCGGCATCCAGCACCCGATCATCCAGGGCGGCATGCACTACGTCGGCCTGGCGCCGCTCGCGGCGGCAGTCGCGAATGCGGGCGGCCTCGGCATGATCACGGCACTCACACTGAAGACGCCGGAACTGCTGGCGAAGGAGATCGCCCGCTGCCGGGAGCTGACCGATAAGCCGTTTCGGGGTGAATCTGACCTTCCTGCCGGCCTTTCAGGCACCGCCCTACCCCGAGTACATCGCGGCACTGATCGAAGGCGGCATCAAGGCCGTCGAGACCGCCGGGCGCAGCCCGGAGCCATACCTGCCGGCGCTCAAGGCGGCCGGCGTCAAAGTCATCCACAAGTGCACCTCGGTACGCCACTCGCTCAAGGCTGAGAAGATCGGCTGCGATGCCATCAGCGTGGACGGCTTCGAATGCGGTGGCCATCCGGGCGAGGACGACATCCCGAACTTCATTCTGCTGCCGCGGGCGGCCGAGGAGCTCAAGGTCCCGTTCGTCGCTTCGGGCGGCATGGCCGACGGACGCAGCCTGGTCGCGGCGCTGGCGCTCGGCGCCGACGGCATCAACATGGGTACGCGCTTCGTCGCCACGCAGGAAGCGCCCGTGCACGAGAACGTCAAGCAGGCCATCGTCAACGCGACCGAGCTCGACACGCGCCTCGTGATGCGCCAGCTCCGGAACACCGAGCGCGTGCTCAACAACGAGGGGGTCCGGCGCCTGCTCGAGATCGAACGCGCGAAGGGCGACCAGCTTACGATCAACGACATCCTCGATCAGGTCGCCGGCATCTATCCGCGCGTGATGGTCGACGGTCAGGTGGACGCCGGTGCGTGGAGCTGTGGCATGGTCGCCGGCCTGATCCACGACGTGCCGACGGTCGGCGAACTCATCGACCGCATGATGGCGGAGGCCGAGCAGATCATCCGCGGCCGCCTGGCGCGGGTGCTGAACTGACACGGCGGGCGCCACGCCGTCGCTGGCTTGCTACGTGTGCCGGTGGCGGTCCCATCTACGGCCATCCAGCCCGCCGGCGCCATTCCGATCGGAGGCCCTACAGGATGCTCTACCGGCCTTGACGATCGACCCCCGATGGCGGCACTGTGCAAAGGAGCGGCTGGAGCCCCGCAGCAAGGGTTCGGTCAGGGCGGAGTTCGGGGTTCCCGCAGCAGGCGGCGCAGCCGGTTGGCCCCTGAGGTACCTGGCCTCCCGGCCGGCGAGCACGGCACACAGGAATCCGACTTGCCGGGGGGTCTCATGAGAAGCAGGTCGCTCGCACTTGCCATCTTCCTGTCATCAGTCGTCGGGATCGCCGCGGCCCAGACAGCCGAGGCGTCGGTTCCGAATGAACCAGTCCAGAACAGCCGTGTGCCTGGGCAGAAACAGGGCGACGCTGCCGGTAGCTGCATCCCCATGAAGCCGGAGCAGAAACGCGGCAACGTCGCAGGCAGCTGCATTTCCGAAACGCCGGGGCAGAAGCGCGGGGATGTCCGAGCCGACTGTGACCCCGGGATCCGTGGGCAGAAGCACGGCGACGTCGCCGCTAGCTGCATCAGTTTTCGGGAAGGCTCGAACGTCGTTGACACCTTCTCTGGCGGCGTGAAGCTCCTTGCGACGGTGCGGAAGGGTGTGCTCGTCGGCTATTCCGCCGTCGATCGCCGCGGGCAGGCCCTCCAGGTCAGCGTGTCACGCGATTCGGTCCCCGGCGTGCGGCCCGATCCGCTCGCCCGCATGGAGCAGCGCGCGCAGGACCACGCCCAGCAGAGGCGTGAGGCATGGGAACGCGCCATGCAGGAAGCAGAGTCACACCGCGAAGAGAAAGGCTGCTACCTGTTCATCTTCGATGCAGACGGGGCGCCGGTCGGAGTGTCGTACGGCCGCTGTCCGAAAGGGGTTGCCCGGACCAGCAAGTGACCGCGTGCCGCAGGTCCACTTCTTCTTCGACCAGCAGCGCTGCACGGGCTGCGGCGCCTGCGCAGTCGCGTGCAAGGATTGGAACGACGTGCCGGCCGGCGGCGAGGCCCAGTGGCGGCGGGTCTACTCGAGCGAGTTCGGCCGCTATCCCGAGGTGGACGTCGTCCACCTCTGCGTGAGCTGCCTGCATTGCAGCGAACCTGCCTGTGCCAAGGCCTGTCCCACAGGCGCGATCATGAAACAGGCGGCGACCGGCGCGGTGCTCGTGGACCGCGACATCTGCCGCGGCTGCCGGCAGTGCCAGCGGGCATGTCCCTATGGCGCGCCCCAGTACAGTCCCGGCGACCGGCGCATGATGAAGTGCACCTTCTGTGTGGACCGGCAGGCACAGGGGCTGAAGCCGGCCTGTGTCGATGCCTGCCCGTACTTCGCGCTCGACGCGGGCACCGAGGCTCAGTTACGGGCGCGGCACGGCGCACTCACGCCGTTCGCCGCCGGCACTCTGCCCGGAATCGACGAGGAGCACGCGGCGACCAGGCCGTCGCTCTTCGTCGCCGTGCGGGCGCTGCGCGCCGGGGGTGAGCCCACGACGCGCAGGAACGGCAGGATCGTCGGTCACCTCCGGTCCGTGCCGGGTCCGCCACCCGACGAGTGGCGCGAACGGGCCCGCACGCCGCTGGTGCCGAAGTCGCGACGCGACTCATGCGGGTAGACCGCCGCACTTTCCTCGGACTCGCCAGCGGGGCCTCGCTCGGCACCGCGCTCGCTGCCTGCACGCCCACGGCAGGTCCACGCGTGAGTTCCGGGGCGAACCAGCAGGGTCTGCGCATCCTGCCCAGCACCTGCGATCACGACTGTGGCGGGCGCTGCCTGATGCAGGTGCACGTGCGCGACGGCGCGCTCCGCCACATCACGACTGACGATGGCACACTGAGCGGACATGGCTACGGCTACCACGGTCCCGACTGGTGGCAGCTTCGCACCTGCGCGCGCGGACGCGCCTACCGGACCCGGGTCTATTCGCCCGATCGCATCCTCGCGCCCATGCGGCGTGTCGGGCGTCGCGGCGAGGGGCGGTTCACGGCAATCAGTTGGGACGAGGCGCTCGCCACGGTCGCGACGCGCATGCGGGAGATTGCATCGAGGCATGGCCCGGCCGCGGTCTTCTCGGGGATCGGCGGCGGTACTGCGAGCACCCTCAACGCGTCTTTCGATCTGCAGATGCTGCTCGCCCGCCACGGCGGATTCACGAGCGGGTGGTCGTCGCCGTCCTGGGAAGGCGCGCACTTCGCGATGGAGTACACGCTGGGGCTCGCCGACGAGGAGGGGACCTCCGAGTACGCCGACGGCGCCGACGGCGCGGATTTCCTCAACAGCCGGCTGATCATCGCCTGGGGCTGGAACCCGGCGCACACGCATTTCGGCACGACCACGAAGGTGTTCCTGCAGCAGGCCCGCGACGCGGGCATCCCGATTGTCTGCGTGGACCCCATCTACACCGACACGGCCGCGACCTGGGGCCGCGAGTGGATCCCGATCCGGCCCGGCACGGATGCCGCGGTGCTCATGGCCATGGCGTACGTGATCCTGGAAGAAGGGCTCGAGGATCGGAGCTTCGTCGAACGGTTCACGGTCGGCGCGGAGGCCTACCGCCGGCACCTGCAAGAGGCCGACGGCGGATTGTGCAAGGACCCGCGCTGGGCGGCCGCGCTGAGCGACGTTCCCGCCGACACCATTGCGCGCCTGGCGCGCCGTTATGCGACTGCGGGACCCGCGAACCTCGTCGCGGGTTATGCTCCGGGGCGGACCAGCCACGGCGAGCAGTACCACCGTGCTGCGCTCGCCCTGCAGGCGCTGACCGGCAACGTGGGTCGGCCTGGCGGCGGCGCGGCGGGCCACCGCGTCGGCCTTCCGCTGCGATATTCGACCGTGGTCCATTCGTGGTGGGAGCGCTTCCGGCGCGACCTCGAGGTGCACGATGCGGACATCGCGACCCTCAAGACCACTCACTTCGCCGAGGCGATCCTCGGCGGCAGGTCAGTAGACCACCTGCGCGTCGGCAGCTTCAGGCCGCTGCCGAGCGACATCCGCATGCTGTACAGCGTGGCCTGGAACCCGGTGAACCAGCTTCCCAATATCAACCGCACGATCGCGGCCCTCGACGCGCTCGACTTCATCGTCGTTCAGGACCAGCGCATGACGGCCACCGCGCGCTACGCGGACATCCTCCTGCCGGCCTGCACGATGCTCGAACGCGAGGACGTGACGATTCCCTGGCGGGAATGTGAGCCGCACCTGCTGCCGCAGGCTCAGGCGATCGAGCCGCTGGGGGGAATCGCGGCCCGACCACTGGATCTTCAACGCGCTTGCCCGCCAGCTCGGGCTCGAGCCGCTGCGGCTCGGCAGGTCGCCGCGCGAATGGCTGGACGAGCTGCTGGCGCTCGATGCGCATGCGCCCTTCGCCGCTGTCCTACGGCGCGGCGGGCTGCGCGAGCGGCGCGAGCGACCGTGGCTGGCTTTCCGGCGCAACGTCGAGCCGCCGGAACCGCCGCCGTTCAACACACCGAGCGGGCGGATCGAGATCGAGAGCACGACACTCGCGACGATGGACTTCGCACAGACGAGCTATGGGCGGCCGGTGCCCGCCCTGCCGACCTTCCTCGAGGACGCGGAAGGACCGGGAGCCGGGCCCGGTGCCTATCCGCTGCAGCTTCTCACCACGAAGGCCCAGCACCGCTGCCACAGTTCCTTCAGCGGGAATCCGCTGCTCGAGGAACTGTTCGTGCAGGATGCCTGGATACACCCCGCCGACGCCCGCTCGCGCGGTGTGCGCGACGGTGAGGAAATCGAGGTGTTCAACGCGCGCGGCCGTACGCGGCTCCGCGCGCGCGTGACCGAGCGGATCAAGCCGGGAGTGCTGATGATCCACGAGGGTGCGTGGTATCGCCCGGACGCTGAGGGCGTGGACCGCGGTGGCAACCCGAACGTCCTGACGACCGACGAGGCGAGCCCGGCCGGCGCTTATGCTTACAACTCGGCGCGCGTCGAGGTACGCTCACCTGGCACCGCCTGAGTCGCTTGTCCTGCGGAATACCTTGCAACGTGACCGGAGGCCGACATGATCACGCGCGTTACCGCTCTTGCAGTCCTCGTCAGCGTTCTCGCGCTCGGCGCAGCGCCGGCGGCGCTCGCGCAGCACCGGGTCGAGGTGACCGACCTCGTGATCACCCAGGGAGGCCGGCCGGTGTCCGAGGTGAGCATGGGCAGCCGTGTGACAATCGAGTGCAGCTACCAGGTGGACATCGACCGCGGCTTCCCGCCGCGGCCGGACCTGCCGGACTGGTCCGGTGAACTGTCTGTGGACGGCAGCTCCGTACGCGTCTTCGACGGAGAGCGGCGGACGCGTCGCGAGGTGGTGCGCGCGGACTGGGCTCCCGAATCGGTCGGGTCCGCGACAGTGCGCTGCCTGCTCGACCGCCAGCGTGCCTTCCGCAACGTGGACGGCAGCCGGACCCGCGAGGTTCGGCTGCGCGTCGTGCGCGAGCCCGGCGCCGTGGTGCAGTGCGTCGAAGACCTCACGGCCAGCGTCGGTCTCAGCAGTACGACGAGGCCTCAGCGCACCCGCGCCGGACAGGCCTCCCTCAATCTGGCTCTCACGCACTCGCGCCCGGAAGGCGACGTGGCTGTCTGTTACTACGCGAGCCGGAACCGGGACGTCCAGGACTTTCGGGTCGAGGTCGAATGCCGCCACGCGCGGCGCGCCAGCACCGCGGCCACGCCGCAAGCCGACGCCCGGGCGAACACGTCGGACCCGCGGGTGCACCGCTACCTCTGTGGCGCGGACTGAACGACCCGAACGCCGGGTAGCCTGCAATCAGGATGCGAGGTCAGTCCTTCGGGGGGCCCAGGATGCACGGCACGATCCAACAAGTGCCCCCCAGATGCACATCTCGCAAGTGACCTCCGCGGCAGTGCTGCTCATGGCTTCGGCCAGCAACTTCTCGCGCCGCTTCCGCAGTTCCTCCTGCCTGTTCTGCATCCGCGTCCAGATGTCAATTCCCTGGACGAGCTCAGAAAGCCGTCCCCCGGGGATGGTCCGCTGATCCATCGACCTGCCCACCGCTGTGATCGTGAACGAGCGGCCCTTGGTAGAGCGAATGAACCAGAGCACGCGCGACCGCTCGGTAGCCGGGCCGCGGGAGGTCGTGGATACGCAGTCCGACACTTCTCCTCGGTCGGCACGACAGGATATTTCGGCTCCATCGGGAAGCTCATACGTCAGCCCGCCGTTGCGCTCACGACGGATGGTGGCCATACGCTCGTCACGATCGACGCCCCGCTGACTGACTTGAGACTGGTCCCGATCTCCTGCCGCAGCCTCCGGACTCGCGCTGCTGGCGAGCAATACGGCGGCGCACAGCAACGTTGTCGACAGCCAATTCGTGGAAGCCTTGGAACATGCCATGTCCACTCCTCCTTAGTTGACGGCCTGGGATCAGGAGTCCGCTCGCATGCGCGGCGACTTTGCATGCAGCCGGGCCAGGGTACCTGCCCGGCGGGAACATCCGATATCGACGCGAAACATGTTAGAACGCAGGGCATCCGGCCGTCCATTGCCAAGTCGGGTCTGGCCGATGGCAGTAAGGCTTGGCCGAATCATGGCGGAGGCCGAGCAGATCATCGGCAGCCGTCTGGCGCGAGCGCAGTCCGGTTATCCGGTCGATCCGTCGCGCGCGAAGGACGGCACGCCCGGATAGGCGTCGAGCACCGGCCCGAGCGCCTTCTTCAGGGGCTCGAGCCAGCTCTCGAACTGGCGCCAGTGGTCAATGCCATCCCGGTAGATCGGCTGCCGCACCTGTTCGGAACTCGCGGTCCTGATCGCGCGGTCGGTGGCGTGGAAGCGCAGGCAGGCCGCCTCGAAGGGCAGGCCGCAGTAGTCCAGCAGGCGGCGCACCTCGGTCTCGATATCCTCGACCAGGCGTTCGTAGTACACGCGGTGCACCCGGCCCGGCAGGACCGTGTCGAAGTGCGCCATCAGCTCGACGTAGTCGCGGTAGTAGCGGCCGAGGTCATCGAGGTCGTAAGTGAAGCTCTGACCACTGGCGAAGTGCTGCCTGAAGTTGGACCAGCAGCAGGCGAGTGGATGCCGCCGCGCATCGATGACGCGTGCATTCGGCAGGAGCAGGTGGATCAGCCCCAGATGCGCAAAGTTGTTCGGCATCTTGTCGACGAACATCGGTCTGCCCGTTCTGCGCTGCACGCGCGTCGCAGCCAGGTAGCGCTCGCCCAGCGCGCGCAACTCCTGCGGCGCGCAGCCGGCCAGCATCTCGAGGTAGGCCGAGCCATCGGCGCGGCCGCTGCGAGCATTCAGGTCGCGGACAATGGCGATCAGGTCCGGCAGTTCCATCGTCCCCTCGACGGCGGAATGGCTGGACAGGATCTGCTCCAGCAGTGTCGAGCCCGCACGCGGCAGGCCGACGATGAAGATCGGGTCCGGCGCAGGGTGGCCACAGCCGGCCCGCGCGGCGAAGAACTGCGACGTGAACAGCGCCTTCGCGCATTGCACGTGCGTGCTGACCTCCGCCGCGTCATAGCGGATCGTCGCGCGACGTAACCGATTGGCCGCCGCGTAGTGTGCGAATGAACCGGCGGGATCGCCGGCGTCCTCGAGGCCTTGCCCAGCGCGAACTCGAAATGCAGGCGGTCGTCGGCGGACAGATCACGGCGGTCGAGCTGCCGTTGCATCCCGGCGACTTCCGGCGCCGTGAAGCGAAAGGTCTTCAGGTTGGCAAGGCTCCACCAGACTTCGCCGAGCTGCGGGTACTGCCCGATGCTGTTGCGATAGGCGGCGATACCTTCCGCCTGGTGCCCGGCCGCAATCAGCACATGGCCGTAACTCATCCAGATTCTGGGCTGTCGCGGATGTTCGCCGAGCAGATCCGCATAGACCGCGATGGCGCGGTCGAAATCGCCGGTTCGTCCCAGCAGCACGGCCTGGACGTTGCGGAAGGCCGGATTGCGGGGTTCGGACGCCAGCGCCAAGCCGATCTCGCGCAGGGCCTCGGTGTGCTGCCCCTGGAGGTGCAGCGCGATGGCGTACTGGTAGCGGGCCACCGGGTAGCCGGGAGCGAGTTCGAGGCATTGCTGCAGCAGGCTGGCGGCGGGAGCGGCCTGGCTGAGCATCAGGGCGACTTCCGCCAGCATCCGCATCGCGACGACGTCCGTAGGGTCCTCATCAAGCTGCCGGCGCAGCAGGTTGTCAGCCGCTGACAGGCGACCGCCATTCATCGCCGCCTGCGCCTCGAGCAGGCGCGGGTCGCGAGCGGCCAGGCGGATCCGCTCGGCGCAGGTGGAATCGGCGCCCGCCGCGTCGCCTGCCTTGCGCAACTCGACGGCGAGCGAGTGCCATGCGCCGGGCAAGGCCGGCTGCAGCTTCAGTGCACGGCGCAGGGCGGCGATGGCTGACGCACGGTCTCCCGCTTCGCTGAGCGATCGGCCCAGTTCACAGTGCGCGGCCGCCCAGTCCGGCTTCGACCGCACGAGCGGATCCAGCGTCGCGATGGACCCCGCGACGTCGCCCGCGGATCGCCGAGCGATGCCGAGCAGGAGCGTTGCCGCGGGATGGCCGGGGGTCCGCTCGAGAACTGCGGCGGCCTGGTCGGCGGCCAGCCGGGGATCGGAGGTCAGCAGTCGGGCGATCTCCGCGAGTCTCGCATCCGCTGTCCCGTCTGCTGCCGAATCGCCGCTCATGATGGTGAGTCCACAACTGTCGCCGGCCGATTCTAGGCGAAATTGCGGAGCGCCGGCCCACCACTCAGAACGTAACGTGGTAGCCGAAGGAGATGAAGTATTTCGGCGAGCGCTGGATTTCGCCCGGGACACTGCGCCGCGCCAGTTCAGCGCCGCACTCGATTCCGAACCAGGTGCTGCCGCGCTCGTAGTCGATGCGCAGCGATGGGAGGTACAGCGTCTCGTGGTCGCCGTCGCTGTAGATTGCGCGCCGGTCGACGCGCAAGCGTGGGCCAAGACGCCAGGCGGAGCCGAGCGGCAGGCGAGTCCACAGGCCCAACGACTCGAGCAGTTGCGCGACGTTGTGCTGGTGGCGTGCCGCCAGCACGAGGAGATCGCCCGGCCGGAGCCGGCCGGAGCCGGTCTGCTGGAGCAGCAGCGTGCGATCGGGCACACCCTCGGGCGATCCGGCGATGCCGCCAGTGGCCGGTGGCCCAGTCACATGCACCGGCCGGAAATAGCCGGCCTCGACGCCGAGCGCACCGTGATCCGACATTCCGGAGAACAGACCGATTACTGCAAAGGTGTCGATGTCCCAGCTTCCTGCCGGCGGCCCCGATTCGGCGGCCCGGCCAGGAAAGACGCGGCCGCTGCAGGACTCGCAGCGCTCTGCCGGCTTTTCCTGCACGCGCATGACCTGCTCCGGCACCGACAGGCTCTCGAGACCGGCGGCGCGGGCAGCGGGCGCGAATCCTGACGGGGCGATCCAGAGCGCCAGCGCCACCGCGATCGTCGTAGTCGTCCCGAAGGTGTTTCCCGCCATGCGAGATCCCTCCCTGCACGGATGCAGATCGGACCGTGATCACGATGCTCCGTCGCGCCGGGATCGGATGAGACCTGGTTCACAACTGCTCCAGGCCCGCTGCCGCCGACATGACTTATCGCGGCGCTGCGGGACTGCCGGCCGCCGTTCGTGTTTAATTACGCGTTAGACGTCGCTCGGACACAGAGGCGCTGTGGAAGTCCGTTACTACATCGATCCCGAGACCGGCCAGCCTCATATCTACAAGCATGACGTCGCGGAGTCGGAAGTTGAGGAGGTCCTGTCGAACCCAGGCGAAGATCGGGCAGGCAGCGACGGATCCCGGGTTGCCACGGGGCGAACCCTCGCCGGGCGGCCGCTGCGGGTGGTTTATGTCCCTGACCCAGAGCCGAAAAGTGTTTTCGTCATCACGGCTTACGAACTTCGCGGCAAACCCGCATTGGCCTATCGCCGGCGCAGGCGCAAACTAGAGCGATGAGCAAGAACCGGTATCCTCCTGGCTGGGACGAGAAGCGCGTCAAAGGCGTTATCTCCCACTACGAGTCCCAGTCCGAGGATGAGGCGGTCGCCGAAGACGAGGCGGCCATGGGCGGCACGGTCATGGCCGTACCCGCTGAGCTCGTTCCCGAAGTTCGCGACCTGATCGCCAAGCACAAGAAGCGCGCCTGACGAGCGACGTCTGACTATGCGATGCAGCGGTCGTCGTGCGTCGTCACGCCGCTTGCAGGAACGGCAAGCGGCACCCAACGGTTTCTGCAAGCAAGCGGCGCGCCGACTGCGCGCCGCCGCTGATCGCGGACGATTGATCGCGCAACCCCTATTCAAACAGGGACGGGGACCAGGATGCGCACAAGGACACAGATACTTGCCATCGTTGCACTCGCCCTGATCGCTGTCAGTGCGGTTGCCGAGGTACGGCCCGGCGAGCAGCGGCTTCGAATGCCGCGCCCGGCGGCTGCGACCACCAGCATCGGTTTCGTCGATTCCGTCTGTGCGACCGGACGACGCGCCGCGCCGGCGGTGCCGGCGCGCAGAATCCAGCGGCCGGATCTGCCGGATCTGGCGGGGCCGGCGGGGCGCCGAATTCAACCACACCGGCACCGGCCGGGGCCGCGGGCTACGCCCAGTTCCTGGACGGCGCGAACGGAGCGCGCTGCTACGGCCAGCTCGTGCTGGTCAACGGTTGGCCCACCCGGGCGATCGGCTCCCCCGGGGCGGTCGGAGTGCACGGTGGCGGTGGCGCTGGCGGGGCAAGAGCGCCGGCAGCCGGCCAGCCGGGTCAGGCCGGAGGAAACTCGATCGGGATCCTGGTGCTGAACTCGAACCCCGCGATTCGCCAATGCGCGATCGAGCGCGGCACCGGTGGGGCCGGCGGTGCCGGTGGCCTCGGACAGCCCGGCGGCGCCGGCGGGCAGGCCGGAGCAGCAAGACAGGCTCATGCAGGAACGGGCCAGGCCGGCCATCCCGGCCAGGTCGACGGGCTGCGGAGCTCTTGAGAGAAACGGCGAAACCGCAGGCGCCGTGCGCCAGCCGCGAGAAGACTGCCCCAACTTTGCGTCCGGCCGGGCAGGTCACTCCCGCGCTCGATCTCAGGCTTCGAGAATGGCGAGGCCGAAGGCCGCGAAACGCCTGAAATCGCCGCCGTTGGCCGTCGCCAGCGGCTCCCGCGCGCGCAACGCGCTGGCCGCGATCATGCAGTCGATGAGCGATCCGCGGCGCCGTCCGGTCTCGTTGAACAGGCGCGCGCTCGTGACGGAGTCTTCCTCGAGGAACGGCACCCGCTGCGACACCACGCGGGTCGCAAGTTCGCGGCGGCTTTCCTCGAGCGGGCCGCACAGGAGCTCGGTCCAGGCGACCGTACTCATCCCCAGCGACCCGCCGTCCTTGAGCCACTTGCGCAGCGCGCGATCCTCGGCTGAGCCGCGCACGAGCCCCCGGATGAGGAAGCTCGTATCCAGGTGAATCATCGCGATTCGCGCCGCAGGGACGCCGCGCGGCGTGCAGCGCGCGCCTTCGTTTCCCAGCCGGATGCAGCCCGACCCTTGAGGGCCAGCGACCGCTGCAGCGTGTCCAGCGCGGCGAGCGCATCCGGCGCTACGGCGGCAGACTCACGCCGTGCCGCCCGGATGGCCCGGCGCAATGCTTCGGACTTGGAGACTCCCCAGCCGCGGGCCACGTCCTCGAGGGCGCGCACCGTCTCGACATCGAGGGCGTAAGTCGATTTCACAGTCGTGGTGGCCATACCATGACTATAAGGCCATACCTGAACAGGCACAAGGCGCTGCGCGCAGTTCTCCGGTACCACCCCGGTTTGTTTGCGCTGGGCGGTGCTGGGTGCATGCGTACGCATTGTCACTGATCCGCGCGCCCTCGATTTGGCGGGCGCGAAGATCGGGCGGCGATTCCGCCTGTTCTTCCGCTACGACTTCAGGACGAAACTGATCGTGTTCGCCCGGGTCGACGACGCACGGAACCTGCGGTCAGTCGGCAGCAGGTCCGACCCCCGATGAGGTGTTCGAGAAGATGCTGGGTCGGGGACAGCCACGCGATGGCCAGAACGCGTTGGTGACTGCCAGCCGGCAGGATTGGAGCAAACTGAAACAGCCGCCCAACCAGAAGCCGGCGCGGCGCTGAGTCGTGCAGTCAGTGAAGATTGACGCACGCGCCCGGTGCCACGCCCGCGCAGGTTCCCGGCATCGGTCGTTGGCCGGTCGGGCTGCAGCTCAGAGTCGCGGGACCCGGGCCGGACGCCGGGCAGGCGCTCGCGGGCGTCGGACAGCCATCGCCGCTGTTGCAGGTGGAGGCGCCGGCGGGAACGTCGGCGCGGCGGTAGCAGGTGTTTGCCGACCAGCCCCAGTAATAGTTCGCGCAACCAATGGCGCCGCAGTTGCTGCTGCCGTCGCACGCCAACGTGGACGCTTCAGCGGGCGAACTCTGCACCGTTAGCATGCCGGCGACGAAATTCGCTCCAGTGACCGTCGCGTTGATCTGCACCCCCATCGAGGCGGGTACCGGAGCCGTATTGACCGTCGCGAGGACGACGCTCTTGCCCGCGGGGACGGTCACCGACGCAGGCTGCACGACCTGACCGGCGCTCGTGTTGTCAAGGCTCACGACGACTCCCGGGTAGACCGCCTGTCGTGACAGTGTGACTGTCAGTTCAGATGTCGCGCCTCCCACGACGGTGACCGGCGAGGTCTTGACACTCGCGACCGCGGCTGCGGGCAATACGGTAAGCGTGCGTTGCGGTCGCACTGATTCAGTGGGTGGCGAGGCCGTGACCTGGACGGCGACTTTAGCGGGAACTGGTTGATTGGATATCTCGATCACGAAACGCGCCACAGCCGCACCGGCGGGTACGGTCACGCTGGCGGGTACCGCAGCGATCGCCTGGTTACTGCTCGCGAGCGGCACAACAACCTTGTCTCGCGCCGGGGAGGAGAGGGTCAGTGTGGCTCGCAGCCTGGCACTGGTCTCGACCGCGCTGGTCTCGGGATCGAACGTGAGGGTGGCCGACTGTGCGGACAAGCCGGCCGTCAGCAGCAAGCTGCCGACGGTGAGGCGAGCCGCACGATGCCCTGAGTGCATGGCGATTCCTCCTTTCTCCCGACTTTCGTGTGCAGCACCGAACTGATGGCCATTGAGGAATAGGACGTCCAAACGGTGATTTCCCGAGTGACAACTCGACGCTGCACTACCTCGAGGACCAGCAGTGGCCTGAGATGCTGATCCGCCGCCAGGGAATTTCCGGATCAGCCGACTTCATTGCTGTTCAAGATATCCGACATTCGACCGGCAGGCCATGCCGGCATCACCTGATCGGAGGCACGGCGGCGAGTCTGGCGATGGCGGAGGCGGGGCTCGAGTTCCGGGCCACGAAGGACCTGGAAATCGTCCTGCACCTCGAAGCGCTCAGCTCGTCATGCTCGAGCTCTTCTGCCGGGCCCCCGAGGGGATCGGGCTCACCGAAGAATGCTAGTCGGTCCGGTCACCACGGCGGATTGACCGACTAACGCCAAAGGCATGACAGCGGTGCCGCGAAGAGATGATCGCCGAACCCGATCACTGCGTCCCCATCGTGGAGGACCACGCCCGTCCGGAAGTTCCTGCCTGCCGCCCCTGCCAACTTGCGCAGTCCGGCGAAGTCCGCGGGTCGAACGGTTGCCGACGCCTTGATCTCAATCCCGACGACTCCGCCGGAGTCGTCTTCGATCACGATATCGACCTCATTCTGGTCCTTGTCGCGATAGTGGTAGAGGGCGACCGGTCGCCCACCGACTGCCGCCATCTTGAGCACTTCCGTGAATGCGAAGGTCTCGAGCAGAACGCCCAGTGCCGAGCGATCACCGGCAACGCGCTCCGGCGTCACACCCAGCAATGCGGCCAATAAGCCTGAATCGAGGAATTGCAGCTTCGGCGTCTTGACCAGGCGACTCAGTCGATTGCTGTGCCACGGCTCCAGACGACGGACCAGGAACAACTGCTCCAGCACGCCCAGGTACCTGCGCGCGGTCTTCTCGTCCAGGCCAATCTGACCGCCGAGCCGGGCGAAATTGGTCAACTGCCCCGAGTGCTGCGCGAGGATACGCAGCAGTCGCGGCAGCACATCCAGCCTTTCGATCGACGAGATGTCGCGAACATCCCGCTGCACAATGGCGGCGATGTAGTCGCGCGCCCAGTTGCGACGTCGCGCAGGGTCGGCGCGCCGCAACATCTCCGGATAGCCACCACGCAGGGCGCGCTGTACCAGTTTCGCGTCCGCCGCGGACTCAAACGACTCCGGTGCCATCCGCGCAAACGCCTGATCCACAAAGCGGCCGGTGATGCGCCCCAGCTCGGACTGCGACAGGGGCCACAAGGTCACGACCTCCATGCGCCCAGCCAGACTGTCGGACACGGTTGGCAACGTGAGCAGGTCGGCCGAGCCGGTGAGCAGAAACCGACCTGGGCGCCGATCCTGATCGACAGACAGCTTGATCGCGCGCAGCAGTTCCGGCGCCCGCTGCACCTCATCCAGGATGACACGGTCGACAGGACGCAGGAAACCCACCGGGTCATCGCGTGCTGCAGTCAGCGCCGTTTCATCATCCAGGCTGATGTACCGCCTGCCGTGCACCGCGAAACCTCGCACCAGTGTGGTCTTGCCACACTGCCGCGGGCCGTTGACCATGACCACCGGTGTATCCGCAAGCGCAGTTGCCACCTGCCTGGCCGCGTGGCGGGGAATGAGGGCATCGTCGGTTGTTGGCACGTCGTCAATCCCGGATCGGCGGAGTCGTCTGATCCGGATTATATGACCGACCATTCCGGATTACGAGATCGCCCAATCCGGACGCTCTGGGCTTCGAATCGCCCAGGAGGACCGATCGAACAGCCACCCGCCCCGCTCACCGCGTCACGATTACCGCCGAGCCGTGGCCGAACAGGCCCTGGTTGCAGGTGATGCCGGCGCGGGCGCCCGCGACCTGGCGGGCACCGGCCTGGCTGCGAAGTTGCCAGACGAGTTCACAGACCTGGGCCAGCGCCTGGGCCGGCACGGCCTCGCCGAAGCAGGCGAGGCCGCCGGACGGGTTGACCGGGATGCGGCCACCGAGGCGCGGAAGCTGGCCGGTGCGGCGGTCACGGCGCCATCGGTCGCGAGATCCGGCATCTCGAGCAGCGCCGACGGGAAGGTCGGCGTCACGACCGAGATCGCGGCGAGGCGTGGCGCGTCGCCGCGGCCGAGCCGGCGCGCGTAATCGCGGCTGGCGAGCACCAGCGCCGCGCCGCCATCGGAGGTCGCGCAGATGTCCATCAGCCGCAGCGGTGCGGCGACGATTGCGGACGCGGACCTGCTCATCGGCGCCGCGTGTGTAGCCCGCGCCGAGCATGAACCCTTCCTTGCTGCCGAGAGATCTCAGGGATCCGGGAACTCGGAGAGGAGCTGTTCAAGCACCTCGAGAAGGGCCGGGGCTTTGCCTGTCGCGGCTTCGTAGACGGTCGTGTGATCGAGCGAGGCGTAGCCGTGTGCCAGGACATTCCGGAAGGCAACGATTACTGGACCGTCGGGGATTCTGGCAAACACCTCGGGTACCTGTTTGCGCAGTTGGCCCAGTGCGTCGCCGGCGATCTCCAATTCGCGCTCGATCGCTGCCTGACAGAAGTCATCCTTGAGATAGTCGGCCAGCGACCGCTGACCCATGAAGGCGGATGTCTTGCGCAACGCCGTCAGCGCCAGTTCCAGATAGACGTCAGGCCGCCGCTGCATATACGGGCACACGTGTCCGGTCGACGATCCGCTTCAGGCGCTGGCTCCGCATCGCGTTCAGTTCGACGAGGTCCACCGGGCGCTCGAACAGCGATTCGAGCGATTCCTTGAGGCCAAAGTACCGATCGACGCGGCTACCTGCCCCCGCGGAATCGAAATCGACGACCAGGTCGATGTCGCTCGAGTCGGGATCAAAGTCCGGCCGAAGGGCAGAACCGAACACGTCGAGGCGCCGTACTCCATACCGCCGGCACAGAGTGGCTATCGCTGCGTGACGACTACTGATGAGCGGATGCATACCGATTCCCCTACCGATGAGGATTGTAGCCGGTTTTCGCTGCACGAACGTGACCGCCCCGCAGCGGGCCCCGCGCGGCGCGCCGGGGCAGCGGCAGCGCAGACCCGACTCGATCGCCCGCAGCACGCAGCGCCGGACACGGCCGAGCAGTACCGGGTCGCGGTGCAGGAAGTAGCGCAGGCGCCGGGGGAACGTGATCACCCACTGGCGCACCGCCACCTGCGGGAACACGTGCTCGACCAGATGGGCGGCCGTCTCGGCCATGCGCCGGGTGGTGCAGGACGGGCAGATGCCGCGGCCCTTGCAGGAGAATGCGACCAGGAAGTCGTGGCCGCAGGTGCCGCAGCGGGCGCGGGCGAAGCCGCAGGCGAGGATGCCGCACTCGAGAAAGCCCCGGAGTTCGCGCTCGACGTGGCGCGGGATCGGGGCCGCGTCGGGATCCCGCTCCCGGATCCGTGCCAGCCAGGTCTCGAGGTGCTGCTGGACGAGCCGGTAGAGCGCCGTGCGCTCGGGCCGGCGGCGACGGTAGACCCGGGCGGCGGCGGAGCCGATCGCGGGACTGCAGTGCGGGCGGGCGGCCGACATCCGTGTCTGGCGCTGGCCGGTGAGTCTGCTGACCGTAGGCGCCGGCCGCCGCCCGCGCGCGCCGGTAATTGCATGTGATCATGCAGAAAGGGACATTCTCCGCCGGAGCGCGCCAGGAACAGGACTGCGCCGGTGCTTATGCAACTACTTGTATTGATATACCAGTACTGATATATTCCAGGCCGTGCAGCCCAAGAGACCCAAAGCGCCGCAGATGAAGCCGCTGGAGTTTCTCGGCTCCAGCCGCGACGACTTGGCGCGCATGCCGGCTGACGTCCGGCATGAAATCGGTGTGGAACTGATGCGGGTGCAGTTTGGTGGACAACCCACGGACTTCAAGCCGATGTCCGCGGTGGGTGCCGGCGTCTACGAGATTCGCGTCCGGGACGCGTCAGGCGCGTACCGCGCGATGTATGTGGCCAGGTTCGAGGTCGCTATCTATGTGTTGCATGCCTTCCAGAAAAAGACACAGCAGACAGCGAAGGCCGATATCGCACTGGCGAAAGTCCGCTACCGGATGATTGGAGAAAAGCCATGAGCAAGAAGACTGATCCTCGCTTGTCTGATACCCGCCGGATCAAGGGCAGCGGCAATGTGTTCCTCGATCTGGGCTTCGATCCAGCGGAGGCCAAGGTCATGGCGCTGCGCGCCGAGGTGATGATCCGCATGGAGCAGCACCTGAAGGCGCAAGGCTGGACTCAGGCGGAGGCCGCCAGGCGCCTTCGCATTACCCAGCCCCGTGTTTCGCGACTCATCAAAGGCCGGTGGCAGGATTTCAGCCTGGACATGCTGCTCACATTGGCTGCGCGCGCAGGACTCGAGCCGGAACTGCGTCTGGCCGCCTGAGGCAGCGGCAGACCGAGAGCCGTTTCTCATCAGAAGCGCGAACGATGATGGAGAAAGCCATGGCACGCAAGCAGACAAACCCCTACGCGGGGAGTGACTTCGAAGACTTCCTGGCCGAAGAGGGGCGACTGGAGGAAGCGACTGCGCTGGCGATCAAGCGCGTGCTTTCCTGGAAACTGGCCCAGGCCATGAAAGCCGGTGCCGTGTCGCAGGCCGAGCTGGCGAGGCGAATGAAGACGAGCCGTGCGGTCGTGCACCGTCTGCTCGATGCGACCGATCCGTCCGTGACGCTCTCGACGATCAGCAAGGCCGCGACGACCCTCGGACGCAGCGTCCGGGTCGAGCTGGCGGAATAGAGACCCGCAGCGGCAGCCCAAGCGGGCGATGGCCCGCCGCCCGCCCCGCTCACCGCGTCACGATCACCGCCGAGCCGTGGCCGAACAGGCCCTGGTTGCAGGTGATGCCGGCGCGCGCGCCCTCGACCTGGCGGGCGCCGGCCTGGCCGCGCAGTTGCCAGACGAGTTCGCAGACCTGGGCCAGCGCCTGGGCCGGTACGGCCTCGCCGAAGCAGGCCAGCCCGCCGGAGGGATTGACCGGGATGCGACCACCGAGGCGCGTCGCGCCGCTGCGCAGCAGCGCCGCCGCCTCGCCGCGCGGGCAGAGCTGCAGGTCCTCGATCCAGTCGAGCTCGAGCGCGGTGGACAGGTCATAGACCTCGGCGAGATCGATGTCCTCGGGCCCGAGCCCGGCTTCCTCGTAGGCCTTCCGCGGCAGCGCGGCGCGAAAGCTGGCTGGTGCGGCGGTCACGGCGCCGTCGGTCGCGAGATCCGGCATCTCGAGCAGCGCCGACGGGAAGGTCGGCGTCACGACCGAGATCGCGGCGAGGCGTGGCGCATCGCCGCGGCCGAGCCGGCGCGCGTAGTCGCGACTGGCGAGCACCAGCGCGGCGCCGCCATCGGAGGTCGCGCAGATGTCCATCAGCCGCAGCGGCGCGGCGACGATCGCCGAAGCCGCGACTTCCTCCGGCGTGAACCGCTTGCGGTAGCGCGCGAGCTCGTTGTGCGCACCGTGTTCCGAGTTCTTGACCTTGACCAGCGCGAAGTCCTCGACCGTGTCGCCGTAGAGGTGCATGCGCCGCTGCGCGTACAGGCCGAAGTAGGTTGGGTTGGTCACGCCAATGCGGAACCGGACCCAGTCCGGGTCGTCGGGCCGCTCGCCGCGCGCTGGTGCCAGGAAGCCCTTCGGCGTGGTGTCGGCGCCGACCACCAGCGCCAGCTCGACCTCGCCGCCCAGGATCTTCGCCCGCGCCGCGGCGAGCGCCTGCGAGCCGGTCGCGCAGGCGGCGTAGCTGCTGTTGACCTCGGCGCCCTGCCAGCCGAGCGCCTGGGCGAAGGTCGCGCCGGCGACATAGCCGGGATAGCCGCAGCGCATCGTCGCCCCGCCGGAGACGAAGCGGATGTCGCGCCAGGCGACCCCGGCATCCGCGAGCGCGGCACGCGCCGCAGCCACGCCGTACTCGACGAAGTTGCGCCCCCACTTGCCCCACGGGTGCATGCCGGCGCCGAGGATCACCACTTCACGGCTCATGGCGCGGCTCCCGCCGGGCGCCACTTCCAGAGCAGCCGGCCGGCCGGCTCGTTCTCCGCCGGGACCGGCTCGAGCACCAGTTCCATGGCCATGCCGATGCGAAGCTGCTCGACGCTCATGCCGGCGGCAACCTGGCCGAGCACGATCATCCGCTCCTGCTCCAGCTCGACGGCGGCGAGCGCGAACGGTACGAAGGGTTCGGCCGCGAGGTACGGCGCCGGCGGCTGGTAGCTCGCGGTCGTGAACGACCAAAGCTGACCGCTGCGGCTGAGCGGGACGTCCTCGAGGCGCGAGTCCGTGCAGTCCGGATTACGGCAGCCGGCCGCGAGGCGCGGAAAGTAGTGGCTGCCGCAGCCGGCGCAGCGGCTGCCGATCAATTGCGGCTGGTCGCCGAGCGTGTACCAGCCGGGCAGCAGCGGCTCGGCGGGTGGCATAGAGGTCGATGGCATGGACTTCTCCCGGAACGCTGATTGTGCCCGGGCCTGGCCGCGGCCGCGACCTCCAAACGGATCAGTCGTCCTCGCCGCAGACGTCGGCGATCGCGGTCTATTCAGTTCGGCTTACGACCAGCAGCGATCGGTCCTGTGCGTTGGCTTTGACCTGTGCGACCAGATCGCGTGTCATCACACCGGGCAGCAATCCATAGGAATAGCCGCCGCCCGGCACCGGACGCAAGTCCGGCCCCGGCCAGATGAAGCGGTTGACTTCAGTGGTGATGATCCAGGAACGCTGGTCGTCAAGGTGCAGGCGCATTTTCGTCGCGGCGCGAATCTCGATCGCTCTTTCCAGTACTTCGGGTGGTGTGTGCGTGATCGGGCAGATATAGGTTTCCAGTTCCCGATGTTCATTGACCCGCAGGTGAACGATCACGCAGGGGCGGTCCTTGCTGCCTTCCTCGCGAGCCTGTCGCGCTTCGCTCCACCAGAGATACGCATGGCGGATTACCAGGCCGATTTCCGGCTCGAGTTCCGCCATCGCTCAGGACTGGCATTCGTTGTCGAATTCCGCAGCGACTTCGGGGACGGGAACGGTGCCAAGTTCGTTCACGACATCCTGCGGAAGCTGGGTGACGTGAAAGGCTCTTTGCTCGTAGCGTCGCAGCCGGGCATAGTCTTCCGCCCCTATTACCACCACGTCATCGCGGCCGTGGTTGGTGACGACAACCGGCTCGCGATGCGCCATCACGCGATAGCGCCCGAACTCGCGCGTGAACTGGCCGGAGGTGACTCTGGTCATTAACGGGGCCCTTCAATTTCCAGGAGCATCGTAACGCTGATTTTCCATGTTTACCAGATAATACGTGAAAAACGGATCAGTCGTCCTCGCCGCAGACGTCGGCCATCGCGTCGTAGAACTCGTCGACCATGTCGGAAACGATCTGCCGGACCGGCTTCATCGTCGTGATGAAGCCGACCCCCTGGCCGGCCGCCTCGGTCATGAACTCGCGCCGGTCCCAGTCGAAGGCCGACTGCTTGATCTTGCCGAACAGCAGAAGCTGGTACGGCGCCGGCGCCGGCCGCGGCGCCTCCGGTCTGGCCCATTCGCGGTGCCACTGGCAGTCGAGCGTGCGCATCGTGAAGCCGGAAACGCAGTCCGAGTAGCGCGTATCGTCGCCAGTCGCCTTGATCAGCAGCTCCTTGACGCGCATGTCCACGTCCGACTCGCGGCTCGCGAGCCACAGCGTCCCGGTCCAGACGCCGGCCGCGCCGAGCGCGATCGCGCCGGCCAGGTGGCGGCCGGTGGTGACGCCGCCGGCCGCGATCACCGGCGTGTCGCCGGCGATCGCCCGCACCTGCGGCACGATCGAGAAAGTACCGACGTTGCCGGTGTGGCCGGCGGCATCGTTGCCCTGGGCGATGATCGCGTCCACGCCGGCCTCGAGCTCGCGCTTTGCCTGGCGCTGGCGGCCGACCAGCCCCCAGACCTGCATGCCGCGCGCGTGCGCGGCCTCGACGAAGAAGCCGGGGTTGCCGAGGCCGGAGGCGACCACCGGGATGCGCTCCTCGAGCGCCACCTCGAGCTGCCGCAGCGCGCGCGACTTCTCCATCCAGCCGAGGTCGTAGATCTCCGGCCGCTTCTTCGGCTCCGGCAGGTTGTGCCGCCGGGCGATGTCCTCGGCGTAGGCCTTCTGCTCGGCCGGGATCTGCGCCACCAGCTCGTCCACTGAAGCCTGCTCCGGCACCGAGGCCGGGAACACCAGGTCGATGCCGAACTTCTTCCCGCCGATGTGCTCGCGCAGCCAGCGCACGTTGGCCACGATCTGCTCCGGCGTACACTGGGTCTGGCCGAGCACGGCGAAGGCACCGGCGTTGATCGCGGCGGCAGCCACATCCTTGCAGTGCGTGAAGGCGACGATGGGGTACTCGATGCCGAGCGAATCGCACAGCTTCGTGTGCAATGGGTCTTTGCGGGGCATGGGCCTGTCTCCTCAGCTCTGGTGTTCGAGTCGTGACTGACGCAGTTCCTGTAGAACCTGACCAGTATGTTCCCCCGGCTCCGGCGGCAGCGTGCGGATGGAGCCAGGCGTTGCTGACAGCTTCGGCGCAATGCCGACCTGCTGAACCGGGCCGAGCGCCGGGGCCGGCAGCTCGACCAGCATGCCGCGAGCGAGGTTCTGCGGGTCGCGCAGCGCCTCGTCGAGCCCGAGCACCGGCGCGACGCAGATGTCGTCCTTGCGGAGTTCCGCGAACCAGGCGTCGCGCGATTTCGTGCGGAATGCGGCGCGCAGGGCGGTAAACATCTCGGGAAAACGCGCCGCGTCGAACTGCCCGGCGATGAGCTGCTCGCAGCCGAGGCGGCGGCACAGCCGTTCCCAGAACCACGGCTCGATGCAGGCGATGCTGAGCCAGCCTCCGTCGGCGGTCTGGTAGACGCTGTAGCACGGCAGTGCGCCATTCAGGAAGTACTCGCCGGGCCGCGGCGCTGTGCCGGAAGTGAGGTACTCACTGGCGGCCTGGCCGAGCAGCGCGAGCACGCCGTCACTCATGGCCATGTCGATGTACTGGCCGGCGCCGGTCGCGGCGCGGGCGGTGACCGCCGCGAGGATCGCGAAGGCCGCGAACAGGCCGCCGCCGGCGTAGTCGCCGACGACGTTGGCCGGTATGGCCGGCGGACCGCCCCGCTGGCCGACGAGACCAAGCAGGCCGCCGATCGCGATGTAATTGAGGTCGTGACCGACCAGATCGCGGTAAGGCCCGGTCTGGCCATAACCGGTGATCGAGCAGTAGATCAGGCGCGGGTTCAGTTCCCGCAGCGTCGGATAGTCGATGCCGAGGCGCGCGGCGACGCCGGGCCGAAAGCCCTCGACGACGATGTCGGCGTCCCGGAGCAGCGCCAGGCAGTCGGCGCGCTGCTCCGGATCCTTGAGATCGAGCGCAATGGAACGCTTGTTGCGCCGGACCGGATTGAAGATCCGCTCACGGCGACCGACGCCGAGCTCGTCCTCGAGCTGCCGGCCCTGGCCCGGCGGCTGCTCGACCATGATGACATCGGCGCCGAAGTCGGCGAGCAGCATCGTGCAGAACGGTCCGGGCGCGTGCCGCGAAAAGTCGATGACCCGCAGTCCGGACAGAGCGCCCATGGCCGGTCAGCGCCCCTTGAACTCCGGCTGGCGCCGCTCGGCGTAGGCGCGCGGGCCCTCCTGTGCGTCCTCGGAATTGCGCACCCGCTGGAACAGCGCGTTCTCCAGCACGAACGCCCGCTCGTGCTCCCAGGCCCGCACCGCGATCTCCTTGGAGGTCTGCACCGCCAGCGGGCCGTTCTGGCAGATCTGCTCGGCGTACTTCAGCGCCGTCGGCAGCACCTGCTCCAGCGGCACCAGCTCATTGACCAGGCCGACGTCGTAGGCGCGCCGCGCCGACAGCGGCCGGCCGGTCAGCAGCACCTGCATGGCGATCGCCCACGGGATTGCGCGCGGAATGCGCACGTGCGAGCCGCCCGCGGCAATCATGCCCCAGCGCACCTCGCCGAGCGCGAAGCTGGCGTTCTCGGCGGCGATGCACAGGTCGGTGCCCTGGATCAGCTCGAGCGTGGCGAAGCCGTTCACCGCGGCGATGATCGGCTTGAAGATGTCGCTGAAAACGCGCCGGGTCGGGTCCTCGTTGATCTTGAATTCGCCGGAAGTCACGGCCGGAATCATCGTCTCCAGGTCGCCGCCGGCGCACCAGGCCTGGTCGCCGGTGCTGGCCAGCACCGCGACCCACAGGGCGGGGTCGTTCTTGAAGTCGTCGAAGCACTCGTAGAAGCGGCGGATCATCGCCGGCGTGAAGCAGTTGCGCTTCTCCGGCCGGTTGAAGGTCATCACCGCGATGTGGCCCTGCTTCTCGTAGAGGAATTCCTGTTCCGCGCTCATTCCGTCTGCTCCGTGTCCCGTTCGAATCCCGGCAGCGTCACCGCCTCGGTCACCGCATCGAAGACCACGCGGACCCGCAGGCCGCGCTGCAGTTCGGCGGGCGGGCAGTCGGTGATCGTGCTGACGACGCGCACGCCCTCGTCCAGTTCGATGACCACGGGCGCGTAGGGCACCGCGGTGAAGGCCGGATGCATCGGCCGCGTGACGACCGTCCAGGTGACGACGCGGCCGCGCCCCGTGGACCGGGTCCACTCGGATTCCCACGAGCCGCAGGCCGGGCACATGGGCCGCGGCACATGCCGGAACCGGCCGCAGGACGTACAGCGCTGGAAGCGCAGCTCACCCGCGCGGCACCAGCGGTAGAACTCCCCGGTCAGCGCCTGGGTCATCCCGGTCAGCAGCGGCAGCGGCTTGTCGTAACCCGGATCCATCGCTGGCCTCACCCGTTCCGGAGGATGGCGATCGCACTGTCGCCGAAGTCGCCGAAGCCGGTGACGACGCCGATCTCGGCGTCCGGCACCTGCCGCTCACCGGCGGCGCCGCGCAACTGCAGCACCGCCTCGATGAAGTGGTTCATGCCGAGCACGTGCGCCTCGGACAGCAGCCCGCCATGGGTGTTGACCGGCAGCTCGCCGCCGGGCTCGATCCGGCCGCCCGCGACGAACGGCCCGCCCTCGCCGCGCGCGCAGAAGCCCATTTCCTCGAGCTGCTGGATCACCTGGAAGGTGAACGGGTCATAGATCTCGGCGAAATCGACCTCGCGCGGCCCGATGCCGGCCATCGCGAAGGCGCGCGGCGCGGCGTTGGTGGCGCCGATGCGGAACGGGTCGGCGCGCGTGACGATGTCGTCGGCCGGATACGGCTGGCCCTGGGCGATGCCGAGCACGGTCACCGGCTTCTGCCGCAGATCGCGCGCGCGCTCGGCGCTGGTGACGACGAAGGCGCAGGCGCCATCCGCCTCGAGCGAACAGTCGAAGACGCGGAACGGCTCGGCGATCATCGGCGAGGCGAGGTAGTCGGCCATGGTCATCGGCCGGCCGCGCATCAGCGCCGCGGGATTGAGCTGGGCGTGGCGCCGCGCTGCAACCGCGACCGCGCCGAGATGCTCGGGCCGGGTGCCGAACTCGCTCATGTGCAGCCGCGCCGTGAACGAGAACCACTGCGGCGGCACGGTCAGTCCGTAGGGGAAATAGAAGTCGCGGGCATTGACGCCGCCCGACATCACGGTCGTATCGGCGACCACGACCTCGCGCACGCGCCGGCCCGAGAAGCCGTACCAGCCGCCGGGGATCAGTACGTAGTTGGCGATGCCCGAGCTCACCGCCATCACCGCGTTCAGCAGCGAGGCGCCCGGGCAGGCGCCGCCGAGGTGCGAGGTGGCCTGGTAGCGCAGATCCTCGATGCCGAGGTTGACTGCGAAGTCCTCGGCGTTGCCGAGGCTGACGAACGGCAGGATCGCGTCGATGTCGTGGTTGCCGAGCCCGGCGTCAGCGATCGCCGCGACCGCAGCCTGCAACTGTAGTGTCAGATTGTTGGCGCCCGGCGGCAGCGGGCCGCGGGTGTACGGCGTCTGGCCGATGCCGACGATACAGGCACGGTCCCGCAACCCGGTCATTTCGGCAGGTTCTGGATGGCGTCCTGGATGCCGGCGCCCTCGAGGATCAACCCGTAGCCGGTACCCTCGGCGATCAGCCGGCGCAGCCGCTCGGTCAGCACCACGCGCGTGTAGCGGCGCGCCACTTCCGGCATCCGCAGCAGCCGCTCGGCATGCTCCATGGCCCGCGCCAGCAGCCGCTCGCGCGGCAGCACCTCGTTGACGACGCCGAGCGCGAGCGCCTCCTGCGCGGTCAGGATCTGGCCGGTCAGCAGGAAATAGCGGCCGCGGTTCGGCCCGAGCAGCTCCTGCCAGATGATGTGCACGCCGTCGCCGGGCACGACGCCGCCTGGCACGTGCGGCAGGTCCTGGAAGGTGGCGTGCTCGGCCGCCAGCGTGATGTCGGAAAGCAGGCCGATCTCGGCGTGCACGTGCGCCGGGCCGTTGATCGCGCCGATCACCGGGATCTCGATGTCGAGCAGGTTCTGCAGGACGCGCTTGGCCTCCCAGTAGATCTGGTCCCAGTGCACGGTCTTGTCGTACGGCAGATCCCACTTCTCGACCGCCATGAACTCGTCGCCGGTGCCGGTGATGATCAGCACCTTGTTGTCGCGGTCGGCGCTGATGTCGAAGAAGGCGTGCACCCAGTCGTTGTGGTGCGCGCTGGCGTACACGACCGGCCCGCCGTGGCTGTGCAGGCGGATGGTCAGGATGCCGCTGTCGGTGCGTTCGAAGGCGATCGTCTCGTAGCGGTCGAAGTAGGCGGGCCGCTGGCTCATGGCTGCCGGCTCCGGGCGCGCCGCGGCACCGGCGCAGCCGACCCTGGGCTGGCGGCCTCGTGCCGCAGCTTGTGGTTGAGATCTTCGAGCGTGTCGTGCAGGATCTTGAGCCGCCTGCTGCCGATCAGTTTCGCGTACTCCATTTGGATGATCTCGCCGATCTCGACGCCATGAGCCATCAGACGCCGGCCCTGCCCGGTAAAGCGCACGATCTTGGCCCGGCTGTCGGTCGGGTGCGGCACGCGTTCGACATAGCCGAGCCGTTCCAGCTCGTCGACGAGCTGCCCCATGCCCTGCTTGGTCATGCGGGCGCGGCGGGCGAGGTCGGTCAGGCGCGTGCCCTCGACATTCAGGTTGGCGAACACCGCGGTATGCGCGGATTGGAGACCGGTAAAGCCGCGCTCGGCGAACCGTGCCAGCGCGCGGCGCTGGAAGTCCTTGGCGATCTCCGTCAGTGGCTGGCCGATGTTGGTGCGCCGGAATCGTTCCAGATCCTGTTTGTGGATTGTTCTTCTGGCTGGCATAGCGGAATCATACGCCGTGCGCCGCGATAACGTAAAGCGTCTTGACGATATCGTCCGGGTTGCCGGGGTGCCCCGGTGAGCGCGGCGGCCGGCCCGGGCCAGGAGGGTGCCCTGCAGGGCATCCGCGTGGTCGAACTGGGCCAGGGCGTGTCGGCGCCGTTCTGCGCCCGGCTGTACGGCGACTACGGCGCCGAGGTCATCAAGGTCGAGCCGCCGGGCGGCGGCGACGTGGCGCGGCGCTGGGGGCCGTTCCCGGCGGATGTGCCGCATCCGGAGAAGAGCGGCCTGTACTTCGTGCTGAACTCGGACAAGCGCGGCGTCACGCTGGACGTCGGCAGCGCCGCGGGGCGGGAGCTGTTCCTGCGGCTGCTCGCTACGGCGGATGTGCTGATCGAGAACAACCCGCCGGCCCGGATGCGTGAATGGGGGCTCGACTACGCGACGCTCGGGCCGCTGTTCCCGCGGCTGGTGATGATCTCGATCACGCCGTTCGGCCAGACCGGTCCGTACGCCGACTGGCATGCCGCCGACCTGAATGCCTTCCACCTGACCGGCGCGGGCTCGCGTTACTGCGGGCGGCCCGGCGAGCCGCCGCTGCAGCACGGCACCTTCTCGACCGACTATTTCGGTGCCTACGTCGCCGCCACCTGGGGCCTCGCCGCGCTGTTTGGCCGGGACGTTGCCGGCGGTGGCCAGCAGCTCGATGTTGCCACCGCCGAGACCGTCGCCGCGCTGTTCGTCGGCGCGCAGAACATCGGCGGCTTCGCCCAGGATGGCCGCTACGACAAGCGCAGTGGCGTCGGCATGGCGCTGGCCTCGCCGGCGACGATCCTGCCGTGCAAGGACGGCTATGTCTGGATGCTGGCGCTTGAGACCGGCCAGTGGCGCGGCCTGGTCGCGGCGATGGGCAACCCCGAATGGGCCCAGGCGGAGATGTTCGACGATATGTTCGTGCGCGGCGAGAACGCCGACTTCATCTACGCGATGATGCGCGAGTGGACGATCACGCTGACCAAGCAGGAGATCATGGACCTCGTACAGGCGTATGGTGTCCCATCGACGGCTGTGTACACGGCGGCGGACGTAGCCAGCCTGCCGCACCTGCGCGAGCGCGGCTTCCTGCGCGAACTCGAGCATCCGCTGCTCGGCCGCCTGCCCGGCCTCGGTGCACCGGTGCGGCTGACCGATGGCGCCGGCGGCGCGCGGCGCGCGGCGCCGCTGCTCGGCCAGCACAACGACGCTGTGCTGCGTGTCGGGCTCGGGCTGTCAGCGGCGGAGCTCGCCGCGCACGCCGCGGCCGGGGTCGTCTGATGAACGTGCAGCGCGCCGCCGGGCTGCCCGGTACCAATCTGCCGCTGCGCGGCATCCGGGTCGCGAACTTCGGCTGGGGCTGGCTCGGCCCGGTGGCCGGGCAGACGCTGGCCTTCCTCGGCGCCGAGGTCTACAAGATCGAATCGCGCGCGCGGGTCGATATCAACCGCACGCTGCCGCCGTTCGGCGAGGGGATCCGCGATCCCGATCGCAGCATCCAGAACCACGCCGGCTGGGCCGGTAACGGCAGCATCACGCTGAACCTGAAGACGCCCGGCGGCTGTGCGCTCGCGCGGCGCTTCGTCAAGCACTGCGACGTCGCGCTCGAGAACTTCGGCCCCGGCGTGATGCGGAAGCTCGGCCTTGGCTATGAGGAACTACGCCGGGTGCGGCCGGACATCATCCTGGTATCGGCGCCGGCGGCCGGCCTGACCGGACCGCTGAAGGACGTGCGGACTTACGGTATGAGCCTGAGCAGCATCGCCGGTCTCGACAGCCTGACCGGCTATGCCGGTGGCCCACCGGTGCCGATGGAGAATGCCTACGCCGATCCGCTCGGCGGCATCGTCGGCGCCTTTGCGGTGCTGCTCGCGCTGCAGCAGCGCAAGCGCACCGGCCGCGGCCAGCTCGTCGATTTCTCGCAGCAGGAGGCGATCGCCCAGCTCATCGGCCCGGCGTTCATGGACTTCGTGATGAACGGGCGCGTCGCCGGGCCGATCGGTAACCGCCACCCGACGGCGGCCGCGGCGCCGCACGGCGTCTTCCCGGCACGCGGCACCGACCGCTGGATCAGCATCGCGGTGCTCGACGATGCCGAGTGGCAGGGCCTGGTTCGGGCCATGGGCTCACCCGACTGGGCCACTGATCCGGCCTACGCGCTGGCCGCCGGCCGGATTGCCGGCCTCGAGGCGCTGCACGAGCGCCTCGCGGCCTGGACCCGCGGGCACGACGACTACGCGCTGGCGGCCTTGCTGCAGGAACACGGCGTGCGCGCCGCGCCGGTGCTCGACGTCGGCGACCTGCTGAAAGACCCGCACTACCGCGCGCGCGGTACCTTCATCGAGGTCACGCACCCGCTCGGCTTCCGCGAGACCATCTACGGCGCCTATGTCAAGACCAGCCGCAGCCACGTCGACGTGCAGCCGGGCCCGCTGATCGGCCAGAACAACGACTACGTGTTCCGCGAGTTGATGGGAATGTCCGAGGACGACTACCGGAGCTACTTGGAGGAGCAGGCCATCTATTAGGGGCGGCGGCGCGGGGCCGCCGGAGGTCGGTACCGTTGCAGGAGGAGAGACAACCATGATCCTGCGTATCGCAAAGATCGTGCTGGTCGTTACGGTTGCGCTCTGGGGTTTCATTGGCGCGCTGCACAACCTCATGGGCTGGAGTGAGACGCTCGGTGCGGTCGCCGCAACCACGTCGATGGCGACTTTTGACGGCGGCTCCGCGAGCTGGCAGGCCACTGCCAATCCGATCGTGATCTGGGCCGGCGCGCTGTTCATCCTGTTGTCGAAGCTGGCTGCCGGTGGCCTGTGCGCGCTCGGCGCGCTGCGGATGTGGCGGGCCCGCAGCGGCGATGCGGCAGCGTTTGCCGGAGCCCGACAGGCCGCGCTGGCGGGCTGCGCCGTTGCCGTGATCATGCTGTTCGGCGGCTTTGTCGTCGTGGCCGAAGGCTGGTTCGAGCTGTGGCGGTCGGACGCCATGCGCGCGGAGGTTCTCGAGGCCGCTTTCCGTTACGGCGGCATGATCGCGCTGATCGGCCTGCTGGTCGCTACCGGAGACGACAACTAAGAGAAACGCACGACCCGCAGACCCGACGCCCGGGCTGCATCAGCCATGACCCGGTCTGCGGTGGCCAATTGCCGGCATCTGATTGCCAGGGCGATGGCCAGATGCAGTGCATCCAGAGTTCGTAACGGGTATCGGCGGAGACGCGAGATCATCTCCGCAGCCGCTGCGACGTGCTCGTCGGCAACCGGGTACATGACCAGAAAACCTGCACCGATATCTCTCTCGAACACCGCAGACACGCGCGACTCGATGATCCTGTTGATGTCGCCGGCGCGCCGGCGCCGCGCCAGCAGGCAACGGAACTCAACGACAGTCAGCCGGCTGATGGCCGCTGCCGACTGCTGCTGCATGAACGCGGCGAATTCAGCAGAAAATGCCTCGTTGAGATACCACTTCGCCAGCGCGCTGGTATCGAGGTACGGCCCGATCACCGCTCATCCCGCTCGGTGCGAACCAGCCGCTCACTACCGGTCCGCAGGCGGGGCATACTGGCCCGCAGCTCAGCGTGCGACGGCATCGTCCGCTGGCTGCGCACGGGGAGCAGTCGGGCAATCGGCCGGCCGCGCCGGGTAATGACGACCTCGCCTTCGCGCAGCAGCAGTTCATCGAGCTGCGCCAGCTCGGTGCGAACCTCCCGGATGCTGATATTCTTCATCGCCCGCTCCGCATGTGTCACAACCGGACTGATTGTGACACATCAATCAGTGAGCCACAATCCAGGAACATCCCGGACCCACCGGCGCACTACGGCCAGGTCTGCGGCGGGATGGGTTGCGCGCAACCCGGCGCGATCCTGCAGATCCTGTGGTCGGCGGACGAGCGCCTGCATGATCATGAGGTCACTCGGGGCGGGGGTCGAAGGCCATGCGCAAGTTCATGTTGTCCGCAGTTGCCTTGCTTGCACCTCCCTGGCTGGCATCGGCGAGCCACTCGCTGTTGCAGAGATTCAGGTCTGTGGGTCCGAGCATCTGGTGGCTTCGCCGCAGTGGACGAAACAGCAAGGGCTATCGGGAGATCGAACCCGCGTGCTCCGCGGTGTTAAGCTCGCCTGCGGCGGCGCCGCGCTGCGCGGTGGCCCGGCATTGACCGGTAACTGGTATTGAGCCTCCGGGAGGCGAACGATGGACCTGCAACTCAAGGGCAAGAAGGTGGCGATCACCGGCGCTTCGCGCGGTATCTGCCGAGCGGTCGCGGAGGCGTTTGCGACGGAGGGCGCCGACGTCGCGTTCTGCGCGCGCGGGGCAGAGGGCGTCCGCGCGACCGCGGCCGCGCTCACGAAGCAGGGAGTTCGCGCCTTCGGCGATTGCGTGGATCTGCACGACCATGCAGCCTTGCGGGCCTGGATCGCGAGCGCCGCCGAGCGGCTCGGCGGCCTCGACGTCTTCGTCCACGGCGTGACCTCGATGGCGATGGACTTCGAGAGCGTCGACACCTGGCGCGATCAGTTCGAGCTCAACGTGGTCGGCGCCGTCGTCGGCTGCCAGGCCGCCGTGCCCTTCCTCAAGCAGTCCGGCGCCGGCGCGATCGTGCTGATCTCGAGCGGCATCACGCTGGTGACCGGCTTCTCGAACAACGAGATCGCCTACGGCTCGGCCAAGGCCGGCCTCGCGCACTTCGGCGCGCAGCTCGCCCAGGTCCTCGCCCCGCAGGGAATCCGCGTCAACGTGGTCTCGCCGGGCTCGATCGAGTTCGAGGGCGGCATGTGGGAACAGGTCCGCCTGAACCAGCCGGCGTTCTACGAGCAGGTCCGGAGCATGTGCCCGCTTGGCCGCCTCGGTCGTCCCGAGGAGGTGGCGAGCGTCGTACTGTTCGCCGCCAGCCCGCGCGCGAGCCTGCTGATCGGCTCGAATCTGCACGTCAACGGCGGGCAGCTCAAGACGCCGATCTATTAGCGGGGCGGTGCGGCCGGGGGACCTGGCCGGCCCTGTACGCGGCTCACGATCCGTTCGAGTTCCTCGATCAGTGTCGGCAGCGTTGCGACAACGGAAAATTCCCGCACCCACTGGCGCACGATGGCCAGGTCTGCATCGGGATGGGTCTCGAGCAGTCCGGCGAGATCCAGCAGATCCTGTGGTCGCTGGGCGACCGCCTTCATGATCATGAGATCTTCGACACGCGGCAGCGGTACCGTGAGATTACCGAGCCGATGCGGCTGCCCGGCTCTGACCGCAGCACATTCGAATGGCAGGCCGCCGAGGATGACGTCCACGTCGATCTGCGACGGCTCGTGACGCAGCAGCAGGACCCGGGACCGGCGGGCGAACTCGAGCGGATCGTCGATGCGCGGGACAATGTCCACAGCGCGCGCCGCTGCGAGCAGCGCCGGCCAGCGAGCCTCGTCCAGATCGACCAGGGCGTCGATGTCACGGGTGAAACGCGGCCGCCCCAGCAGCGACACCGCTACGCCGCCGACGAGGATGGCCGGAACCCCGGCGACGGCGGTCGTTACGGCTGCGAGAGCACCAATCAGCGAGTCGGCGACCTCGCTAACCATCGTAGTAGGTCCGGATCCGGTGCCAGCGCGCCGCGACCTCGGCTGCCTGAACGGCACGTTCCGGATCGACCGGGAAAACGTCGCGAGAGGCCGCCAACGCGCAAAGTTGCCGGAACTTGTGCGCGATCGGGCTGGCGCGCAGGGCGGCTACCTCCTGCTCACGCACCTGCCGCCAGCGGGCGAGATAGGCGGTCGCTTGCAGCCTGCTGATCTGCGCCATCAGCACATGATACCGCAGCC
The DNA here is from genome assembly GCA_016882265.1 of Gammaproteobacteria bacterium. Lineage (GTDB taxonomy): Bacteria > Pseudomonadota > Gammaproteobacteria > Steroidobacterales > Steroidobacteraceae > SCUD01. Next base: position 61,934 of record VGVB01000001.1, read on the forward strand.
GATCCGCCTGGCCGGAACCGCTACCGCCGCCGCGCCGACCGCGTGCGACCGGTCTTCTTGGCCTCGGGAACCTCGAACGCCTCGGGATCGAACTGGCCGCCGGCCCATTCCAGCATCTCCTCGTGCTCCGGGTGCCGGGGATCGGCAATGATCTCGAGGAAGCACAGGTATCCGTAGGGTCCACCGCAGTCCTCGGGTGGGCAGGCCCGCTTGCCATCCTCGACGATCGGATAGCGAGCCGCCGGTGCGGGCGGCAGAATGCCCTCCAGCACGACATCGTGCTCCCAGCCGTCGCCGAAGTCGTATTCATACGTCAGGCGATCTTTCGGGCGCCGGAGCACCTGTTCGAGCCTCGCCCGGGTCTCATTGATCGTGGCGACGCCGAAGTCCGCGTCTGGCGTTCCATAGATGACGCCTCCGGCCTCGAACTGGTGCAGATGGCTGTCCGTCCAGCCCATCACCTCCTGCAGGCAATCGTGCAGCTTTCGCAATGTCATGTCGGCCGGCACCTGGAAGCGCCGCCAGATCGGCGGGCGAATCCCCCGCAGGCTGACCTTCAGCCGGTAGATCGCGTCACCAGTCGCTCGGATTCGCATACTCCCACTCCGTGTGCACGATGTTACTACCAGTTCGGAACACACTGCCCCGAAGACTTCATGTGCTGCTCTCCACCACCGCAATTTCCTCATCCGTCAGCTCGTACAGATCATAGACGAGCTGGTCGATCTGACGGTCGGTGGCGGCGATCTGGCGCTCCGCGAGTGTATTGTTCGCGACGCCGGGATCGCGTCAGAGTTCCCTGCTGACGCGGATTCCCGCGGCTTCGCGGTCCCAGGTATCGGCGGTTACGCCGGCGCGCCGGAGTTCGAACTTGCGCACCTTTTCCGTTGGCGTCCGCGGCAGCTCCGCCACGCTGCGGATGTAACGCGGCAGCATGAAGTGGGCCATGCGGCCACGGAGATAGTCGAACAGCATGGCCGGATCGATGGTCTGCTCCGGCGCCGGGGCGACGACGATCATCACCTCGTCTTCGCCATGCTCGCTGGGGACCGGAATGGCCGCCACTTCGCGTACTGACGGGTGGCTCAGGACCTCGGCCTCGACGTCGAACGAGGAGATGTTCTCGCCGCGGCGTCGAATGGCGTCCTTCACGCGATCGACGAAGTAGAACCGCCCCGCCTCATCCCGGCGCAGCGCATCCCCGGTGTGGAACCAGCCATTGCGCCATGCGGCGGCCGTGGCTTCGGGCATGGCGTTGTAACCGTGCGCAAGCGTCCACGGCTGCTCCGCGCGCAGAATGAGTTCGCCGACTTCTCCCGGCGCAACCTCGAAGTCGTGTGCGTCCACGATCCGTGCCTCGATGCCCGGCCGTAATCGGCCGCATTGCCCGACCACCGACGGATTGATGTCCGACAGGATCGGGACCGAGGTTTCCGACATGTTGTAGTGCGTCTGCACATCGACGCCAAAGCGCTCGCGGAATTGCCTGGCCAGCTCGTTGAACGGCATGATCAGCGCATAGCGCAGCGCGTGCTGGCGATCGGCGGGGCTCTCGGGCTGGCGCAGCAGAAAGCTGACCATGGCGCCGCCGACGACGGCGTTGGTGCAGTTCATGCGATCCACGTCCTGCCAGAACCGCTCCGTGCTGAAGCGATCGACCACCGCAATGGAACGCCCGAGCAGGAGCATGCCATAGGCGATGACCGTGCCGCCGACATGAAAGAGCGGCATCTGCAGCAGCCAGCGCAGGTCCGGTGCGTCCAGTGGCCCGAGCGAAACCTGCGCCGTCGTCGCGAGGTGCCGATAGGAACTCAGCACGCCCTTGGACGGCCCGGTGGTTCCGGACGTGAAGATGATCGACTGCTCGTCCCACGGTTCGATGGGCTGTTCGAGGTCGCCAGCGCAGTCCGTGGCCGATTCGAGAGCTGACCAATCGAGAACCCTGAATCGGTCGTCGCGCCATGCTGCGGGACCGGTCGGAATGACCGTGCCGAGTCGCGCGACGGTGATTTCGGACAGCCGTGGAATCAGCGACGGGTGGCCGATGAGGATTGCCGCGCCGGAATTGTCTATGACGTGCTGCAGCAGCGCGCCGCGATAGGCCGTGTTGATCGGGACATAGGAAGCGCCGATCCAGTTGGCGCCGAACCAGGCGAGCAGCGCGGTGGCGCCGTTCGGCTGCCACGACAGAACCCGGTGACCTGGCCTCACGCCCAGCGACCACAGGCCGTGCGCGACTCGAGCCACCCGGTCCCGGGTCTCGGCGAAAGTCCATGGATCGCCATCCTGGAAGAGGGCGTAAGTGTCATGCGGCCGTGCGCTGGCCTGGCGCTCGAGAACATAGCGGAGGACGAGTTGCCGCCGGTCCGCGCCGGCCATTCCGGACTCCACCGGCGTGCTCAAGGCAGGCCCGCGCCGGGGACCGCGACCTCGACGTACTCGACTCTTCCCTGTCGCAACGTACCGGGCGGCGCCTCGAGCAAGATCTCCGGTTTCGGCGCCTGGCAGATGAACAGCAGGCGCCGGTCCGCGCCGCCGAGCATGCAGGCGTACGGCGCAAGGGGCGTCGACAGCCGATGGGTGACCTCGCCTCCCGGCAGGAACCGCTGCACCTGCGCGAGCCGCGGCGAGGCGACCCAGATTGCGCCCTCGGCATCCAGGCAGATGCCGTCCGGTGCGTCGACCGTCGTCCACAACCGGCGGTTGACCAGCGTCCCATCCGCTGCAATGTCGAAAGCCGTTACCCGGTCGGCCGAGGACTCGGCCACGATCAGCGTCCGGCCGTCGGGCGTGATGACCATGCCGTTCGGATAACTCAGGTCGCGCGCGGCCGCGCGCACCGTGCCATCCGGGTCGACCAGCGCCAGCGTCGCCCCGACAAATGGCGCCCCGTGCATCCAGTCGAAACCGAAGTTACCGATATAGGCGCGGCCGGCGCGATCCACGACCATATCGTTGCAGTGGAAGCTGGCGATCGTGCTCAGGTCCGCTGCTGCCACGATGCCGCCAGCGTCGAGGCGCAACAGCCGCCGATCCAGCATGGAGACGAACAGCAGACGGCCGTCCGGCAACCACCCGAGTCCAGACACCTTGCCGGTCGTCTCGACGACCGTCTCGGTGCGACCGTCCAGGCTCAGGCGCAGGATGCGCCCGGCGAACATGTCCGAGATCCAGAGCTGCCCGTCGCGCCAGCGCGGACCTTCCGGAAGGGTCAGGCCCCCGATCAGCAATCGTGGTGTCGTGCTCATGAACAAGGTCTCCAGAGCCAAGAGACCTGCACGCGCGCGCCGCTCACCGCTCCGGCCAGAGCTGCTGCCCCTCGCTGAAGGCCTGGCCGGCCGGCGCCACCGCGTTGAAGCAGGTCACCCGGAACACGCGCCGGCGGAACCGCCAGCCCTGCGCCAGCCGCAGCAGCTCGTCGTAGTAAGTGCCGCGCATCTCCAGGCCGGCGCCGTCCCGGAAGCGGCAGATCTCGTGAATGGTCGTGCGGGCGCGTGCGCTGTGGCCGTTCAGCCAGATCCGCGGCGCATGCGGCGTCTGCACGACGAACTCGGCCACCTCCATCTTCTCGCGCAGCAGCGCGACGATCGGCCGGGCGCCCTGCGCCTGGAAACTGAGCGGCGCGCCGACGTCCCAGACCGCGTCATCGGTGAACAGCGCTTCGAGCGCCGCCCAGTCGCGGTGATTGGCGCCGTCGCTCCAGCCCTCGACCAGCTCGCGGATCGCGTAGCGATCTTCCAGCTCATTCATCTCCATCTCCTCAGCACATGGTCAGCCCGCCGCTCACGCTGATCGCCTGGCCGGTGATGAAACCAGCGCCGCCGGTCGCGAGGTACATGACGAGATCCACGACCTCGTCCGGCTGGGCAAGGCGGCGCAGCGGCGTCGCCCGGATCATCCCTTCAGTCAGCTTCGCGGTCAGCGGATCGGCCGCCGTGTTGCGTTGCAGCGAATCGGTCGCGATCGGCCCGGGGCAGACCACGTTGACCGTGATGCCGTGGCGCGCATTCTCGCGCGCCAGCGATTTCGACAGCGCAATGACGCCGCCGCGCGCGGCGGCCGAGGCCGCCTCGGCGCTCGAGCCGACCTTGCCGGAGTCGGAGGCGAGCGTGACGATCCGGCCGGCGCGGCGCGCGATCATCTGCGGCAGCACGGCGCGGCAGCAGTACATCACGCCGAGCAGCTCGACCGCGATGGTCTGCTGCAGCGTGGTCACCGGGCACTGGTGAAACAGCTCGAGCTGCGACAGCCAGCCGTGCGCGTGCACCAGCACGTCGATCCGCCCGAACTCGGCGAGGACCGCGGCGACGCAGCGTTCCGCTTCCTCCGGGCGGCTGATGTCGGCCTGCAGTGTGAGGCAGCGGCGACCACCGGCGACGAGCTGCTGCTGCAGTGCCCGCGCCTTGTCGGCGGCGCTGCGGTAGACGACGGCCACGTCGTAGCCGGCCTGTCCGAAGCGCGCGGTAATCAGCCGGCCGAGGTCGCCGGTTCCGCCCACCACGACTGCGACGCGCTCGTCCATGGCTGCGTCCGGGCTCAGCCCGCGCCATACTCCGGGTAGTCGGTGTAGCCGGCGGCGCCGGGCGTGTACAGCGTGTTGCGGTCGAAGCCGGCGAGCGGCAGGCCCTCGCGGATACGCCGCACGAGGTCGGGATTGCCGATGAACAGGCGGGCGAACGCGACCGCATCGCCCTGGCCGGCGGTGATGGCCGCGCGGGCGCTGGCCGGATCGAAGCCGTCGTTGATGATCAGCGTGCCGTCGTAAAGCTGGCGCGCGAGCGCAAACGCATCGATCCCCGGCAGCGGCGAGCGGATCACGTGCAGCCAGGCGTAACGCAGCGGTCGCAGCGCGCTGAGCAGCGCCGTGTAAGTCGCCGGCGGGTCGGGGTCGGCGACGTCGTTGAACGGATTGCCGGGGCAGATGCGGATGCCGACGCGGCCGGCGCCGAGCGCCCCGCACAGCGCCTCCATCAGCTCGACGGTGAAGCGTGCGCGCGCGGCGGCGGAGCCGCCGTACGGGTCGCTGCGCTGATTGGTGCTGGCGCACAGGAACTGCATCGGCAGGTAGCCGCTGGCCGCGTGCAGCTCGACGCCGTCGAAACCGGCGGCGTGCGCGTTGTGCGCCGCGGCGACATACTCGTCGATGACCGCACGGATGCCGTCGAGCGTCAGTGCCTCCGGCTCATCGCAGTCCTGCATGCCGGCCGCATCCGTGAACATACTGACCTGCGCGCGCACCGCGGAGGGCGCCACGGTGCGCGCGCCCGCGGCCTTGTTGTGGCGACTGGCGACGCGACCCGTGTGCATGAGCTGCACGACGATGTGACCGCCAGCGGCATGAACGGCGCCTGTGACCTCGCGCCAGGCCTCGACCTGGGCCGGCTCGTACAGGCCGGGCGTCCGCGCATAACCCTTACCGTGAATCGACGGCTGCGTGCCCTCGGTGACGATGAGTCCGGCGGCCGCGCGCGCGGCGTAGTACCGGACCTGCAGTGCATCGGGCCGGTCGCCGGCTGTGGCCCGGCTGCGCGTCATCGGTGCCATCACGATGCGGTTCGCGCAGGCGATGTCACCGCAGGCGACGGGGTCGAACAGCGGATCGGTCATGGGGACCCCATCGTTACAGGAAGTACGAACCGCCATTGACCGTCAGGATGCTGCCAGTCACGTAGGAGGATTCGTCGCCGGCGAGGAAGCGCACCGCGGCGGCGACCTCCGCGGGGCGGGCGAGGCGGCCGAGCGGCACCGCCTGCTCGAGGCTGGCGATCCACTCGGCCGGGATGCCCTGCATCAGCGGCGTGTCGGTCGGGCCCGGCGCGACCGCGTTGACGCGGATGCCGCGCGAGGCGACCTCGCGCGCGATCGCACGGGTCAGGCCGACCAGCGCGGTCTTGCTGACCACGTAGTGAATCGGGCCCTCGCCGGATTGCACCGCAGTCGAAACGATGTTGATGATCGAGCCGCGGCAGCCGTGCTTTTCCATCAGCCGCAGCGCTGCGCGCGTGCAGTAGAAGGCGCCGTCGAGGTTCACGGCCATGATCGCGCGCCAGCCCGCATCCTGCATATGCACGGTCTGCTCGACGTGCACGGTCGGTTTGACCCCGCGCTTCAGCTCGTCGTTGCGCTGCGCCATCAGCGCGTACATCTCGGTGCTGCCGTCGTCCGGGGCGGCGCCGATGCCGGCGTTGTTGACCAGCACGTCGAGCCGGCCGCAAGCGGTTGCCACTTCGGCGAATGCGGCCTCGACCTGGGCGGAATCGCTGACGTCGCAGGCGATCGCCAGATGCCGGCCCGCGCCCGGCAGCGTGGCCGCGGCGGCCTGCGCGGTCGCAGCGTTGCGGTCGAGGACCGCGACGCGCGCGCCATCCGCGGCGAGCGCCTCGGCGCAGGCCCGGCCGATACCCTGCCCGCCGCCGGTGACGACGGCGGTCCTGCCATCCAGTGGAGCCATGCGATCGGCCTCCCGGCGCGTAATCCCCGGTCAGAATAGCATGTCGGCCGCGACTTCAGCCGGGTGGCCGCCAGCGGCGGCGGACTTCCTCCGCCTGCCGATACAGGGACGGGTCGGCGCCGAAGATCGCGGCGAATTCGGCCGCGGCGTCACCGCGGAGTTCGGTTGTCTCCACTCCGCCGGCCCGGTAGCGCCGCAGTACACCGTCGTGCAGCGAGGTGTACACGCCATCCACGTACCCGACCCCGGGCGAGCCGCCGCAGGAAGCTGTGCGGTGGACTCCAGTCGTTCGCGGCTTCGACGAGAACACCGAGATCTTCGATGCGGCGCGGCGTTGAAGCCGAGGTCGGTCAACAGGAAGTGGAAGCCGCGGGCTCGCGCGCGAGGCCAAGGTGGCCGAGCAGGCGGTCGGCCGTTGAACGGTTCGCGGGCATAGGATCCGGTTACGCCCCTCCGCGGTCCCGGATCCGCCGCGCCTCGACGTAGAAGCGCTTCGAGTCGGCCTCGCCCATCGAGAATGCCTTGCGCGGCAGCGGGCCTTCGCGCACGACGCGGCGCAGCAGCTCGTGCTTGCCGAGCACCGGCAGGTGCAAGCCGACGCAGCCCGGCTGCGGCGCGAGACGCGCCAGGGTCTCGTCGCCATGCACGTAATCCACCTCCGTCGCGCCGCCTCGCTCGAGGAAGCGCTCGACGAAGGGCTGGAACGTGCCGACCGCGAGGGTGGACTCCGGTTCGGCGACCTCGATGAGCGTGAACCGTGGACCGGGGCCGAGCAGTCCGGCGACATGGCGCGGCCCGGTGGCCGCGGCAATGCGCTCCCACAGCACTGCGGCCGACGGCAGCTCAGTCGCAGTCAGCCGCCCGCCGAACTCTGCGCTGAGCGCGGCGCGGATGTCGGCCGTCACGCCGAACAGCAGACGATGGATCGGCGCGAACTCGAGCGCCGGATCGTGGATGTTGACGACCTCGACCAGGGCATGGCGCGCCGGGTGATCGCCGGCGACCGCGTCACGGATGCGGTCCCAGCAGGCGCGCGCCGTCGCCAGCGAATGATTGCCGTCACCGACGGCAAACAACAGGACCGGACTGCCGGCCGGCACGCCGTAGCGCGCGGCGAACGCCGTGGAATCGGCCAGCGCCCGCAGCGCATGGACCATCGGCTCACCGTGCGTGACCGGAACGGAGTATCCGGCGACGTGGCCGCCGCCGAGCATCAGCTCGATCTCGTACAGGCGCGGCAGCTTCGCGCGCAGCGCCGCCAGCGGGCCGATCACCGAGTCCTGCGGATCGTCGATCAGCACGAGCACGTGCGGCAACTCGAGTTCCGCGTCACGGCGGACCTCGATGCGCGGCGCAAGGCGCTCGACGATCGTGCCCTCGGTCGGCCGGATCGGGCTCCGGGACTGCGGGCCGTAGTCGTACTGCTCGAGGTCGAGTTCCAGCATCAGGCCGCGGCGCACGCGGCGGCCGAGCGTGCGCTCGACATAGACGGCCCCGACGTGCTCGCGCAGCAGTCCGCCGGCCAGGTACTGGCGCATCGTCTGCTGGATGCGTGCGATGCGTGCCGGCGCAGCCGGTGCATCCAGGTAGAGTTCCGGGAAGATCAGATGCAACGTCGACGGTGCAGCGCCGACGGCATCCTCGACGCGGCGCCAGTACTCCGGCTCGGAGGTGTACTGGTCGCAGGCGATCACGGCCCATTTCGCCAGATCGAGGCCGGGCCGCGGCAACAGCAAGCGGGGCAGGCGGAAGCAGTGCTCGGCGCTCATCGTCATCCCGGTACGGTGGCAGCCGCACATGGTACCGGAGCCGGCGGTGCCGCGGCCCCGCGGTGATCCCGGATTGCGAGCAGTCAGGGCGGCGGGACGAACAGCTCCGCGGTCTTGCCGCCGTCGGCGGTCAGGCAGGCGCCGGTCACGTACGAGGACTCATCGGAGGCCAGAAACAACGCGGTGGCGGCGATTTCATCGGCCTCGCCGAAGCGGCCGAGCGGCACGGCGGCGGCGATCTTGCGGCCCCAGTCCGCGCCGGGGCCGGCGAAGCCGGCCGCGGTCGCCGGCGTGTTGATCACGCCCGGCGCGATCACGTTGACGCGCACGCCGGCGGGCGCGCCTTCGATCGCGGCGCAGCGCGTGAAGTGAATCAGCGCGGCCTTGGCGGCGCCGTAGGCCGACATGCCGGTCAGCGCCAGCAGGCCGTTGATCGAGGCGATGTTGACGATCGAACCGCGCCGCGCCGGCAGCATGATCCGGAAGGCCTCACGCGTGGTCACGAAAGCCGCGTCCACGTTGACGCGGAAGTCGCGGCGGAACGTGTCGATGGTCATGTCGGTGACCGCGCCGTAGGTCACCGACGGCGCGTTGTTGACGACGACATCGAGCCGGCCCTGCGCCGCGGCGGTGTCGGCCACGAACGCCGTGAGCGCTGCGTCGTCGGCCACGTCGAGGGCGCGATGGCTGGCGGAGCCGCCGGCCCGGCGGATGTCTTCGGTCACGCCGGCGAGCACGTCGGCGCGGCGTGCGCAGAGCGCGACGTGCGCGCCCTCGGCCGCAAAGCGGCGCGCGATCGCTGCGCCGATGCCCTGGCTCGCGCCGGTGACGAGTGCTACCTTGCCGCGCAGTCGGTCACCCATGATCGTGCTCCCCGGATCAACACCTGCGTACACAGACAGCCGGCACTCTACGCATTCGGCACCGCTGTTGCCACCAGGCCGGCGCAAGGCCGGCGCAAGGTTGTGCCGCGAGCATGGGCTGCTACACTCCCGGCCGATTCGCGGGGGAATGCATGAGCGACGACGCTACGCTGCTGACGGCACCGGGAGCCGCCTTCGAGCTGATCGATACCGATCTCCGCGGTTATCACTGCCGGATCTTCCGCCACGCGCCGGCGACGCTCCCCGAGTTCTACTCCCGGCTCGACTGGCGGGCGGATCGCGACTTTCTCGTTTATGGCGGCGAACGTCTGAGTTTCGCCGCGACCTGGGCCCGGTCCGCGGCGCTTGCGGTCGCGCTGCACGGGCGGTTCCGGATCGGCCCCGGCAGCCGCGTCGGCCTGGCGCTGCGCAACCTGCCGGAGTGGATCATCGCGTTCCTCGCGGTGTCGCGGCTCGGCGCGGTGCCGGTGCTGCTCAACAGCCGCGGCGCCGCGGCGGAACTGGTGCACGCACGCGACCTGACCCGCTGCGCGCTGTTGTTCGCCGACGGGCGCTGCGGGCGCGAACTGGCGCGCACCGGGGCGTCGCCGGTGCCGTGGTTCGTGGTCGCCGACAGCGCGGCCAGCGGTGCGGATGCGGAGCGCGACGCCGCCGACCTGGATGCGGCGCGCGCAGCCGGGGCCGGGGATTTCGCCGAACTGCTGCGCGCCGGGGCGGACGGCACGCCGCCGGAAGTCCGGGTCGGGCCGTTGGATCCGGCGATGATCCTGTTCACTTCGGGCACGACCGGCCGCGCGCGGGGCGCGGTGCTCTGCCATATCGGCACGACCCATGCGATCCACGCCAACCTGTTTTCCGGTGCGCTGGTCGGCCGGCGCATCGCGGCCCGCCTCGGCGTCCCGCTCGAGCAGCTCGCGGCGCGCATGCCGCAGGTCAGCCAGTTGCTGGTCTTCCCGCTGTTCCATACCAGCGGCGTGCACTCCGGCTTCCTCGCGACGCTGGCGCGCGGCGGCAAGATCGTGCTGATGCGGCGCTGGCACGCTGCCGCGGCGCTCGAGCTGATCGCGCGCGAACGCATCACGCAGTTCCCCGCGGTGCCGACCATGCTCTGGGATCTGGTGCACGAGCCGCTCGCGGGCGCGCCGGACTGCAGCACGCTGACCAGCGTCTCGACCGGCGGACAGGGACTGCCGGCCGGCCTGCTCGCCGAGCTGGTGCGGCGCTTTCCGAACGCGGTGCCAGGCACCGGCTTCGGCCTGACCGAGTCAACCGGCGCGGTCGCGCTCGCGGTCGGCGAAGAGTTCCTCGCCCATCCGCACGCCGCCGGCCGCGTGCTGCCGACGGCGGCGGTACGGATCGTCGGTCCGGATGACCGGCTGCTGCCGCCGGGCGAGCCAGGCGAGATCTGCCTGCGCGGCATCACCATCATGCTCGGCTACGACGGCGAGCCGGAGGAAACAGCCCGTGCGCTCGACGCCGAGGGCTTCCTGCGCACCGGCGACATCGGCTACATCGACGCGGACGGTTTCATCTGCGTCGTCGACCGCAAGAAGGATATGGTCATCAGCGGCGGCGAGAACATCTGGTGCGCGGAGGTCGAGCGCGTGCTGCTGGCGAGCCCGGACGTGCTCGAGGCGGCCGCGTTCGGCGTGCCCGATGCGCGCCTCGGCGAGCGTCTGGTCGCCGTGGTCGTGCCGCGCGCCGGAAGCGGGGCACGCCTGACGCCCGCGGCCATGCAGGCGCTGGTCGGCGCGCAGCTCGCCGCCTACAAAGTACCCGGCGAGGTCGTCGTGCAGGCGGCGGCGCTGCCACGCAACCAGCTCGACAAGGTGGACAAGCGCGTGCTGCGGCAGCGCTACGCCGGCTGAATCTTCGTAACGGGGGACGGTATCGACATGCAGGACCTGAACGGCAAGACCGCGGTCATCACCGGCGCGGCGAGCGGCATCGGGCGGGCGCTGGCGCTGGCCTGCCGGCGCGCGGGCCTGCGTGTGATCGCCACCGACGTCGAGCGCGGCGCGCTCGACGCGCTGGCGCGCGAGCTGGCGACACCCGGCGGGCTCGCGGCCGCGACCGAGGTGCTGGACGTACGCGATGCGGCGGCGGTCGAGGCGCTGGCGGCGCGCTGCTTCGCCGGGCCGGGCGGCGTCGAGCTGCTGTTCAACAACGCCGGGGTCATGATGACCCGGCCGCTGTGGGAGCACAGCGACGTCGAATGGCGCTGGCTGATCGACGTGAACCTGACCGGCATCATGAACGGCATCCGTGCCTTCGTGCCGCGGATGCTGGCGCGCGGCGTGCCGGCGCACGTGGTCAACACCGGCTCGATGGCGAGCTTCTTCGCCGCGCCGATGCTCGGCGCCTACAGTGCCTCGAAGTTCGCGGTGCGCGCGCTGACCGAAGCGCTGCACCACGACCTGCGGCAGCGCCAGGCCTGCGTGCAGGTCTCCCTGCTCGCGCCCGGCGCGGTGAAGACCCGGATCTTCGACGCCGACCGCAACAGCCCGTCCGGCACGCCGCCGCTGGCCGGCGCCAGCGGCGCGGTGCGCGACAGCATGCGCAGCGGCACGCAGCAGACCGGCATGGATGCCGATGCCGTCGCGGACCTGGTGCTGACGGCGATCCGCGCGGAGCGCTTCTGGATCTTTCCGCACCCCGAGATGCTGGCGCCGTTGCCGGAGCTGGGCGCCGCGATCGTAGCCGGGCAGACCCCGGAGTTCGGGCTGGCGAAGAGCTGGAAGCTGGAGGGGGAGTAGCGCCGCGACACCGGGCCCGAAGGTATTGCGTTACACGCTGTTCGGTAGCATGATGACCACATGGTCATCATGTCGGGACCAGCGTATGCGGACAGTACAAGTTGTTGAAGTAAAAGCGAAATTATCTTCGATTCTGGCGGCCGTAGAGGCCGGTGAAGAGATCGCGATCACGCGCCGCGGCCGGGTCGTAGCGCGCCTGGTCCCCGAGTCCACGCGCAAGGCCGCCGACCTGTTCCGTGCCTTCTGGGAGGAGCCGGACACCGATCTTGAGGCGCCGCCGGATCAGCCGCCGGGTCCAGTGAAGCCACTGGACTGAAATGCGCTACCTGCTGGACACGAACATTCTGATTGCGGCCATGAAGGGTGCGGCGCCAGTACGCGAACGGCTGGCAGTTCTGCCGTTGTCCGCACTTCTGTTGTCGCCCATCGTGCTCGGTGAGCTGCGGCTGGGTGTCGAAAAGAGCCTGCATCGGGACCGCAATGCGGAACGCCTGACCCGGTTGGTCGAGGGCCTCGACGCCGCTCCCCTCGATGCCGAGACCAGCCGTTACTACGGCGAGATCCGTGCCGCACTGGAACGCGCCGGCACACCAATTGGTGCCAATGACTACTGGATCGCCGCGCAGGGCAGGGCCCTCGGCGCAGTGGTCGTTACCGACAACGTCGCGGAGTTTTCGCGGGTCCCTGGTCTGGTCACGGAGAACTGGCTGGCCTGACCGGAACCTCTGGGCTGTCTGGGCTCCCAGACCTCGTGCAGTACCGCGCCGGGCGGATCTGGTTGCGCCCCGCGCGCCGGTCGACAACGATGGCGCCGTCTTTCATGACCCAGCGCACGCGCTCGGTCAGGGCGCGGATGTCGGCCAGTGGATCGCCGTCGACGGCGATGAGGTCGGCCGTGAAGCCGGGCGCGATGCGCCCGAGCCGGTCCTGTTCGCCGAGCAGATGCGCGCCATCGGTGGTGGCTGCGCGCAAAGCCGCGGCTGGTGGCAGGCCGGCCGCGACGAACCACTCGAGTTCGCGCGTATTTTCGCCGGACATGCCGAGCAACGCATCCGAGCCCATCGCGATCGGCACGCCGGCCTGCCAGGCACGCCCGAGCATGGCCGTGTTCCGCATCAGGAAGGCGCGCAGTTGCGCCTCGTCCTCCGTGCTGTAACCGAATTCGCCGCGGTGGTCCGCGTACCAGCGGTTGTGGTCGATCGTCGGGACGTAGAAGATCCCGGCGGCAGCCCACGCGCGCAGCGTCTGGTCATCCACGTCCACGGCGTGCTCGATGGAATCGGCGCCGGCGCGGATCGCGTCGGGTACCACCGACGGCCCGTAGGCGTGCAGCGCCACGCGCAGGCCGCGCTCGTGCGCGGTCTTGATCGCGGCCTCGAGCTCGGGGAAGTCGTAGTTGCGCGTGCCGCTCAGGTCCGCGCCGGTCCCGGTCGTGGCGAAGATCTTGAGCCACTGCGCGCCGCGGCCGGCGACCTCGTGCGCGCGCCGGCTGAGGCTCGCGACGCGCTCCGCCGTGCTGCCGGCGGCTTCCAGCGGCATGACCAGCGGGTGAATGCCGGTGCCGCCGAGGAACAGCCGCGGCCCCGGGACCACGCCGCGCTCGATCAGTTCGCGGAGCTGGAAGTCGACGCCATCGAGCGCCATCAGGTCGCGCGCCGTGGTCACGCCGGCTTCGAGCGTGCGCGCGGCGTTGTCGATCGCGGCTACCAGGCGTTCGGCCGGAGGCGTCTCCTGCAGCAACTGCTGCCAGGCGTCGCCGCGTGACGGCCCGCAGAAGCCGTAGGTGATATGTACGTGCGCATCGATCAGGCCGGGCGCCGCCGTCAGACGGCCGAGGTCGACGCGCCGGGCCGCGGGGTGACGCCGGGCCAGCGCATCACCGGTCGCGACGATCCGGCCGGCGGCGACGACGACCTCGCGGCCCGGCAGGCGCTCGCCGGTACCGTCGACGATCGCGGCGAATCGCAATAGCGTCGCTTCCGGTTGCGGCGCCGGTGCGGCGCCGGTCGCAGCGCCGGTTAGCGCCAGCGCGCCGGACAGCGCAACCGCCGCGCCTGCCAGCCGGCCGCGTTTCACCGGGAAGTCCGCTCAGTGACGGAAGGTGATCTCGGCACCGTAGGTCCGCGGCTGGCTGTACAGGCCGAACGGCACCCCGAGGAAGCTGATGCCGCGCATCGTGCGGAATTCCTCGTCGCCCAGATTGCGGCCATACAGCGCGACGCTCCAGTGCTGGCTGAGTTCGCACTCGAGCGTGGCGTTCCACAGCCCGTAGGCACCCTGCCGGGAGTTCTCACGATTGTCGGGGTTGAAGAACTGCTCGCTGCGGTACGAGTAGCCGACCGTCAACCGGGTCGGCGCGGTCCCCAGTGCGAAGCGCCAGGTTCCGCCGAGATCCGCGGTCCACTCCGGCGCCCGCGGCAGCCGGTTGCCGGCGACGTTGAGCGGCAGGCCGGTCGAGCCGTCGATCGCGCCGCCCGGGAAGTCATCGAACTGCGCGTCGTTGTAACCGACACCGAAGTCGAGACTGAACGCTGCGCCGAAGAGCGCGGTGCCCTCGAGTTCGAAGCCCTCGGTGGTGACCGCGGCGGCGTTCGAGATCAGCAGTGTCGTCGTACCGCTGGCCGGGTTGAAGCGGAACTGGAACACCTGATAGTCGTCGTATTCGGCGTGGAAAGCCGCGAGGTTCAGCCGCAGGCGGCCGCCGAGCAGGCTGGACTTGAGTCCGAGCTCGAAGCTGTCGACGGTCTCCTCCTCGAACGGCAGATCGGCCGCGTTGGCGACCAGGTCGACGTTGAAGCCGCCACCCTTGTAGCCGCTGGCGTAGGTGAAATAGGCGGACATGTCGTCGTTGAACTGGTACTGCAGGTTGGCGGTGGCCGTGCCGTAGCCCTCGCTGCGCGACATGGACTGGTCGATCAGCTCCGCGAGTCCGAAGCCCGGGAAGACGATCTGGTGAATGACCGCATCCTTGTCCTCCTCGGAATAGCGCAGACCGGCGCTTGCGGTCAGCCGCTCAGTCAGGTCGAGGTTGGCATTGGCGAACACCGCCCAACTGCGCGAATCGACTCGAGAATGCTGCGTCGCCGCATCGATTCCCTGCGGGGGGCCACCCCAGGCGGGTCCCAGCGCCGCGATCCGGTCCGTACTGGCGTCCTGGTCGAACCAGAACGCACCGAGCACGTAGCGGAAGCGCGCGTCGCCGGGCGAGGCCAGCCGCAGTTCGCCGGTGAAGTGATCGAATTCGTCCTCGAAATAGCGCGCGTGCAGCGCGAACGCGCGGGTCGCGTCCTCGTCGCTGCCGGTCCGGCGGTCGCTGCTGCGGTAGCCGGCGATCGAGGTCAGCACGGAACCGCCGGGCAGCGTGTAGTTCAGGCGCAGCCCCGCGCCCCAGCCGCTGTTCTCGTCGATCAGCGGCGCGTCCTGGTCGACGACGAATGGCGCCGCCGCCGCCGGATTGCCGGCCGCCAGTTCATAGGACGCATCCGGTTCGAGGAACAGAATGTCGTTGTCCTGACGGCGGAAATCGAGCGTGAAGTCGAGCTCGAGCGCTTCACTCGGCCGGGCCAGCACGCGTACCCGGCCGAACGCGTGGTCGTTGCTCATCAGCTCGTCACCGTTGAGCAGGTTGTCGATGTAGCCGTCCTGCCGCTGGGCGACCAGGGCAATGCGCGCCGCCGCGGACTCGCCGAGCGGCACATTCACGGTGCCGGAGCCGGCGACCGTGCCGAGGTTGCCGCCGCGCAGCCGCCACTCGCCGCTGCTCTCGCCGGGCACGGGCCGGCGACTGACGATCTGGATCACGCCCGAGGAACTGTTCTTGCCGAACAGCGTGCCCTGCGGGCCGCGCAGTACCTCGACCTGCTGGACATCGATCAGCCCCTGGTCCACGGCCAGCGACTGGCCGACGAAGACGCCGTCGACATACACGCCGACCCGGGTGTCGAAGCCGATGTTGCGCGAGAAGTCGCCGATGCCGCGAATGCCGATGAAAGTCTCGGCGGACGCGCCGGTTTCGCCGAACACCAGATTCGGCACCACGAACTCGAGGCCCTGCAGCGTCGTGACCTGACCGTCGGCGATTGCATTACCGCCGATGGCCGAGATCGAGATCGGAACGCGCTGCAGGCTCTCCTCGCGATAGCGTGCGGTGACGACGACTGCTTCGAGTGTCGCGGCCGGGCCGTCGCCGCCCGGTGGCGACTGCGCCCATGCGGCGGTCGACAGGACAGCCAGGGCGAGCGGTGTGGCACGATTGCTCATGAGTCATTCCTCCGCGAAACGTTCGGTCGCTCCGGACGTTCCATGGCCGGCAGCGCTGACCGGGGGCCGGTCGACGGCGGAAGATAGCGGTGCCTGCGGAGCCGGACTTGCGCCCACTGCCAGCTATTCTTGCGCTGGCGTCACTTTCTGCGGCGATGCCGGTCCCAGCCGGCCTGCGCGGGCCTGCCGGGGCGTGCAGCCGAATCGCTGCCGGAAGGCCGTCGCAAAGGCGCTGGCCTGCGCGTAGCCCACCTGCCCGGCGATGACCGCGATCGGCAAAGAGGTATCGCGCACCAGGTTCCAGGCCGACTGCAGCCGGCTTTCGATGCAGAATCCGGAAATGGTCTGGTCGAACAGCCGGCGGAAACCGTAAGCGAGCTTGTTGCGGTTGATGCCGACCCGCCGGGACAGCGCCGCGATGCTCGGCCGCTCGGCCGCTGAACCGGTCAGGATCCGGCGCACCTCGTACAGCGCCTCGACATCGCGCGGTCGCAGCCGCACGGCGCCGTCCCGGTCGCTGCGCCGATCCAGCACGCGGGACATCATGCACACCAGTTCGAGTGCCTTGGCTTCGAGGTGCAGCCGGCGCAGGTCGCCGGCGTAGGCATGGCCCAGGAGCTGGTCCATCGCCAGCGCCATGTCAGTGGCCAGCGCCCAGTTTTCCAGCAGGAACTCGTCCGAACCGCAGGCGAGACGGCGCACCGGGTCGGTCAGGCGGATGGAATCGAGCCGGAAGCGCTCGACCAGCAGGTGCGGGCGCATGAAGACCGTCACCCAGTCGAGGCTGGCGCGACCCTCGATCCATTCGCGGTCGCCGATGCCCTCGGGCTGGTGCAGGATCTGGCACAGCGGACCTTCGAGCTCGCTGGCACCGATGCCTTCGAAGTCCATGAGCGTGCGCGCGGCCTTGCGGAAATGGAACCGGGTCCAGCCGTCACCGCGACACTGATAGTGCAGGGACTCGTGGAAACGCCCGCGCAGGCCCAGCACGATGAAATCGTCATCGAAAGCGACCAGGTCGACGGTCCCGCGGCCGAGCTCCGGCCGGATCCGCGAATCCAGGAAACAGATTTCGCGGCCGGTGTCCGGCGCAGGGCCACACACGAGGTTGTGCCATTCGACCAGCCCGGCGCGCATGCCCGAGGCGTCGATCATGTCACGGAGCGGCGGTTTCGGGTCCGCATGCTGGCCTGGGCTCGCAAGGTGGAGTCAGCCGCAATTTGGCACATCGTCCCGCGAAAAGCCAAAGCGCAGACGCCGCCCGGGCTGCCCCGCGTAGGCCAATTGGACGATTCCAACGGAAAGGGTATCCGTATTGTGATCGGATGCCCGGGATGCGTAAACTCCGACGGATTCCAATGTGGTCGACGAGGTGCTGGCGCTGACCAACCGTTACCGGGAACGCCACCAGGGCTGGAGTGCAAAGCACTTCTTCGCCTGGTACCGGCGCGAGGGCGGGCGGCGCAGTTACAGCTGGGTCAAGGGTCGGCTGCAGACGGCGCAGCTGGTGCCGCGGGCGCCGCGGCGCGGGGCGCACCGCAAGCGCCGCGACCGGGCGCCGCTGCCGGGGATGCTGTTGCACCAGGACGGCAGCAAGCACGAGTGGGTTCCCGGCCAGCACTGGGATCTGATCGTGACCATGGACGATGCCACCGGTGAACACTACGCCATGCAGTTCGTCGAGGAGGAAGGCACCGACTCCAGCTTCCAGGGCGTGGCGGTCGTGATCCGCACGCGCGGCCTGTTCAGCCTGCTGTACACCGACCGCGCCAGCCATTACTGGTTCACGCCCAAGGCCGGCGGCAAGGTCGACAAGCGCACTCCCACCCAGTTCGGCCGGGCCCTGCAGCGGCTCGGCATCGAGATGATCGCCGCCTATTCGCCGCAGGCGCGGGGCCGCTCCGAGCGGGCCTTCCGGACTCATCAGGAACGGCTGGTCCGCGAGCTCGCCGCCGCTGGTATCACTGATCTGGCCGCGGCCAACCGCTATCTCGAGGAGCACTACCGGCCGGCGTTCAATGCCGAGTTCGCTCAGCCCGCCCTCGAGCCCGGCTCAGCCTTCGTCCCCTGGATCGGCGATGGCCTCGACGAGATCCTGTGCGAGCAGTTCGAGCGCAGGGTCGGCGCCGACAACTGCGTGCACTTCGAGGGCCGGGTGCTGCAGATTCCCCGGCAGCGCCACCGCTGCCATTTCGTCAAGCTCACCGTGCGGGTGCATCGCCATCCCGATGGCACGCTGGCCATCTTCCATGGCCCGCGCTGCCTGGCCCGCTATACGGCCGATGGCCGCCTGCAGGAGATCCTCCGGCATGCCGCGTAAGGTCCGCTCGCGGCGACCGGATCCCGCCGGGCCGGGGCCCTCGGGCTACGCCCTCGGCCCCCGGCCCGGCACCGACCAGAAAGCGGACAATCTATGTGCTACTAAACCGGACAGTTCTATTTGCTACCAACACCGACGGATTCCAATGCGTAATGTGGCGGCGCGGGATGCCCCGTCATTGCCGGGGGCTGCCGTGCCGGACCGCTGGACATGAACAAGCTGATGTCGGCCGACGCCGTCGTCGCCGGATTGCGCGATGGCATGA
Source organism: Gammaproteobacteria bacterium (assembly GCA_016882265.1). Lineage (GTDB taxonomy): Bacteria > Pseudomonadota > Gammaproteobacteria > Steroidobacterales > Steroidobacteraceae > SCUD01. The sequence continues at coordinate 80,639 of VGVB01000001.1, forward strand.
CCCTCGGGATCGGCGGCTGGGCGACCCGGCGCAAGCCGATGGCGCTGGTGCGCGCGATCCTGCGCTCGCCGCTCAGGGACCTGACGGTGGTGTCCTACGGCGGGCCGGACGTAGGCCTGCTGGCGGCGGCCGGCCGGCTGCGCCGGCTGGTATTCGGCTTCGTCTCACTCGACGTGCTGCCGATCGACCCGCACTACCGCAACGCGCGCCAGGCGGGCGCCTTCGCCACGATGGAGCTCGACGAGGGCATGCTGCAGCTCGGCCTGCGCGCCGCGAGCATGCGCGTGCCGTTCCTGCCGACCCGGGTCGGACTCGGGACCGACATCCTGCGGCACAACCCCGGCATCCGCCTCGTGCGCTCGCCGTACGACGATGGCGAGATGCTGGTTGCGATGCCGGCGCTCAGGCTCGATGCCGCGCTGCTGCACGTCACCGAGGCCGATGCGCTCGGCAACACGGTGACGCTGAGCCCGGACCCGTTCTTCGACGAGCTGATGGCGCGGGCCGCCGAGCGCGTCTACGTGAGCTGCGACCGGCTGATGCCGGCCGGCACGGTCTGCACTCCGGAGCGCGCGCGCTTCCAGTGTTTCGAGCGTTCGCTGGTCAGCGGCGTGGTCGAGGCGCCGTTCGGCGCGCATCCGACCGCGAGCACGCCCGGCTACGGCATCGACGTCGAGCATCTGCGTGAATACGCGGCAGCGACGACACCGGAGCTGTGGGCCGCGTACCGCGCGCGCTACGTGGACCCCGAGTCGCCGGCCGCCTACATCGCCGCCGCGGGCGGGACCGAACGCCTCGCCGCGCTGCCGCCGCCGGTGTTCTGATGGCGCCTCCCGCAATCACGACGGCCGGCTACTCGCTCGCGGAGCTGTGCATCGCCGCCTGCGCCGAGGAATGGCGCGGCCGGGGCGAGATCCTCGCCACCGGCATCGGCATCCTGCCGCGCCTCGCGGTCGGCCTCGCCAGGCTCTCCTTTAATCCGGAGCTGCTGATGACCGACGGCGAATGCCTGCTGCTCGGCGAGCCGGTGCCACTCGGGCCGCGCCGCGGCCCGCTGGTGGTCGAGGGCTGGATGCCGTATGCGCGGGTCTTCGATCTGTTATGGCATGGCCGCCGGCACGCGCTGGTCACGCCGGTGCAGATGGACCGCTTCGGGCAGATGAACATCAGCGCGATCGGCGACTACGCACGGCCGAAAGTCGCGATCCTCGGCGCGCGCGGCTATCCGGGCAATTCGATTTCCCACGCCAACAGCATGTTCGTGCCGAACCACTCGCCGCGCGTGTTCGTCGCCGGCGAGGTGGACATGGTCTGCAGCGCGGGCTTCAACCCGGCGCGCTGGCCGGACGGGCGCGTGCCGGAGTGGTTGTCGATCGGCCGGGTGATCACGGATCTCGCGGTGCTGGACTTCGGCGGCCCCGGGCATGGCGCGCGGCTGTGTTCGCTGCACCCGGGCGTCAGCGTCGCGGAGGTCACCGCGGCGACCGGCTTCCCGCTGCTGGTCGACGGTGACCCGCCGCAGACGCCGGCGCCGACCGCGGCGCAGCTCACGCTGATCCGCGAGCGGCTCGATCCGGCCGGCCTGCGCGCGACGATCTTCAAGGGCGACCCGCCCGGCGACCACCGCGCCGCGCCGCCCGCGGGCGCCTGACAGAGCCTGGCAGCGATGCATCCGGCTCTGAAGACCCCGCTGACCGAGCTGCTCGGCTGCCGCTATCCGATCATCCAGACCGCGATGGGCTGGGTCTCGCGGCCGGAGCTGGTCGCGGCGAGCTGTAACGCCGGCGCGTTTGGCTTTCTTGCCGCCGCGTCGCTGCGCGCCGACGAGGTCGGCCCGGCGATCGCGCGCATCCGCGAGCTGACCGACCGGCCGTTCGGCGTCAACTTCCACATGTTCCAGCCCGGCGCCGCCCGGATCGTGGAGACGCTGATCGCCGCGCAGGTACGCGCGGTCAGCTTCGGCCGCGGCCCGGACCGGGCGATGATCCGGCGCTTCCGCGACGCCGGCATCGTCTGCATCCCGACCGTCGGCGCGGTCCGGCACGCGCAGAAGATGGTCGAGATCGGCGTGGACGCGGTGACGATCCAGGGTGGCGAGGGCGGCGGCCATACCGGTTCGGTGCCAACGACGATCCTGCTGCCGCAGGTGCTGGACGCCGTGCGCGTGCCGGTGGTCGCGGCCGGCGGCTTCCGCGACGGCCGCGGCCTCGCGGCGGCACTCGCTTTCGGCGCTGCCGGCATCGCCATGGGCACGCGCTTCCTGATGACGCGCGACTGTCCGATCCCGGACGCGACCAAGCAGCGCTACGTCGCCGCGGGCCTCGACGACATCACGCTGACCACGCGCCTCGACGGTCTGCCGCACCGGCTGATCCGCAACGAGGTGCTGGCGCGGATCGAGCGCAGCGGTCCGCTGCGCATGCTGCTCACCGCCGGCGCCAATGCGCTGCGCCTGAAGCGCCTGACCGGCGCCAGCCTCGCCGACATGCTGCGCGCGGCCCGCGGCGTGCAGGCCGAGGGCGGCCTGACCTTCGCCCAGGCGCTGATGGCGGCGAACTCACCGATGCTGATCCAGCGCTCGATGATCGCCGGGCGCCCCGACCAGGGCGTGATGTCAGCCGGCGTCGTCGCCGGTGTGCTGCGCGATCTGCCGAGCTGCGCCGAACTGATCGAGCGTATCGTCCGTGAGGCGGAAGAGCGTCTCACGGCGCTCGCGCCGGGAGGTTGAACCATGCCGATCCGAACTGAAATCCGCGGCCGCGTCGCCGAGATCGTGCTCGACCAGCCGCCGGTCAACGCGCTCGATTCTGCCGGCTGGAACGAGCTGCCCGGCATCATCACCGCCGCCGGCCGCGACCCGGAGCTGCGCTGCGTGCTGATCCGCGGCGCGGGCCGCGGCTTCTGCGCCGGTGTCGACATCAAGGAACTGCAGGCGCACCCGGAACGGATCGTCGCGGTCAACCGCGGCAACTACCTGACCTTCCGCGCGGTGCGCGCCTGCGAGCTGCCGGTAGTCGCCGCGGTGCACGGCTTCGTGATCGGCGGCGGCATCGGCATCTGCGGCGCCAGCGACGTGGTGATCGCCGCGGACGACGCGTTCTTCTCGCTGCCGGAGGTCGACCGCGGCGCGATGGGCGGCGCCGCGCACCTGTCGCGGATGCTGCCGCTGCACAAGGTGCGCGCGCTGTTCTTCACCGGCGGCAACTGCCCGGCCGCCGAGGCCTGGCGGCTCGGGGGCGTCGAGAAGGTCGTGCCGCGCGCGGCGCTGCTCGACGAGGCCCGCGCCTTCTGCGAGCTGATCGCGGCCAAGAGCCGGCGCGCGCTGGTGCTGGCCAAGGAATCGCTGAACGGCATCGAGCCGCTCGACGTGGACCGCGCCTACCGCTTCGAACAGGGCTTCACCTTCGAGATGTACATGTCGCCGGACTCGCAGAAGGCGCGCGACGCGTTCGTCGAGAGCAAGGGCCGCGCGGAGTTCTGACCGGCGATGGCGATCGCGCTGCACTACACCGAGGCGGAACGCGCACTGCGCGCCGAGGCTCGCGCCTGGCTGGCCGCGCACCTGCCGCGCACGCCGCTGCCATCCTTCGACACGCGCGCCGGCTTCGACGCGCACCGCGCCTGGGAACGCGAGCTGCACGCCGGCGGCTGGAGCATGGTCACCTGGCCGCGCGAGTACGGCGGCCGCGGCCTGAACCTGATCGAGTGGCTGATCTTCGAGGAGGAGTACCACGGCGCCGACGCGCCAGGGCGCGTGAACCAGAACGGCCTGTTCCTGTTCGGCCCGACGCTGATGGAGTACGGCACGCCGGAGCAGAAGGCCCGGTTTCTGCCGCGGCTCGCCGCCGGCGACGACATCTGGGCGCAGGCCTGGTCCGAGCCGCAGGCCGGCTCGGACCTCGCCGCGTTGCGCGCCACGGCGCTGCCCGATGGCGACGAGTACGTGCTCAACGGCCACAAGATCTGGTCATCGCGCGCCGTGTACGCGGACTGGTGCTTCGGCCTGTTCCGTACCGACGCGGCCTCCGAACGGCATCGCGGCCTGTCGTATGTGGTCGTGCCGCTCGACGCGCCGGGCGTGCGCGTGCGGCCGATTGCGCAGCTCGACGGCGAGCCGGGTTTCGCCGAGATCTTCTTCGACGCAGTGCGCGTGCCGGCGGCGAACCGGGTCGGCGCCGAGGGCCAGGGCTGGGAGATCGCGATGGCGACGGCCGGCTTCGAGCGCGGCCTGATGCTGCGCAGCCCGGCCCGCTTCCAGCGCACCGCGGCGAAGCTCGTTGCCCTGTACCGGCGGCATGCGGCGGACTGCGACCCGGCGCTCGGCGCCGCCGTCGCGCAATGCTGGATGGCTGCGGATGCCTACGCGCTCGCGACCTACCGGACCGCGGCCCGGCTGATCGCCGGCGGCCGCATCGGCGTCGAAGCCAGCCTGAACAAGGTGTTCTGGTCGGAGCTCGACCTGGCGCTGCACCGCACGGCGCTCAGCATCCTCGGTGCGCGCGCCGCACTGCTGCGCGAGGCGCCGGAAGCCGCGGCGGACGGCGGCTGGGTCGAGGGTTTCCTGTTCGCGCTGGCCGGCCCGATCTATGCCGGCGCCAATGAGATTCAGCGCAACATCATCGCCGAGCGGCTGCTCGGCCTGCCGCGCGGGCCGGGCTGAGGCGGCGTCGGTGCAGTTCACGTTCAGCGAAGAGCAGGCAATGGCGGCGCAGGCGCTGCGCGAGTTGCTCGACGACGTCTGCAGCGGCGCGGACCTGCGCGCCCTCGCCGACGGCGCGGCGGGCCACGGAACGGCGCGATGGGAACGGCTGGCAGCAATGGGCCTGCCCGGCGCGCTCGCGCCGGAAGCGGCCGGCGGCATGGCGCTCACCGCGACCGACTTCGTGCTGCTGGCCGAGGAGGCGGGTCGCGCGGCGTTGCCGGAGCCGCTCGTCGCGCATGCCGGCGTCGCGGTGCCGATGCTCGCGGAACTGGCGGCGGCCGCGGCGCGCGGCAATGTGGCGCAGGCGCTCGAGCAGGCTGCGGCCGGCGCGACCATCGTGATCGTCGCGGATCCGTGCGAACCGTTCAGCGCCGGTCTCGACTGTGCCCGGCGCGTGCTGGCGGGTGCTGGCCCGGAACAGGTCGGGCTCTTTGCGCGCGACGAGCTGTCGGTGTCGCTGCAGGCCAGCCTCGATCCGCTGCAGCCGCTGGCGCGGGTCGGCGTACCGGCTCACCGCGCGTCGCTGCTGCCGGACCAGCCGGCGCTCGCCCGCGCGCTGTGGCAGCGCGCCCGGCTGCGGGCGACCGCCTTCGCCGCCGCCGAGCTGCTCGGCCTCGCCGCGCGGATGGTGGAGATCGCCGTGAACTACGCCGGTGAGCGCCGCCAGTTCGGCCGGCCGATCGGGTCGAACCAGGCAGTCAAGCATCAGCTCGCCACGGTGCAGGTGCAGCTCGAGTTCGCCCGTCCGGTCGTGTACGCCGCGGCCGCGATGCTCGCAGATGCCTGTACCGCGCCGCCTGAGTCGCCGGTGCCGGCGCTGACCGAGGCGCGCATCGCGCAGGCCAGGCTGGCCGCCGGGGCGGCGGCCGACCTCGCCGCGCGCACCGCCATCCAGGTGCACGGCGCGATCGGCTATTCGTGGGAGCTCGACCTGCAGTTCTATGCCAAGCGCGCCTGGGCGCTGGGCGTGCGGCACGGCGAGCGCGGCGCGCTGGCGCGGCGGGTGCAACAGCTTCTGCTGGGCGGCATCATCGAGCCGGGGCCGGACCGGCTTTTCCTGAACTGAGCGGAGGACGGGGCGCATGGCCGAGGCCTATATCATCGACGCGGTACGCACGCCGATCGGACGCAAGAAGGGCAGCCTCGCGGCCATGCATCCCGCCGATCTCGGTGCGCACTCGCTGCGCGCGCTCATCGAGCGCAGCGGCATCGATCCCGGCGCCGTGGACGACGTCGTGTTCGGCTGCGTCGACACGATCGGCCCGCAGGCCGGCGACATTGCCCGGAGCTGCTGGCTGGTGGCCGGACTACCGGAGCACGTTCCCGGCACGACGGTCGATCGCCAGTGCGGCTCGGCCCAGCAGGCGATTCACTTTGCCGCGCAGGGCGTCATGAGCGGTACGCAGGATCTGGTCGTCGCCGGCGGCGTGCAGCAGATGAACGCGATTCCGATCTCGCAGGCGATGATTGCCGGGCAGGCGCTCGGCTTCAGCGATCCGTTCAGCGGCTCGCCCGGCTGGGTGCGGCGCTACGGCAATCAGCCGGTGTCGCAGTTCCGCTCGGCCGAGATGATCGCGGCGAAGTGGAACATTTCGCGGCGCGAGATGGAGCAGTTCGCCCTCGAGAGCAACCGCCGCGCGGTCGAGGCGATCGACTCAGGCCGCTTCGACGCCGAGACCGCGCCGCTCGGCGAGTTCCGCCGCGATGAGACACCGCGGCGCGGCACTTCGCTCGAGAAGATGGCGACGCTCGAGCCGCTCGAGCCGGGCGGGCGCGTGACCGCCGCCGTGTCGAGCCAGATCGCCGACGCCTCGGCGGCGCTGCTGATCGCCTCGGAACAGGCCGTGCGGGTTCACGGCCTGAAGCCGCGGGCGCGGATCGTGCATCTCTCCGTGCGCGCCGACGACCCGGTGTGGATGCTGACCGCGCCGATTCCGGCCACGCGCCACGCGCTGGCGAAGCTGGGCATGTCGCTCGCCGACATCGACCTGATCGAGATCAACGAGGCCTTCGCCTCGGTCGTGATCGCCTGGGAGCGCGAGCTCGGCGCCGACCACGCGCGGGTCAACGTCAACGGCGGCGCGATCGCGCTCGGCCATCCGCTCGGCGCGACCGGCGCCCGGCTGATGACGACGCTGCTGTACGAACTGGAACGGCGGCAGGGGCGCTACGGGCTGGTGACGATGTGCGAAGGTGGCGGGCAGGCGAATGTCACGGTGATCGAGCGGCTCTGAGCGGAGCTGCGCGGAGGAGTCAATAGCGATGGCGGGAATCTGCACTGGACGGGTTGTGATCGTGACCGGCGCCGGCCGCGGCCTCGGCCGCGGCTACGCGCTGGCATTCGCGGCCGCGGGCGCGAGTGTCGTGGTCAACGACCTCGGCACTACGCTGGCCGGCGAAGGCCGCGACACGGCGACCGCGCAGGCGGTCGTCGATGAGATCGTCGCGGCCGGCGGTCGCGCGGTCGCGAATGGCGACGACGTCACCGATCTCGACGGCGCCGGGCGCATCGTGCGGACCGCGCTCGAGGCGTTCGGCCGCCTCGACGTCGTCGTCAACAATGCCGGCTTCGTCCGCGACCGCATGTTCGTCAGCCAGACCGCCGAGGAGTGGGACGCGGTGCTCCGCGTGCACCTGCGCGGGCACTTCTGCGTCAGCAGCCACGCGGTCGCGCACTGGCGCGCCGAGAACAAGGCCGGGCGCGCGGTCGATGCGCGGATCATCAACACCAGCTCCGGCGCCGGGCTGCAGGGCAGCATCGGCCAGTCGGCCTACTCGGCCGCGAAGGGCGGCATCGCCAGCCTGACCCTGGTCCAGGCCGCCGAGCTCGGCCGCTACGGCATCACCGCCAATGCGCTGGCGCCGGCGGCACGCACGCGCATGACCGAAGCGGCCTTCGCCGACCGGATGCGCGCACCGGCTTCCGGATTCGACCGGCAGGATCCGGCCAACATCGCCCCGTTCGTGGTCTGGCTGGGCAGTGCCGAATCGCGTGCGGTGACCGGTTGCGTGTTCGATCTCGAGGGCGGCCGCATCACACTGTGCAACGGCTGGAACGACGGGCCGACCGTGGACAAGGGCGCGCGCTGGGCGCCGGCCGAGATCGGGCCGGTGGTCGCGCGCCTGCTGGCCGAGCGCCCGCCGCAGAAGAAGGTCTGGGGGACCTGACGGCGATGCAGTTCGCGTTCACGCCGGAGCAGGAAATGATCCGCGAGGCGGCGCGCGAATTCGTCGCCGGCCACGGCAGTTCCACGCACCTGCGCGCGGTGCTGGCGGGGGCGCAGGGCTACGATCCACAATCCTGGCAGGCGCTCGCGGTCGAGCTCGGCTGGACCGGTCTGGCGCTGCCGGAAAACGTCGGCGGTGGCGGACTCGGCGCGGTCGAGCTGGCGATCCTGCTCGAGGAGACAGGCCGCCGCCTGTTCATGTCGCCGCTGTTCGCGACCAGCGGCCTCGCCACCGCGCTGCTGTGCGAATGCGCGGCACCCGCGCAGCAGGAACGCTGGCTCCGGCCGATTGCGGCGGGCGCCTGCATCGCGACCGCGGCGCTGACCGGTGACAGCGGGCGGCCCGAGGCGATCGGCATGACCCTGACGCCGGATGGCGGTGGTGGCGGCCGGCTCGATGGCCATGCCTCGTTCGTGCTGTACGGTGATGTCTCCGACCTCGTGCTGATCGCGGCACGCACACAGGGTCAGGCCGGTGACGAGGCGACCACACTGGTCGTATTGCCGCGCGGCACCGCCGGCTGCACGGCGGCGCGCCTCGTGACGATGGATCCGACGCGGCCGTATGCGCGGCTCTGCTGCGCCGGCGTTCGGGTCGGGCCCGACGCGATCATCGGCGGCATTGGCCAGGCCGGCACGGCGCTCGCGCGCGGCCTGCAGATCGCGCAGATCGCCTTCGCCGCGGAGCAGCTCGGCGGCGCGTTCGGCGCGCTCGAGATGACCGTCGAATACGCGCGGCAGCGCGTGCAGTTCGGCCGGGTCATCGGCAGCTTCCAGGCGGTCAAGCACCGGCTCGCGGATCTGCTGGTGGCCTGCGAGGCGGCGAAGTCGGCGGTCTGTTACGCGGCCTGCATGGTGGACGAATATCGCGCCGGCACCGCTACGGCGCAGGAGCTGGCCGAAGCGGCGGCGCTGGTGCAGAGCTGCTGTTCGGAGGCGTTCATGCAGTGCGGCGCCAACGCGATCCAGTTGCATGGCGGCATCGGCTTCACCTGGGAGCACGACGCGCAGCTCTACTTCAAGCGCGCGCGTTCCGCGCTGACCTATCTCGGCACTCCGGACTGGCATCGCGAGAGGATCGCGCGACTGATCGGCCTCGACGATCCGCCGCCGGCGGCCGCGGGAGACGGGCGATGAAGCTGGGTTTCACGCCGGCCGAGGAAGCGTTCCGCCGCGAGTGCGCCGCGTGGCTGGAGGCGCAGCTCAGCGGTCCGTTCCGCGCGATCCGCGGGGCGACCGGACTGGTCGCCTGCGTCGAGCAGCGCCTCGCGTGGGAGCGCGTGCTCGGGCGCGCGCGCTGGAGCGTGATCGGCTGGCCGGAACGTTACGGCGGCCGCGATGCCAGCCTCGCCGAGCAGGTGATCTTCGCCGAGGAATATGCGCGGGCCGGCGCGCCCGGGCGGATGGGGCACCTCGGCGTCGAACTGGCCGGGCCGACCATCCTGCATTTCGGCAACGACGCGCAGCGCGAGCGCTTCCTGCCGAAGATCGCCGCCGGCGAGGAGTTCTGGTGCCAAGGCTACTCCGAACCGAACGCCGGCTCCGACCTCGCCGCAGTGCGCACGCGCGCGCGCCTGGAGCAGGGGCCGCGCGGCGCCGAATGGGTCATCGACGGGCAGAAGACCTGGACCTCGCTCGCGCAGTTCGCGCAGTGGATCTTCACCATCTGCCGGACCGAGGCCGGCAGCCGTGGTCCGGCGGGCCTGTCGTACCTGCTGGTGCCGATGCAGCAGTCGGGCGTGACGCTCCGCCCGATCCGCCAGATCACCGGCGAGGAGGAATTCAACGAGGTGTTCTTCGACGGCGCGCGGACGCCGGCCGAATACTGCGTCGGCCGGCCCGGCGACGGCTGGAAGGTGGCGATGGGCACGCTGGCCTTCGAGCGCGGCGTGTCGACGCTGGCCCAGCAGATGCGCTTCCGCAATGAGTTCGAGCAGCTCGTCGCGGCGGCGCGCGCCAACGGCGCGGCGCGCGACCCGCTGATCCGGCAGCGCATCGCCGAGGCCTGGATCGGACTGCGCATCATGCGTTACAGCGCGCTCCGGATGCTGTCCGGCGGACGCGAGGGCGCGCTGCCGCCCGAGGCGCTGACCTACAAGATCTACTGGGCGACGTGGCGGCGGCGGCTCGGTGAACTGGCGATGGACGTACTCGGCCCGGCCGCGGAGATCGCGCGCGCGGCGCCGTACGAGTTCGACGATCTGCCGCGGATGTTCCTGGCCTCGCGCTCGGATACCATCTACGCCGGCACCAACCAGATCCAGCGCAACATCATCGCCGAGCGCGCGCTCGGCCTGCCGAAGGAGCCACGCGGTGACCGCTGAATCCGGACCCGTCGTTCCAGCCTGCCCGCCGGGACGCGCGCTGCTCGCCGGCCGCACCGTGCTGCTCACCGCCGCCGCGGGGACCGGCATCGGCTACGCCGTCGCCGAACGCTGCCTCGCCGAGGGCGCACGCCTGTTCGTCAGCGACCTGCACCAGCGCCGGCTCGGCGAGGCCGTCGCCCGGCTCGAGGCCCTCGGCCACGGCCGGCCCGGCGCGCGGCCCTGCGACGTCACCCGGCAGGCCGACGTCGATGCGCTGGTCGCCGCGGCGCTCGCTGAGCTTGGCCACATCGACGTGCTGATCAACAACGCCGGACTCGGCGGAACGACGAACCTCGTCGACATGACCGACGAGCAGTGGTCGCGCGTGCTCGAGGTGTCGCTGACCAGCGTGTTCCGGATGTGCCGCGCGGTGCTGCCGCACATGTATGCGCGGAAGAGCGGCGCCGTCGTCAACAACGCCTCGGTGCTCGGCTGGCGCGCGCAGGCCGGGCAGGCGCACTACGCCGCGGCCAAGGCCGGCGTGATGGCCCTCACGCGCTGTGCCGCGATCGAGTCGGCGCCGTACCAGGTGCGCGTCAATGCGGTGGCGCCGTCCATCGCGATGCACGCCTTCCTCGCGAAGACGACCACGCCGGAGCTGCTGGCCGAGCTCGCGCGGCGCGAGGCCTTCGGCCGCCCGGCGGAGACCTGGGAGGTGGCCAACGTGATGGTCTTTCTCGCCAGCGATCTGTCCAGCTACCTCACCGGCGAGGTGCTGTCGGTGTCGAGCCAGCACCCGTGACCCGTGTGTTCGCGAACCCGGCGGCGCTGCGCGAAGCGGTCGGCGCCGAGCTCGGCCCGACCGAGTGGCTGACCGTGGACCAGGAGCGGATCAACGGCTTCGCCGCGGTGACCGGTGACGACCAGTGGATTCACGTCGACGTCGAGCGTGCGCGGCAGGGCCCGTTCGGCGGTACGATCGCGCACGGTTACCTGACGCTCGCGCTGGTCAACTGGTTCCTGCCGCGCTTGATGCGCGTCGATGGCACTTCGATGGGCGTGAACTACGGTCTCGAGCGCGTGCGCTTCCCGGACTACGTGCCGGCCGGCAGCCGCATCCGCGGGCGCGGCCAGATCACCGCCGCCGAGCCCGTGCAAGGCGGAGTCCAGGTCACGGTGCGCGTGACCGTCGAGCGCGAAGGCGCCGCGAAGCCCGCCTGTGTCGCCGATACCGTGAGTCGTTTCTTCAGCCGTTGAGGTCATTGCATGCGCGAAGCCGTCATCGTCTCCGTGGCCCGTACGCCGATCGGCAAAGCCTACCGCGGCGCCTTCAACGACACCGAGGCGCCGGTGCTGGCCGGGCACGTGGTCGCCGAGGCGGTGCGCCGCGCCGGGCTCGCGCCCGCAGAAGTCGAGGACGTGATCCTCGGCTGCGCCGCGCAGCAGGGCACGCAGGGCTACAACATCGGCCGGCTGGCGGTCGCCACCGCCGGCCTGCCGGTCACGGTGCCGGGCATGACCATCGACCGGATGTGCTCGTCCGGGCTGATGGCGATTGCGACCGGCGCCAAGCAGATCGTCTGCGACGGCATGCAGGCGATCGTCGCCGGCGGCGTCGAGTCGATCAGCCTGGTGCAGAACCAGCACAAGAACGGCTACCGCGCCGAGTCGCAGGCGGCGATCGCGCGCTGGCCGCACGTGTACATGCAGATGATCGAGACCGCTGAAGTGGTCGCGGCGCGCTACGGCGTCAGCCGCGCGGCGCAGGACGAGTTCGCGCTGCAGAGCCAGCAGCGCACCGCCGCGGCGCAGGCGGCCGGCCGCTTCGCCGCGGAGCTGGCGCCGCTGCCGACGCGCAAGCTGCTGGTCAACCGCGAGACCGGGGCGACCAGCTTCGAGGAGGTGACACTCGCAGCCGATGAGGGCGTGCGTGGCGATACCACGCTCGCCGGCCTCGCCTCGCTCAAACCGGTGTGGAAGGGCGGCACGCTGGTGGCCGAGGGCCAGCACATCACCGCCGGCAACGCCTCGCAGCTCTCCGATGGCGCCGCCGCGGTCGTGCTGCTCGAGGCCGGCGAAGCGGCGCGCCGCAAGCTGACGCCGCTCGGCGCCTACCGCGGCATGGCGGTGGCCGGCTGCGCGCCGGAGGAGATGGGCATCGGGCCGGTGTTCGCGGTGCCGAAGCTGCTGGCCCGGCACGGCCTCTCGGTCGGCGACATCGACCTGTGGGAGCTGAACGAGGCCTTCGCGGTGCAGGCGCTGTACTGTCGCGACCGCCTCGGCATCGATCCCGAGCGCTACAACGTCAACGGCGGCGCGATCGCCGTCGGCCACCCGTTCGGCATGAGCGGCGCGCGTCTCGTCATGCACGCGCTGCTGGAGGGCCGGCGGCGCGGGGCGCGGCGCGTGGTCGTGACCATGTGCATCGGCGCCGGCATGGGCGCGGCGGCGCTGTTCGACGTCTTGTGACCGGCGGCCGGCGGCAGCGGGGAGCGGCGGTCGGCGAGCAGGCGGCGCCGGCGCCTGGCGACCTCGACGCGCTGGACCGGCGCATCATCGAGCTGCTGCGCCAGCAGGGCCGCGCCACCAACCAGGCCCTTGCACAGAAACTCGGCGTCGCCGCGGCGACGGTCAGCGCGCGGATCCGACGGCTGGCGCGGATCCGGGCCATGAAGGTCGTCGCCGTCACCGACTTCGCCGCGCTCGGCTACGGCGTCGTGCTGGCGATCGGCGTGCACGTACTGGGCCGCGCGGCCGAGGAGGTCGCCCGCGACCTCGCGAAGCTCCGCGAGGTGTTCGCGGTGCACATCATGACCGGCGCCTGGGATATCGAGATCCTGGTGGCGCTGCGCGACTTCGACGAGCTGCACGCGCAGTTCCTGAAGAACGTGGCCAGGATCAGGGGCATCCGCAGCATCGACTGCAGCATCGCCACCGAGATCGTCAAGTTCGACTTCGACTCGGCGCCGATCGCATGAGCCTGCCGCAGCTCGACGAGCTCGACCGCCGCATCCTCGAGTTGCTGGCCGGGGATGCGCGGGTCAGCAACCGGCAGCTCGCCGGGCAGCTCGGCGTCACTGAGGGCACGGTACGCGGCCGGCTGAAACGGCTCGAGGCCGACAAGCTGATCCGCTTCAGCGCGATCACCAACGTGTCGCTGCTCGGCTCGCGCAAGGTCGTGCTGATCGGCGTCCAGGCGCAGCTCAGCGAGCTGCCGGCGCTGTGCCAGAAGCTCGCCGCGATGCGCGAGATCCGCTGCGTGATCGCGATGCTGGGCCGCTACAACATCCTCTGCGTCGCGCTGCTCGACTCACTGCAGGAGATCAGCGACCTCGCCAGCAACCGTATCCTCGCACTGCCCGGCGTGCAACAGGTCGATACCTCGATCGCGGTCCATACGCTGAAGTACGACCCGCGCTTCTCGCGGGTGATGAAGCGGCCGGGGTGAGCGGAGGGCTGCAGCCGGGTGGCAACACGCTGGTAGCTGGCAATGCTTCGCCGGACTGGCGGTCAAGCCCCGCAGTTTACGACGCGCAGACCAAGGTGCTGCTCAAGAGCAGCAAAGTCACGATCGCTGTGCAGCAGTCGGAGGCCATCGGCCAGACAGCGGGTCGCAATGAGAACGTCGACTGTCCCGCGCACGGTCACGCCAGCAGCCCGAAGTCTGCGGTAGTTGCGCGCCGCTTCGACTGCCAGGTCGGTACCCCCGACGATGACCTGCTCGAGTTGTCCGAGCAGGCGCCTGGCTTCGTTGAAACCCTGGTCATCGGTGAAGCCCTGCAGAACCTCGGCCAGTATCAGATCGCCGACCACCAACCCTTCAACGCCGAGATTCCGATCCAGCCACTCAGCCTGCCGCGTCGGCTTGTTGCGGAAGAAGTCGATCCACACGCTGGAGTCGACGAGGATCACTTGTCGCGCCGCATCGTGCCCAGATCGCCCACCCACTCGTACTTGCCGCGCAGCTTGCGCAGCCTGGTCTGCTGCTGCAGGCGCAGCAACGTCCGCAACCCCTGCTCCACGGCTTCACGCTTGGTCTTGATGCCCGTGGCCTTCAGCGTGGCCTCCATGAGCGCGTCGTCGATGACGATGTTCGTGCGCATAGATGTATACTCCGGAAAAGCATACACATCATAGTTGCAGCGGCTGAGGCGGGCAACAGCAGCGAGGCCTGATGTAGGTAACACATGATTTGTCCTCAGGCTCCAGCAACGCTCCTGGTCCGCCCGCGATGGACTCACAGGCCGGCATCCGCCGCGAATGACCAATCGACTTTGCGGACGTAGCGCAGGTAGAACGCGAACAGGACGCCGAGGCCGAGCCACGCCAGCCCGGCGGCCAGCGCCGCGTCATCGAGGCTGACGAAGGCGTAGCCGGTGACGGCCAGTCCGAGGAGCGGGCAGGCCAGGTCGCGGAACCAGCGGCCGCTCTGCTGCCGCAGCAGCAGGAACCGGATCGCCGTCACGTTGACGAACGACCAGCACAGCAGCAGGCTGAAGTTGACGATCGAGGTCATCACCTCGGCCTGGTCCGGGAAGGCCAGGCACAGCAGCGTCGAGACGACGGCGGTGACGAGAACGCCGGCGTACGGGCTCTGGTACTTCGGGTGCACGCGCGCCAGCCACCGCGGCAGCATGCGGTCGCGGCCCATCGCGTACAGCAGTCGCGCGCTGCAGGCCTGGGCGCTGATGCAGCTCCCGAGCATCGTGACGACGATCGCGACGACCAGCGCCGACTTGAGGCTGTTCCCGCCGACCCGTTCGGCGATGGCATAGAACGCCGTCTCGGCGTCGCCGAGCGTCGTGTAATCAGGCCAGGCCAGTGCCGCGGCCCAGACCAGCAGCAGGAAGAATGCACCCAGCAGGCCGAAGCTCAGCAGCACGCCGCGGCCGAGCGTCCGGGTGCCACCCTTCGTTTCCTCGCCCAGCGTCGTGAGCATCTCCGGACCGCCGAAATTGAAGACAGCGATCGCGACACCGGCCATGACCGCCAGCAGGTCGAACTGCCCCGCCGCCGAGAACGGCGCCGCCGTGAACGCTGCGCCACCGGTCCCGTGCATGACGGCGACGAGGCAGGCGATGACGGTCCAGACGTAGATGGCCAGACCGGCGCCGAGAATGTAGCGGAGAATGTTCCGGGTCATTTCCAGACCGCGATAATTGGCCCAGGTGTTGAGCGCGATGAATGCCGCCAGCCAGAGCTGGACCGGCACGGCCGGCCACAGGGCCCGGAGCGCGTGGGCACCGAAGATATACAGCAGCGGCAGCAGCACCAGGTACATGCCGGCCATCGCCCAGCCGATCAGGAAGCCGGCCAGCCGGGAGAGGCCGCGCGACACGAAGGCATAACCGCCGCCGGCCAGCGGGAACGATTCGGACAAGCGCGCGTAGCTGTTGCCGGTCAGCAGCATGCCGATGCCGGCCAGCAGGTACACCGTGGCGATGGCGCCCTGCGCCGCTCCGATCACGAAGCCATAGATGATGACCACGGAGATCGGCACGGCCATGCACAGGCCGAGGATGACCAGATCGGTCACGCCCAGTACGCGCTTCAGTTCCTGGCGGTAGCCGAAGTCGGCCGCCGTGACCTCGGCTGCCGGCGCAGTTTGCGGCTCGGTCATCCGGACAGGCTATCAGAGGCTGTCGAAGTACCGCCGGAATTCGAACTCGGTGATGTGCGAGTCGAGCCAGCCGCGCCAGGCCTGCCACTCGGCGTCGCGGCTGAGCGCGTAGTGCTCGACGAACTCATCGCCGAAGGTGGCGCGAGCGAAAGCGGAGTCGCGGAACGCCGCCGTCGAATCGGGCAGCGTACGCGGCAGCGGTGCGCAGCGGCCTTCGGCCACCGGGTCGCCGGGACAGGGCGGGCCGGGATCGAGGCGCTGCTCGATGCCATGCAGGCCGCCGGCCAGCATCGCGGCGATCGTCAGGTATGGATTGATGTCGGCACCGGGCACACGGTGCTCGATGCGGGCGCTCTTCGCCGCCGGTGTCGTGATCGCTCGCAGTGCGGTGCAGCGGTTCTCGACGCCCCACGAGACATCCTCGGGCGACCAGGCCAGCCGGTCCATGCGCCGGTAGGAGTTGACGGTCGGCCGGAACAGCACATGCAGGTCGCGCATCGTCTGCAACAGTCCGCCAGCGTAGTGCAGGCCGGTCGCGGCGAGCGTGGCCGCGCCGGGCTCGTGGAAAACGTTGCGGCCGTCGCGCAGCAGGCTCTGGTGGTGATGCGCGCCGCTCGCGCTCTCGTGCCCGACCGGCCGGCAGCGCGCCATGAACGTGGCGATCAGGCCGCGCTCCTCGCAGAGCTGCTTCAGATACAGCTTGGAGCGGACCGCGGCGTCGGCGGCGGCGAGCGCCGGCAGCGGGGCCAGCGCGTACTCGATCATGCCGAGCCCGTACTCGGTGTGCATCGCCGCTACGCCGATACCGAGCCCCTCGAGCCGGGCGATAAACTCGCGCGCCAGACTTTCGAAACCCGGCGCGCGCAGCAGGTCGTAGTTGAGCAGCGAGCGGCCCCACGGTTGCAGCTTCGCGTGCCGGCCCTGGCGGTGCAGTTCGTCGTCGGCGACGAAGACGACCAGCTCGTACTCGAGTCCGAAGCGTGTTTCGAAGCCGAGCGCCGTTGCCCGTTGCTCGATGGCCGCAAGCTGGCCGCGGGCATCCAGCGGGCAGGCGCTGCCATCCGTGCGCGTCGAGTTGGTGAGCACGGCGGCGGTATCCGGCTGCCACGGCAGACGCACGACGGTGGCCGGGTCGGCAATGGCGATGTAGTTGGGGAAGCCGTTGGCGAAGCCGGCCACCGGGGCCTCGAACACCGGCATTCCGACCGGTTCGCCGTCGCCGTGCGTGCAACTGAACAGCGCCGTGTTCAGCCCATCGCCCTCTGGCGTCAGTCCTTTCGCCAGCGGGCAGATCTTGGTGCGCAGCGTGCCCAGCAGATCGGCGATCTGCACCTGGACGTAACGGACGCCGGCCGCACCGAACTCCCGCGCCAGGCGCTCCAGTTCCGTGCGGCGCATGTCGACATACTCGCGATGGGTGTACATGGCAGCAGTGTCCTTCTCCGGGGTGGCGCCCCGGTCATGCCCAGTGCCCGAACCAGTGATCGTAGAGCCGCTCGGCGACCCGCGCACTCGCGGGGAGCCGCGACGTCGTCGCGGCGCGGATGACGGCTGCCGACTGCACGGTCGGCCCCGGCGGTGGCAGCCGGTCGGCGCCGATGCGCAGCCAGTCCTGCACCATCGCGGAGGTGATCTCGATGTGGAACTGCATGGCCAGCGTCCGGCCGAGCACGTAGGCCTGTTCCGGGCAGTGCTCGCCGGACAGCAGCGGGATCGCATCGACCGGACGCTCGAAACTGTCCTCGTGCCACTGGAAGACGTGCAGGGTCTGCGGCAGGCCGCCGAGCCACTGCTCGGCCAGCGGCTGGTCCGACCGGTGGACCGGATGCCAGCCGACCTCCGCCTGCGCAGCACGGGACACGGAGCAACCGCAGGCCGCGCTCACGAGCTGCGCACCGAGGCAATGAGCGACGATCGGCACATCGGCGTCGACAGCCGCGCGCAGCAGCGCCAGCTCGTCGCGAATCCACGGCTGCTCCTCATAGACATGCTGCGGCCCGCCCATCAGGCACAACGCGGCCCAGCGATCGAGATCGGCGGGTGCCGGGACGGCGGCGCCATCGCCGAGGCAGATGACTTCGCTTTCCAGACCACGGCGCTCGAGCCATTCGGCGAACAGTCCGGCGTGGCCGGCGCTGAAATGCTGGATGATGAGCACCGGGCGCGGCGTCCGGCCGCTCATGGGCGGCGCCCACCCGCGTAGCTCCGGCCGGTCTCGAGGAAGGCGCGGAAGTTTTCCGGCCGGCAGTCCGGCGCGGTATTGCAGGCAACACCGAGGATGAAGCCGCCGTTGTAGCCGACACCGTCGATCAGTCGCTTCACGTAGGCAGCGACATCCTCCGGCCGGCCGATGGACTGCATCGCCGCCGGCAGGTCGCCGTGGAACATCGCGTGGCCGTCGAGCAGTTCCTTGGCGGCGAAAATGTCGGTCGTGTGGTCGAGCTGCAGCACATAGGAGCCGCGCGGCAGATGCTGGCGGAACCAGGGCAGGTTCTTGCTGAAATCGGTGTCGAGGTGCAAGGTCGTGATCACGCCCATGGACCACATCGCATCGACGATCTGCACGGTGTAGGGCGCCCAGAAGCGGTCGAAGATCCGCAGCGGGTAGTGGAAGGCCGAGACCCGTTCCTCGGCGAGCAGCACGCCCTTGATGCCGGTGGCGGCGACTTTGCGGCTGAAGCGCTCGATCAGGTCGCGGGTCATGGCTGGCAGAACCCGCTCGACGAGCTGCGGCCGGAAGTACAGGTCCTCGGTGAAGCGCAGCAGCGATCGTCCGAGGCTGAGCGTAAAGAACGGGTGCGCTTCCATGGCCGCGTACATGGGCGCGACGCCGCGCGCGGCCCAGTCCGGAGCGCAGCGTTCGCGCGCCAGCCGGTCGAGGCGGGTGACGCGGGCTGCGGCTTCGGCCGCGTCGCCGTCGATCAGGCGACTCGCCAGCACCTCGTCGTAGAACCGCGCCCAGCCCAGCTCCGCGATCAGGTCGTAGTCGGCGAGCGTGATCACTTCCGCTTCGTGCACCTGCAGCGCGGCGTCGTCGGGCAGGTCGCGTCCGGGCGCGAGGAAGCGCAGCGGCTGGCGCGCGGCGAGGCCCGAGTCGGCGACGTCCGGCCCGGTCTGGTACAGCGCGTCCCAGCCGCCGTACTGGTCGAAGACGCGCAGCATGCACTGGTGGGCCAGTTCCGGGTCGGAATAGCCACGGCCCGGTGTGACGTCACACAAGCGCAGGGCCGTGCCCATCACGAACTGCGGCACGATCGGCACGCGATCCGGCCGCTCCATCGCCAGCGCCGCGGCGACGCGTTCGCCGCATGTCATCGCTTCATCGACCATCGGCTGCAGCCCGCGCGTGCTGCCGGCAGAACGCGACGCCTGCCATCGCATCCCGCGTCTGAAAATCGGCACCGACATATTCGCGGACTTCGGGCGTGGTGACGCCGCCGCCGATCAGGATCTTCAGGTCGGTGCGCAGGCCGGCGTCGTGCAGCAAGGCAGCGGTCTCCCGCATGACTTCGAAGGTGGTGCTGAGCAAGCCGGAGAAACCGACGAAGTCGGGGTTGACCTCGCGCACCGCGGCGACGACGCGCTCGGGCGCCACGTCGACGCCGAGGTTGTGAACCGTGAAGCCCGCTGCCTCGAGCAGCGTCGCGAAGATATCCTTGCCGATGTAATGGATGTCGCCGCGCAGCGTCGCGAGCACCATCGTGCCGTGGCTGCGGCCGCTGCCGGCGGCCTGCAGGTGCGGGCGCAACAGGTCACTGACACGCTTCAGGACCTCGCCGGCCAGCATCAGTTCGGCCAGGAAATATTCGCCCTCGGCATAGCGGTCGCCGACGACCTGCATCGCGGCGCGGCAGTCCTCGATCAGGTCGACCGGTGCGGCGCCCTCCGCGAGGCACTGGGCCGCAATGCGGACGGCTTCGTCCGCGTCGAATTCCAGGACAGCCTCATGCAGGCCGCTGGACGTACCAGTCCCCGACATCGCCCCTCCTCAGGAACCGTCGCAGAATATTCGAAAAACGACAGTTGCTCAAGAACTGGCTTTACACATCCAGCATTTGTGAATAATATTCGAATATTCCTTTCATCGGGGCCCGCCGCCGGACAGCGATGGCGCGGGCAACCGGCATGGGGACGGCGATGGATCACATCCGGGCAATCGGGCAGAACATCCGGCGGCAACGCAAGATCCGCGGACTGACCCTGACGCAGCTCGCTGCGACGGTTGGCCTCTCACAGGCAACGCTGTCGAAGATCGAGAACGGCCAGACCCGGCTGAACTACGACAACGTCAAGCGGCTCGCCGCCGGCCTGGAAACCCCGGTTGCGACGCTGCTCGGTCCTGAGGCGGACGGCGCCGCGGCCCTCGGCAACCGTTTTCCGGTGGCCCGGCGTGCGTTCACAGCCAGCGGTGCCGGCAGCCGTCACGAAACCGATCGCCTGGTGTTCGAGGCGCTGTGTGACGATCTCAAGGTCACGTCGAATGTCTATTTCAGAGTCGGTGTGCTGGCCCGCTCGCTCGAACAGTTCGGCGCGCTCAGTCGCCATCCGGGCGAGGAGTTCTTCACGGTCCTCCGCGGCGCGATCTGCTTTCACTCCGAGTACTACAAGGACCTGCCGATGCAGACCGGGGACAGCGTCTGCTTCGACGCGATGATGGGTCACGCCTACGTCGCAGTCGGCGACGAGACGCCGGAGCTGCTGATGGTCAACACGCTGCCGGGCCATGTGGGCGCGACGCTGAAGAAATAATGTGCGCCGCGCGGTGCCGGGCTGTTCGTTCACGGCAGTGCCCGGTCGAATTCATTCCTGTGCTCCTGAGTTACCGGCCAGCAGCCGACAGCGGATCGTCATTGGCCGGCTGTGCCGCTCATCGATCACATGTTCTTTCCCTCCCCGCGGCCAGTTACGATGTGGCTGCCTTTACAGCCCGGCGGGGGGCCGGGTAGGCTGGCGTAGTTTAGAAATTCGTAGTTGCTGCCAGTATTTGTTACGCATATGGCCAATCATGGGTCGCCGGAAGCGCTATTTCTTGAGCTGAAGTCGGATGACGTGAGCGACCAGCAGTGGCGACCCCGCGTGAACCGTCGGCTGGGCCGGCCCCGGGCCGGGCCGTGACCAGCCGCGAGGCCACACAGGCCGAACTCGACCGCATCTACGCGCCGCTCCTGCGGCTGCGGCAGGGGCCGCCGCAACGCTTCCCGGACATCTTCGAGGCGCGGGTCGCCGAATCGGCGGATCGCCCGTGGGTGTTTTTCGACGAGCGCGTCTGGACCTTCGGCGAGATCAACACGCTCGCCAATCGTATCGCGGCTGTCGCGCAGGAGGCCGGCCTCGGCCGCGGCGACGTCGTCGGACTGCTGCTGCCGAACCGGCCCGAGTATTTCGCGATCTGGCTCGGCCTCGGCAAGATCGGCGTGTGCACCGCGCTCTGCAACCCGCTGGCCCGCGGCGCGGTGCTCGCCCATCTGCTGGCCGCGGCCGGCGCGACGACGCTGATCTGCGACGCCAGTACTGAGGAGGCACTGGCAACGCTGCCGCCGGCGGCGCGGCCGGCGCGGATCTGGACCTTCGATGGCGAGGGCGGCGGCATGGCGACCGCGCTGGCGCCGCTGCTCGCGCAGGCGCGCGCGGCGAATCCGCCGGCCGCACTGCGCGACGGCATCACCATTGACGACGACTTCCTCTACATCTTCACGTCCGGCACCACCGGGCTGCCGAAGGCGGCGCGCATCAACCACCTGCGCTTCATCGCCGCCGGCGAAACGACCGCGCGCGCGCTGCGCCTGGACGCTGGCGACGTCTACTACAACGTGCTGCCGATATTTCACGGCGCCGGCGGCATGGTGGTGCCGGCGGCGAGCGTGCACGCCGGCGTGCCGATGGTGCTGCGGCGCAAGTTCAGCGCCTCGCAGTTCTGGCCGGACGTGCGGCGCCACCGGATCACGACACTGCAGTACGTCGGCGAGATCTGCCGCTACCTGGCCAACCTGCCGCCGGATCCGCGCGACCGCGAGCACACGCTGGTGAAGATGAGCGGCGCCGGGCTGCGCGCCGACGTCTGGCGGCAGATGCGGGAGCGGTTCGGCGTACAGCAGATCATCGAGTCGTGGGGCGGAACCGAGATGAACTGCGGCACGCTGAACGTCGATGGTCTGATCGGCAGTTGCGGCAGGGTCCCGTCCCGCGAACGCAGCGTGCTGCGCCTGATCCGCTACGACGACGAGACCGGCCGGCACCCGCGCAATGCCGGCGGTCGCTGCATCGAAGTCGGTCCCGGCGAGCCGGGCGAGGCGATCGGCTGCATCGCCGATCCGGCCGGAGCCCCGGCGGCTCCGTTCGAAGGCTATCGGTCGGCGGATGCGACGGACGGCAAGATCCTGCGCGATGTCTTCACGCCGGGTGACCGCTGGTTCCGTTCCGGCGACCTGCTGCGGATGGATGCCGACGGTTACCTGTGGTTCGTCGACCGGGTCGGCGACACCTTCCGCTGGAAGAGCGAGAACGTCTCGACCGAAGAGGTCGCGAACGCACTGGCCGGCTACCCTGGCGTCGTGCTGATCAACGTCTACGGCGTGCGCGTGCCGGGCACCGAGGGCCGGGCCGGCATGGCCGCGCTCGAGCTGGCCGGCGCCGCGACGTTCGATCCGGCGGCGTTCTGCCGTCACGCGCGCGAGCGCCTGCCCGAGTTTGCGTTACCGCTGTTCCTGCGCCTCACGCCGGCCACCGACCTGACCGCCAGCTTCAAGCTGCGCAAGACCGAGCTGCGCCGCGCGGGTTACGATCCGGCAGCGACCAGCGACCCGCTGTTCGTCCTCGATGAAACGGCCGGTCGTTACCTGCCGCTGCGACCGGATACGGCGGCGGCGACACTCGCGCGGCTCGGCATCCCGCCGTTCGGAGGCGATTGAATGGACCTCGCCTGGACCGCGGAACAGGTGGCACTGCGGCACGAGTTCCGCCGCTACCTCAGTGGACTGCTGACCGATGCGGAGCGCGCCGAGCTCGCGCAGGCCGAGGGTGGACCGCTGTTCCGCGACGTGATCCGCCGGCTCGGCCGTGACGGCTGGCTGGCGCCGGGCTGGCCGGTCGAATACGGCGGCCGCGGGCTCGACGCGCTGGCGCAGAAGATCGTCATGGAGGAGCTGTGGTGGTCGCGCGCGCCGTTCCCGTTCGTCACCGTCAACACGGTCGGCCCGACGCTGATCCGCGTCGGTACCGACGCGCAGCGCCGTGAGTTCCTGCCGCGCATCGCCCGGGGCGAGGCGCTGTTCGCGATCGGCTACACCGAACCGCAGGCCGGCAGTGATCTGGCTGCGCTGGCGACAGTCGCGGAACGCGTGGCCGGCGGCTACCGCGTGCGCGGCCAGAAGATCTACACCAGCGGCGCCGAGGGCGCCGACTACATCTGGCTCGCGGCGCGCACCGAGCCGGGCTCGGCTCGGCACCGCGGCATCTCGGTGCTGATCGTCGAGGCCCGGGCGCCAGGACTCACGATCACGCCGATCCGCACGGTCGCCGGCGTGCGCACCAACGCGACCTACTACGATGACGTGTTCGTCCCGGAGGATCGCGTCGTCGGCGAACCCGGCTCCGGCTGGCGACTGATCACCGAGCAGCTCAACCATGAGCGCGTCGGGCTGGCGGCGCTGGCCTTCGCCGGCAACGCCTGCTTCGACCGCGTGCTGGAATGGGCACGGGCGACCCGCGACGGCGGCGGCACGGCGCTCATCGACCAGCCGCCGGTCCGGCTGCAGCTCGCCGAATGCTACGCGCGGCTCGCCACGCTCGATGACATGAACAACCGCATGGCCTGCGAGATCCGCGATGGCCGCGTGCGCCAGGAATTCGCCGCGGCCTGCAAGGTGGCCGGCGCGGCGACGGTGATCGAGGTGCTGGACCAGCTCATGCAGATCGTCGGCCCGCAGGCGGTCCTCGCCGCGGGTGCACCGGGCGCGCTGCTCGCCGGCCGGCTGGAAGAGGAACTGCGCCGCTTCCTGCCGCTGACCTTCGGCGGCGGCACCGCCGAGGTGCTGCGCGACATGATCGCGCAGGTCGGGCTGCGGCTGCCGCGGCACGTCCAGTGAGGAACTGACGATGGCGAACTCTGCCGATCCCGCTGCCCCGGCCCGCGCCGCGATCGGCCACACCGTCTGGCCGGCGCGCGTGGCCCGCGAGCCGGTCAATCAGCCGATGATCAATGCGTGGTGCGACGCGATCGGCGAAACCAATCCACGCTACCGCGCGGGCTTCGCGCCCGCGGCGATGCTGCCGGTGTGGACGATGCGCAAGTTCACGCCGGATCCGGCGCGGGTCGAAGGCATGGCGATCCTGCAGCCGTTCGATGCGGCCGGCTACGTCGGCGTCGCCGCGACCAATCTCGAGCAGGAATACCTGCGCGAACTGCGGCTCGGCGAGCGGGTCACCGAGGAGGCCACGCTGGAAGCGGTCTCCGACGAGAAGAAGACCGCCCTCGGCAGTGGCTTCTTCCTGACGATCCTGCACGAGTTCCGCGTCGACAGCGGCGAGGTCGTCGGCCGGATGCGTTTCCGTATCCTCAAGTTCCGGGCCCGCGAGATGGCGGCCACGGCCCGGCCGGCGGTCGCGGCTGCGCCGCCGGGACGGCTGCGCCCACCGGTCAACCGCGACAACGCCTTCTTCTGGGAAGGCATCGCCGCCGGCCGGCTTCTGGTGCAGCGCTGCACGGGCTGCGGGACGCTGCGCCATCCGCCGGGCCCGATGTGCCCGCAGTGCCAGTCACTCGAGTGGGACACGGTGCAGTCCTCGGGCCGCGGCACGCTGTACAGCTTCGTCGTCGCGCATCATCCGCCGATCCCGCCGTTCGAGTATCCGCTGCCGATCCTGCTCGTGGACATGGAGGAGGGCTGGCGGCTGGTCGCCAACGCGTTCCAAATCGAACGTCCGGCACTCGAGATCGGCATGCCGCTCGCTGTCGAAATCGTCGAAGTCGAGCCGGGCTTCCGGCTGCCGTTCTTCGTTCGCGCTGCGGGCGGCTGAGGAGGGCGCATGGACTACCGGCTGTCCGAGGAACAGCAGGCGCTCGCGGAACTGGCCGCGCGCCTGTTCGCCGACCACTGCGACGACGAGGCGCAGAAGCGACTGGCCGCGTCCGGCCAGCCGTACGATGCAGCGCTGTGGGCAGCGCTGGCCGATTCCGGGTTGCTCGAATTCGGTGCCGGGGCACTCGGGCCGCTGGAGATTGCGCTGCTGCTCGAGCAGCAGGGGCGCTGGCTCGCGCGCGTGCCGCTGCCCGGAACACTGGCCGCGGCCGCCGTGCTGGCGCGCGCTGGCATGGTCCGTCCCGAGCCCGCGGCGATCGCCACGTTCGCGTTGTCCGAGCCGGTGACGCTCGCGACCGCGGGACGGCCCGGCACGCGCGCCGTGCCGGACGGCGCCGGCTGGCGCCTGACCGGAACCAAGAGCAACGTGCTGCATGGCATGGAAGCGGCGGAATGGCTGGTTTCGGTCATCGGCCCCAATGCGGTGCCGCTTCTGTTTCGCGTGCCGCGCGACACGCCGGGTGTCAGCGCGGCGCCGCAGCGCACGTTGAGTGCGATCGGCTTCGCCGAGCTGCGTCTCGAGGCGGCGAGGTTGCCGGACTCCGCACGGATTCCATCGGCGACCGCGCTCCGGGATGCGGAGGTCATCGCGCGCCTGGGTCTCGCCGCGCTGCTGCTCGGCGTGCTCGACGGCGCGCTGCACCGGACTGTCGAATACGTGAGCCAGCGCCGCCAGTTCGGCCGCCCGATCGGCAGCTTCCAGTCGGTGCAGCATCGGCTGGCCGACCAGTACACCGACCTCGAGGCGCTGCGCGCGGCCGTGCAGCGCACCACCTGGTGCCTCGAGACCGGCCGCTGCGCAGTCGCCGCAGCCTCCGTCGCAGCCTGGTGGGCCGGACATGCGGCGCACCGCATCGGTCACGACAGCATGCATCTGCACGGCGGCGTCGGCGTCGACATCCAGTACCCGATCCACCGTTATCTGCTGTGGGCCAAGGACCTCGAATTCGCACTCGGCGGGCCGGCCGCGGAGCTCGCGCGCCTCGGCGATGCGATCGCCGCCGGGGCCGCGCCACGGCTCGCGGACTGGCGGCCCGAATACAGTCATCTGCCGGACTGGAGTACCGCATGACCGGGACACCGCTCACCGCAACTGCCGGCGCGCGCCTGCCGCCGCTGCCGGTGCCGGTGACACCCTCGCTGATCGTCGCTTCTGCGATCGCGACCAGCGACTTCGAGCGCGTACACCACGACCACGCCTGGGTGCAGTCGCTCGGCATGCCGGACATCTACCTGACGATCCACGTGACCAACGGTTTCGTCGCGCGCTACGTCGGCGACTGGGCGGGCCCCGCGGCCCGGCTGCGCGCGGTGCGGCTGAAACTCGGTACGCCGGCGTTCCCCGGCGACACGCTGACCTTCAGCGGCGAGGTGCTGCGCGTGACGGATGGTGATGGCGAGCGCCGTCTCGAGATCGACGTACGCGGCCGGACTGCGAACGGTGAGCACGTCGGCGCGGTGGTCGAGGTCAGCGTCCCGGTCGGAGCGCAGCCATGAGCCGTTTCGTGCTTGGCGGCGCTGCGGCGATCGCCGGCATCGGCGCCACGGAATTCTCGAAGCAGTCCGGCCGCAGCGAACTGCGCCTCGCCTGCGAAGCGATCACGGCTGCACTCGCCGATGCCGGGCTGCGCCCCGCCGAGGTCGACGGGCTGTGCACCTACAGCCTCGACCACAACATTGAGAGCGAGGTGTTCCGCAACATCGGCGGGCGCGAGCTGAAATTCTTCTCGCGCGTGCACTACGGCGGCGGTGCCGCCTGTGCGACCGTACTGCAGGCGGCACTCGCGGTGCAGGCCGGCCTCGCCGAGGTCGTGGTTGTGTACCGGGCGATGAACGAGCGTTCCGAATACCGCTTCGGCTCGGGCCTGATGCCGGCGGCGCACGTGGTCACCGCCGAGCTGGTGCAGTTCGGCTGGTACATGCCCTACGGGCTGATGACGCCGGCGAGCTGGGTCGCAATGCTCGCACGCCGGTACATGCACGAGAGCGGTGCGACCAGCGCGGACTTCGGCCGCGTCGCGGTGACGATGCGCGAGCATGCGGCGCGCAACCCGGCCGCGTGGTTTCACGGCAAGCCGATCACGCTGGCTGAGCACCAGGCCTCGCGACCGATCTGTGAGCCACTGCGCCTGCTCGACTGCTGCCAGGAGAGCGACGGCGCGGTCGCACTGGTCGTGACCAGCACGGAGCGCGCGCGTGGTCTGCGCCAGCCGCCGGCGGTGATCGCAGCCGCCGCACAGGGCGCGGCCAGCGACCAGCAGCAGATGACCAGTTACTACCGCGCCGACATCGCGCGCCTGACCGAAGTCGAGCTGGTCGCGCGGCAGTTGTGGGCGCAGTCGGGGCTGGCGCCGGCCGACATGCAGACCGCGGTGATCTACGATCACTTCACGCCACTGGTGCTGATGCAGCTCGAGGCCTATGGCTTCTGCGACCGCGGCGCGGCCCCGCAGTTCGTGCGCGATGGGCAGATCGGCCTCGGCGGGCGCCTGCCGGTCAATACGCACGGCGGGCAGCTCGGCGAAGGTTACATCCACGGACTGAACGGCGTGGCCGAGGGCGTGCGCCAGATCCGCGGGACCTCGTGCAATCCGGTCGCCGCGGTCGAGCACGTACTGGTCACGGCCGGCACCGGTGTGCCGACCAGCGCGCTGATCCTCGGCCGGGGCACCCGCCGATGAGCGCTGCAGCAGCGGCACTGGCCCGGCCCGGACTGCGTGGCAACGCGGCGATCGTCGGGCGCGCGCAGTACCGTCCCGAACGCTATGCAACCGCGCCGCGCATGTTCCACCTCGAACAGGTCGCGGACCTGGCTGGCCTCGCGCTGCGCGACGCCGGGCTCGAGCTGCAGGATCTCGATGGCCTGTGCATCGGCGGCGCGTATTTCCACGAGGCCGCGGCCTTCGTCCCGGCGATGGTCGCGGAGTATCTCGGCGTCGGGCTGCACTTCGCCGAGGTCGTGGATCTGGGCGGCGCTGGCGCGGTCGGCATGGTCTGGCGCGCGGCCGCGGCGATCGAGCTCGGCCTGTGCCAGGCGGTGCTGTGCGTGCAGCCGGCACGGCTCGCGCCGCTCGCACCGGGCGAGGACCCGCAGGCGATGGCCAGGGCCATGCGCTACGGCGGGCACAGCACCGCGTTCGGCGCGCCGGAGGCCGAGTTCGACATCCCCTACGGTCATATCGGCCAGAACACCGGCTATGGGCTGATTGCGCAGCGCTACGGCGCGCTGTATGGCTACGATCCGCGGGCCGCGGCCAAAGTCGTCGTCGACCAGCGCAGTAGTGCGCTCGCCAATCCGGAGGCGATCTTCCACGGCCAGCCGCTCACTATCGAGGAAGTGCTGGCGAGCCGCGTAGTCGCCGATCCCCTGCATCTGCTCGAGATCGTAATGCCGGTTGCCGGCGGCGCGGCGGTGATCGTGGCGGCGCCCGAACTGGCGCGGCGCTGTCATCACCGGCCGGTGTTCGTCACCGGCTGCGGCGAGCAGCTCGCGCACAAGTCACCGAGCTATGCGCCGGAGATGACCACGACGCCGATCGGCCCGGCTTCCGCGCGCGCGTTCGCGATGGCCGGCTGCACACCAGGCGACGTGCACCTGGCGGCGATCTACGACTGCTACAGCATCACCGTGCTGCTGACGCTCGAGGACGCCGGCTTCTGCGGCCGCGGCGAGGCGCTGCGCTTCGTGCGCGAGCACGACCTGACGTTTCGCGGCGACTTCCCGCTGAACACGCACGGCGGGCAGTTGTCCTTCGGCCAGGCCGGCGCCGCGGGCGGGTTCTCGCAGGTGATCGAGGCCGCCGACCAGATCGCGGGCCGCGCCGGCGAGCGCCAGCTCGCGCGCTGCGATCTGGCCTACGTTTCCGGCACCGGCGGCGTGATGAGCGAACAGGGCGCACTGCTGCTGCGCGGAGGCTGACTTGATGCACGCGATCCGTCTGCCGCCCGCCACCGCAATCTCAGCGCCGTTCTGGTCCGGCCTGTGCGAGCGCCGCCTGCGCCTGCAGCGCTGCAGTGACCGCGGGCACTGGGTGTTCTATCCGCGCCGGCACTGCCCGCGCTGCGCCGCGACGGCACTCGACTGGCACGAAGTGTCCGGGCAGGGCCGGCTGCTGTCGTACACGATCGCGCGCGTGCCGCCGCTGCCGGAGTTCACGGGCCCGGAGCCGGTCGTGCTCGCAGTCGTCGAACTCGACGAGGGCGTACACCTCAACACGAATCTCGTCGACGTTGCGCCGGAGGCGATCGCGATCGGCATGCGCGTCGCGCCGGTGTTCGTGCCGGCGCTCGATCACGCCGGGAGTGCGGCGATGCGGCTGTGCTTCGCGGCGAGGGCCGAAACCCAATGTGTGCGCAAGACTGCCCGGCCTGCTCGTGTCGTATCCGCGGACCCCGGCGGCCAGCTTCGGTGACGACGAACGTGCGGCTCGCGCCGCTGGCCTGATTGGCCAACGCCCTGCGCTTGAGCCACTCATCGAGCACGGCCTCGCCGCACTCGAAGTCATCCACTCGATGCGCAGCCGCCAGGGGCTCCGCTGGACCGAGTTGCACGCTCAGCCCTTCGCGGACTTCCTGTCCCAAGGGGCCCTGACCGGCAGCAGGCGCTCTGGCCCCGGATTACGCGCAGGCGGCGCGTCGAGCAACCTGGTGAACTTCCGGAACCTCTCGGCATCCTGTCGAAAGAACTGCAGCCCTGTCGGGAGCCTTTACACAGGGGCAAAACGGCGGGACTGGAGGAACAAGTAACCGATTGATAAATCTTACAATATTCATCCAGGCCCGAATCGTGCATGGTGCCTGTCAGGACGCGGCGATGATCGCCTCGGTCAGCAAATGGGAAGTGACGCAAAGATGACAACGAAGTTCGTGGCAGCAGTTTTCGGTGGAATCAGCCTGTTCCTTGGCGTGGCCGCGCACGCAACACCGATCCTTTCGGGACCGGGGGCGGGAAGCTGTACCCTGGGTCCTGGGTCGGGAGCGGCGGGGGCCTGTACCCTCCAGGCCATCACTCCGCACAGCGCCTGGCAGACCAATAACCCGGAGGGCCGGGGTGCAGTGTGGGTGTCCTACGCCAATACCGGCGTGACTGGCGACACGCTCGCCCCGCAGCGGGGGAGCGCTTCGAACCAGGACGGACAGCAGGCGATCATGACGGTCACCGAGGCATTCAGCTTCGGCGCCGGCGGTGGCTACCTGGACTTCAGCGTCTGGGCGGACGACACCATCGACCTGATCATCAACGGGTCGAGCGTCTACGCAGCCAATTTCACCGACGCCACCTGCGCGAATGGCCCGATCGGCTGCCAGCCCGACGAGGGTTATCACCTCAGCGGCATGTTCTTTGGTCCTGGCACGCACACGATCGCGATGGTCGTCTATCAGTACGGGACCGGCACGACGCCGAGCTCCAACCCGTTCGGTCTTCTGTACACCGGTGAGTCGCGCAGTGTGCCGGAGCCGGCGTCGCTGGCGCTGCTCGGCCTGGGGCTGGCTGGCATCGGTCTGGCGAGACGGCGTCGCAGGACCTGAGCAGGTCGTTCGGCACCCTGCGATTACTGTAGATACGCCTGCACCCATACGGTTCGGGTTGCAGCGCGATCCAGATCGGCACCGAGCGGATGTCGTTCGGCATCCATCCGGATGTCGTAGTACGGCGCGTCCTGTGGGAAGTGAACCAGGAACTCGGCGAGCGCGGCGCGTACCCGTTCGGGAGCGTCGGTGATGGCCTCGGCCCGATATGCGTGCTCGCTACCCTGCAGGCGCAGCCGGACCGGCGCTCCGTTGCCGAGGTTTCTCCACCACTGATTCTCGACGGACGTGAAGGCCCAGATCGCATCCCCGCTCCGCAGGTACCGGACCGGTGTCGTGTAGACCCGGCCGCTGCTGCGGCCCGTGAAGGTGATCAGCATCAGGCTGTGACTCCAGAACCGGTGCAGCGGTGACCGCAGCAGCAGCCGGACGGTCGGGTTGATGATGACGAAGAAGAGATCAGGGATGCGCATGTGCGGCGGAACTCCTTGTGCCGGCCGGTACTACTCGAAGTCGGCCAGCAGCGGCACGTCCGGCGCGGTCGTGTCGCGCGGGCTGTCCGGAAAGTAGATGCCGTCCTGCACGCGCACCGGCTGGTAGCTGAAGCAGGCGCCGAGCAGCTCGGGGTAATCGGCAGCGCGCAGGCTGCGCGGCGTGACGGTCTCCCAGTGCCCGGCGCCGCTGACGAAGATGCCGTTGTGCAGCACCATCGCGGCCTCGAAGGCCTCCGCGTCGAAGTACGCGGCGGCCCAGCGCGAGAAGCCCTGCAGTACCGGCCGGCCGGCCAGCTCAGCCGGCGCCAGGATCCCGCCGCCCTCGATCTGCCAGTGATGAACGATGGCACCGTCGCGGTGCAGGCTGGCCCACACCGGCGCGGAGCGGTCGCAGGGGACGGCGACGTCGTACTGCCGCGTGCCGCTGCGGCTGGCGTGCGCGAGCGCGAGCAGCGCGAGGTGATAGAGATGCGTGCAGTTCAGGCGCGGATCGAGCGCGTCGAGGCGCTTCGCCGGATAGGACGCGAGCGGCAGGCCGATGAGCGCGCGCAGCGGCTCGGTGGCGCCGGCGCAGGTCGTCAGCGGAATGCGGGTGAAACGCGGTTCGATGCGGGTTACGCGCGCACCGTCATGGTGGAGCACGAGGCGCATCGCGTGTGCGGTGTCCTCGAGCGCCGCGCGCACGGTGCCCGGCGCGGCGATCAGCCGGATGCGGCGCCGGTATACGCCGGTGGCGTGCGGGTCGTAGGCGCCGCTCATGGCGGTGGCGCCCAGGTCCGGCCGGTTGCCGCATGCAGAGCGGCGCGCCGGCCGGAGAACACACCGTCGGCGATCGACAGGCCGGACACATAGAGGTGTGAGCTGACGCCGACGGCCGTGCGGCCGGCCGCGTACAGACCGGGAATCGGTGCGCCGGATTGGCTGCACACCAGACCGCTGTCCTCGTCCACGAGCAGGCCGCCGAGCGTCAGCGTCGGGCAGGGAAAGAACTTCGCCGCGATGCCGACGTCGATGGCGATGAACGGCGGCGTCGTGATGCCGGCGCAGTCCTCCGGGTCTTTGCCGAGCGGGTCGCGGATCTCGCCGCGAGCGGCGCGGTTGTAGCTCGCG
The DNA here is from genome assembly GCA_016882265.1 of Gammaproteobacteria bacterium. GTDB lineage: Bacteria > Pseudomonadota > Gammaproteobacteria > Steroidobacterales > Steroidobacteraceae > SCUD01. Next base: position 112,704 of record VGVB01000001.1, read on the forward strand.
ACCGAGCGCACCAGCCCTTCCGGTTCGATGCCGACTTTCGCGGCCAGCTCGCGCAGCGTGCGCGCGCGGTGCCGGCCGAGCAGCATGTTCAGGCGCGCAAGCTGGCGCTGGAACGGCAGCGTCAGGCCCGGCGCGATCTGCGTGCGGGCCTCGCGCAGGAGGCGCGCGTCGAGGATCAGCCAGCCCGCGCCGCCGTGCTGTTCGACCAGTTCGATGCCGAGTGTCGCTCCGTACACCGTCTCGTTGCAGACGCGCTCGCCGCGGCGATTGACGACGATGCCGCGCGCCCAGGCGAGCGGCGGATTGATGAAACGCCACGCGGTCATCCGCTGCATGCGGCCGGTGGCACCGCCGGCGCTCTGGCCGAGACGGATGCCGCTGCCGTCGTCGCCGGAGGTGCCGAGCGGAAAGCCGGCGCGGTAGGCCGGCGCGTAGTGCGCGACCATCGGCCGGTTGCAGACAAAACCGCCGGCGGCGAGACAGACGCCGCGCTCGGCGCGGATGAACCGGGCCACCCGCGCCTCGCGCTCGAGTCTTTCGGCCTCGCGGAGATGGCGGCGTGCGAGCCGGCGCAGCAGCCGCGAGCCGGGCACGATCGGCGGCAGCAAGGTCTGCAGGCGCGCGCCGGCCTCCAGGTGCTGCGTGAAGGACGCGCGCTGCGGCCCCTCCGGCAGCTCCAGCACCCTGGCGCCGAGCACGCGCCCGTCGCGATCCTGCACGAGCTGGCGCGCCTCGGTGAACGGCAGCCAGCGCACACCCTGCGCCCGGCACCAGTCGTGCAGCGGCCAGATGAGCGAACCGCCGAGGCTGACTGCGGCTTCCATCTGCTGGCGGGTCAGCCGCCCCGCGCCGCGGTGACCGCGCGCGGCCGGCCGCGCCTGCGCAGCATAGCTGCCGACCAGCGAGTTGTCGGGGTGGTAGAGGAAGTAGTCGACTGGCGGATAGGAGGTCTTGCCCGGGTACAGCGTGGCGCGGAACTTGACGCCCTTGCCGATCAGCCAGTCGATCGTGTGGCGGCTCTGTTCGCAGAAGCGGCGCAAGGTGCGGTCGCTGACGCAGCCCTGGGTCTCGAGTCGCAGGTAACGGAACATGTCTTCGGGCGAGTCGGCGACGCCCGCGGCGCGCTGGAGGCTGGTGCCGCCACCGGCGTAGATCACGCCGCCGCTCGCGACCGTGGTGCCGCCGCCGGCGAACCGGTCGATCAGCGTGACGGCGAGGCCGTGTTCGCAGGCCTCGGCCGCGGCGCTCGAGCCGGCTGCGCCCGAGCCGACCACGAGGAAGTCCGTGGTCGCGTCCCACGCGATCTCGTCTGCGGTGGCGACGCGCCGGCAGGGCTCGACCTGCGACAGCCACGGCCCGGCCTGCGCGGCTGGCGCGGGATGCTCCGGGGCCGGCATCAGGACGCGCCGCGCAGCGCGAAGCGCTGGACCTTGCCGGAGGCGGTCATCGGCAGCGCGGCGACGAAGTGAATGCGCCGCGGCACCTTGTAGTTCGCCATGTTGTCGCGGCACCAGGCGATCAGTGGCGCCTCGGCGGTGGCAGCGCCGGGGCGCAGCACGACCCAGGCATGGGCCACTTCACCAAGACGCTCGTCGGGCACGCCGATCACCGCGGCCTGAGCGATGTCCGGATGCGCGCACAGCAGGTTCTCGATCTCCGCCGGGTAGCAGTTGAAACCGCCGACGATGAACAGGTCCTTCTTGCGGTCGGTGATGCGCAGGTAGCCGGCCTCGTCCATCACGCCGATGTCGCCGGTGCGCAGCCAGCCATTCGCGTCGATGGTCGCGCGCGTCGCGTCCGCGTCCGCGTAGTAGCCCTGCATCACGTTGTAGCCGCGCACGAGGATCTCGCCCTCGCTGCCGCGCGGCACCTCGATCCCGGCGTCGTCGACGATCCGCACTTCGGTGTCCGGCAGCGGCGCGCCGCAGGTCCGGGCGATGCGCTCCGGGCTGTCGCCGGGCCGGCACACGCTGACCACGCCGGTGGCTTCGGTCAGGCCGTAGGCGGTGACCACGGTGCCGAAACCCAGCTCCGTGCGCATGCGCTCGACCAGCGTCACCGGCACGCTGGCCGCGCCGGTGACGGCGAGCCGCAGCGAGGACACAGCGGCCGGATTCTTCTCGTGACTCACGAGCAGTGACTGGAACAGCGTCGGCGGTCCGGGCAGCACGGAAATGCGGTCGGCGACGATGCGCCGCATCACGACGTCGGCATCGAACAGCGCGAGCGGCAGGATCGTCGCGCCGCGCAGCAGGCAGGCGAGCCAGCCGGCCTTGTAGCCAAAGGTATGGAAGAACGGGTTGACGACGAGGTAGCGGTCGCCCGCCGTCAGCCCGACGATGTCGGACCAGGCCTCGAACACGCGGATGTTCTGCGCGTGCGAGCTGAGCACGCCCTTCGGCTCGCCGGTCGTGCCCGACGTGAAGAGGATGTCGGCGATGTCGCTGCCGGCGACCCGCTGCCAGCGCTCGTCGACGGTGCCCGAGCTGACGCCGGCGCCGGCCGCGAGGAAGGCATTCCAGTCCGCATCGTCGGTCGCGATGCGGCATTCGAGAGCCGGGAGTTCCAGCCCGTCGAGCAGATCGGCGTAGCGGACGCCGAGGAACTCACTGGCGTGCAGCAGCAGCCGCGCGCCGCTGCGCCGCAGGATGAAGCCGGTTTCGCGGCCCTTCAGTCGCGTGCTGAGCGGCACGAGAATGCCGCCGGCGGCCTGCGCGCCGATGGCGGCGACGATCCAGCGTGCCGTGTTCGGTTCCTGGATCGCGACGCGCTCGCCGGGTGCGAGTCCCGCGGCGATGAACGCCGCACAGGCGCGCCGCGCCTCGCGCTCGAGCTCGGCGAAGGTCCAGCGCAGGGCGCTGTCCTCGAGTGCGGGCGCGTCGTGCCAGCGGCGCGCGGCCGCGGTCACCGCGGCCGGGATCGTCGTCGGGCTGGTCTCAGGCATCGGGCGTTCGGGCTCGGCTGGATCGCGGTCGGGCTGCGCGACTTGTTCAGCCGGCGCATGTAGAATCAACAGATACGTAGAACCGTAGCAAATATTTACGCATGACGCGAGAGCAGCCAGGGCCGCGCGCGACCTTCGATTTTGCCGGCAGCCGCGTGCTCGTTACCGGCGGCACCTCCGGCATCGGCCGCGGCATCGCCGAGGCATTTCTTGCCTGCCATGCCATGGTCATCGTCTGCGGGCGCCGCGCGCCCGCACAGCCGCCCGCCGCGGGTGCAGGCCGGGCCGAGTTCCGGGCCTGCGATGTGCGCGAGGCCGGGCAATGCCGCGCGCTGGTCGATGAGATCCGCCACGATCACGGCGGCCTCGACGTGCTGGTCAACAATGCGGGCGGCGGCCCCGAGGCCGACTCGGCGAGCTGCTCGCCGGCGTTCATCGAGAAGGTCATCCGGTTGAACCTGACCAGCGCTTTCCTGATGGCGCAGGCCGCGCACGCGGTGATGAAGGACCAGCCGGCCGGCGGCTCGATCATCAATATCTCCAGCGTTTCGGCGGTGCGCGCCTCGCCGCGCAGCGCTGCCTACGGGGCCGCCAAGGCGGGCCTGCTGAACCTGACCGAGTCGCTGGCCATGGAATGGGGGCCCGACCGCATCCGGGTCAATGCGCTGATCGTGGGCCTGGTCGCGACCGAGAACTCGCTGGCTCACTACGGCGGGGCCGCCGGCACTGCGCGCGTCGGCCAGATGCTGCCGCTGCAGCGCATGGGCGCGCCCGGCGACGTCGCTCAGGCCTGTCTGTTCCTGGCCTCGCCAGCGGCCGCCTACATCAGCGGTGCCCGGCTCGCCGTGCATGGTGGCGGCGAGAAGCCGGTGTTCCTCGATCTCGCCCGGCTCGCGCGTGAGGCCGGCGGGCCGGCCGCGGAATGAGCTGAGGCCGCGTGCCGGTACCCGCGATCCGCTATGACGACCTGCCGGCCCTCGAGGCGGCGGTCAGCGCGGACTTCGGCCCCTGGGGCCCGGCCTTTCGGGTCACACAGGAGCTGATCAGCGCGTTCGGTCGCATGACCCGCGATGAGTTCTGGCTGCACACGGACCCGGAACGCGCCCGTCGTGACAGCCCGACCGGCACGACGATCGCGCATGGTTTCCTCGTGCTGGCGCTGACCCCGGCGCTGGCGATGGGCAATCCGCTCGAGGTCACCGGTTTCCGCCGCGTATTCAACGCCGGTCTCGACCGGCTGCGCTTCGTGGCCCCGGTGCCGGTGGACAGCGAGATCGCCGGGCGCATGCGTCTGGCCGGGGTCGAGGCCGGCAAGCGCGGCACACGGCTGCGGTTCGAGGTGCAGATCCAGGTCGTCGGGGCCGCGGCCCCGGCGGTCGTGTACGAGCTGCTCGTGGCGTACGAGTGAGTCCGACCTGTTGCGGCCCCGGGCCGCACGGCTATCATCTGCTCGGGCGGGGGTGACTGTGGGGGCGGCGTAGCGCGCCTGAGCGTGGACCAGTGGTGGCCGTGACTCGCAAGCCAGTGTCGCAGGAGCGGCCGGCGCAGGTGCGCCAGGAGGTGGCACTGCTCCCGGTCGCCGGGTTCAGCGAACTGGTCGGGGCCATCTACCAGGGGCCGCTCGAGCCAATCCCATGGGGCACGGTGCTCGGCCAGCTCCGGACCCTGCTGCGGGTCAACTGGGCCATACTGATTCTGCGACCAGCCTCGATCACCCATCCGGCGCTGCTGATCCGCGATGGCGGACACGGCCCCGAGGTCTACAGCACCGGCTACACACACTTTCAGTCGTTTACGCTGGACCCGTTCGTCGGTTTGCCGCCGGACCAGGTCGTCACGCTCGACGAGGTGATCGAACCGGCGCGCTGGATGCAGGGCGAGTTCTGCCGCAAGTTCATCGAGCCGAACCGGATTCGCTTCATCCTCGGCGCCGACATCCAGGTGGAGGGCGGCATCGAGTGCCGGCTGCGGCTCACCCGCGGCCCGGGCGAGCGGAACTTCTCGGCGCGGGAGAAGGCACTGTGCCAGTTGCTGGTGCCGCACCTGAAGCGGGCCGTCCTGTTGCACTCGAGCATGGACGTCATCGAGACCGAGCGCCAGCTCTACTCGATGACGATGGACCGGATGCTGCTCGGCACGGCCGTGCTCGACGAACGCGGCATGATTCAGCGGACCAACCGGGTGGCCGACGAGATCCTCGGCGAGAAGGACGGTCTGCGGATCAGCCAGCAGTCACTGCATGCCGAACAGCCGGCCGAGGAGCGCGAGCTGCAGCGGCTCATCCGCGCGGCGCTCGAGGTCACGGCTACCGGGCCCGGCGTGCCGGAGGCGTTGTCGGTAACGCGGCGCTCGGGGCGCGCCAGTCTCGGCGTGCTGGTGCGCTCGATTCCGCTGGGGCCGCTGTCGGAAGGCCGGCACCGGCCGGCTGCCGTCGCCTACATCCGCGATCCGGAGCGCAAGCTGCACCTGTCGCAGAAGCTGATCCGCCACCTGTTCGGCCTGACCGCGGCGGAGGCCAATCTCGCGCTGCTGCTGGCCGACGGCCTGACCCTCGACGAAGCGGCCCGGCAACTGAAGATCCGCAAGAACACTATACGGGCCCACCTGCGTTCGATATTCGCGAAGACCGGTGTTCGGCGCCAGGCCACGCTGGTGCAGCAGCTTCTGAGCAGTGTCGCCTCGGTCAGCTGAGCGCGCGGGATAGTCCTCGTGGACGATGAGACCGGGTGGAATCCCCGCTAAGTTCCGCCCGGGGGATCGGCCGGCTCGCATCTGGCGAACCGGTGCCGCAGCGACAAGGAGCCATGCCATGACCGACCCGCTTGCGCAGCTCGCGCGCCAGGTGCAGGTGCTGCAGGACCTCGAGGCGATCAAACGGCTCAAGTACGCCTACTTTCGCTGCATCGATACTGCCAGCTTCGCGGAGCTCGAAGGGCTGTTGCATCCGCAGCTCACGACCTGCTACGTGGGCGGCAGTTATCGGATCGAGTTCGACAACCGGGCTGCGTTCCTCGAGGCGATGGCCAACGCGTTCAACGCCGAAGTTGCCTGTCGCCACCAGGGGCACCACCCGGAGATCGACGTCCTGAGTGAGCGGGAGGCGACCGGCATCTGGTACCTGCACGACGTGTTCCTGAACCTGCGCGAGCGGATTCGCACCGAGGGCACGGCGCTGTACCGCGACCGCTACGTGAAGCAGGACGGGCGCTGGCTGATCCGGCACCAGTCCTATGAGCGGATCTACGAGATCGTGGAACCGATCGCCACGCCGCCGAACCTGACCGCCCACTACCTGGCGAGCCACGGCCGCCGCCTGCCCTGATCGAACCCCGGAGAGCACGCCATGCAGTTCTGGCAGTCCCTGTTCCAGTGCGAGAGCGACCAGATCTTCGACCTGACGAAGCTGTGCGAACAGCTCGGCTTCCACGGCGTCATGCCGTCGGATCACCTGCTGCACTTCGCCGAGCAGCACTCGAAGTACCCGTATTCACCGGATCACAAGCCGCCGTCGTTCCGCGACGACACGCCGTGGTTCGACTGCTGGACGCTGATCGCGGCGCTCACGGCCGTGACCAAGCGGCTGCACTTCTGCACCAACGTCTACATCCTGCCGCTGCGCAACCCGCTCGAGGTGGCCAAGGCGACCTCCAGCGTGGCGTTCTTCGCCAACGGCCGCCTGCTGCTCGGCGCCGGTGCCGGCTGGATGAAGGAGGAATTCGACGTCCTCGGCGTGGACTTCGCCAGCCGCGGCCGGCGCTACGACGAGTGCATCGAGGTCATTCGCAAGCTGCACAGCGGCGAGTTCGTCGAGCACCAAGGCGAGTTCTTCCATTTTCAGCGCCTCAACATGCTGCCGAAGCCGCCGGCGCCGGTGCCGATCCTGATCGGCGGCACCACGGAGGTGGCCATGCGCCGCGCGGCGCGGATCGGCGATGGCTGGATCAGCCCGGGTGGCACGGTGGCCGGCAATCTCGAGTTCCTCGGCCGCCTCGACCAGCTTCGTCGTGAGTACGGCACGCACAACCGCCCGTTCGACTCGATCGTCGCGGTGTTCGGCGAAGAAGCGACCCGGGACGATCTGCGCCGGCTCGAGGATGCCGGCGCTACCGGCTTCGTCAGCATTCCGTTTATGTTCACGATCGGCGGGCAGACGAGCCTGGCGCAGAAGAAGGCCGCGCTGGAACGCTTCGCCGAACGGTTGATGGCGCAGGCGTGACCGCGTGACCGCGTGTGGAGCCGGACTGCGGCACTGATACGCTGACCCTCGACGAGCTGCGCGAGCTCGCGCGCGCGCCGGCGAGCGCCGACGCCTCGCCGCTCGGCGTCCGAACGTGGCTCGCGGTCCGGTTCGCGAACGCGCCGCCGCTCGGCTCGGATGAATGCGCGCTGCTGGCCACCTGGCTGCGCCGCCAGCCCTGCCCGGTCATCGCGCTCAGCGCCGCGGAGCATCCGCTGCTGCCGGCCTTCGACCTCGTGCTCGCCAGTGATGCGGCGGCAGCGCCGGTACTCGACAACATCCGCCACGCGCCGCTTGCGGCCATGGTGCTGGTCCAGTTGTTGCGGATCACGGAGGAGCTGCCGGTCGCGGCGGCGCTGACCGTCGAATCGCTCGCCTACGCGACGCTGCAGAGCGGGCCGGAGTTTCGGCGCTGGCTGCAGGCGCAGCCGGCGCGTGCCGTCGAGCGCCCGCGCGATGAAGGTCCGCCGGTGCTCGTGCGGCGCGACGGCGACCAGCTCGGGATCCGGCTGAATCGCCCGGCGCAGCGCAATTCGCTGTCGGTGGAGATGCGGGATGCATTGTGCGAGGCCTTCGAGCTGGTCGTCGCCGATCCGACCATCCGGGTCGCGACCGTGAGCGCCAACGGGCCGTGTTTCAGCGCCGGCGGTGATCTCGGTGAGTTCGGCACGGTGACCGATCCGGCGACCGCGCACGCGGTGCGCAGCCTGCGCTTGCCGGCGGCGATCCTCGCGCGCTGCGCCGCGCGCGTCGAGTTCCATCTGCACGGTGCCTGCATCGGCGCCGGCATCGAGCTGCCCGCGTTCGGCTGTCGCGTGACCGCGGCGCCGGACACCTTCGTGCAGTTGCCGGAGATCCGCTTCGGCCTCATTCCCGGCGCCGGCGGCTGTGTCAGCATCCCGCGGCGCATCGGCCGCCAGCGCGCGGCGTGGCTCGCGCTGTCCGGCGAACGCGTCGATGCCGGGCGCGCGCGCGGGTGGGGGCTGATCGATGCGATTCTGTGACCTGATTCACAGGCACGGGATCGGGCAATGTGCTGTGTGCGGAAAGCTGCGACAATGTTCTCTGGATTCAATGGACTAGCGGTGCGAGTCCGGGCTCGCCCGGACGGCGGGGTGGCAGTAATGCGGGTCGGGTACATGAAGCGGTGGACCCTGTTGATCGTGCTCGGGCTGGCGGGTGCCGCTGCGCAGGCGGTGCCGGTGCCGCTCGCCCCGCTGCTGCCGTCGTCGACGCCGACCACGAGCGGTGCCGCGGCGCTGTTCATCCAGATCGCGAATGACTGGACCGGCAGTACGGTGCTGTGGAACGAAGCCGCAGGGCGCTACGGGGACGGCGATCCGATCGGCGCCACCTACGGCGGCACCTGGGGTACCGGTCTGTGGGGCCGCGCCGATTTCGACGCGGTGCTCGCCGGCGGTGTCGCGCCGATTGAGACCTGGTCCGGCGTCGTTGCGGAGATCAACTTCGGCGACGACTGCTACAACTCGGCCTGGTCGGCCACCTGGGGTGCGGCCGTGCAGGCGCCGCTGTTCGCGGGCGCGGTACCCTGCGCGCTGGGTGACGGTGAGGCCAACGCGCAGGACAACTGGATTTCGTCATTCAGCGGTTACATCCGGGTCTACGAGGCCGGCCTGTACAACTTCAGCGTGCTCTACGACGACGGTTTCTTCTTCAACCTGTACGGCGCCGGTCACGAGAGCCATTCGATCTCGATGGACTTCCTGAACCCGCGCGACCGGCTCGGATTCGGCAACGATTTCTGGCTGTCGCCGGGCCTGTACGGTTTCGAGCTGGGCGCCTGGGAGCGCCTGCAAGCGGGCGTGGTCGACCTGCGCTGGCGTCGCGGCGAGGGGACGGACTGGACGCTGGTGCCCACCGAGTCCGTGTCCATTCCGGAGCCGTCGACGCTGGTCCTGCTGCTCGCCGGTCTCGCCGTCGGGTGGTCCTCGCGAGCCGGCAGGGAGGCGCGGCGCAGACTGACGCCCTGTGGCGCGTGAGCCTCTCCATGGCTGGCCGCGCCGGCTGCTGCACCTGGTCACGCTGATCGCCGCACCGGCACTCACCGGTGCATGGATCCTCCACAACCTGAACCTGTACCGGCGTAAGGGCCCGCGACTCGGCGCCCCGGTGGTCCGGATCGACTACAGCCGCGACTGGAACGGCCGTGCAGTCGAGGCCGACTGGGAGCGCTTGCGCGAGGCCAGCGTCGTCACCGTCAGCGTCGACGGTGAGCGCAAGCGCTACGTGACGGACCGGCCCGATCCCACGGCGACCCGGCCATGAACGGCCTCGAGTCGGCGCTGATCGCGGTGCAGCAGACCTGGCTGTATCAGGCGGTGCTGCTGTTCTTCGCCTCGTATCCGGTGATCACCAGCCTGATGTGGGTGACGACCTCACTGCTGTTCGTGCTGCGCTGGGAGCGTCGCGACATCGACGTGGCGCCCGGCACGGCGCGCGAATTCCTGCCGCTGGTCAGCGTGATCATCCCCGCGCACAACGAGCAGGGCGTGATCGCGCGTTCGCTGGCGGCGGTCTGCCGCATGGAGTACCCGCGCTTCGAAATCTTCGTCGTCAATGACGGCTCCACGGATGAGACGGTGGCGGCCGTGCTGCCGTACACGCGCGCCGGCCGGGTCCGGCTGCTCGACAAGCGGGTCAACGAGGGCAAGGCACTGGCGATCAACGACGCACTGCCGCTGGCGCAGGGCGAGATCGTGCTGACGCTCGATGCCGATGCCGAGCCGGCCCCGGATCTGCTGACCCACATCGTGCCGCACTTCCGCGCGGCCCGTGTCGCCGCGGTCACCGGCAACCCGCGCGTGCGCAATACCGATACCTTCCTGACCCGGCTGCAGGCGATCGAGTTCACCTCGATCATCAGCCTGCTGCGCCGTTCGCAGCGGATCTGGGGCCGCATCGTCACGGTCTCCGGCGTCGTCGCCGCGTTCCGGCGCAATGCGCTGTTCGACGTTGGCGGCTTCAGCCCGGACATGCCGACCGAGGACATCGAGGTGACCTGGAAGCTGCAGCGCCGCTTCTACGACGTGCGCTACGAGCCGAACGCGATCGTCTGGATGACCGTGCCGCGCACGCTGCGGCCGCTGTTCCGGCAGCGGCGGCGCTGGGCGCGCGGGCTGATCATGGTGCTGCGCCGGCACGCCGCGGTCCTGCGGCACTGGCGCTTCCGGCGCATGTGGCCGATCTTCGTCGAGTCCACGCTGTCGATCCTGTGGGCCCTGTGCTTCGTCGTGCTGACGCTGCTGTGGACCGCGTCCTGGGCGGTCGGCTATCCGCCGGTCGGGGCCTCGCCGATCCCGAACTTCTGGGGTATGACCATCGGTACGCTGTGCCTGCTGCAGCTCGGCGTCGGCACGCTGGTCGACCGCCGTTACGACCGCGACATCTGGCGCTACTTCCCGTATGCGATCTGGTATCCGCTGGTGTACTGGGCGCTGCTGGCGGTGACGACGGTGATCTCGCTGCGCTGGCTGTTCGCCGCGCCGCTGCGCACGCCGGTGACCTGGAACACGCGGCGCGAAGGGGGCCGCGCGTGATGGCCCGGCGCGGCTCGCGGCTCGCGGCGCTGCTGCTGGCGGGCGTGCTCGCCGCCGCGCCGGTGCCGGGCACCGAACTCGGTGAGGCGCGCAAGCTGGCCGCGGCGCGCCAGTTCGCCCCGGCGCTCGAGCTGTACGACCGGCTGGTCGCGGCGGAGCCCGACGATGACGAACTCGCGATCGAACGCGCGCGCGTGCTCGGTTACGCCGACCGCAACGCGGCGGCCGCCGACGCCTGGCGGGACATCGCCGAGCGCTTTCCGGCCCGCCGCACCGAAGTGCTGCCGGCCTGGGCCTGGCAGACACTGTGGGCCGGAGACGAGACGGCCGCCGTGCCGTTGTTCGAGGAAGCGCTCGTGCTCTCGACCGCCGATCCGCACGAACGCTTCGGCCTGGCCCAGGCGCTCAACTATTCCGGCCGGCACCGGGCCGCGGCCGGCGAGTTCGCCACGCTGCTGCCGTCGACCGATGCAGCACTGCTGCTGCATGCGGCGCGAGCACACTACTGGGCGGCGTTTTCTGACCAGGCGGAGCCGCTGCTTGCCGGGACGACGCTGCCGGTGGCGCAGTGGCTGCGGGACTACCGGATCGGCCGCGAGCTGCGCCCCTACGTCTCCGGCGACTTCGAGTTCGCCGACGACTCGGACGAGCTGCGCATCGTCGCCGCCTCGACCGCCGCCGGCTGGCGCCTGACCGGGCATGACACGCTGGAACTGTCGCTGCGGTCCGCTTGGCTGGATGGGCCGGATACGCGCATGCCACTGCCGGCGCCGGGCAGTGCCGACGGGCAGCAGTTCCTGCTCACGTGGAGCACGCGCCGTGGAGACATCGAACCGGGCGGCGCCGTGATCTGGCCAAGTCTCTCAGTGGGCTGGCGCGATTACGGCGAGTGGCGGAGCTTCGCGTGGCGGGCACGGGCCCGGATCGTGCCGCGCGACGGCATCACGCTGACTGCGAGCGCCGGCAACGGCCCGGTCGAAACGATCGGCGCGATCCGCAACCGCATCGAATACACGGAGGCCGCGCTGGGCGCCGAGCTGCGGCCCCACCCGCGCTGGCTCATCGCGGCGGGCGCGACGCGCCTCGACTTCGACGGCGGCAACACGCGAAATCAGGCGACGCTGCGCGCCGAGTACCTCGCGCATCCGCCGCTGCGCCTGCGGCTTGGTATCGATGGTCTGCAGTTCAGCAACGACCGGCCGACCGGGCCGGCACGACCCGATCAGGGCTACTGGAACCCGGACCGTTATCGCGAGCTGCGCCTGTACACGTCGCTGTCGGTCGAGCGCGGCGCGTGGAGCTTCGATGCGCGGCTCGCTACCGGCTGGTACGACGAGCGCAGCGGCTGGGGCGACCGCAGCTCCGGCGCGCTGCTCGCCGCCGAGGCCGCGGCCGGCTGCGACCTGTCGCCGGCGCTGCGGCTGCGCCTGTACGCGGGCGCTGCCGATTCCGGCTCCGGATTCGGAGGCGGCGGGCGTGGTTACCGGCGGGTGTACGGTGGGATCGGCTTGACCGGGTATTTCTGATCCGCCCTCGCGTCGTGCTGGCGGCCGCTGGAAAAATAGCTAAAATAGCCAAATGAGCAGGAAGGTCTCGGCGACCGACGCCAAGAACAACTTTGGCGGCCTGCTGGAAGAGGTCACCGCTCGCGGGCGCGTGGACATCTGCCGGCATGGGCGCGTCGTGGCCGTCGTGTTCTCGCCACGGGCACTCGAGGAGCTGCAGAGATCGCGGACTCTGATGCCGGGCGACGATGCCTGGGGCAGGACCCATCTGATTCCGCCGGCCAGGGCGCGTGCCGCCAGGCTCCTGCGGGTGCCGGAAGACTTCGATGACGACTGAGCGCGAAATGGCGGCGCCGCTGACTCCGGAGGAGGTACGGCGGATTCTCAGCCTGTGTTCGCCCCGTGGCCTGCTCGTCGGTGGCCAGGCGCTCGCGTTCTGGGCGGACCACCTCGAGGTTCCGCGGCCCGCCAGTCTGGCCACGGTCGTGACGGCCGATGCGGACTTCATCGGCGACGCAGCGCTGGCCCGGACCCTGGGCCGGGAGCTGCGCTGGCAGACCTGGATTCCGGCGCTGGACGATCCGACGCCGCAGACCGGCAAGGTGACGCATCGGCTGCGCAGCGGCGCGGTCAAACAGGTCCACTTCCTTTCCGGAGTGATCGGGCTGACGACCAAGGACATTGAACGACGTGCGGTTGAAGTCGAAGTAACCGACATCGGCAGGGTCCGGGTGATGCACCCGGTCGACGTACTGGACAGCCGGATCCAGAACCTGCACCTCCTTGCCGAAAAGCGCACGGCCGCCGGTATCGCCCAGGCGAAGCTGGCGATCGAAGTCGTTCGCGCCTTCATTCGCGCAGAGGCTGCGCGGCGCGGGGAACGGGTGGCCCTCAAACTGCTCGAGCGCGTCGCTGCGATTGCCGCCGACATCGCCGCCGTCCGCGTGTACGTGCTGTATGGCATTGACCCGTTGAGCGCCGTGCCGATCGAGGATTTCCGCACGACATCGGCACTGCACCGGCGCCGCTGGCCCCAGGTCCTCGCGGAAATCGGGAAGAAGCGCGAGACGCTGCGCCGACTGGCCGGCGGCAGCATTGCCGGCAGCTCTGTGCGCCGGCTCAGCCGCCGTCGTCCCAGCCGCTGACCGCGTTGCCGTTGTCGGCACCGAGCGGTCGTGCCGCGCCGGTCGCCGTGCGGGCGAGCGGCAACACGGTGTCCGGTCCGGCGTCGTGCGAGATGGCTGTCCACCGCTGCCAGCGCGCGCGGAGTTCGCCGGCGCTGGCCGGCAGCGTGAAGCGGGCGCAATGCGCGACGACGTCGCTGAGCGCGACCGACAACAGGTGACCGCCGCCGCCCTGGAAGCTGCTCCAGGTCGCGAGCGCCGCATGCAGTCCGGCGAGCGGATCGGCGATCGCATCGCCGCAGAAGAGCGGCTGCCCGGTGACCTCGAGGAGCAGCGTCGAGAGACCACCGGCGACGCCGGCGTCATCGCCGTAGGCAATGAAATTCGCGCCGGGCTCATCGCGGCCGTAACCGTTGATGCTGAGCCAGGTGCGGCCGGGGCGCGCCGCGAGCCATTCCTCGGCCAGTACGCCGAGCTGGCGCAGAGCCCGCGGCCGCGAGGATTCAACGACGATGTCGGCGCACGCGAGCAGCGCGTGCAGCAGCCGCAGATCACCGCCGAAATCGACTGCGACGCTCAGCTTGCCGGCGTTCATCAGGTCGAAGAAGGGCGCGGGCCCGTGCCGCGCTCCGTCCGGACGGTTGATGCTCTCGACCTTGACGACACGCGCGCCGAGCGCCCGCAGCAGTTGCGTGCACAGGGGCCCGGCCCACAGCGAAGTCAGGTCCAGCACCCGCGGTGCGGCGCGGTGCGCGCCGGTCGGGGCGCCGTGGCCGCGAGCGGTAATTGTGTACCACGGCGTCTCGGCCGGGAATCCGGAGACGGCGGCCGCAAGGCCGACGAGTCGCGCGCGATCGACGAGCTCCGTCGCGGCTCGCCCGGCGACCTGCGCGGCGACGGCAGTCCACGACCCGGCGTCATCCGTTTCCAGCCACGCGGGCAGCAGTTCCCAGTCGTCCGCGCGCGTCAGGCTCAAGGCGAACCAACCATCGCGCGCGCGCAGCAGGCGGCAGCTTCCGCCGGGGGAGGTTGCGCCGTTGCGGCGCAAGCCGGCGATCGCCGCGCGCTCGCCGAGCAGGGCGGCGCCCTCCGGTAGAACGCCATCGCCCGCCGGGGCGGCGATGCAGTGCAGTGCGCGGATCACGCCGTCGGCACAGCTTGCGAGCGGTGCCGGACACATCTGCGGCGGACCGCCGGGAAGTCCGGTCAGCGCCGGCAGGCCGCTCCGCGCATTGGCGAGCGCCGGATCGGGATCGGCCGGGCCGGGCTCGGGCACCACGCGTGCGCCGAGGGACTCGAGCAGCGTCTGTGCGTAAGCGGTGGCGGTGCCGCGACCCGGGAGGCGCAGCAGGCGGTGCGCCAGCGGCGTCATCGGAACCTCAGCGGACTGCGGATCCATGCGGGATTATCCGGACGAGTTGCGACAACAGGCAACCGCCATGGTGACAGCCGCGGTGGCGCTGTGAATTAGTCTGGATGGACGATGAGGACCGGTGCGGCCGTGGCAGAATCGCCCGTACAGGAGCCCGCATGAAAGTTCTCAAGGCCGGTACGCGCGCCAAGTGCGCCGTCTGCGATACCGAAGTCATGGTCGTCCGTACGCCGGCCACCGGGCCGGTGCTGGCCTGCGGCGGCGTCGAGATGCTGGACATGGCCGGCGCGAAGACTCCCGGCGCGCATGGCGCGAGCGACCTGCCCGGCACGCTGCTCGGCAAGCGCTACGTGACCGCCGCTGGCGACGTCGAGCTGCTGTGCACCAAGGGCGGCAAGGGGCAGCTCTCGGTGAACGGCGAGACGCTGGCGGTCAAGGAAGCCAAACCGCTGCCGTCGTCGGACTGACGATGAATCTGGTCATGGCGCTCGAGATGGCGGCTGACTGCCATCCCGGGCGCGTCGCCGTCCGTGCGGGCGGTCAGTCGTTGACCTTCGGCGAGTTGCTGCAGGCTGCGCGCGGCGCCGCGGCCCGGATCCGCGGCGCTGGCGTCCGCTACGTGGGTCTGCTCGACGTCAACAGTCCGGCGGTGCCGGTGGCGCTCTACGCCGCCGCCTGCGCCGGCGTCCCCTACGTGCCGATCAACTACCGGCTGACGAAGCCGGAGCTCGAGGAACTGCTCGGGCGCATCGCGCCGGGGCTGCTGGTCTGCGACGAGGCGCTGGTCGCGCCGCTGCAACTGCCGCCCGGCATCCATGTGCTGCCGCGCGCGGTGTTCCTGGGCGCGGCACTGGCCGCGCCGGCGGATGAGCTGCCGGCCACGACTGATCCCGGTGACATTGCGATCCAGCTCTTCACCAGCGGCACGACGGGGCGGCCGAAGGCGGCGGTGCTGCGGCACCAGAACCTGATGTCGTACGTGCTCGGCACGGTCGAGTTCGCTGCGGCCGACGAGACCGACGCGGTGCTGATCTCGGTGCCGCCGTATCACATCGCCGGCATCGCCGCGGTGCTGAGCTCGACCTATGCCGGCCGGCGCATGGTGCAGTTGCCGAACTTCGACGCCGCGACCTGGCTGCAGTTATGCCGCGACGAGCACATCACCAATGCCTTCGTGGTGCCGACGATGCTGTCCCGGATCGTCGATCATCTCGTGCAATCCGGCGAGCCGGCCGGCGTGCCCGCGCTGCGCGCGATCGCCTATGGCGGCGGCAAGATGCCGCTGCCGGTCATCGAGCAGGCGATCGGCCTGTTCCCGGGCGTCGACTTCACCAATGCCTACGGCCTCACCGAGACCAGCTCGACGATCTGCCTGCTCGGTCCGGAGGATCACCGTGCCGGTTTCGCCAGCACGGATCCGGCGGTGCGCCGGCGGCTTGGCTCGGTCGGCCGGCCGGTCCCCGGCATCGAGCTGCAGGTCCGCGGCGAAGCGGGGGAGCTGCTCGGGCCGAACCAGTCGGGCGAGATCTGCGTGCGCGGCGACCAGGTCGCCGGCGAGTACCTCGAGCAGGGCAGCATGCTCGATACCGAGGGCTGGTTCGCGACCCGGGATCGCGGCCAGCTCGACGAATTCGGTTACCTGTATCTCGAAGGCCGTTCCGACGACGTGATCGTGCGTGGCGGCGAGAACATCTCGCCGGGCGAGATCGAGGATGTCCTGATCGCCCATCCTGCCGTGTCCGACGTCGCGGTTGTTGCAGTCCCGGACCGGCAGTGGGGCGAAACGGTCGGCGCGGTCATCGTGCTGAAAGAGCGCGCCAGCGCGAGCGACACCGAGCTGCAGGACTGGGTGCGCGTGCGCCTGCGCTCCTCGCGCGTGCCGGCGGTGATCCGCTTCCTGCCGGAACTGCCGTACAACGAGATGGGCAAGGTGCTCAGGCGCGTGCTGAAGCAGCAGTTTGCCGGCGCTGGAGGGGGAACATGAATTTCGGACTGCTGCTGGGATTCAGCCACTGGCGCGACTTTCCGGCGCTGGCGCAGGCCGCGGAACAGGCCGGCTTCCGCTCGGTGGTGATGCCGGACAGCCTGTTCTACCCGCAGGCGACCGCCTCCGAATATCCGTATAACGATACGGCCATAATCCGCGAATACATCGCCACGACGCCGTTCATCGAGCCGTTCGTCGCGATGGCGACGATGGCGGCGGTGACCAGCCGGATCCGCTTCTACCCGAGCGTGCTCAAGGTGCCGGTGCGCCAGCCGCTGGTGCTCGGCAAGCTGCTGACCTCGCTGGCCGTAGTCAGCGGCGGGCGTATCGCGCTCGGCGCCGGGCTCAGTCCGTGGCGCGAGGATTTCGCCTACAACGGGCTCGACTTCAGCCGCCGCGCCGAGCTGATGGACGAATGCATCGCGATCCTGCGCGGGCTGATGACTGGCGAGTTCTTCGAGTTCCACAGCCGCAACTATGACTTCGGCCCGCTGAAGATGAACCCGGTGCCGGAACGGCCGGTACCGATCTGGATCGGCGGCCACGCCAAACCAGCGCTGCGCCGGGCCGCCCGACTCGGTGATGGCTGGCTGTCGGCGAACAGCGACTACGCCGCGCTCGCGCAGATGATCGCCGAGCTGAACCGCCTGCGCGCCGAGTACGGCACGCAGGATCGCGCCGACTTCGAGATCCACGCGATCGACTTCGCGGCCGCCTCGCTCGACGACTTCCGCCGGCTGGGCGAGCTCGGCGTCACCGAGATCCCGCTGGTCCCGTGGGGCGCGGCATCCGGCATCCGCGACCGGCAGGGTCAGGTGGACGCGGTCCGGCGCTTCGGCGAGGAGATCATCGGCAAGCTGCGGTAACGGCGCGGCGGGTGCCTGTCGGCCGCGGCGCCGCCGTGATGAGCAGGCCTCAGGCGCCGTGCTTGCCGGGGACCCAGCCGCGCGCGCCGAGGGTCCGGGCCGCGACCTGCTGCGGGCGTTCCTCGAGGTCCGTCGCCATCGTGTCGTTCCAGCGGTTGAGGTAGCCGAACAGGGCGATGGTGGCCACGATCTCGACGATCTGGCCGTCATCGAAATACCGGCGCAGCTCGGCGAAGTCCGCGGCCTCCGCCTCATTGGGCACCACCGCGGCCTTGCCGGCCAGCCGCAGCGCGGCGCGCTCGGCGTCGCTGAACAGCCCGGAAGACTCGAACTCCCACACCGCGGCGATCCTGGCATCGGAGCTGCGATAGATGCTCGACAGGTTGGCCATGTGCGCCTGGCAGTAGCGGCAGCCGGCGGCCTGACTGGCGATCAGGCTGACGAGCATCTTCAGTTCTTCGGGCACGGTGCCTTCGTACAGCACCGCCTGGTTCAGGGCCATGAAGGCGGCGGCGATCGCGGGCCGCCGGGCCATCGTCCGGATGCTGTTCGGGACGAAGCCGCGGGTGCGCGCGTAATGCGCGAAGCGTTCGGCGAACTCCGGCACGGCCTCGGCTGCCAGTGGGGTCACATGGGCCATCGTGGTCTCTCCCCGGTTAGCGCGGATGCCGATGATCGTAGCCCATGTCGCGCACGAGCGGCGATGGCCAGCGCCTGCGGTCACCGAAACATGGTGATGAGTTGGCCAGGTTCGATCGCGGGCTCGAGAATTCGCGCCTGAGATCCAAACCAGTCAGGAGGTCTCCCGCGGGATAGTCGGCTGTCCGATCCGGTTGCCCACCTGTAGAATTCAGCTCTGATCGATGGGGGGCGCCATGAAAAGAATTCTCCTGGCCGGCCTGGCCGGACTGTTGGTTATTCCCTCGATGACTTTACCGGCAATCGCGGCCCGGCCGCCTCGGCCGCCCGCGATGGAAAGTGTCATCACGATGCTCGTCGACGGCTGGCTGGTCATCGAAACTGACGGCGGCGTCCTCGACGTCGGCATTGAGACAGACATACCAGCGCGACTCAGGGAGGACCTCGATCGGGTGGTCCGCCGCTGGCGGTTCTACCCGGTCGTGATCGATGGCAATGCACGCCGAGCCAGGTCGCCGATGCGCATTACCCTTGCCACTCACAAAGTCAGCGAGGGCTATAGCATCACAGTGGACCACGTGCTGTTCCCCAACCCGGAAGGCACGTCCGTTGCCGGCGTCATCGATAATGGATCAGTGATCATCAGCACGCGCCGGCGCGTCATGCCTGAATATCCCACGGAACTGCTCCGAGGCCGAGGAGTCGAGGGCGCCGTGCTGCTGGCGATTCGTGTGGGCCGGGATGGCCGCGTGGCAGAGGTCATTGTCAGACAGTCGGCGCTGTATGACGTGTCCGGTCAGGATCAGGTTCTTCGCGACGTCGCCGAGCTGCTGGAGGATTCAGCGCTACAGGCTGTGAAGAGGTGGAAGTTCAACGTGCAACTGAAGACTGACGCACCGGATCCATCGGATCTGACGTTCCTGCAGCAGGTTCATTACACTCTGGAGGGACCGAAGCAGGGTGCCAGACGGACCGACAGCAAGGCAGCACCCACTCTGTGGCGCATGGAGGTTCGTACGGCCCGGCGGCCGATCCCATGGATCAAGGACGACTTGGAGGAAGCGTTGGCCGGCGTGTCGGACCTGCGCGGTGGCGAAATGCTTCCGGCGGGGAACAGGGTTCGCGTCGCCGAAGGCGGCGCCGGCGATCCCGTGATGTGACGTCCTCGGAACGTAAGTAACGGAACTGCGCTGCCCAAACGCTGTGGATTCCGTGCTGATGTCAGGTGTCATCCGCGGCGTCGAACAACGAGCGACTGGAGCGCGGATCGACGTCCGGAACGATGCCGCCGGTGCCGCAGCCCGCCTTCGATCAGCGCGGTCAGGCTGGTCCGGCGGCGCGCGGGCAATGCGGGCGCGCGGCCGGTCGCCGCCCTTATGGCAGGAACTCACCCCCGTTCGCGTCGAGCATCGCGCCGGTCACGGCGCTGGCGGCATCGGAGATCAGGAACATCGCCGCCCGGGCGACCTCGTCGTCGCTGATGATGCGGCGCAGCGCGATGTTGGCTGCGATGCCGGCGACCACCTGTTCTTCCGGGACACCCGCCTGCGCCGCCGCCTGGCGCACGTGTCCCTGCACCGGCTCGCCCCACATCCAGCCGGGCAGCAGCGTGTTGACGCGGATGCCCTGCGGGCCGAGTTCGGTCGCCAGGTAAGCGGCCAGCACCCGGAGTGCGCCCTTGGACACGGCGTACGCGGCGGCGCCGGACGGGCGGCGGATCGCCTGGGTGTTGATGAACAGCACCGCGCCACTCCGTTGCTGCTGCATCGCCGGCAGCACTTCCTGGGTCAGCGTCAGACTGCCGAACACGTTGGTCTCGAATACCTCGCGCCAGCCCTGCAGGTCGTCGGTCGCAAGCGGCAGCACGGGGCCATAGCAGAAGGCGCTGTTGATCAGTGCATCGATGCGGCCGAAGTGTTCGACCGCGGCGCCCGCGAGCCGGCGGCACTGGGCGCGGTCGGTGATGTCGGTCGGCACCTTCAGCACCGCGCAGTCCGGCCGGGCGGCCAGAATCCGCGCTTCGGCATCGTCGAGCCGGGCCGCCGTGCGGGCGGCGACGACCACGCCGCGTGCGCCCGCGCTCGCGGCGGCGATTGCCAGCTTGACGCCGAGGCCCGGCCCGATACCGGAAACGATGACAATCCGGTCTGCCAGCAGCATATGCGACTCCTGTTCAGGGTACCGGCGGACGGCCGGCGCGGCCGAGAAGGTGAGCGGTCAGATGCGGCGGCTGATCCATCCGGTCGTCGACTTCGCAGACGCTCTCGTAGCGACTCTCGCGGATCAGCCAGCGGCCGTCCTGCTTGACGTAGCGGTCGCGGTAGAACGCCGTGCCGCTGACGTGGTGCATGTCCCACAGGCGCCAGAAATGGCCGTGCAGGTACCAGGTGCCGGTGGCCTCGATCTCGCTGAGGAGATCGATCTCCGGATGGTGCCCGGTGTGCTGCGCGACCATCTGCGGGGTCACCAGTCCGGCGACGACTTCGAGGTACTGCTCGCGGCCGCGCACGACGTTCTCGTAGCTGCCGCCGACGAAGTGCATGACCACGTCTTCGTGCAGCAGGGTACGTAGTTCATCGAGATTGGCCGTGTCGACACAGCGGAAGTAGGCATGCTTCAGGCGGCGGATGGCCTCGCGGTCCTCGAGGCTGCGCAGCTCGCGCGGCAGGATATAGCGCGCGCGATACGCGGCGAAGTCGCGGCGGATCTGTTCTTCCGACAGACCGAAGCGTTCCATGCTGTAGCTGTGCGGCGGGCGCAGTTCGCGCCGGTTGTGTTCGAGGTGCACCTGCATCCGTTCTTCGACGTCCGCCGGCAGCGCGAGCCCGACGAAGGCATAGATGGCCCGGACCACCTGCAGCGGCCGGCTCACCGTGTCGGCGAACCAGATGTCGAGGAACGGCGCCGCCGGGTGCTGGTCGCGGTAGCGCAGGGTCTCACGCATGCCGCGGGCGTAGATCGCGGAACGCTGCTGCCCGGCGCGCACCGGGTCCGCATCCTGCATGTACACCAGGCGCAGGTTGTGGATGAAGCTGCCGCTCGAGGGCACCGTTTCCAGCGGATCACGATGCGTCTGGATGACTTGGGCGCCGGGGAAGACCTTGAACAGGACGTCGATCTGGCGCAGGTGATGCGGTGCCTTCAGTACCCAGCGCTGCGCGCGGCTGCCGCGGCGGCGCTTCTGCCACTGGATGAACTTCAGCATCCGCTGCAGGTGGCGGTAGGCCGGGACGTGATCGGTTTGCCACAGCCAGTCCGAATAGCTCGGCAGGTCGGCGTAGGCATCGAAGTAGCCGTGGAAGGAGTGCTCGATCAGCAGGCCTTCCTCGTCGGCCGCTTCCGCATCCCACGGATGGATTGCAAGCAGCGCCGGATTGGCCGCGATCATCGCCGCGACTTCCGCCCGCGCCAGCGCGATGCGCGGATCGGGCCCGGGCGCCAGCGGATCGGCGGGCGGCACCGGGTAGCGCGTCTCCCAGTACAGCATCGGGTACAGGCGCGGATCGCAACCGAGGATCCGCTGCAGCAGCGTCGTGCCGGTGCGCGGCAGGCCGACGATCACGATCGGGTCATCGAGCCGCTCGTCGAGGATCTCCGGGTAACGGCGGCAGTAGTCCTCCAGCCCGAGCCGGTTCTGCAGCCGCTCGACGATGCGGGCCTGCAGCCGTTCGCGACCCGCGTCGCTGAGGTCGCCCTCGGCTTCTAGCGCCCGGAGCAGCACGGCGAGCGCGGGCCGGAAGCTGTCGTCGCCGAAGTCCTGCAGGCCGCCGCTCCGGACGCTGGCTTCCGTCAGCAGGGCCTGCAGGTCGAACGCCACGGCCGCGCGCTCTCCCGGTCAGCCGCGCAACTCGGCCAGCCGGACCACGCGCGTCGTCGGCTGCACGTGCTCGCGCGCGCCGATCCAGCGGAAGTTGATCATGCCGACCCGGTGGCCGGTCGTCTCCAGCCAGTTCGGCAGCCCCGGATCGCGGTGCGCGACGATCATCGTGACTCCGCCGCGTGCATTGCAGCTTGCGCTGCGCTTGTTGAGGTGGATGCGGTGGTAGCGGTAATCGAGTGACTCCATCCAGAAGTTGTTGACCTGGAAGTTCCAGAAGTCGCAGTCCGGGATGCGCTCGACGTCGACCACCAGCGCCTCGTCCTCGGCCAGGCTCCAGTAGCCGAGGTAGTAGTAGATGTTCGGGTCGCCGCCGGAGGCCTGCAGTTCGGCCTGGTCGGCGGCGATCAGTTCGTTGACCTTGCGGCGGCTGTTCAGCGCCCAGTCGGCAAAGATGCGCGCGGTGTTCTCGACGAAGTTGCCGGCGCGCTCGAGCATCGCCGGGAACTTCTCCGGGTCGAGTGGCTGCGGTTGCGCGCCGGCGCCGATACGCTCGATGCGGATGCGCGCCGGCCGCTGCGTGTTCCGGTCGAGGAAGGTCTCGCGGATCAGCAACTGGTTGGTGTCGGCGTCCATCGGCAGCCAGTTGCCCGGGTGCGGCCGCTGGCTCAGGATCAGCTTGAAGCTGCCGTCCGCGGCAAACTGCATCTGCGTTGCGTCGAGGAAGCCGCTGCCGCCCATGCGGCAGTCGCGATTGGCGTAGCCGCCCTTCTTGGTCGCGAAGTTCAGCACCACGGCCTCGCCGCGCTGGCCGCTGACGCGGTATTCGTGCCGGCCGTCAAGCCGTGCCGACAGGTACACATTGTCGGGATTGTCCGAACCGATCTTGCCGGTCTCGTGCGACGGATGCATGAAGGTCGGGAAGTCGGGGTCACCGTGTTCGACGTGCATCTCGAGTGCGATCCGGATCAGCCGGGTCAGGTAGCGGAAACCCTCGGCGCGGTCGAAGTCGCTGGTCGGTGCGCCCGGCCGGAAGATCTGCTGGCCGGCGCGCTTCAGCGTGTCGCAGTACCGTTCCCAGATCTCGATGTCCGACAGCCGCTGTGCGCCTGGTTTCGTCATCATGCATCCGTCCCGAGCGGTTGAAAGTGGAGTCGCAGACCCGGCCGCGGCCAGTCGATGGCGATGAGCTTGCCGGTCGTCATCAGCGTGACGTAGGCGGTCGTCAGGCCGCGCCCGCCGAAGCACACGTTGGTCGGGGCGAGATCCGGCACGCGGATATGCTCGCAGGCGCCGCCGTCCGGCGGGAATACGGTCAGGCGGCCTTCGCCGCCGTTGGCCACGATGATGTATCCCGCCGAGTCGACCGCGAGGCTGTCGAGGAACGACAGGCCGCCCGGTGCGCCGACGAAATATCCGCCGGGCGAACCGAAACCGAGCGTTTCGGAGAAGCGGATCCGGCCCGGCCCGCCGATCTCGAAACGGTAGAGCTGGCTGGTGTAGGTCTCGGCGACGTACAGCCAGCGGCCGTCCGGCGACAGGCCGATGCCATTCGGCCCGTAGAAGGAACCGCGCAGCTCGCGGATCGAACTGCCGTCCGCCTGCGCATAGAAGATGCTGCCGAGGTCGATGTCGCGGTGGCGGATCCGGCCGAAGTCGGTGAACCAGAAGCCGCCGGCGGCATCGAAGACGAGGTCGTTGGGTCCGCGCAGCGGCAGGTCGCCGGCGCGCTCGTACAGCCTCTCGACGCGGCCGCTCGCGAGGTCGCAGCGCTGGATGTAACCATGCGGCCCCGGGCCGCCCGGTTCGTCCTGCGCGATGGGCACCAGCACTTCGCCGAAGCGCTGCCACTTCGAGGGGCCGCGGTTGCAGACGTAGCACTGGCCATCCGGCCCGATTGCGGCGCCATTCGGCGTGTCGCCGGTCTCGACCGCGACCACCTTGCGGCCGTCCGGCAGCACGCGCGTCAGGCACCCGGCGGCCATCTCGCAGACCAGCACGCTGCCGTCCGCCAGCGCAACCGGCCCTTCCGGGCCGGCCAGGCCCTCGGCGATCACCCGGATGCCTGTCATCCCCGATGCCCTCCCGTCCGGACTGCGCCAATGGCCCCAGCGTGATCGTAGGCCGCGGGCCGCAGCGATGCCAGCGAAAATGGCAAGCCGCTTGACGAGTTCGGGCGGCGCCGCCGCTGGTTGCAGTGGTCTCAGGCGGTCCCGGCGCCGCTCAGCGCTGTTGGCCTCCGCATCGCCTGACAGGCTTCTGGCCATAGCCGCTCCGGGCGAGCCTGGACTTCTTTCTGGAGCTGAGATCCTTCGGCAGGCCGCTGACCGACCCGATCAGGTCAGCGATGGCCAGCAGGGTCACCGGCATGGCAGTCGGCGGGCTGGTGGCCTGCAACGATCTCATTGCGCGGATGTGGGGCCGGCGTCGTAACATGCCTGGCATTCTGCCAGTACCGGCGGAGTTATGGGGGTCGGTTCCAGCCATGCCCACCGAGCGTCGTGACTTTCCGGACGGTATCGCCCTCGTGGTCGGCGGCAGCGGCGGCATCGGTGCGGCGATCTGCCGGCGCCTCGCCGAGGCCGGCACCGATGTCGCGCTGACCTGGCGCGGCAATCGCGCGCGCGCGGAAACCGTTGCGGCGGAAGTGCGCGCCACCGGGCGGCAGGCCGAGATCCACCAGCTCGCGCTCGACGATGCGGCCCGGCTCGCCGCGGTACCGGCGGAGATCGCGGCGCGGCGCCGGTTGCACACGGTCGTCATCGCCGCCGGTTCCGACATCGGCCAGCCGAAGATCCGCGATCTGGCCGCTGCCGACTGGCGACGCGTCTTCGAGGCGGACGTGCATGGCTGCCTCGCGCTCGTGCAGGCGACGCTGCCGCACCTGAAGGCCGGCGGCGGCGGTTCCTACGTGCACGTCAGCTCCTGCGGGCTGACGCGCTGGCCCGAGGGCGACGTACTGTCGGTCGCGCCGAAGGCGGCGATCGAATCGCTGCTGCAGGGCATCGCGCGCGAGGAGGGGCGCTTTGGCATCCGCGCCAACAGCGTCGCACTCGGCGTGATCGAGGCCGGCATGTTCCAGCGCCTGTCGGCGCAGGGCGCCTTCCCCGAGAAGTGGGTCAAGGCGACGCTGCACAACCTGTGCCTGAAGCGTTTCGGCAGTGCCAGCGAGGTCGCCGACGCGGTCGTGTTCCTGGCTTCAGCGCGTGCCGGCTACACCACCGGGCAATTGCTGTACGTGGACGGCGGCTATCACGTCTGAGCGCCGGCCGCGCCGTTCCTACAGCTCCTCGAGCTCGTCCCACAGCGGTCCGGCGAAGAAGCGCAGCAGTGCATCGCTTGCATACAGGCGTTCGCCGGTCATGCCGTCGGCGTCGAAGGTCAGGATGGCGAGGATGCGGTGCTCGCGGCGCCCGCCCACGGGTTCGCGCAGCCACAGCGTCACTTCCTGGATCACACCGGGTCCGCCGGCCCACTCACCGAGCAGGGCGTAATTCTCGATGCAGGGCTGCACCTGCGCGAAGAATTGGCTGTAGAAACGCCGCGCGCACGCCATGCCGCGAAAGCGCCGCGCGGCCGGGTAGAAGGTGTACTCGGGTTCCGCGACCAGCGTGGCGAGCGTCGCCTCGAGATTGCCTTCGGCCTCGGCCTGCACGTGCCGGTGCGCGATTTCGAGCATGCGACTGGCATCCATGGCGATCCTCCTCAGGGTGCGGCGCCGCCGAGTGCGGCCGCGACTTCCGCCGCACCGCGCATGGCGCCCTCGATGTAACCGACGCCCTGGCAGTCGCCGAGCGGATAAACAATGAAGCCGGCGGCGCGCAGCTCGTCAGCGAGCGTGAGGTCGCCGCTCGCGCCCTGCGCGACGATCACGTGATCGGCGGCAAGCGACTGCGGCCGGCCCGCCGGATCCACGAAGCGCACCTGCCCCGGCTCGAGCGCAATGCCGGTGGCGCCCGCATGCAGCGCGACCCCGCGTTCCTGCAGCTCCTCGAGCAGGCGCATGCGCCGCACCAGCGTCAGACCGGCACCGAGGCGGGGCGCCGCATCGATGACGGCGACGCTGCGCCCGCGCTCGCTGAGGAACTCCGCCAGCTCGAGTCCGACCAGTTCGCCGCCGATGATCGCGACGCGCCGGCCAAGCGGCATCCAGGTATGGGTCGCGCGGCGCAGGAAGTCGAGGCTGGTGGTCAGGCCGGTGATCGCGCCGAGTCGCGTTGCCAGCCGCGTGACCAGGCCCGTCTTGCGCACGAGCGAGGGCGACTCCTCGCCCAGCACGAGCTGGCGCAGGTCGTCGCCGCTCAGGACCTGCGGCAGGTCGCGGCCCGGCAGGTCGGGCAGGGTACGGCGTGCGCCGGTGGCCACGACCACTGCATCCGGCGCAAGCGTGCGCAGCAGAGCGGGCGTCACCGTGGTGTTGAGCCGTACCTCGACGCCGGCAGCCTCGATCTGGCGGATGAGCCAGTCGAGGAGGCGCTCGTTGGCGGCATAGGCGAGCGCCGCCAGGCGCAGCGTGCCGCCGAGCCGCGCGCTGCGCTCGATCAGCACGACACTGTGCCCCGCGGTGGCCAGTCGCCGCGCCGCCTCCATGCCGCCCGGGCCGCCGCCGACGACGGCGACACGCCGGCGCTGCGTCGCCATTGGCGCGGCCGGGCGCAGCGATTCGAATCCCGTTTCCGGATTCACCGCGCAGCGCACGCTGTCCTGCACGTAAATCGCGCTGATGCAGGTGTAACAGTAGATGCACGGCCGCACATCGGCCGCGCGTCCGGCGGCAAGCTTGCGCGGCAACTGCGGGTCGGCGAGCAGCTTGCGGCCCATCGCGACGAAGTCGATCGAACCGCGGGCGATATGCGCTTCGGCCACCTCCGGTTCGATGCGCCCGGAGGCGATCACCGGCACGCCGACGGCCGCCCGGATCGCCGCCGCCGCGGGCAGATTGGCGCCGGGCTCGTGCGGCGTGTGCGAGGCGGAGTGCAGCTTGCCCTGGTCGGTATCGTGGTAGGCGGTGACCGTGATGGCGTCCGCGCCGGCCTCCTGCGCGAGGCGCGCGGCGCGGCAGGCGTCGGCGACCGTGATGCCGCCGATCCGGCCGATTTCGCGCGCATCGAGCTTGCACCACATCGCGAGATCGCGGCCGACCTCCGCCCGTACCGCGCGCAGCACTTCGAGCAGGAAGCGCAGCCGGTTCTCCAGCGGGCCGCCGTATTCGTCGGTGCGCCGGTTCGAGTGCGCCGAGATGAAGGAGGAGAGCAGGTAGCCGTGGCCGCCGTGGATCTCGACGCCGTCGGCGCCGGCCTCGCGGGCGCGCCGCGCCGCGGCCACGAACTGCGCGACGACCGTGCGGATGTCCTCGACCGTCATCACGCGGAATTCGACATTGCGGATCTGCGGCGCCGGCGACTGCGCGATCTCCTCCGCCAGCCACATCGCGCTGATGTCCCGCCGCGGCGGCTCCGGCAGCGAGGGCACCCACAGCGGCCGGCCGGCCTTCATGTCCTCGGGCGCGACCAGGCCCCCGTGATGCAACTGCAGCGACAGTTTCGCGCCGTGGCGATGCACGGCGGCGGCGAGCGCGGCGAGGCCGGCGATATGGCGATCGTCGGAAACCGCGACCTGCCGGGGCTGGTTCGCGCCTGCGGGCCAGGCGACGCCGGTGACACCGGTGTTGATCAGGCCGGCGCCGCCGCGGGCCTGTTCCTCGTGAAAGGCGCGGATGCGCTCGCCGCAACTGCCGTCCGGTTCCGCGAGGTTGACGCCCATCGCGGTCACGACGATGCGATTGCGCAGCTCCAGCGGCCCGATCCGGCCCGGTGACAGCAGGTGTGCGAATGCGTCAGCCGGCATGGTCGGCTCCAGTCTGTGGTTGAGAGTCCGGTGTCACCCGGATCCATCAGAACAGTTTGCGAACATGCCGGCAACGGCGCGTGCCGGAGTGGTCAACCGCGCCCGAACGGCCACGGGTTACCGGTCAACGACTGGAACCAGGCATGGAACAGCGCCGGGGTCGTCGCTTCGACCAGCCCGATGCCGAGCATCGCCACCGCCCAGGCGAGCAGGATCAGCCCGCCGAGCCGCGCCGGCAGGTGCTGCAGCCCGATCGCCAGCCGGTCGCCGGCCGACCGGGCCGGCCGGCCGAAGCCGATCAGAAAGCCGAGGCCCCAGGCGAACAGTGCCGCGCCGCCCGGCAGCAGCGCGTAGTGCGGCCGTGCCAGCACTGCCATGCGCATCCGATCCGGGCTGACGCCGACGAGGAACAGCAGCGCCGCGAGCGCGAGCATTGCGCCGGCGATCGCGTAAGCGAGTCCGTAGGGAACCGCGGCGAAACCCTCGTAGATGAAATAGCGGTAGCGGTACTGGCGCCGCCCGAGCGGCCCGGTCTGACGCATGAAGAACAGCCGGCGCTCGCGGGCGGCGAGCAGCCCGAGCGTGACGCCGGTCAGGCCGAGCCCGAGCGCGCCGAGCGCGGCGAGCCACGGCCAGCCGAGGCTGACGCCGAGCGAGATCGCGACGAAGGCCAGCGCCGGTGCGACGAAGCACAGCGCCATCACCCGCCACTGCGCGAGCCGGTACTCGCGCGCGCTGGCCGGGATCCGCCCGCCGGTGAATGGCAGCGGCGGATCGGCGATGCCCGGCGTCGCCGTGCCGACCGCCTCGGGTTCAATGTTGCTCATGCGGATGGTGCCGGTGTTACGGTTTCGGTAACCGTCTCAGCCTCGTTGATTCCGACCGCGGCCGGTGCGGTCACCGAAATCGTAACACCGGCACCATCAACCCGGTCGGCGTAGACTCCACAGTTGGATGGTCAGGATTCTTGCTGCCGGCTTTCTGCTCACGTTCTTTGCCCTCACCGTGTCAGCGCACCCGGGGGACAAGGACGAGGCTGGCTGCCATCGCGACGCCAATGCCGGCACGATGCATTGCCATGACAAAGAAGGGAGCATCCTCCCCTGGCCGCCGGTCAAGAAAAGCCGCGAAGATATCTGTCATGACCGCAAGTCGCCGTGGTACGACCGCACCATTCACTTCGAGTCGTTCAAGTCCATGCAGGCCTGCCTCGAGAGCGGCGGACGGAAGTACAGGTCGTGACGGCGGCAGCGGCGCTGCTCAGGGCCGCCGGTCCTTCTGCGGCAGGGCATCGGCGAAGGCCGGGTTGTCTTTCCAGCCCGGGCGCGGCGGCTCGTGGCCGGGGCGCGGCGCGAAGGGCGAGAGTTCGAGCGTCGGCAGGCGATGCAGGTAGCGCGGACAGTTGGGGAAGATCTGCCGCGCGACCACGCGCGTCACGAGCTGCGCCCCCGGCCATGTCGCGAGCAGCGGGTCGTCGTGGTACACCCGCGCCTCCCCATTCACCCGCACGCGGCTGGGCTGTTCCCAGTCGAGGAACAGCAGCCCGACGTTGGGGTTCACGAGGATGTTGCCGAGGCTCCGGAACTGGCCGTTGCCGTCATAGTCGGGGAACGCCAGTTCCGCCGGCCCGACCACGCGCACGAACCCCGGCAGCCCACCCTTGTAGGAGCAGTCAGGCCATCCTTGGGCGTCGGCGGTGGCCAGGAAGAACATCGGCCGGCTCTCGATGAAGGCGCGATCGCTGTCGGTGAAGGTCGTATGGTAGGTCACCTGCTCGAGCCGGTCGGCGATGCGCCGGCAGTCGAACTGGTCCTGCAGCTTCCGGTGACCCTCGTGATAGGCGGAGTCGTGGAGCATGGAACTCTCCGAAAGCGGAGTCCCGCGGCAGGCGGGGTGTATGGATCATGCCACGCACGCCACCGGACTTCATCCGCGCAGCGGGGAAGCGGTACTCGTGCCCAAGCATTCCGGCGGAATCCCTGATCAGGCAAGCCGTAAGTGCGCTGGAGCATTCAGCCCATGTTTGCAGCGATCCACGCGGCCAGATCCGCCTCCGCCAGCTCACCGGCCGCCAGGCGCCGGATCGTGTCGGCCGCATCCTCCTCGGTGGCCGTCAACCCGCTGCCGTTGATGCGCAGGAAGACGTCGATCACGGCGAGCGCGATACGCTTGTTGCCGTCGCTGAAGCAATGGTTGCGCGCAAGTGCGAACCCATAGGCTGCCGCAAGCTGAGCGAGGGATGGCGGCGGGGCGCCATCGGCCAGCAACTGCTGCGGCCGCCCCAGCGACGACTGGAGCAGCTCCGTTCGCGGCAAGCCAGGCAGGCCGCCGAATTCGCCGACGAGCCTGGCGTGCATGGTCCGCACGGCGGCTTCAGTGAGCCAACGAGGCCTCACCGCAATGGCCTGGCTGGCGAGCTCGCGCAGCGCGTTGCGATAGCGGCGCCGTGTTTCTTCGAAGGCAGTCAGCGACGCTTCGAAATCCGGGTCGTAGGGCGTCAGCCCGATGCCGATGCCCGGTGCTTCGACGACGTACAGGGCATCACCCTCCTTGACCCCGAGGCGCTCGAACGCCTCCTGGGCAGGATGACTCCAAGCGAGTTGCCGATCCTGCGGACCTTGAGTTTGGTCGGCATCGTCTTACTCCGGCACCAGTAGAACGTCAGCCCGGAGTTCAACATCCGTTATAACGCGGGACCATCTGGTCGGCGCAAATGCGGCGCCGGCGCATCGTGCACTTCGTTCGGGAGCGCGGCATCAGTTCGTGCCGATGATCCGTAGCCCCGTGATCGCGGCGAAGTCCCGATCGTGCGTGACGAGGGCGTCGGCGTTGATCGCGATGGCGCTGGCGGCCTGCACGGCGTCGCCGAGCTTCAGCCGATAGGTGGCCCGCAGCCGGGCGGCACGCTCGGCGATATCGGCATCGAGATCGACGACATACCAGGAGTTCAGGGTAATCCGGTAGCGCTCGGCCAGTGCCTCGTTGCCGGCCCGCAGAGGCCCGGTAAGGACCTCGGCAATCGCCATGGTCGTTACCGCCAGACCAACCCGGCCTGAGGCATGGGCCGCAAAGACCGGCGCGAACACCGCAGCCAGTCGCTGATGACCCTCGATCACGTAGATGATCGGCGGCGAGTCGACCAGGAGCAGCGCGTGCTCCCGCAGGCCGCTGAGACTCAGCGATCCCATTCGTCGCGCAGGCGGCGCTGGGTGGCGGTGCTGTCGCGGCCCCACAGACCCCGGCCGGATCCGGCCAGTGGCAGCAACGGGCGCTGTGCGGTGCGTTCGATCAGGGCATCGACCGGTATCAGCGCGGCTCGGTTGCAGCCGAGCGCGTCCATGACCGCGGTGCTGTCCGCGGTCAGCTTGTCGGACACTTCCTGCGACAGCGCCTTGCCGTGCGCGTGGCTGGCCTGGTGCCGGAACGCGGCCAGCATCAGGCTGGCGGCGACTGGAATCGATCAAGCCCGTTCTTGCAAATTCGCCACGCTCTGGCGATAATTACGCCATGCACCGGCGATTTATAGAACACCGACTGGTCGCGGCGCTCGCTGACACCCGTGTGGTGCTGCTGCACGGCGCGCGGCAGACGGGCAAGAGCACGCTCGCGCAGCGGCTCGCCGGCGCGCGGGGCGGGCGCTACCTGACGCTCGACGACCCGGCGGTACTGGGGCTGGCGCGGGCCGACCCCGCAGCGCTCGTGCGCGGCTTCGAGGGTCTCACGGTGCTGGACGAAGCGCAGCTCGCGCCGGCGCTCTTCCCGGCCCTGAAGCTCGAAGTGGACCGCGACCGCCGGCCGGGGCGTTTTCTGCTCACCGGCTCGGCGAGCGTGTTCCTCCTGCCGCAAATTGCCGAGTCCCTCGCTGGCCGGATCGAGATCCTGCCGCTGTGGCCTCTCGCGCAGGACGAACTGGGCGGCAAGCCGGCGCGGTTCGTGGACCGGCTGTTTTCCGATTCGCCATGGCGCGCGCGGAACCGCCCGGTCGACCGGGTCGGCATCTGCCGGCGCATCGTCGCCGGCGGCTTCCCCGAGGTTCTCGAACGCGTGGCACCGGAACGGCGCGACGCCTGGTTCCGCAGCTACGTGGCGACACTCACGCAACGCGACGTGCGCGACCTCGGGCGAATCGAGGGCCTGACCGACCTGCCGCGACTGCTCGCGTTGCTGGCCGCGCGGGTCGGCGGACTGGTCAACGCCGCCGAAATCTCCCGCGCGTCGGGCATCGCTCATTCGACGTTGCGGCGCTACCTGATCCTGCTCGAAGCGGTCTTTGCCCTGCAACCGCTGCCCGCGTGGTCGGCGAATCTCGGCAAGCGCCTGGTCCGCGCGGCCAAGCTGCACCTCGTTGACCCGGGACTGACGGCGCATCTGCGCGGCGAGGCCGACGCCGATGCCCTCGCGCGCTCCGCCTCGCTCGGCCCGCTGCTCGAATCGTTTGTCGTGCAGGAACTGCGCAAGCAGCTCGGCTGGAGCCGCACGGCCGCCAGCCTGTACCACTTTCGCACCGCCGCCGGCCGGGAGGTGGACATCGTGCTGGAAGGGCCGGCACAACGCATCGCGGGGGTCGAGGTAAAGGCAGCCGCGAGCGTCGGTCCGCGCGACTTCGACGGGCTGCGTGCGCTTGCCGAGGCGGCGGGCCGCAAGTTCGTCCGCGGGGTCGTACTGTACCTGGGCGAGAGCGACGTCGCGTTCGGCGAGTCGCTGCGCGCGGTGCCGCTGCCCGCGCTCTGGGAGTCGGAGCCGGCGCCCAGGTCATGAGGCCCGGGGAAAACACCGGCCCCGGCACGAGGCCGGGGCCGGCGGTCAGCTCATCGCGATGCAGCGCGGCTCAGTTGCAGCCGAGCGCGTCCATGACCGCGGTGCTGTCCGCGGTCAGCTTGTCGGACATTTCCTGCGACAACGCCTTGCCGTGCGCGTGGCTGGCCTGGTGCCGGAAGGCGGCCAGCATCAGGCAGGCGGACTGGATGTCGCCGGCCGCGTAGTAGGCCTGTGCCATGTTCATCACCTGGGCGAGGCCGCGGCCCGGGTTGCCGAGGCTCGCTGCAGCGGCCGCGAGCGGGGCGAGGCTCACGCGCCAGCTTGCGGGATCGATGTCGAACATGGCACCAAAACCGCCGGCTGTGTCTGGAATGGCTTCTGTATGCTCATCGTTCCATTTGTAGCGGAGCCAGCTGGTCCCGAAGTACACACGGTTGTACTGGGGCGACATCCAGCCCGCATTGAAGTCCAGGCCAGTGTACGACGGTATTTCGTTGTACATGAACCGATGCAGCAGGGCAAAGCTTCCAGACGACGTCTTCCAGACGACGTCAGACCATCATTCGAATAGCACTGGTATTGCTTGAATGAACTCTGGTTCGAATAGGTGTTCACGTCCAAAGTCGTGTTGTTGTTAACCTCCACGAAATACAAGGGCCCGTAGACATAGCCATCGACACCGCATTCCTCCCCGACCGGAACTGGCGCGATGCTGCCCCTGCTCGACGTTCCGGAAAACTCGGTCCTGACCCAGTTGCCGCTGTAGTTGTCATAGGCGCGCGTATGGTCGTCATTGAAGAACGCGTCCGGCTCCGGCGGCGGCGCCACTGACAGGACGTTGAATGTCACCGAGCCGGAGATTTCCTCGGATGCACTCGGGGTCGTCTCAAAGCCAACGCCCGTGTAGGTCCCGAAGTACCCGATCGCGGTGAAGTCATAAGTGATCTCGTAGGCCAGCGCGGCCGGTGCAGCGAGCGCTGCAACGACGAGCACGGTGCACAGATGTGCAGACAGTCTCTGCGCGAGATTCGATTGCATGACGATCCCCTCTTTGCGGCGGTGCCGCGGTGATGCTGTCGTTCCGTTGATTCCCCTGTTCGTTCGTGTTGCTTCCGGCCCCGCCGGCGCGGGGCTGGACGAAATCTACCCCCCCCGGCGACTGGCAAGTCGGGTTTCGAGGCCCGGGATTATGTTGAACAGGGACAGGCCGACGACTTCAGTGGCCGTTACCAGAAGTTCGGTGCGCACTCCTGCGCGCCAGCGGCGATGACGGAAACATGCGTCCCGCCGACAGCTCCTCGAGGAACGCATGCAGCGGCCGTACGTTCACGGGCCCGTCCTGCTGCGGCGTGTCGCCGAGACAGACCGCATGGCATTTGGCATAGGCCATATGGGCGCGCAGCTCGCCGAGCACCAGGGCCTCGAGCAGATGGCCTCGCTCCGCGCTGTCGAGTGGCTCGTGGAGCCGGCGCGTCAATACGCGGAGCACTCCGCAATCGAACCAGTAGAACTTCGGGTGCTGTACTTCCTTGACCCTGGCGCGCGGCCGCCACGCGGGCAGCCAGGTGCCGAGCAGCGTGTCGGTGAGCCCCTCGAAACAGCCCTGCACCGTGGGCCGCGCCACCGCTGAGTCGCGCGCCAACCCCGCGACATTGGTGACCTGACCGTTGGCCAGCGCGGCGACTTCCAGGAAGCGGGCGAACGAGCGGCAGTTCGAGACGGAGTGTGTACATCGCCAGCGTTATGACGGTAATAATGCTGGCGGTCTGTGCACAGGGGGAATCCGTGCGTCCGTCTGGGCCGATCGGGGGGGCGGGACGTCTACTCCGGTTTGCGCCATTCCGCCCGGCTGGCAGTCACCAACTCGTTCCAGTCATCGGGCGGCCGTCCCCGCCCCAGCATCTTCTCGAACACCGCATAGGGGTCGGACTTGCTGCCGCCTGACCGCAGCGTCTGCTGGTCGTTGACCCACGCAAAGACGATCACTCTGGTTCTGGAGTCGTAGCGGAAGAACAGGCGGAATCGCCGCCCGATCCTGGCGCGCCGCCAGTGGCGGTACGCCGGCCCCAGCGTATTGCCCTGGCGAAACTCGTCGCGCGCGGGATCGCTCGGCACGACGTCCATGATCAAGTAGCTCAACGCCCGGAACAGCTTGACGTTGGCATTGCCCTCGAACCCCCGTGGATCGTTCCGCTCGGCCCGCGCCGCGGCTGCCTGCAGCTTGCGCAGTTGTTCGATAGCGCACTCGTGGAACAGAAGCGTCCAGCCATGCCGCTGCATCACAGCGCCACTTTGCCTTCGATTTCCTCATCGAGGTCAGCCGCTCGCCCGGCATTGATCAGCAGCGTGCGCGCAAGTTCGTCGGGCAAGGAACGAATATGGCGGCCCGCCCGGATGTCCGCTTCCAGCAGGCCCAGGAAGGCGCCGATTGCCGGGTCCTCGTGCTCGGCGTCAGCGCGGGTGACGATGACGGCTCCGCCGCGCAGGTCGAAAGCCACCTTGCCGCCAGCGTCCACACCGAGCACCTGGCGGATGGGCTTGGGAAGCGTGATCTGGCCCTTGGAGGTCAGGGTGGCGACTTCATGAATGTCAGGCATGGTGACTCTCCTGCCAATAGTGGCCCGATGGTAAGGAATATTCCTTACCCCGTCAATCCGGTCCGGTGGCCAGTTCCGAGCGGGAGGCTGCTGCCGTTCTCGTTTGGCGGAAAGCACACCGGCCCCGGCACGAGGCCGGGGCCGGCGGTCAGCTCATCGCCATGCAGCACGGTTCAGTTGCAGCCGAGCGCTTCCATGACCGCGGTGCTGTCCGCGGTCAGCTTGTCGGACATCTCCTGCGACAGCGCCGGGCCGTGCGCGTGGCTGGCCTGGTGCTGGAACGCGGCCAGCATCAGGCAGGCGGACCGCAGGTCGCCGGCCGCGTAGTAGGCCTGGGCCATCTTCATCGCCTGGGCGAGACCGCGGCCCGGGTTGCCGAGGCTCGCTGCAGCGGCCGCGAGCGGGGCGAGGCTGACGCGCCAGGTGTCAACATTGACGTAGAACAATCCAACGAATCCCGCCCCAATGACCCAATCACCGCCAGCGTGGGCGAGGGTGTCGTTGATCAGATACAGGCTGTTGTAAGGCGGCGGGGCCAGCCGGGTCACGAAGTCGAAGCCGGTGAACCATTGTTCCCCCGCCCAGTAGGTCGTCCGATCGAGCCATGCTTCGCTGCGGGAAAGCGTGTAGCCATCGTCGGACCAGCAACCGTAGGCCTTCCCTGACGTCTGGCTGACCTGCCGAAAGTCGAAGTACCATCCGACGGCAGCGTAATACCCCGGTCCGGTGCTCTCATCGGGCAACGAGCAGACCGCAGTATTCCCGACCGGCCCTGGCTCGAACTGGCCCTTGACGGAGTCGGTAATGACCGTTTCCGTCCGCACCCAGTCCCCCCACGAGTTTGCCTCGTTGCCATCGTTGACGCCGTCTCCGTCGACGTCGTACTCGAACGAAGGGTTCGGTGGCGACACTGTCAGCACGTTGAAGGTGATGAAACCAGCAACCGTGTCGGCAGTAGTCTCATAATCCATGTTGATTCCGTTGCGGTCGTACCATAGTCCGTCCGCAGTGAACTCATAGGTGATCTCGTAAGCTCCCGCCACCGGCGCGACGAGCGCCGGTGGCGTGAGTGCGGCGGCCAGACGAACGGCAAGCCGCTTCGGCTCATGCGATGTCATGTTGCCCCCTTCCGCGGCTGTCGCCGCGCTGCTTCGTTGCTGTTGTTACAGCCCCGCCCGCGCGGGGATGGACGAAATCTACGCCCCCCCGGCGACTGGCAAGTCGGGTTTCGAGGCCCGGGATTATGTTGAAACGAACGCGACTGCGATGCGGCTGGTCGGATCAGGGCATGGTCGAATAATCATTCGACCATGCTCTCCAGCGAGCTGGCGGCCAGCCTCTGGCGATTGCCGCCCGCTGGAATCCCGGCCGGACAGCAATATTGAGTACGGCTCTCAGTCTGCCCGGCCGCCTCGGGTCTGCTGCAGCAACCGCCACAGCCGCTGCGGCGTCGCCGGCGTCTCGGTGAGCAGCAGGCCGAGCGGCGCCAGCGCGTCGTTGATCGCGCACAACACCGCGGCCGGCGTCGTGTGCAGCGCGCCCTCGCCGCAGCCCTTGGCGCCGAGCGGGGTGGCCGGCGACGGAGTCACGACGAAGTCGCGCTCCGTCCGCGGCACTTCGTGGATCGTCGGCATCAGGTAGTCGACCAGGGTCGTGACCAGCGGGTTGGCCTGCGCGTCGTACA
Organism: Gammaproteobacteria bacterium; assembly: GCA_016882265.1. GTDB lineage: Bacteria > Pseudomonadota > Gammaproteobacteria > Steroidobacterales > Steroidobacteraceae > SCUD01. The sequence goes on from VGVB01000001.1 coordinate 149,638, forward strand.
CATATTCTTCGTACAGCGCGGCGCCGACGCCCTGCGCGATCGCACCCTGAATCTGGCCGTCGACCATCGCCGGGTTGAGGCGCGTGCCGCAGTCGTCGACGACGACGTACTTCAGGATGGCGGTGCGGCCGGTGTCGCGGTCGATCTCGACCATGACGACGTGCGTGGCATTCGCCGCGGTCAGGTAACTGCGGCAGCGGCCCTCGTCGTCCGGCGCATTGCGGTTCGGTGCGGTCCACACGCAGGTGGCCTGCGGGTTCGGCTCCATGCCGGGCGGCAGCAGGTCGCTGCGGCCGAGCATGAGGCCGGCAACCTCGGCGAGACTCATGCCGGACTCGGGCTGCGCCTTCATACGAAAGCGCCCGTCCAGCAGCTCGATTTCCTCGACCGGCACGCCGAACAGGTGTGCGGTCACGCGCCGGAAGTCCGTCTCGAGCTTGCGGCAGGCGCCCAGTACCGCGCTCGACACGGCGACGCCGAGCCGGCTGCCGCCCTGGCCGAAGTGCGGTAGTGCGATGTCGGTCGGTGCGGTGGTCACCCGGACCGCGCCGAGCTCGAGGCCGAAGTAGTCGGCGACGACCTGCGCCGCGATCGTGTACTGGCCCTGACCCTGCAGGTTGAAGCCGACGACCACCGTGATGTTGCCGAGGATGTCCACCGCGACGCGCACGCCCTCGGGCACGCCGACGCCCTGCACGCCGACCGTCGCGTAGCCGTTCCAGTCGAATACGCCGGGCTCGACCGTGCTGACGACGCTGATGCCGACCAGCCGGCCCGCGGTGCGTGCTGCGGCCTGCTCGCGCCGCAGCGCCGGGTAATCGGCGAGCGCGAGCGCCTTGTCGAGCACTGCCGCGTAATCACCGCTGTCGTATTCATTGCCGCTCGGAATCGTGTACGGGAACTGCTCCGTGCCGATGTAGTTGCGGCGGCGCAGTTCGGCCGGATCCACCGCGAGCCGGCGCGCGGCGAGATCGACCAGCGACTCGAGCACGAGGAAATGCGGCGGCGGGCCGTAGCCGCGGTACGGAGCGGTCGGCGCGCGATTGGTGACGACGAGCGTCGTGTCATAGCGCGCGGCCGCGATACGGTAATTGCCGGTGAACGCGGCCAGCGGCTTGGCCACCGAGATTGTGCCGTAGCCCTCGGTGGTCGCGCCCTGGTCATCGAGCAGCTTCACGCTGAGGCCGGTCATCGTACCGTCCGCCGTCAGCGCGAGTGCGGCCTCGTAGTGGCGGTCCCAGGACTGGCCGAAGCCGGACAGCAGGTATTCCATCCGGTCCTCGATGTACTTGACCGGGCGGCCGCCGCTCTGGCGCGACAGCAGCGCGGCGATGTCGGTCGCACGCGCGCCGCCCTTGCCGCCGAACGCGCCGCCCATCGGCTGGCTGACCATGCGCACCTTGTTGGCGGGCAAACCGAGCGAGATCGAGCGCGCCAGCGCCCAGAACGACGGCACCTGGTAGCTGCCGTGGCAGGTCAGGCTGTTGTCGGCCAGGTCCCACTGGCAGATGCAGCCGAAGGTCTCGGTCGGGTTCGCGCCGACCCGGTTCCAGCGGAACGATCCGCTGACCACGTGCGCGGCTTCGGCGAACACCCGGTCGACGTCGCCCCAGTTGTAGACGCGCGTCTGGATCACGTTGCTGTCGTGCTGCTCGAACAGCAGCGGCGCGTCCGGCGCGAGCGCGGCAGCCGCGGTTGCGACCGGCGGCAGCGGTTCGTACTCGACCTCGATCAGTTCGAGCGCATCCTCGGCCAGCGCACGGCTCTCGGCGGCGACCGCGGCGACCGGTTCGCCGACGAAGCGTACCCTGTCGGTGGCGAGGCAGTGCGTGCCCCAGCCGGCGGGCGCGGTCAGCGCCGGGCGGGCGAGGCGCTGCACGTCCGCGGGCGTCAGCACCGCGACCACGCCGTCGAGCGCGAGCGCGGCGCGCGCCTCGACGCGGACGATGCGCGCGTGCGGGTGCGGGCTGCGGAGGATCGCACAGTGCAGCATGCCGGGCAGCGCGAGGTTGTCGATGAACGCGGTGCTGCCGGCGACGAGGGCCGGATCCTCGATGCGGTTGACTGCGCGGCCGACGTAACGCAGCCGGCTGGCTGGCAGGCCGTGCGGCGTCATCCGCGCAGTCGGCTGGCGGCGAGCCGGACGGATTCGACGATGCTCTGGTAGCCGGTGCAGCGGCACAGGTTGCCGCCGAGTGCCTCGCGGATCTCGTCGTCGCTCGGTTGCGGATTGTCGCGCAGCAGTTCGAGCGTCGTCATCAGAAAGCCGGGCGTGCAGAAGCCGCACTGCAGGCCGTGCGCGTCGATGAAGGCCTGCTGGATCGGGTGGAGCTGGCCGGTCTCGGCATCGCGCAGCCCCTCGACCGTGGTGATTTCGGCGCCGTCGGCCTGCACCGCGAGCGTCAGGCAGGAGCGCGCCGAGCGGCCGTCGATCAGCACGGTGCAGACGCCGCAGATGCCGTGCTCGCAGCCGACGTGCGTGCCGCCGAGGTGCAGCTCGTGGCGCAGGAAATCGGCGAGCGACAGGCGTGGTTCGACTTCGCGCTCGTAGCGCGTGCCGTTGACGAGGATGGTCGTGCGCTGGCGATTGGTCATGGTCATTCAGGCCGCGCGTGTCGCGGCCTCCTCCAGGCAGCGGCGCGTGAACACCTTGACGAGCTGGCGGCGGTAGTCGGCCGAGGCGTGGATGCAGCTCATCGGCTCGTCGACAGACTCGGCGGCGACGGCGGCGGCGCGGGCGAACTGCTCGGCCGTCGCGGGCTGTCCCTGCAAGGCCCGCTCGGCGGCCGGCAGGCGCACGGCGGTCGGGTTGACGCCGAAGGCGGCGATGCGCACCTCCGCACACCGGTCGCGTTCGCAGCGCAGGGTCGTGGCGATGCCGGCGAGGGCGAGATCGCCGTGGCGCCGCGCGAATTCCTGGATCGCCCAGCCGGTGCCGGGCGGCAGTGCCGGCAGCCGCACCTCGGTCAGCACCTCGGCCGGTTCGAGACGGGTCGTCATGAAACTGACGAAGAACTGCGCGGCCGGAATCCGGCGCTCACCGGCCGGGCCGCAGGCGCGAAACTCGAGGTCCTGTACCAGCGCCACCGCCGGGTATTCGCTCGCCGGGTCGGCGTGCGCGAACGAGCCGCCGACCGAGCCGCGGTTGCGGATCTGGCGGTGACCGACGAGGCGCGTCGCCGCATGGAACAGGGGCTGGCGGCTCCGGATCAGCGCCGATTCCTCGGCCGCGCTCTTGGTCGCCATCGCGCCGATGACGATCGCATCGCCGTCCGCCCGGATGTCGGTGAGTCCCGCGACCTTGCCGAGGTCGACGAGCACCTGTGGCCGGGCGACGCGCATCGCCAGCATCGGCATCAGACTCTGGCCGCCGGCCAGAATCCGCGCCTCGACCCCCTCGCGCTCGAAGCGCTCGAGCAGCGCGACGGCCGCCTCGAGCGTCCGCGGTGCGTGGTAGTCGAATGGGGCCGGTTTCACACGCGTATCCCTGGGCTGTCTGCGGCGGGCCGCAGGGCGATACTCACACCGGTCCGCGCGCCGGTCAATCGCCGACGCAACAATAGCTTGCGGCGCCCGGGCAGCATCGTCCGAATGGGGGTGTCAGCACCGGCGGGGGAGGACTAGATTGCCCGGCGCAAGCCACCGTCCTGGAACGACCGGCATGAGCGGACCCCTGCACACGGCGCTGTGCGACAAGCTCGGGATCGAGTACCCGGTCGTCGCCTTCACGCACTGCAAGGACGTCGCGGTGGCCGTGATCACGAGCGGTGGCTTCGCCGTGCTCGGCGAGGCGATGCACGCGCCCGAGCGCATCGCCGCGGACATCCGCTGGATCCGCGAACGCGTCGGCGGCAAGCCGTTCGGCATCGACCTCGTGCTGCCGTCCTCGGTGCCCGAGGAGCGCACCGTCGCGCAACTGCTGGCCGAAATCCCGGCGGGCCACTGGGACTTCGAGCGGATGATCCGGCACAAGTACGACGTGCCGGACCCGAAGGAAGCACCGAACCTGCACATCTGGGGCGGACTCGACCAGAAGCGCGCGCTGGCACAGGTCGAGGTCGTGTTCGACGAGCGCGTGCCGGTGTTCGCTTCCGGCCTCGGCTCACCGGCGTTCCTGCTCGAGCGCGCGCACCAGCTCGACATCCAGGTCTGGGGGCTGGTCGGCAAGCCGCGCCAGGCGGAGAAGCAGATCGCCGCCGGCACCGACGTGATCATCGCGCAGGGCTACGATGCCGCGGGCCACACCGGCAACATCGGCACGTTCTCGATCGTGCCGCAGGTCGTCGATATCGCGCGCGGGACGGGTGTGCCGGTAGTTGCAGCCGGCGGCGTGACCACCGGCCGGCATCTGGCCGCGGCGCTCGCGCTCGGCGCGGACGGCGTATGGACCGGCTCGCTGTGGCTCGCCTCGCGGGAATCCGACGTTAACCTGCCGCTCAAGGAGCGGCTACTCGAGGCCGAGACCGAAGACACGGTCTATTCCGACTGCATCTCCGGTTACACGATGCGCACGACGCGCTGCCCGTGGCACGACGAGTGGCTCGGTCCGGATGCGCCGGAGGTGTTGAAGCCGCCGCTGCAGATGCTGCTGTCGGCCAACTACATTCAGGGATCGCTCGATTATCAGTGCAAGGACCTGATGACGGAGGCCGCCGGGCAGGGCATCCACTACGTGACGGAGATGAAGCCGGCACGGCAGATTCTTTCCGACCTCGTCGACGAGGCTCTCGATGTCTTCGAACGCTTCGCCAGCGCCTGACGGAGCGCCACCGTACCGGGTCGGCTTCGACGCGCGGCTGCAGGGCCGGCGCGCCGAGTGCGACGGCGGGCAGGCGATCGAGGGCACGCATTTCGCCGGCCGTCAGGACTTTGCCGGCACGCTGACCGGCGAGTTCCGCGAGTTCGGCCCGTACCCGTGGCGCTGGTATCTGCTGACGGCGCTGACCCGTAAGCCGCAGGGCTTTGCATACGCGGCGGTCTGGTGCGACTCCGGCAGCCTGTTCATCGAGGGCGAGGCGCGGTGATGCGGATCGTCGTCTGCGTCAAGGAAGTGCTCGATCCCAGCGCGGTCAACAACTACGCGCTGGCCGGGCGCCTGCACATCGCCGCCGACGGACGGACGCTGGATGTCGCCGCGGTGCCGCGCCTGATCAACGGCTACGACGAGCAGGCCATGGAGGCGGCGCTGCGGATCCGCGACGCCGGCGTCACCTGCACGATCGTCGCGGTCTCGATCGGCCGCGATCCGCTCGCGGTGTTGCGCCAGTGCGCCGCGCTCGGCGCCGACGAGATTGTCGCGATCGATCCGGGTGATCTGGAACTCGATTGCGCCGGGGTGGCCCGCCTGCTCGCGGCCTCGATCCGCGGCGGCGGCGGCGCCGACCTCGTGCTCTGCGGCCGGCAGGCCTCCGATGACGACCAGGGCGTGGTGCCGCCGCTGCTCGGCGAGCTGCTGGACCTGCCGGTCGTAACGGTTGCGCGCGCCGTGGAGGTCAACGGCCCGGCGCTGCGGGTCACGCGGGTCACGCCCGATGGCGACGAGATCGTCGAGGGCGCACTGCCGGCGGTCGTGACGATCAGCAATGAGCTCGGCACGCCGCGCTTCCCGAATGCGCGGGCCAAGATGGCCGCGCGCAAGGCAGTGCCGATCAGTCGGGCCCCCGCAACACTCGGCCTCGGCACTGACGAGCTGCGGCCGGTCGTCGTGCCGTTGCGGCAGGTGATCCCGGCCGTCAGCGGCCATTGTGAGTTCCTGCAGGGATCCGCGCCGGATGTGGCGCGGGAGCTGGTCCGGCGGCTGCGTGCCGACGGGACGATCTGAGGCCGGGCCCGTGGAAATCCGGCAGAACTTTCAGGTCGCGGCGCCGCCGGATGCGGTCCGGGCCTTCATGCTGAACCCGGAGAACGTCGTCGCCTGCATGCCCGGCGCGACGCTGACTGAGATCGTCGACGCGACGCGCTTCCGCGGCACGGTCAAGGTCCGGGTCGGCGCGGTCACCGCCCAGTACCAGGGCACGATCACCTATCTGGAATCGAATCAAACGTCCGGCACCTTCCGGATGCTGGCGGAGGGGAATGAGCGTGGGGGTGGCACCGTGCGCGGCACGATCGTCACGAAGATCGCGCCGGCGGCCGGCGGCGCTGCCACGGATATCGACTGTCAGGCCAGCGTCGACCTGACCGGGCGGATCGTGCAGGTCGGCCGCGGCATGATCGAGGGCGTGGCGGCACAGATCATCAGGATGTACGTGGACAATGTGCGCGGCATGCTCGAGACGCCGGCGGTTGCGCCGCCAGGCGCGGCGGCCGGGGCAGCCCCCGCCCCGCCGCCGCGGCAGGAATCGATCAACATCATCGTCGTGATCCTGCGCGCGTTCGGCGCGTGGCTGCGGCAGTTATTCCGGCGCGAGGGTGGCGCGTGAGCGTGGTCCTGGTCAGTTGCGGCGCAGGCATCGACAGCGGCACCGAGGAAGCGCTGACGGCGGCCCGCGCGCTGGCCGCTGCCGCCGGCCTGCCGCTCGCGTGGGCGATCGTGGGTGTCCCGGAGGACGCCGCGGCTGCGCTGGCCGCGTGTCACGGTGTCGCGCGCCTCGACGTGCTCGCCGATACGCGCCTGGCCGATGCCGGTCCGGACCTGTTGGTGGCAGCGCTGGCCGGCTACTGCAGGCAGCGCCAGCCCGGCGTCGTCCTGTTCAACCAGACCGCGGTGACGCGCCTCGTCGCACCGCGCCTTGCCGGCCGGCTCGGCGCCGCGGTCGTGACCAATGCCTTCGCGCTGCGGTTCGCGGACGGCGCCCTCGAGGTCACCGCAACGGCCTTTGGCGGCGACACGCACGTGATCTACCGGCTGACGACCGCGACGCGGGTCGTCTGCCTGACGACGACGACACTGACGGCCGAACCGGCGGCGAGTGCCGGCCCGGTCGTGCGCGAAACCGTTGCGGTCGATCTCGACGGCGTCGTGGAGCGCTTCCGCGTGACCTCGGCACCACGCACCGAGGGCCCGCGGCTCGAGGACGCCGAGATCATCGTCAGCGGCGGGCGCGGCTTCGGCAGTGCCGCGAACTACGAACTGGTCCGCCAGCTCGCCGGCGCGCTCGGCGGCCTGTGGGGCGGATCACGCGCGATCGTCGACGACGGCTGGATCGACTCGTCGCGGCAGGTCGGGCTGACCGGCAAGATCACGCGACCGCGGCTGTACATTGCCGCCGGCATTTCCGGCGCCAGCCAGCACATGGCCGGCTGCGCCGCCGCGCGCACGATCGTCGCGATCAATAAGGATCAGGACGCGGCGATCTTCCGTTATGCGCGCTACGGCATCGTCGGCGACTGCCTCGAGGTGATGCCGGAGCTGATCAAGGCAGCGCGAAGCTGAGGGAGCATTGAGCATGAGCGAATCCGTCGCCCCGGCCGTGGCGGGCCTGTTTGTCGCCGATGAGCACGGCGTGCGCGTGCTGGGCGCGAAGTGCGAGGCCTGCGGCACGCCGTACTTTCCCAGCGTGCCGGTCTGTCACAACCCGGCCTGCCCGGGCTCACGGATGCAGCCCTGCGGTTTCGGCGGCCGCGGTGTCGTGTGGAGCTACTCGATCGCGAACTTCGCGCCGCCGCCGCCGCACAAGTACGACCAGCCGTTCCGGCCCTACGCGATCGCGGTCGTGGATCTCGCCAGCGGCCTGCGTCTGGTCGGCCAGATGGTGGACCCGCCCGAAGCGGTCACCGTTGGCGCGGCGGTCGAGCTGGTCATCGACACGCTGTACCACGAGCAGGGCAAGGCTTTCACCACCTGGAAATTCAAGCTCGTCTGAGCGGCAGGGAGCAGCGCCATGCAGGAAGTCGCGGTAGTGGGAGTCGGGCTGCACCGGTTCGGCAAGGCCGGCGATGCGATCGTCGGCAACAAGTCGGTGACCGAGCTGTGCCGGCATGCGGTGGACATGGCGCTGCAGGACGCCGGAATCTCGTGGCGGCAGGTGCAGGCGGTCAGCGCGGCCAGCTCGCGCTTCTCCGGCGGCAAGGGCTGGGGCCTGAACGGCAACGACGTCGTCGAGGATCTCGGCTCGACCGGCGTGCCGGTGTACAACCTGTCGGCCGGCTGCGCCGCGGGCGGCAACGCCTTCAACGTCGGCTGGTCGCTGGTCGCCGGCGGTGTGTATGACGTCGTGCTGGTGGTCGGCGGTGAAGTGATGCCGAAGGGCATGATCCAGACTGCCGGCACCGAGGAAGTCACCGATCCGGAGTTCCTGCGCCAGCGCTGCGTCGGTATCCCGGGGCCGGCCTTCTGGTCGATGCTCGCGCGCCGGCGCATGCACGAGTTCGGCACGACCGAGGAGCAGATGGCGACGGTCACAGTCAAGGCCCGCCGCTGCTCGGTCGGCAATCCGTTCGCGCGTTTCCAGCAGGCGATCACGCTCGGCGACGTGCTGAACTCGCCGTATGTCAGCAACCCGCTGCGCCTGTTCGAGATCTGTCCGGTGTCGAACGGCGCCGCCGCGGCGATCCTGTGTTCGCCGCAGAAGGCGCGGCAGTTCACCGGCAAGCCGGTGTGGGTCGCAGCGAGCGCGGTCGCAACGCTCGGCTTCGACGATTCGCTGCCGCGCAATCTCGCCGGCCCGGTACCCACGGGCCCGAGCTACCACACCGAGGTCATGGGCGCGGTGCGCAAGGCCTTCGAGCGTGCCGGCATCGGCCCGCGCGAGCTGTCGTTCACCGAGCTGCAGGACAACACCTGCTACTACGAGCTGGCCTATCCGGAGGAGTGGGGCCTGTGCGAGCCGGGCGAAGCCGAACACCTCGTCGAGGCCGGCGAGACTGCGCCGACCGGGCGCATGCCGATCAACCCGTCGGGCGGCTTCGTCTCCTTCGGCGAGGCGACCACCGCGATGGGCGTGTTCCAGATCGCCGAGGTCACCTGGCAGTTGCGCGGCCAGTCCGGCGCGCGCCAGGTGCCGGACGCCAGCGTGGCGCTGGCGCAGACCAACGGCCTCGGCGGCAATGCGACGGCGGCGATATTGAAGCGCTAGCACGCACGACGGCCAGGCGGTAGCCTGCATGCCTCGACCGGATTCAGGTGCATGAGCGCCATCGGCACGATCAGCTACGTCGTCCTCGCCCTGCTGCTGTGCGCCGCTGCCGCCATCCTCGTGCTCGGCCTGCGCGACCACTGGCGGCGCATCGCCGCCGGCCAGGCGGCGCCGGCGGCGAGCGGCGCCATTGCCGGTCTGGCCGGGCGCATCCACTGGCCGTCGTTCTTCACGCGTGGCCTGCTGTTGTCGCGCCTGTTCAAGCGGCCGGTCGCCGGCGTGGCGCACGCACTGCTGTTCTTCGGTGCGCTGATCTCGATTGCCGGGCACGCGCTCTATGCACTGACCTTCCTCGGCGTTCCGGTGTACGAGGGCACCTTCGGCTTCGTCGTCATGGAGCTCGGGCGCGAGCTGGCTGGTCTCGCGATGCTGGCCGGCGCCGCGTTCCTGTTCGCGCGCCGGCTGTGGCCGCCGGCGCGACTGACGGTCGGCAAGGAGCGCCGCGGCTTTGCGCCGATGGAAGCGCTGCTGCTCGCGATCATCGTGCTCGGGTTCGCCGCGGAGGTCTTCCGTCTCGCCGGGCCCGGGGCGACGAGCCGCGGCGAGTTTCTCGGCCTTGCGCTCGGCGCGATGCTCGGCGATCTCCGCCCGGCGACGCTCGCCGGCGGGCAGGCGGCGCTGTGGTGGCTGCACGGTCTGCTGGGTCTCGCGTTCATCGTGCTGATTCCGCGCACGCCGATGTCGCACATGATCCTCGGGCCCTTGAACACCGCGCTGGCGCGGCGCCGCGCCGGCATCACGCTGCCGCCGATCGACTTCGAGGCGCCGGCCGCCGACGGTGCGGAACCGCCGCTCGGCGCCGAGAAGCTCGCCGACCTGCCGCGCAAGAATCTGCTCGACGCGGCGGCCTGCCTGTGGTGCGGCCGCTGCCACGAGGCCTGCCCGGCGGCGCAGACCGGCAAGTCGCTGTCGCCGAAGAAGATCATGCTGACCTGCGCCGAATACCTCGAGCAGGGCCGCGCCGGCGACGCGACGCTGATCGACGCGCTCGGCGCGGAGGCGATCTTCAGTTGCACGACCTGCGCGGCCTGCGTCGAGCAGTGCCCGGTGACCAACAACCCGGCCGAGACGATCCTGCACTTCCGCCGGCAGTTCGTGCTCGGCCGCTCGGAGATGCCGGAGGTCATGGCACTGGCCAACCGCAACCTCGAGGCGCGCGGCCACCCGTTCGCCGGCACTGCGGCGAACCGCGACGACTGGCGCCGCGGTCTCGACGTGCCGATCTACGAACCCGGCCGCACCGAGTACCTGCTGTGGATCGGCTGCGCGGTGGCCTTCGAAGCACGCGCGCAGCAGGTGGCGCAGGCGATGGTGCGGATCCTGAACGCCGCGGGTGTTTCGTGGGGCATCCTCGCGGAATCCCGCTGCACCGGCGACCCGGCGAAGATGATGGGCAACGAGCTGCTGTTCGTGGAACTCGCCCAGGCCAACATCGAGGACTTCCGCGAGCGCGGCGTGACGAAGGTCATCACGATGTGCGCGCATTGCTTCAACAGCTTCGACCGCTACTATCCGGAGCTGGGCGCGAGCTGGCAGACGATCCCGCATGGCGTGCTGATCGAGCGCCTGATCCGGGCGGGCCGGCTGGCGCCGGTGCGCGATCCAACGCGGCGGATCACTTTCCACGATCCCTGCTATCTGGCGCGGCACAACGGCATCGTGCGCGAGACGCGTGCCGTAGTCGGCGCGGTCGGCCAGCTCGTCGAAATGCCGCGGCACGGCCGGGACAGCTTCTGCTGCGGTGCCGGCGGTGGCAACTACTGGTCGCGCGAAGGCGGCACCGCGCGGATCAGCGACACGCGCCTCGACGAGGCACTCGCCACCGGTGCCGAGCAGGTCGCGACCTCCTGCCCGTTCTGCCTGCTGATGCTGACTTCGAGCGTGGCCGGCCGCGACGGCGAACGCCGTGTGTTCGACCTCGCCGAACTGGTGGTCGCCGCGCTGCCGCCGGCGGCAGCGGCCGCATCGAATCCGTCCCACTGAGCTGACCGAGGACTGAATCATGGCGCTATCGCTGCCCGAAACTTTCACCTATGAAAAGCGCGGCCGCATCGCCGTGATGACCTTCAACCGCCCGCAGGCGCTCAACTCGATGACGCGCGAGATGCTGATCGGCATGGACGCGGCCTTCGACGATTTCAACGCCGACCCGGAGCTGTGGGTCGCGATCCTGACCGGTGCCGGCGAGCGCGCCTTCTGTACCGGCATGGACCTGAAGGACGCACTGCCGGCGATCGCCGCGGGCGACTCGATGGGCTACGAGGACCCGGTGCGGCGGCCGTTCGACAAGGTCTTCAAGCCGATCATCGCGGCGGTGAACGGCATCTGCGTCGCCGGCGGCGTCGAGTTCATGCTGGGCACTGATCTCAGGATCGCCGCGGAGACCGCGAATTTCGGCCTGGCCGAAGTGCGCTGGGGCGTGATCCCGGCGGGCGGCAGCCACATCCGCCTGCCGCAGCAGATCCCGTGGGCCGTGGCGATGGAGCTGCTGCTGACCGGCGACACGATCGATGCGCGCCGGGCCTGCGAGGTCGGCCTCGTCAACCGGGTCGTGCCGCGCGAGCAGCTGATGGACGAGGCGCTGGCGCTGGCGGAGAAGATCTGCCGGAACGGGCCGCTCGCGGTGCGCACCGCAAAGGAGATCGCCGTGCGCGCGCTCAATAATGAGCCGAACTTCGTGCTGGAGAAGGCGCTCGCCGCGCGGGTGTTCCAGTCCGAGGACGCCCGCGAGGGCCCGCGCGCGTTCGCCGAGAAGCGCAAGCCGGTGTACCAGGGGCGGTGACGGTGCCGGCACCGTCCGTAGTCCGATTGGACGTCGCTGGCCGCCCGGGCCGAAGATACGGTCCGGGAGCGGGCCATTGGTCCGGCCCGCCCCCGGGAGTCCGCCGATGGAATTCGAGTTCTCCGAGCAGGAACGCGCCTTTCTGCGCGAGGTCGGCCAGTTTCTCCGCGACAACTACGACCCGAAGGTCATGGATGTCAGCCGCGAGAACATGGCCCAGGTCTGCGACACGCCCGAACGGCGCGGCTTCATGGGCAAGCTCGCCGCGCGCCGCTGGCTCGGCATCACCTGGCCGAAGCAATACGGCGGCCAGGACGGCGAGGGCTTCCACGAGTTCCTGCTGAACGAGAAGCTGTCCTCGGTCGGCTCGCCGCAGATCGGCAAGGGCATCGGCATCATCGGCAAGACGCTGATCCGGGTCGGTTCGGAGAAACTGAAGCAGGAGTTCCTGCCGCAGATCCTCGCCGCGAAGATCGAGTTCGCGGTCGGCTACTCGGAGCCCAACGCCGGCTCCGACTCGGCGGCGATGCGCCTGAAAGCCGAGCGCCAGGGCGAGGGCTGGATCCTGAACGGGCAGAAGATCTTCACCACCTCGGCGCACTTCGCCGACTGGTACTGGGTCGGCGCGCGCACCGATCCGGACAAGCCGAAGCACCACGGCATCTCGCTGTTCCTGATCCGCATGGACGATCCGGGGCTGACGATCCAGCCGATGTACACGATGGGCGGCGAGCGCACCAACGCGGTGTTCTTCGACAACGTGTTCGTGCACGACGACTACCGCGTCGGCGAGCTGAACAAGGGCTTCCAGTACATCGCCGAGGCGCTCGACCTCGAGCGCTTCACGATGTTCACGGTGTCACCGGTGCGCGGCCGCACCGAACTGCTGTGCGACTACGTGCGCGACACGGTGCGGGACGGCCGCCCGCTGAAGGACGACCCGGTGATCCGGCAGAAGGTCGCGCAGCTCGCGACCGAGTGCGAGGTCGCGCGTCTGCTGGGCCTGCGCTTCGTCGATGCGGCGCGCGATGGGCGCAAGACGCCGACGGTCGAGGCCTCCGAGTACAAGCTGTACACGACCGAGCTGTCGCGGCGGCTCGCCGACGCGACCATGGACATCGCCGGCCCCGGCTCGCAGCTCGCGCTCGGCACCGCGGACGCGCCGCTCAAGGGCCGCGCCGAGAGCTGCTACACCTATACGGTCATCGACACGATCGGCGGCGGTTCCTCCGAGGTGCAGAAGAACATCATCGCCACGCGCAAGCTCGGGCTGCCGCGGAACTTCTGATCGCCGCCATGGCGCCGCTGCTGCAGGGCTTCACCGCGCTCGACTTCGCCGCCGTCGGACCGGCGGCGCGGGCCTCGCGCATCCTTGCCGACTGGGGCATGCGCGTGATCAAGGTGATGCCGGTCGTGGCCGCGGGCGCGGACCCGGGCGAACCGGCCTTCCATGCCTACGGCGGCGGCCGCGGCTGCGAGAAGATCCGCGTCGACCTGAAGAGCGCCGCCGGGCGTGGCGTCGTGCACCGCCTCGCACGCGCCGCGGACGTGCTGATCGAGAGCTACCGGCCCGGCGTCGCCGCGCGCCTCGGCATCGGCTGGGAGGAGCTGCACGCGCTGAACCCGCGGCTCGTGTACTGCTCGACCAGCGGTTACGGCCAGCACGGTCCGTACGCGCAGTGGGCCGGCCACGATCTCAACTACCTCGCGGTCGGCGGCTATCTCGGCTGCAGCGGCCGCGATGCGGATGGGCGGCCGGCCATGCCCGGCGCCACGGTCGCCGACAGTGCGGGCGGCGGCATGCACGCGGCCGCGGCGATTCTCGCGGCGCTCCTCGGCCGCACGGTGAGCGGCGGCGGGACGTATCTCGATGTCGCCGTCGCGGATGGCGTACTGAACCTGATGTCGCTGTATCTCGACGAGTATCTCGCGACCGGCAGCGAGACCCGGCCGGGCAATGCACTGCTGACCGGCCGCTACGCCTGCTACGGCATCTACGCGACGGCGGACGGCGGTCATCTCGCCGTCGGCGCGATCGAGCCGCGCTTCTTCCGCAACCTGTGCCAGATTCTCGATCTCGAGCGCTTCGCTGATGCGCAGTACGACGCGAACCGGCAGGACGAGCTGCGCCGCGTGCTGCAGCGGCGCTTCCTGACCCGCAACCGTGACGACTGGGTCAGTCGGCTCGCCGGCGCGGACACCTGCGTTGCACCGGTGCTGGGCATCGCCGAGGTCGCGGCCGATCCGCATCTGCGCGCGCGGCACAGCTTCATGCCGGCGCGGCATCCGCAGCACGGCGAGTTCGAACAGATGGCGCCGATTCTGGCCGGAGCCGAGCGCCAGCAGTCGGTGCACGAGCTGCCACCGGCCGGGTCCACCGACACGGCGGCCGTGCTGCGCTCGCTGGATTTCTCCGCGGACGAGGCGCGGGAGCTGTTGCAGAGCGGGAGTGTGCAATGAGTGCGACGATGGCGATTCCGGACGAGCCGCTGCCGCCGGCGGTCCGCGAGCTGATCGGCAAGCCGGTGTACGAGGAACAGAGCGAGTTCCCGATCGAGATGGGCTACGTGTACAACACCTGCGCGGCGACGCAGAACGGCAATCCGCTGTTCTGGGACGCGCAGGTCGCCGGCGAAATCACCGCCGGCCCGATCGCGCCACCGTCGATGCTGTCGGTGTGGATGCGGCCGCACTACTGGACGCCGGGCGCGACCGGGGAACGCACGCCGCTGCAGACGCATTTCGACCTCAAGGCGCTGTGCCGGCTGCCGGAAGCGATCGTCACCGGCATCGAGACCGTGTTCGGCGAGCCAGTGCGGATGGGCGACGTGCTGACGATGCGGCAGATCGTCCGCTCGGTCAGCCCGCTGAAGCAGACGAAGCTCGGCATCGGGCGGTTCTGGTCCATCGACGTCGAGACCACCAACCAGCGCGGCGACTGGGTCGGCACCGAGACCTACACCTGTCTCGGCTACCGCCGCACGGAGGCGCGAGTATGACCGCGCCGCGCAGTCTGACCGCTCCAGAGGTGCAGGTCGGCCAGGAACTGCCGCCGCTGACGCACCACGTCACGGCGACGACGGTCGTGCTCGGCGCGCTGGCCAGCCGTGACTGGCGGCCGATGCACCATGACAAGGATTTCGCCGTCAACCGCAATGGCGTGCGCGACATCTTCATCAACACGCCGAACAACGCGGCCTGGTTCGAGCGTTTCGTCACCGACTGGAGCGGCCCGCAGGGCCGCCTCGGCCGGATGAGCTTCAAGATGAAAACTCCGGTGTTCCCGGGCGACGACATGACCTTCAGCGGCCGCGTCGCCGCCACCTCGGTGGATGCCAGCGGCTGTCACTGGGTGGATCTCGACGTTGCCGTGTCGGTGGCCGGCAAGGTGCACACTGAGGGCCGCATCCGCCTGGCGCTGCCGGCCGATCCGAACGACAACCCGTGGCGGCGCCAAGGCGCGGACTGGAAGCCGTGAACGCACCGCCGATTCGCACGATCATCACGAGAGCCTGACCATGGAACTGAAGTTCACCGACGAACAGCGCATGCTGCGCGAGACGACCCGCGACCTGTGCCAGTCGCACTGCGGCGCCGACGTCGTGCGGCAGATGGAGAACGACCGGCTTGGCGTGCCGGCCGAGCTGTGGGCGAACATGCGCGAGATGGGCCTGCCCGGCATCCTCGTGCCGCAGGAGCTCGGCGGACTCGGCCTCAGCCTGCTCGACTGCGCGGTGATCTTCGAGGAGCTCGGCCGCGCGCTGGCGCCGGGACCGCTGTTCGCGAGCGCCGTGCTCGGCGTGCTCGCGCTGCGCCGCGCCGGCGGCCAGGATGAATGGCTGCGGGCGCTCGGCGCCGGCGAGCGGATCATCGTGCCGGCCTGGCTGGAGCCGGACGGTGGCTACCGTGCAGAGGGCGTGAAGCTGCGCGCGCAAGCGGCGGCCGGCGGCTGGCGTCTCGACGGCGTCAAGCGCCACGTCGTCTGCGCGGCGGCGGCCGATGCGCTGCTGGTGCTGGCGCGCAGCGGCGCCGCGGCGGAGGACATCGATCTGTTCCTGGTCGACCGGGATGCGCCGGGCGTCGCGCTCGAGCAGCAACGGACGATGGCCACCGACACGCAGTACCGGGTCACGTTCACCGGCGTCGCGGTGCCGGAGAGCCGGCGGCTCGGTGCGCCGCGCGGCGGCTGGCGCCTGTGGCACGCGACGATGCTCGAGAGCATCATTCTCGCCGCCGCGACCGCGGCCGGCGGTGCCGAGCGCGCGCTCGAGATCACGGTGCAGTATTCCAAGGATCGCCAGCAGTTCGGCAAGCCGCTCGGCGCCTTCCAGGCGCTGGCGCACTACATGGCGGATGCCTCGCCGGTGGTCGAGGGCGCGAAAGTGCTGGTGTACGAGGCGGCCTGGGCGCACGCGACCGGCCGCGACATCGGCCGCCTGGCGCCGATGGCCAAGCTGTTCGCCTGCAAGGCCTTCCGCGACGTCACCGCGATGGCGCAGCAGGTACACGGCGGCATCGGCTTCACGCTCGACTACGACATCCAGTTGTTCTACCGGCGGGCCAAGCATCTGCAGCTCAACTGGTGGGACTCGCGCTTTCTCGAGGAACTGGTCGCGGCGCAGGTGCTCGACCGTCCCGGCGAACGCACGATCCCCGACCCGTTCGCGGGCTGAGCGGCGGCCACCGGCAACAGCGAGGGACGGCAGACATGACCGAGGAAACCTTCACCAACATCCGCTTCGCGCTCGAGGACCGGGTCGGCATCATCACGCTCAACCGTCCCGACAAGCTGAACGCGGTGAGCTGGGAACTGGCCGAGGAGCTGTCCGGGCTGCTGTACCGCCTGCGGACCCGCGACGAGGTCCGGGCGATCGTGCTGACCGGCGCGGGCCGCGGCTTCTGCGCCGGCGGCGATGCCGATTTCCTGAGCGGCGACAGCGAGCGGCCGATGCCCGGCACCTCGGACACTTCGCGGCCGATCCCGCGCTCGCAGCGCAAGTCGCCGGGTGGCCCGTTCTTCGAGGTCACCCGCCAGCTCATCCTCGTGGACAAGCCGGTGATCGCCGCGATCCAGGGCCCGGCGGTCGGGGCGGGACTGGCTTATGCGCTGGCCTGCGACCGGCGCTTCGGCGATACGACGACGCGGATGTCGGCGATCTTCACCAACATCGGCGTCGCGCCCGACTGCGGGCTGTCGTATTTCCTGCCGCGGATCGTCGGCCTGCCGAACGCGCTGATGATGGTCGAGACCGGCCGGATCTGCAAAGCCGAGGAGTGCCAGAAGCTGGGCCTGCTGGACGAACTGGTGCCGGAGGGCAAGGCACTGGCGGCCGCGCTCGAGTACGCGCAGCGGATCGCAGAGCGCGCCAGCGTCGCGGTGGACATGGCGCGGCGCATGATTCACCTGTCGTACCAGTACACGCTCGACGAGATGCTGGAGTACGAAGGCCTGGCCGGCGTCGTGGTCGCCTACAGCGCCGACGCGAAGGAAGGCACGGCCGCGTTCCTCGAGAAGCGCAAGCCGGTATTCCGCGGCGCATGAGCATGCTGCCGCTTGCGGGCCTGCGTGTTCTCGACGTGGCCACGATGATGGCGGGGCCCTACGGTGCCACACTGCTCGGCGACCTCGGCGCTGACGTCATCAAAGTCGAGTCGCACTACGGTGATGAAAGCCGCTACCTGGGCCCGAAGCGCGGCGGCGAGTGCGGTTCCTATCTGAGCCTGAACCGCAGCAAGCGCGACCTCGTGCTCGACCTGCAGCAGCCGCAGGGCCAGGAGGTCTTTGCGCGGCTCGCCGCCACCGCCGACGTGCTGGTCACCAACGTGCGCGAGCCGGCGCTCGGCCGGCTCGGTCTCGACTACGAGCAGGTCCGCGTGCACCGGCCGGATATCGTCTGGATCCGGGTCACGGCCTTCGGCCCGGACGGTCCGTACGCGGGGCGGCCCGGCATCGACTTTCTGACCCAGGGCTACGCTGGCGCGTTGACCCTGAACGGCCACCCGGACTCGCCGCCGGTACGGACCGGTCTGCCGGTGGTTGACGCCGTTACCTCACTGCTGGTCGCCAACGCCGCGCTCGCGGCGCTGCGCGTGCGCGACCGGACCGGCGCCGGTCAGCGCATCGAGGTCTCGCTGCTCGATGCGCTGATGCACGCGCAGGCGAGTTCGATCGGCAGCTTCCTCGCGACCGGCGAGCGCCCGGTGAAGACCGGCAACCGCAGCCTGTACTTCGCTCCGTCCGGCGTCTATCCGACCCGCGACGGACGGAGCGTGGTCATCACGACACCGGGCGAGAAGTTCTTCGCCAACGTGTGCCGCGCGCTCGGCACGGACTGGGATGAGGACCCGCGCTTCTGCGATATCCGCGCACGGCTTGCGAACCAGGACGAGTTGGACCACCTGATCGCGGAGCGCACGCGCCAGTTCGACCGCGACGAACTGGTCGAACGGCTGGTCGCCGCTGACGTGCTGACCGCGCCGATCAACGAGGTCGAGGACGTGGTCCGCGACCCGCAGATCCGCCACAACGGGATGATCGTTTCGGTCCCGCATCCGCTGCTCGGCGGCGTGAACGTGACCGGCGTGCCGATCCGGTTCTACGATACCCCCTGTACGGTGACCCGCCACCCGCCGCTGCTGGGTGAGCACACGCGCGAGCTGCTGGTGGAACTCGGCTACGGCGCGGCCGAGATCGAGGCGCTGATCGCGGCTGGCGTGGCTGCCGACCGGGCCGCACTGCAGCGCCGGGGCCGGGGCCGCGGCGGATAGTCCGGATAGGGGATGGCGCCGCGCCGGGCCCGTTTGCGATGATGGCGGCGGGGGACCGGGCGCGCCTTGCTGGAGGCTGTTGAATCATGCGACGTTTCCTGGCGGCCTGCGATGCGGGCGGAACGATGACCGACGTGATCCTCGTCGACGAGGAGGGCCGCTCGGTCGTGGGCAAGGCCTCGACCACGCCGCAGGACGAGAGCATCGGCTACATGGAGGCCTTCCGCGAGGCCTGCGACTACTTCGGCATCCCGCAGGAGGAGCAGCAGCAGTTCGGCCGCCAGCTCGAGACCGCGATCTACACCGGCACCTCGATGCTCAACTGCGTGATCAACATGGCCGGCTATCGCACCGGCCTGATCACCACGCGCGGCTTCGAGGACATCAACGCGCAGGGGCGCGGCAAGCAGACCTTCATCGGACTGCAATGGTCCGAGATCACCCACATGCAGTATCGGAAGCACCGGGTGCCGCTGGTGCCGCGGCGGCTTTCGCGCGGGGTGACCGAACGCATCGACATGTTCGGCAAGGTCGTGATCCCGCTGTATGAACACGAGGTCGAGCAGGCCGCGCGCGAGCTGATCGTCGGCGAGAACTGCCAGTCGATCGCGATCGTGTTCCTGCAGTCTTACGTCAATCCGGAGCACGAGGAGCGCGCCGCGGCGATCGTGCGCCGCGTGCTGCACGAGACCGGCCGCGACATGCCGGTCGAACTGTCGTCGCGGGTCGCGCCGACGATGCGCGAGATCTCGCGCGCCAACTCGACGATCGTGCAGGCTTACGCCTCGGATCCGGCGCGCAAGCAGCTCTTCCGCATCGAGCAGGAACTGCACCGGATCGGCTACCAGCACAGCCTGAAGACCGTGCTCGGCTACGGTGGCGTCACCAACATCCGCTACCAGCGGCTGTTCGAGGCGGCGATGTCCGGCCCGGTCGGCGGGCTGATGGGCGCGCGCTACCTCGGCAGCGTGATCGGCGAGCACAACATCGTCTGCTCCGACGTCGGCGGCACCTCGTTCGACGCCGGCTGCATCACGGCCGGCATGCTGCCGATCACGCGCGAGCCGGCCTTCCAGGGCATGTACGTCAGCGCGCCGATGCTCGGCATCACCTCGATCGGCGCCGGCACCGGCACCTACATCCGCATCGATCCGGCGACCAGCCGCATCAAGCTCGGGCCGGACTCGGCCGGTGGCACCCCGGGGCCGACCTTCATGGAGGCCGGCAACACGACGCCGACGATCAACGACGCCAATCTGCTGCTGGGCATCCTCAACGAGAAGAACTACCTCGGCGGCAAGGTGCACGTGAACAAGGAGGTCTCGTACCGGCTGTTCAAGGAGAAGGTCGCCGACCCGCTCGGCATGGACGTCTACGACGCCTGCGAGATGTGCATCGACCTGCTCAACGTCATCATGCGCGAGCATCTGGTGCGCAGCCTGATGGTCGGCCGCGACCTGCGCGACTACGTGCTGCTCGGCTATGGCGGCGGCGGCCCGCTGCACCTGCTGCCGTATGCCGGCGACCATCCGTACAAGGCGGTCATCACCGTACCGTGGGCCGGCGGCTTCTCGGCCTGGGGCGGCGCCTGCATGGACTACGCGCACCGGCGGCACCAGAGCGTGACAGCGCTGGTGTCGCCGCAGGCGAGCAGCGCCGAGCGCGTCGCCGCGATGCAGCCGGTGGTCGCGGTCTGGAACCACCTGCGCGATGCGCTGCTCGAGGAGCTGCTGGCCGAGGGCTTCCAGCGCGAGCAGATCACGATCCAGCCGGTGGCCTACGTCCGCTATTACGGTCAGCTCGAGGATGTCGAGGTCGCCTCACCGGTCGCGACGGTCGCCAGCCAGGCCGATCTGGATGCGCTGTTCGGTCGCTTCGAGGAGAACTACACGCGGCTGTTCACGCTGGCGGCACGACCCGGCGGCGGCACGTATCACGTGACCGAGGCAGCGGTCGTGGCGACGGTCGCCACCGTGAAGCCGCGGCTGGTCCGGCATCCGCTGGCCGGCGCGGCGCCGCCGGCGATGGCGGTGAAGGGCACGCGGCGCCTGTACCAGCAGGGCCAGTGGCATGACGCGGCCATCTACCGGATGGAGGCGATGCTGCCGGGCAACGAAGTGGACGGTCTCGCGGTCATCGAGGCCTCCAACACCACGCTGTTCGTACCGGCCGGCTGGCATGTGCGCATCGACGAGTACAACATCTACTGGATGACCAGGAAGGATGCCTGATGGCGACGAAGCCGAAGCTCATCGAGCAACTGCGCAGCAATGACGAGTTGTTCGCCCGCACCGGCTGCATGTTCGGGCTGGAGCGGCTGCCCGAGAAGGAGCGTGACCGCGGCACCTACGAGGCTGTCTGGCACATCCTGCTCAACGTCTGCAACATCGCCTGGGAGGTTGGCTGCAAGGTGTCATCGTCGCCGATTGCAGCCGAGGGCGGCGATGCGCTGTGGTCGCTGCATACGCCGACCGGCGAGTGCATCTGCACCTCGCGTGGCATCACCGCGCACGTCGGCTTGCTGGCTTCCATGGTGCGCAAGTTCATCGAGCTCGGCTACGAGGACCTGCCCGGTTTCCACCAGGGCGACATCTTCGAGAACAACGATCCGCACTACGGCGGCATCCACTCGCCCGACTTCGACATGGCGATGCCGATCTTTTACCGCGGCGAACTGGTCGCGTGGGTGACCTCGGTGACGCACGTCAACGATGCCGGCTGCGTGCTGCCGGGCTCGATCTCGTTCATGAACCCGGACTGCTTCTCCGACGGTATCCCGGTGTCGGTCGAAAAGGTCGGCCAGGACGATCGCTTCTACCCGTGGTACGAGGCCCGCATCCGCTCGCGCACGCGCACCCCGGACTTCGTGCTCGGCGATGCGCGCGGCCGGCTGGCCGGTTGTATCAAGGTGCGCGAGAAGCTGACCGAGACGATCGACAAGTACGGCCTCGAGTTCTTCCACAACGCGACGCGCGAGTACATCGAGGACAGCCGGCGCTATGCGACCGCGCGGATCCGCACGCAGACCGTGCCGGGGCGCGTGCGCAAGTCGCAGTTCAAGGATCTGGCGATGAAGGGCAAGAACGTGATTCTGCCCAACCAGAACGTCGACATCCTGATGAACCTGCCGATGGAGGTGACCATCGACAAGGACGCGCGCGTGCGCTTCTCGCTCGAGGGCGCGAGCGGCACCGTGCCGTTCGGCGAGAACGTCAGCCCGACGGCGCTGGCGTCGGGCCTGCTGATGGGCTACTCGCACGTGGTCGGCTTCGACATGTTCAACTCCGGCTCGACCTATGCGATGACCATCGAGCCGCCGCCGGAAGGCGCCTGGTGCAACCCGTTCCCGAAGAACTACTTCGCGGCCTGCGGGCTCGGCTGGGCGCCGACCGTGATGTGGCTGACCTCGCTGTACGAGGTCACCGGGCGGCTGTACTACATGCGCGGTTTCGTCGAAGAGATCTCGGCGGGTGCCGCGACGACGATGAGCGGTGAATGGGCCGGGCCGAACCAGTACGGCATGTACATGGTCGGACTGACGCTCGAGCAGGCCAGCAACGGTTCGCCGGCACGCGGCATCGCCGACGGTGAACCGGCGGCCTGGTGCATCTTCACCGCGAACGCCGACTTCGGCAACGCCGAGGTCATGGAGCTGTACTACCCGATCATGTATCTCGGCCGGAACATGGAGCCGGACTCGGGCGGCTACGGCAAGTTCCGTGGCGGGCCCGGGCATACGGTGGTCTGGCTGATCAGGAACACGACCGGCATCGGTTTCACCGCGGCCTGTTCCGGCATCCGCAGCATGATCACGGCGAACCACGGCATGTGGGGCGCGTACCCGACGCCGCCGGACCGCGTGGCCTACGCGGCCGGGACCAACGTGCCGGAGCTGATCGCCGCGCGCCAGCCGCTGGTGCACGGCTACGGCGATCCGGAGCAGCCGGAGCTGGCGCAGAACGTCAAGGCCGCGACGCTCGAGACCAACGTCGTCGTGCCGTATTCGATCCCGCAGCCGCTGCACGACTACGATCTGGTGATCGACCCGATCTCCGGCTCGCAGGCGCTCGGTGATCCGCTCGAGCGCGATCCGGCGCTGGTGCGCGACGATCTGAACAAGGGCCTGACCCGGCCGCGCGTCGCCGAGACGATTCACGGGGTCGTCGCGACCCGGGGGACGGATGGTGACTGGGTCGTGGATGCCGCGGCGACCGCCGCCCGGCGCCAGGCGATCCGCGCGGCGCGCAAGGCACGCGGTGTGCCGTTCCGCGACTGGTGGCAGCAGGAGCGCCGCAAGGTACAGAGCGGCGAGGGCATGGCGGATGCCGTAAAGAACATGTGGAACAGCTCGATGGAGCTGTCGCCCGGCTATGCCGCGCGCTTGCGGCGGTTCTGGCGGCTGCCAGACGATTTCGCCTTCTGAGGAGGACGCCGTGGCCGACTGGGATATCTACGACGTCGAGGACATCCGCAAGCTGGTGGACGGCGAGCTGCCGTGGCCGGTGGTCCAGCAGATGATGAAGAACGGCAAGGATCGCGACCGCTTCGACAAGTGGCTGCTGATTCTGCAGCAGCGCGTGTCGTGGCCGGAGCGAATTCTGCTGCCGCTGACGCCGGCGCTGTTCATCGTGCAGAAGCCGGACGGCCGCGTGGTCAAGTGCCGCTGCGGTCACGAGTTCGGCGACTACCGCGTCAACTGGAAGCTGGCGGCGCTGATCTACGTGCGCGACACGGCGGACAAGCTCGGTGAGATCTACCGCGGGCGCGAGCTGCCGAACGCCGAGTGGATGCAGATGCGCGAGTACTACTGCCCCGGTTGCGGCGCGCAGCTCGAGGTCGAGGCCGTGCCGCGCGGCTGCCCGCCGGACTTCGAGTTCCTGCCGGACCTCGATACCTTCTACCGTGACTGGCTCGGTCATCCGTTGCCGGACGCCGTCGAGTTCGCCGACAATACGCTCGAGCAGATCGCGCAGTGGTAGCGCCGCCGCCGGGCGGTGTACGCGGGGAAACGCGATGAGCCGCGTGCTGAACGACATCACCGTTCTCGACCTGACCCGCCAGTTCGGCACGGCGCTGGCGGCGGCGTTCCTCGGCGACTTCGGCGCGCGCGTGATCCGTCTCGACCTGTTGCCGGGGGCGCCGCGGGCGACGCCCGGACGCTGGAACCACGAGGCTGACCTGATTCACCGCAACAAGCAGTCGATCGCGCTCGATGCGCGGCAGCCGCGCGGGCGCGAGCTGCTCGCCGGGCTGGTCGCGAAGGCCGACGTGATCATCACCGACTGGCAGCGCGATGAGCTCGCCGCGCTCGGCCTCGACTACGCGGCGGCGAGCGCACTGCGGCCGGATCTGGTGTACGGGCGGCTGTCCGGTTTCGGTCCGGAGGGCCCGGATCGCGACCTGCCAGCGATCGATGAGCTGGCCGCGGCGCGCACCGGCGCGATGCCGATGCTGCCGCAGCCGGGGCAGCCGCCCGTGTACACCGGCGCCGGCGCGATGCATGCGACCGCGCAGCTCGCCTTCGGCATCGTGCTCGCGCTCCTGTACCGGCGCCGCAGCGGCGCCGGTCAGGCCGTGGACGTATCGCTGTTCGGCGCCAACATGTACGGCTCCTCGCTCGACCTGCAGGCGTTCCTCGCGATCGGCGCGGGTGAACGGCTGCTGCATCCGATCTCGCGCCTCGATGTGTCGAACCCGATGTCAGGCTCGCTGTACGCGGCGGCCGACGGTCGCTGGGTTACGCTGACGATGCCCGACACCGACCGCTGGTGGCCGGCCTTCGCCGACATGGTCGGCCTCGCGCGCGACGACGCGCGCTTCGACACGCACGAGAAGCGCACCGAATCCGGACGGCTGGAGCTGATCGGCGAGCTGGAGCGGCGCTTCGCCACGCAGCCGGCCAGCCACTGGCGCCAGCAGTTCCAGCAGCGTCAGCTCTCGGCCGACATCATCGAGCGTTTCGATTACCCGGCCGGCGATCCGGCCACGCGCGCGAATCGCTACATCCTCGATCTCGAACACCCGAGCTGCGGCCCGGTGCGCTCGCTCGGTTTTCCGGTGTGGCTGAGCGACAGCCCGGCCGGGCTCGACCGGCTCGCACCCTGCGTGGGCCAGCACACCGAGGCGGTCCTGCACGAACTGCTCGGCTGCTCGCGCGAGGCGATCCACGAGCTGAGCGCCGCCGGCGTCGTGGCCTAGGTGCAGGTCATGGCGAAGGCACTGGACGGCATCCGCGTGCTCGACCTGACGGTCTGGTTCCAGGGGCCGGTCTGCGCGCAATACCTGGCCGACTTCGGCGCCGACGTCATCAAGGTCGAGCGGCCGCAGGGCGGCGACCAGGCGCGCGGCGTGCGCAGCATCAAGTCGGTGGAGATCGGCGACTGGAACCAGTACTTCCTGGTCATCAACCGCAACAAGAAGAGCATCGCGCTCGACCTGAAGAAGCCGGCCGCCCAGCAGATCTTCTACCGGCTGGTCGAGAAGTCGGACGTGTTCCTGTCGAACCTCGAACCGGCCATGCTCGCCGGCTGGAACCTCTCGTACGAGAAGCTGGCTGCGATCAATCCGCGGCTGGTGTACGCGACCAACACCGGCTATGGCCGCTTCAGCCAGGTCGCGCGGCCGTCGTTTGACATGACCGTGCAGGCGCTGACCGGAATCATGGCGCGGCTGGGCGAGCCGGGCCAGCCGCCGATCTACCTCGGCATGGGCTCCGGCGACGCCTACGGCGGCATGATGTCCGCGCTCGGCATCCTGCTGGCGCTGTACGAGTGCCAGCGCAGCGGCCGCGGCCAGCGTGTCGACGCCTCGCTGTATGGCGCCCAGCTCTTTCTCGCTGCGCCGCAGCTTCAGGCTTATCTCGCCGGCGACGAGAGCAGCGCCTTGCAGCACTCGCGACGCAGTGTCGAGAACCCGCTGTGGAATCTGTACCCGACGCGCGGGCGCTGGATGTATCTGTGCGAGCCGAACGAGGACGCGCGCTTCGCCGCGCTCGGCCGCGCACTCGGCCAGCCGGCGTTCGCGAGCGACGCGCGCTTCAACGATGCCGCCGGACGCCGCCGGCACAACGAAGCGCTGATCGCGGCGCTCGAGGCCGCGACGCTGCGGTTCGACGATCGCGAGCTGATGGCGGCATTCCGGGCGGCCGGGCTCGTCGCCAGCCCGATCCACAACTTCGCCGACGTGGTCCACGACGAGCAGGCCTGGCGCAACCGGTACTTCCTGAAGACGTACTGCGAGGAAGTGCAGCGCGAGGTCTCGATCCGCGGACTGCCGGTGACACTGTCGAAGACGCCGGGCGAGGTGCATGCGCTCGGGCCGCAGCTCGGCCAGGACACCGAGGTGCTGCTGCTGGACCTGCTCGGCTACGATTGGGAGCAGATCGAGGCGTTCAAGGCCGAAGGCGCCATTCCCTGAGGTACGTGTCATGAAGTTCAGCGACTGGGCCGTCGTCAGCGGTGCGGGCCTCGACGGCTTCCGCGAGATCGTCTACGAAAAGCGCCGGCATCTGGCGCTCGGTGGCGGCGTGGCGCGCATCTCGCTGAACAAGCCCGAGCAGATGAATACGCTGACGCTGGCGACCGTCGACGAGATGTTCCGGGCCTTCTACGACGCCAACCACGACCCGCTGATCGGCGTCATCGTGGTCGCGGCGCGCGGCAAGCACTTCGGCGCCGGCGGCGACGTCAACTGGGAGCAGTGGGGCCTGCGCGAGGCGGTCTACAACCGCTATCCGCACAACCGGCTGATCCGCATGTCGCGCAAGCCGGTGATCGCCCAGGTGCAGGGCTACTGCATCGGCGGTCACAACCACATGGCCTACTGCTGCGATTTCACCATCGCCGCCGACAACGCGATCTTCGGCCAGGCCGGACCGCGCGTGTCATCGCCGGCCGACGGTTTCTTTGTGCCGTACCTGACCAAGGTGGTCGGTGCCAAGCGCGCGCGTGAGATGTGGATGCTGTGCCGCAAATACAAGGCCGACCAGGCGTTGGCGATGGGCCTTGTCAATGCGGTCGTGCCGCTCGACCAGCTCGAGGGCGAGGTCGGCAAGTGGTGCGAGGAGGTGCTGGCGGTGAGCCCGGGCTGCCTCGAGATCCTGAAAGCGGCATTCGACCAGGAGATGGACGGTTACCGCGAGTCCTGCGCGATCTCGGCGGCGATGTACCCGGACTGGTTCGACATGCCGGAGGGCAAGGAAGGCCCGGCCGCCTTCGTCGGCAAGCGGCCGGCGCGGTTCTGGGACATCCGCAGGGCCGAGGCCGAGGCGCGGCAGCGGCTGCTCGATGAGTACGACGCGCTGCTGGCCGCGGGCCAGCCGGAGAGCGCGCCGCGATGACGGCGGCGGGCGGGCTGGCCGGGCGTGCCGCGATCGCCGGCATCGGCGAGACCGCGGTGTGCCGCAAGCCGGGCTCGGGCGTCAGCGAGCACGTGCTGCAGCTCCGCGCGATCGCCGCCGCGCTCGATGATGCCGGCATCGACGCCCACGACATCGACGGCATCCTGCCGTTCCCAAACCTCGGCAAGGCCGAGAACTTTGCCGCCAGCCTTGGCTGCCGCAACCTGCGCTTTGCCGCGACGCTGCATCTCGGCGGCGCCGCGCCGGTGGCCGGACTGCGCGTCGCGGCGATGGCGGTCGCGACCGGCGCCGCGAACTACGTGCTGGTGCCGGGCGGCTGGAACGGTTTTTCCGGCGCGCGCACGCGCGAGATCACCGCTGGCGACGTGGATTCCATCCCCGGTGGCGCGATCGCCCGTGACTACTACCTGCCGTTCGGACTGTCGGCGCCGCCGCAATGGTATGCGCTGATGGCGCGGCGCCACATGCACGAGTACGGCACGCGCGCGGAGCAGCTCGGCGCCGTGGCGCTGGCGATGCGCCGGCACGCGCAGCTCAATCCCGGCGCACTGATGTGCGGCAAGCCGCTGACGCTGGCGGACTACCTCGCCTCGCCGATGATCGCCGATCCGTACCGGCTGCTGGATTGCTGTCTCGAGACGGACGGCGGTGCCGCGTATATCGTCACCAGCGCCGAGCGGGCGCGCGACCTGCGCCAGCGGCCGGTGCTGATCGAGGGTGCCGCGGCTGGCCAGCCGAGCCCGGCGGATGAGATCATCAGTCGCCGGGATTTCCATCGCATCGGGCTGACGACGGCCGCGCCGGAGGCTTTTGCGATGGCCGGGGTGACGCCGGCCGACATGGACTTTGCGCAGGTCTACGACTGCTTCACCTTCGAGGTGATCCAGCAGCTCGAGGAGGCCGGGTTCTGCCAGCGCGGCGAGGGCGGCGCGTTCGTCGAGAACGGCGCGATCGAGCTGGGCGGAAGGCTGCCGGTCAACACGCACGGCGGGTTGCTGTCGCAGGCGCACCTGCTCGGACTAGGACACATCGTCGAGGCGGTGCGGCAGTTGCGCGGCGCAGCCGGAGCGCGGCAGGTAGCCGATGCCGAGCTCGGCGCGGTCACCGGCTGGGGCGACTTCGGCGATGGCAGCATCGCGATCCTGCGGCGCGACGGCTGAGCGAGGGCGCATGAACGACCGGGCTGCATCGATCCCGCGACCGTTGCCGAAGCTCGAAGGGCTGACCGGGCACTTCTACGACTGTTGTCGCAAGGGCGAGCTGCGCTTTCAGCGCTGCACAAACTGCGGCTGCTTCCGCCACCCGCCGCGCGAGCTGTGCGCCGAGTGCCGGTCGTTCGTTTGGGAATGGGCGCCGTCCACCGGTCACGGCACGGTATTCACCTACACGATCGTCGAGCGGGCCTTGCACCCGGCCTTTGCCGGTGCGACGCCGTATGCCGCGGCCGTCGTCGAGTTCCCCGAGGGCGTGCGGCTGCTGAGTCGGGTCATCGATGTCGCGCCCGCGGACTTGCGCATCGGCATGCCGGTGCACGTGGCCTTCGAAGCACTCAGCGAAACCGTAACGGTGCCGGTGTTTCGGTTCCGGTAACACCGGCCGCGCGTCTGCCAATCGAACAATCAAACGTCCGGCACCGTCAGCAGCGCCTCGGCAAGTTCGCGACACTGGCTCTCGACGGCTGTCCAGTCGTCCCACGGCGGGACGATGCCCTTGTAATCGGCAAGGTCCACCTCGGCAAGGTCGTACGGCTCCGGGTGCGTCAACCGGACCGTGAGCGATGCCAGAATATCGCCGTTCTCACCGGCAAACTCGCCGTAGATCTGGTTCATCATCCGCAGTGCCGCGGCGCTGCGGGCGAGTCCCAGGTGGTGCGTCAGCGCGGCGACATCCAGATAGTCACGGGTCGCATTGCGCTCAACAACGAGAAAGGCCTTGATCCGCAGCATTTCCTCGACGGTCGGAATCCGCAGCGTGCGGCCGCCTGATATCTCGACAGTGGTGGTCTCGAGCGGCGCAGAGCGTCGTTGATTGCGCAGGCCAGCGTCGATGCCGTCGCGCTGACCGAGGATCAGCTTGCCGCGTATCCGGCGGCGCGTTCTCCAGCCGACGATCGCTTCGAGGGCAGTGAGCGCGGCATCGTAGTTGCGTGACAGCTCAGCGACGACATGGTCGTGATCGAAGGAAATGCGGTGCCCGGCATGCAGCGCCGCGGCAGTACCACCGACGAGGACGGCGCCGGGTACCTGAGTCTGCAACGTCGCTGCGTGGGCCAGCAGCTTCTCCCACGCCGGGATCTTCCGGAACCTAGACATGACGTGGCGCGGCCAGCTCGTCCTGGCGGAGCAGTCGTGGCGTGAGACTCGCGAATGCGCGTGCCCGTGGATCGTGTGCGCTGAGTGCCCGGGCGACCCGCAGGACCCGGTCGCCGATCCGGCCGCTCGGATCGTCGCGCATGGCTCGCACGAGCCTGCGCCAGGCCTCGAAGTCACCGCGCGTGATGACGTCCTCGATCGCGGTCTTGCTGAGTTCGCGGCCCGCGATATCGGTCAGGTGGCGATGCGCCATCAGCGGTGCCGCGAGCAGCGGTGGGCGCACGTCGATGATGAGATCGACAGCCGCGCACAGTCGCGCGACCCGGCCAAAGCCGAGTTCCGTCAGCTTGCCGCTTTCGAGGGCGGCCAGCGTCGAGCGACCGATGCCAGCGGCCGTTGCGAGCTGGCTCAACGTCAGGCCCTGCTCGCGCCTCCGGCGAGCGACCAGTTGACCGACGGCGCGGAGGTTCATGCGGTCCAATATACAAGACGTTTATTCGAGAGTCCATCATATTGGACTACGGCAGCGTAAAGGCGATGACGTAATCCCCCGGGGTTCCCTGGTAGAGCGCGTGACCACCGGCGGCGATGACGACGAACTGCCGGCCGCCGATCGCGTAGGTCATCGGCGTCGCCTGCCCGCCGGCTGGCAGCTCGTGCTCCCACAGCACGGCGCCGCTGTCGATGTCGAAGGCACGGATCCGGTCATCGAGCGTCGCGGCGATGAAGGCGAGACCGCCGCCGGTGGCGATCGCTCCGCCGGCATGCGGCGTACCGAGCCGGCCAAGTCCCGGCAGCGGAATCGGCGCGAGTTTTTTCGCCGAGCCCAGCGGCACCTGCCAGCGGATCGTGCCGTTGTCGAGATCGACAGCCGCGAGCCGTCCCCACGGCGGTGGCGAGCAGGGCACGCCGAGCGGCGAGCTGAGCAATTGCACCCGTGCTTCGTACGGCGTGCCGGCCTGGGCGACAGACATCTCGGCGCCGATATCGAAGCGCTCGTAACTTTCGCCGGCCGCGGTTCCGCCCGTACGTGGCACCAGCCGCAGCACCGTCGCGAAATGCGCCGTCGGTACGATCAGTAGCTGACGTGCGGCATCCCACGCGCCGCCGCCCCAGTTGGCGCCGCCCCCGGCCGACGGCATCTGCACGGTGCCCTGCAGGCTCGGCGGCGTGTAAATCGGGCCATAGCGCAGCGCCGCGACGCGCCGGCGGCACAACCACCGATCGAGCGGCGTGAAGCCCCAGGCATCCTCGGGCGTGAAACCCTGCGCAACCAGCGGTGGCGGCGCGACCGGGAACGGCTGGGTCGGCGACAACCATTCCCCGGCGACGCCGTCCTGCGGCACCAGGCGTTCCTCGATCGGGAACAGCGGCTCGCCGGTGACCCGGTCGAAGACGAACACCAGTCCCTGCTTGGTGAGCTGCACGACGGCCGGGATCAGGCGTCCGTCACGCCGCAGCTCGATCAGGATCGGCTGGGCCGGCAGATCGTAGTCCCAGACGTCGTGGTGCACGAGCTGGCGGTGCCAGACGAGTTCACCGGTCGAGGCGCGCAGCGCGACCAGTGAATTGGCGTAACGGTTTTCGCCGGGCCGCAGGCCGCCAAAGAAATCCGGGCCCGGACTGGTGGTCGGCAGGAACACGAGGTCGCGCGCCTCGTCCACGGCGATCATCGACCAGACGTTGGCATGGCCGGTGTGCGCGGCACTGCCGGCGCCCCAGGTCGCGGCGGCCGGATCGGTCGCCGCGCGCGGGATCGGGTCGAACTCCCAGCGCAGCGCACCGCTGCGCAGATCGAGCGCGCGAACCTTGCCGCTCGGACCGTCGGCGCGCAACCCGTCCATGACCAGCGAGCCGAAGATCGCAAGGTCGCCGGCGATGGCCGGCGGCGAGCCGATCTGCAGCTCGCGCCGGGTCAGCAGCTTCTTGCCCGGATCCAGGACTACTGCACCGTTGCGGCCGAAATCCCGGCAACGCCGGCCATTGCGTGCATCGAGGGCGAAGACGCGGAAATCCCAGGTTCCATAGATGATCCGCCGCCGGCAGGGCGCCGCCGGCGCCGCTTCCGGATCGAGCCATGCGGCGACGCCGCGGCACTTCGGGCCGATCACATCGCGCGGGTCGATCGGGCCGTTCGGCTCGAACACCCAGCGCTCACTGCCATCGACCGGATCGAGCGCTACCGCGCGACCGAATGGCGTGCACAGCACCAGCAGGCCGTCGACGAGGATCGGCGTGCTCTGGAACGACTGGTTGCGCTCGAGCTCCGGCCCGCGCCGGGCCAGTTCGCCGGTGCGGTAGGTCCACGCGACCGTGAGCCCGTGCACGTTCGCACGATTGATTTCGGCCAATGCCGAGTACTTCGTGCCGGCCTGGTCGCCGGAGTAGTAGGGCCAGTCCTGCGCGCCGGCGGTCGAGGCGAGCAACAGCAACGCCGCGGCGCTGAGCCAGGGCGAGGTGCTGGCGTGGCAGCGGCGCGTAGACATGCGGAGGCTCCGGCAGATTCGCCAACTATGGAGTATCCGCTGTCGGGGCCCGACGCAGAAGCTGGCAGTCCTGTCAGGCGGCCGGGCAGACAACGATCTCAACAAGCCAGCGCGGGTTTGCGGGCCCCGGCTTCGCTCAGAGCGAGCGGACCGCTTCCGGCACGCTCTGCAGCGGCAACGCCTCGATGCCGGGCGCCAGTGCGAAGGCGCGCTCGCCGCGATAGACCACCCATAGTTTCGCCAGGTCGAGATCCGCGCGGGCGATGTGCATCGACTTGTGCGTCGCCGGCGCATCCGTGAACCTGAACTCGAAGCCGTGGCGCCGGCCGCCGCGCTGCAGCAGCAGATCGAGTTCCGCGCCGCCGTGCGTCGCATAGAACCAGGCCTCGCCGGGACCGGCCGCGGCGAGCACCTGCTCCAGCGCGAATCCCTCCCAGGACCAGCCCATGCGTGGGTGCGCCAGCACCTCGCCCGGGTCGCGCAGGCCGAGCAGCGCGTGCAGGATGCCGCTGTCGCGCAGGTACAGTTTCGGCGACTTCACCAGCCGTTTGCGCACGTTCGCATGCCAGGGCGACAACCGGCGCAACAGGAACGCATGTGTCAGCACGTCGATGTACTTGCTGGCCGTGGCCTGGGTCACCGCGACCGTTCGGGCCAGTTCCGCCGCGTTCGCCAGACCGCCATGCAGGTGCGCCAGCATGATCCAGAAGCAGCGCAGCGCTTCCGGTGCCAGCGCGATTCCGAGGCGGGCCGCGTCGCGCGTGAGGAAGGTATCGATGAAGTGGCTGCGCCAGGCGAAGCTGTCCGCATCGTCCGCGGCGAGGAAGGATCTCGGAAAACCGCCGCGCTGCCACAGCAGCTCCGCGCGCCTGGTACTCACCTCCTCCAGTGTGAAACCGCCCAGCGGCACGAATTCCACGCGGCCAGCCAGCGTCTCGCTCGCCCCGCGAATCAGTTCGGGCGACACGCTGCCGAGAATCAGAAAGCGGGCACGCAGCGGTTCGCGATCCGCCAGCACCCGCAGCGTCGGGAAAAGCTGCGGCAATTCCTGGATCTCATCGATCACCACCAGACCGGTCAGCGCCCCGAGTGTGGATTCGGCGCTGGCGGCGAGCGCGGAGCGGTCGGCCGTCCGCTCCAGGTCCAGGTAGTTGCCTGGCGGAACGGAGAAGCTCCGGGCCAGCGTGGTCTTGCCACATTGTCGCGGTCCCAGGAGGGCGACGATCTGAGATCGTCCGAGGGCCTTCTCGATGGCCTGGCGGGGCTGGTTCCGAGCAAGAGTCTCAGACATTCTTGAATAATGATAGTACAGCTATTATTTATCAATCATAAATCAACATCTCTTGGGCTATCCGGCTGGCTGCCACCCTGTTGTCGCTGCCCACCCGCCCTCAGCGCTGTGCGCACGCAGACGCGGCCGCACCTCCGCGCCGAACAGCTCCAGGCTCTCCCAGCCGAGCGCCGGATCGAGACCGCTGACCAGCGGGTGGAAGTTCAACGGTGCGTCGTCGCCGAGTGTTGCTCCGAGCTGCACGCACTGGTCGGGCGTCACGACCGGATACATCCCCGCTGCGTGCAGCGCGTGCGGGGCGATTCGGGCCCAGGCGCGCTCGGGATCCCTGCTCACGAAGACGGCGAACGGTCCCAGCAACCGCTGTCTTCCCGGCGTGCGGCCGCTACATGGTCCCCAGCGCCGCCCGCTCGCCCTCGGCGATGTGCGCGCGGGTCAGCGCCTGCGCGCGCGGTGCGTCGCGCGCCTGCAGCGCGGCGAGGATGCGCCGGTGCTCATTCAGCGAGGCGGCGATGCGGCCCTCGCGCTGCAGCGACTGGTGGCGGGTGAGCTTCATCACGCGGCGCAGGTCGGTGACAATCTGCTCGCGCCAGCGGTTACCGGCCAGCTCGAGCAGGCGGCGGTGAAAGCGCTCGTTGGCGGCAAAGAATGCATCGCGGTCGCCGGTGGTGGTCTCGAGCTCAGCGTGGATCGCGGCGAGCTCGGCCAGCCCGGTATCGCTCGCGCGCTCGGCAACTGCGGCCGCGGCGTCGGCCTCGAGCACGCCGAGCACGTGAAAGATCTCGGCGAGCTCCGGCGGCGTGACCTCGGCGACGTACGCGCCGCGACGCAGCTTCATCGCGACCAGGCCCTCGGCGGCCAGCACCTTCAGCGCCTCGCGCAGCGGCGTGCGGCTGATGCCGAGCTCAGCCGCGAGCGCCTGCTCGTCGATCCAGGCGCCCGGCGCCAGTTCGTGCGCGAGGATCCGCGCGCGCAGCCGGTCGGCTACCTGCTTGTACAGCGCGCTGGTTGGCAGGACGCTGGTGGGGGTGGGCATGGCGATCCAGGTCACATCCGGCGCAAGATCGGGCTGTATCTTGCCCGGTCCATCAGTATAATGCAATTATAAATTATGAATTACGGTGGCACGGAGCGCGCCGGAGATCTATATGACTGATCAGGAAGACCTCCCGGATTCCGGCCAGCTCGACCTCTGGCGCCAGGCGGCCGCCCGTTCTGCGCCGGGCGGCGATCCCGACGCGCTCAACTGGCGTACGCCGGAAGGCCTCGCCGTCAAGCCGCTCTATACCGCTGCCGATCTCGCCGGCCTGCCGCACACCGACACGCTGCCCGGATTTCCGCCCTACGTCCGCGGGCCGCAGCCGACGATGTACACGGTGCGACCGTGGACGATCCGCCAGTACGCCGGCTTCTCGACCGCCGCGGAGAGCAACGCCTTCTATCGCCGCACGCTGGCCGGAGGCGGCCAGGGCATCAGCGTCGCGTTCGACCTCGCCACGCATCGCGGCTATGACAGCGACCACCCGCGCGTGACCGGTGACGTCGGCAAGGCCGGCGTCGCAATCGACAGCGTCGAGGACATGAAGGTGCTGTTCGACGGCATTCCGCTCGACCGGGTCAGCGTGTCGATGACGATGAACGGCGCGGTGCTGCCGGTGCTGGCCGGCTACATTGTCGCCGCCGAAGAGCAGGGCGTTCGCCCGGCGCAGCTCTCGGGGACCATCCAGAACGACATCCTCAAGGAGTTCATGGTCCGCAACACGTATATCTATCCGCCGGCACCGAGCATGCGCATCGTCGGCGACGTGATCGCGTACACCGCACAGCACCTGCCGCGCTTCAACTCGATCAGCATTTCCGGCTATCACATGCAGGAGGCGGGCGCGAACCAGGCCCTCGAGCTCGCTTTCACGCTGGCCGATGGCATGGAATACGTGCGCGCGGCGCTGGCGTGCGGTCTCGACATCGATGCGTTCGCGGGCCAGCTCTCGTTCTTCTTCGGCATCGGCATGAACTTCTACCTCGAGGTCGCCAAGCTGCGCGCCGCGCGGCTGCTGTGGTACCGGATCATGGGCGAGTTCGGCGCGCAGAACCCGAAGAGCCGGATGCTGCGTACGCACTGCCAGACTTCGGGCTGGAGCCTGACCGCGCAGGATCCCTACAACAACGTCGTGCGCACGACGATCGAGGCGCTGGCCGCCGTGTTCGGCGGCACGCAGTCGCTGCACACCAATGCCTTCGACGAGGCGCTGGCGCTGCCGTCCGACCAGAGCGCGCGCATCGCGCGCAACACGCAGCTCATCCTGCAGGAAGAGACGCACATCACCAGCGTCGTCGATCCGTGGGCCGGCAGCTTCCTGATGGAGACGCTGACGCAGCAGATGGCCGACAAGGCCTGGTCGATCATCGGCGAGGTCGAGGCCCAGGGCGGCATGACGCGCGCCGTCGCCTCCGGCTGGGCCAAGCTGCGCATCGAGGCGAGCGCCGCGGAGAAGCAGGCGCGCATCGACGCCGGCAGTGACGTGATCGTCGGCGTCAACAGGTATCCGCCGCCGGCCAGCGAGCCGCTCGAGCTGCTCGAGGTCGACAACCACGCGGTCCGCGACGCGCAGATCCGCCGTCTCGCGGCGCTGCGCGCCGCGCGCGACGGGCCGGCCGTGCAGGCGGCGCTGACGGCGCTGGTACAATGCGCCCGGACCGGGGCGGGGAATCTGCTCGAGTTGACGATCGGCGCGATCCGCCTGCGCGCGACGGTCGGCGAGGTCAGCGACGCGCTGGAGCAGGTGTTCGGGCGGCATCGGGCCGACACACAGAAGGTGACCGGGGTGTACGGAGCGGCCTACGGCAACGCCGCGGACTGGGACCGGCTCAAGGCCGACGTGGCGGCGTTCGCCGCTGACTATGGCCGCCGCCCGCGCGTGCTGATCGCCAAGCTCGGCCAGGATGGCCACGACCGCGGCGCACGCGTGGTCGCCAGCGCCTTCGCCGATCTCGGCTTCGACGTCGACATCGGGCCGCTGTTCCAGACCGCGGAGGAATGCGCGCGCCAGGCGCTCGAGAACGACGTGCACGCGGTCGGCGTCTCGACGCTGGCCGCCGGGCACAAGACGCTGGTGCCGGCGATCATCGCCAGCCTGCAGGAGCAGGGCGGCGACGACATCGTCGTGTTCGTCGGCGGCGTCGTGCCGCCGCAGGACCACGAGTTCCTGCGCGCCGCCGGAGTGCGCGGCATCTACGGACCGGGCACGCCGATCCCGGCGAGCGCGCGCGACGTGCTCGAGCAGATCAAGGCCCACTGCAAGCCGCGCCGGTGAGCATCCCGCCCGCTGATCAGTCGCTGGCCGACGGCGTGCGCCGCGGCGACCGCCGCGCGCTGGCCCGCGCGATCACGCTGCTGGAGTCGACCCGACCCGACCACCGGCCGCGCGCCGATGCGCTGTTGAACGCGCTGCTGCCGCACACCGGCCGGGCGTTGCGTCTCGGCATCTCCGGCGTGCCCGGCGCCGGCAAGTCCACGTTCATCGAGACGCTCGGCCTGCACCTGATCGGCCGCGGCCAGTGCGTCGCGGTGCTGGCGGTCGATCCGTCGTCGAGCATTTCCGGCGGCTCGATCCTCGGCGACAAGACCCGCATGGAGCGCCTCGCGCAGCAGCCGGCCGCCTACATCCGGCCGAGCCCGGCCGGCGGCGCGCCGGGCGGCGTGGCCGGCCACACCCGCGAGGCGCTGCTCGCCTGCGAGGCCGCCGGCTTCGACCTCGTCATCGTCGAGACCGTCGGCATCGGCCAGAGCGAAGCGACCGTCGCCGGCATGACCGACCTGTTCGTGCTGGTGCAGCTTCCGAACGCCGGCGATGAGCTGCAGGCGATCAAGCGCGGCGCTATGGAGCTCGCCGACCTCATCGTCGTCAACAAGGCCGACCTCGATGCGGCGGCGGCGGAGCGCGCCAGAGCAACGCTCGCCGGTGCGCTCGGCGCCTTCGCTGCGCACAGCCGCGGCGGCCGTCCGCCGCCGGTGCTGGTCGTCAGCGCGCTGCGTGGCGACGGCATCGCCGAATTCCACGCCGCCGTCGAGCGCGAGGCCGAGACACGACGCAGCAGCGGCGCCTTCGCGGAGCGCCGCCGCCAGCAGGCACTGGCCTGGATGTGGGACACCGTGCACGCCGGGCTGCTGGCCGACTTCCACGAGCATCCGGCGGTGCGCGCGGCACTGCCGGCGCTGCTCGCCGACGTCGCCGCGGCGCGGATCGCACCACCGGCCGCGGCGCGCGCGCTGCTGGACCGCTTCGAGCACTGAGGGCGACGCCATGCACGACATCATCGCGGAACTCGAGGCCCGGCGCGCGCGCGCCAGGCTGGGCGGCGGCGAGAAGCGCATTGCCGCGCAGCACGCCAAGGGCAAGCTGACCGCGCGCGAGCGACTCGATGTGCTGCTCGACGAAGGCAGCTTCGAGGAATGGGACATGTTCGTCGAGCATCGCTGCAGCGACTTCGGCATGGCCGAGCAGCGCGTGCCCGGCGACGGCGTGGTCACCGGCCACGGCCGGATCGACGGCCGGCTGGTGTTCGTGTTCAGCCAGGACTTCACTGTGTTCGGCGGCGCGCTGTCCGAGGCGCACGCCGAGAAGATCTGCAAGATCATGGACCAGGCGCTCAAGGTCGGCGCGCCGGTGATCGGCATCAACGATTCCGGCGGCGCGCGCATCCAGGAAGGGGTCGCCTCGCTCGGCGGCTACGCCGAGGTGTTCCAGCGCAACGTGCTCGCCTCCGGCGTCGTGCCGCAGCTCAGCCTGGTGATGGGCCCCTGCGCCGGCGGCGCGGTGTACAGCCCGGCGATGACCGACTTCATCTTCATGGTCCGCGACTCGAGCTACATGTTCGTCACCGGCCCCGACGTCACCCGCACCGTGACCCACGAGGAGGTGACCGCCGAGCAGCTCGGCGGCGCGAGCACGCACACCACGAAGAGCGGCGTCGCCGACCTCGCATTCGACAACGACGTCGATGCGCTGCTGATGGCGCGCCGGCTGTTCGGCTACCTGCCGCTCAGCAACCGTGAACGGCCGCCGCACGGCCCCGGCGACGACCCACCGGACCGCGACGACCTGTCGCTCGACACGCTGGTGCCGGACAGTCCGAACCAGCCGTACGACATCAAGGAGCTGATCGTCAAGGTCGCCGACGACGGCGAGTTCTTCGAGCTGCAACCCGACTACGCCGCCAACATCGTCACCGGCTTCGGCCGCATGGGCGGCCAGACGGTCGGCTTCGTCGGCAACCAGCCACTGGTGCTGGCCGGCTGCCTCGACATCCACAGCAGTTGCAAGGGTGCGCGTTTCGTGCGCTTCTGCGACGCCTTCCACATCCCGGTGCTCACCTTCGTCGACGTGCCCGGCTTCATGCCCGGCACTGACCAGGAGTACGGCGGCATCATCAGGCACGGCGCCAAGCTGCTGTATGCCTATGCCGAGGCGACGGTGCCGAAGATCACCGTGATCACGCGCAAGGCCTACGGCGGGGCTTACGACGTGATGGCCTCCAAGCACTTGCGCGGCGACGTCAACCTCGCCTGGCCGAGCGCCGAGATCGCGGTGATGGGCGCCAAGGGCGCGGTCGAGATCATCTTCCGCGAGGAGAAGAATGACCCGGCGCGCATCGCGGCGCGGGAAGCGGAGTACCGCGCCAAGTTCGCCAACCCGTTCATCGCCAGCGCCCGCGGCTACATCGACGACGTGATCCAGCCGCACGCCACACGCCGGCGCATCTGCCGCTCGCTCGCCATGCTGCACGGCAAGAAGCTGGAAAACCCGTGGCGCAAGCACGGCAACATCCCGCTGTGAAGAAACGCCGGCTGTTCCGCCGCATCCTGGTCGCCAACCGCGGCGAGATCGCCTGCCGGGTGATCGCTACCGCGCGGCGCCTCGGCATCGGTACGGTCGCCGTGTACTCGGCGGCCGACCGCGACGCGCGGCACGTGACGCTCGCCGACCAGGCGGTGTGCATCGGCCCGCCGCCGAGCCGCGATTCGTACCTGGCGGGCGCGCGCATTCTCGAGGCCTGCCGCGCAACGCGCGCCGACGCCATCCACCCCGGCTACGGCTTCCTGGCCGAGAACGAACAGTTCGCCCGGCAGGTGCTGGCCGCCGGCCTGGCGTTCATCGGCCCCGGCCCGGAGGCGATCGCGGCGATGGGCGACAAGATCGCCTCGAAGCGGCTGGCCGCCGCTGCCGGCGTCAGCACGATTCCAGGCTGGAACGACGCGATTGACTCGCCGGAGGAGGCGGTGCGGATTGCCCGCGACATCGGCTACCCGGTGATGATCAAGGCCAGCGCCGGCGGCGGCGGCAAGGGCCTGCGCGTTGCCGCCAGCGACCGCGAGGTGGCCGACGGCTTCGTCTCCTGCCGCAACGAGGCGCGCGCCAGTTTCGGTGACGACCGGGTGTTCATCGAGAAGTTCGTCGAGCAGCCGCGGCACATCGAGATCCAGGTGCTCGGCGATGCGCATGGCCACTGTGTCTGGCTCGGCGAGCGCGAATGTTCGATTCAGCGCCGCCATCAGAAGGTGCTCGAGGAGGCGCCGTCGCCGTTCCTGCATGAGGCGACGCGCCGCGCGATGGGCGAGCAGGCGGTCGCGCTGGCGCGCGCGGTCGGCTATCAGAGCGCCGGCACCGTCGAGTTCGTCGTCGGCCGCGACCAGGATTTCTACTTTCTGGAGATGAACACGCGTCTGCAGGTCGAACACCCGGTGACCGAGTGCACCACCGGGATCGACCTGGTCGAGCAGATGATCCGCGTCGCGGCCGGCGAGCCGCTCGGCCTCGCGCAGGCCGACGTCCGCCGCCGCGGCTGGGCCATCGAGTGCCGGATCAACGCCGAGGATCCGTTTCGCAACTTCCTGCCGTCGACCGGCCGGCTGGTGAAGTTCCGCCCGCCGGTCGCGACGATGGCGGCGGCGCAGCCGGTGCCGGAGGATGGCGGCGTACGCATCGACACCGGCGTGGAGGAGGGCGGCGAAATCCCGCTCCACTACGACTCGATGATCGCCAAGCTGATCGTGCAGGGGCACGACCGCGGCGACGCGATCCGGCGGATGCGCGCGGCGCTCAACGAGTTCGTGATCCGCGGCATCTCGAGCAACATCGCCTTCCAGGCCGCGCTGCTCGCGCATCCGCGCTTCGTCGCGGGTGACTTCAGCACCGGCTTCATTGCCGAGGCCTGGCCGCGCGGCTTCACGCCGGCGGAGTTGCCGGGCGACGATCCGGACTTCGCGCTGGCGCTGGCCGCAGCGGTTGAGCATCGCGCGCTGCGCGGCGGCCGGGAGCGCCGCACGCCGGGCCGGCGGGCGCCGGCGCCGTGGACCGACTATGTCATCGTCGTCCGCGGCGAGGAGGGCGCGCGCAGCGAGCACGCGGTACGGGTCGAGGATGGCGACGGCGCGCTGGCCGTCGCGATCAACGGCCGCAGCCACCAGCTCCGGCTGCTGAGCCCGCTGCGCGACATCGCGCTGCACGGCGAGTGCGACGGCGAGCCATTCTGCGCGCAGGTCGAGCGCGTCGGCCCCGAGTACCGGATTGCGCACAACGGTCTGGTCGTGCGCGCCTGCGTGCTGACGCCGCGCACCGCCGAGCTGTATGCACTGATGCCGCACAAGTCGCCGCCCGACCTGTCGCGCTTCCTGCTGGCGCCGATGCCGGGCCTGCTGGTCGAGGTC
This sequence comes from Gammaproteobacteria bacterium, assembly GCA_016882265.1. Lineage (GTDB taxonomy): Bacteria > Pseudomonadota > Gammaproteobacteria > Steroidobacterales > Steroidobacteraceae > SCUD01. Next base: position 190,421 of record VGVB01000001.1, read on the forward strand.
GCCGTGCGGCCCGGCCAGAAGGTGCTGGCCGGCGAGCGGCTCGCGGTGATCGAGGCGATGAAGATGGAGAACGTCCTGCTGGCCGCGCGCGACGGCGTAGTCGCACGGATCGCGGCCGGCGCCGGCGAGAGCCTGACGGTCAACCAGGTGATCATGGAGTTCGAATGAGCGAGGCGACGCCGCGACCTTTCCGCATCCTCGGCATCCAGCAGGTGGCGATCGGCGGCGAGAGTCTCGCCCGGCTGCGCGCGCTGTGGGTGGACCTGCTCGGTCTCGAGGTCACCGGCCAGTGGAGCTCGGCGCGCGAGAACGTGCTCGAGGAGATCTGCGCGGCCGGCACCGGCCCGTGCAAGGTCGAGATGGACCTGATGCAGCCGCTCGACCCGACCGCGCGGCCCGCGGTGCACACGACACCGCTCAATCACTTCGGCCTGTGGGTGGACGATCTGCCGGCCGCCGTCGCCTGGCTGACCGAACGCGGCGTGCGCTTCGCGCCGGGCGGCATCCGCGGCGGCGCCGCCGGTTACGACATCTGCTTCATCCACCCGAAGGGCAGCGAGCAGTTCCCGATCGGTGGCGAGGGCGTGCTGATCGAGCTGGTGCAGGCGCCGGCGGAGGTCATTGCGGCGTACCCGGCGATGCGTCAGCAGGATGTTCCTGCCGCGGGGCCCCAGTAGCAGGCTCCTCATCGGGACCGAGCACGCACTGCCGCCGCCGATGCGCCGTCCGAGCGCTTCGCCTCTCCGCATGTGCGCATGTCCAACGTCAGGAACCGGCTGCGTCGCGTATCATGCTGCGCGCAATCACCAGTTGCTGGACCTGGCTGGTGCCCTCGTAAATACGGAACAGCCGCACGTCGCGGTAGAACCGCTCGATGGCGTAGTCCCTGATGTAGCCGGCACCGCCGTGAATCTGCAGGCAGCGGTCGGCAACGCGTCCGCACATTTCGGAAGCAAACAGCTTGGCGCAGGCAGCCTGGGTACTCACTCCTTCACCGGCATCGCGACGCTGCGCTGCGTCCAGCACCATGCAGCGCGCCGCATAGATCTCGGTCCGTGAATCCGCCAGCATCGCCTGTATCAGTTGAAACTGAGCAATTGGCTGGCCGAACTGGCGCCGCTCCAGGGCATAAGTCAGCGCGTCACGCAGCATGCGCTCAGCCGCGCCGACGCAGACGGCAGCTATGTTCAAGCGAGCCTTGTCGAGCACCTTCATCGCTGTTCTGAATCCCAAGCCCTCCACCAGACCGATCAGATGCCCCACCGGTACGCGGCAGTCATCGAAGATCACGTCGCAGGTATGCGCACCGTGCTGCCCCATCTTCCGGTCGATCTTGCCGAGTCTGAGCCCTGGTGTGCCGCGCTCAACAATCAGTGCCGAGATGCCGGCCGGTCCCTTACGGGCCGGATCGGTACGCGCCATGACGGTGAAGATGCCGGCCTCGGGCGCGTTGGTGATGTAGCGCTTGATCCCGTTGAGTACATAGTATTCGCCGTCGCGACGGGCAGCGGTCGTGAGCGATGCCGCGTCCGATCCGGCTCCGGGTTCAGTGAGCGCGAATGCGGCAACAATTTCGCCGGTGGCCAGCTTCGGCAGATAGAGCGCTTTCTGCTCGGGGGTGCCGTCCATGACGAGGCCCTGCGACCCGATCCCGTTGTTGGTGCCGAAGATCGAGCGAAATGCCGGCGATGTCTGACCCAGTACCAGGGCGACACGTATCTCTTCTTCCGTGGTCAGACCCAACCCGCCGTATTGCTCGGGAATGGACAAGCCGAACAGGCCCAGCGCCTTCATGTCCGCAACGATGTCCGCCGGCACGGCATCGGTGTCGGCAAGCACTGCCTCGTTGGGAACCAGGCGGTCGCGCACGAAGCGTGCAATGCTTTCCAGCAGAACCTCGAGGTCCCATGGTCTCGAATCATCGTGGATCCTTGTGACGTTGCAGGTAATCAGAACATCTCCGGCAGGGCGCCGCGGATCAGGAGACCCGGTGCCGCAGCAACCGGCGCTTGTGCAGATAGTCTGCGGCGACCGCCGCGACCTCCTCGCGCGGGCCTTCCAGCATCGTGGACGCCCTCCTCGCGGCGCCGCCGATAACAATCGTCTGCATGCGTTCCGTCGCCGACTGGTTCCAGTCGGGCCCTGGCAGCTTCTTGGTCCGCACGCGCGGTGGAATCAGCCGTTCGAGACGCACCGGACGCGGTATCTGCGACAGTGATATGCCGAGCGCTGACTCTGTCAGTTGCTGCACTTCACGGCGACGGGCCAAGGCCATGGCGGCCACGGCCACATAGCGGGGACTTGCGCTACCGCGATCGAACGCGACCACGGCCGGCAGTTGCGAGCGCCAGACCTGCCGGTGGCCGCCCTCAATTCGGCGACGGATCTCGACCACAGTGCCGTCCAACTGAAAGTCCGTCACGTCGCTCAGGTAGGCCGCGCCGAGCGCATGTGCCAGGTACACGGGGACCATCCCACTCTCTCCGTCACTGGAACGCTGTGCGGCGAATACCAGTTGGCCCCCAAGATGGCGGATGGCGGCGGCCAGTAGCGCCCCGGCCACGGCAGGTTCGAAGAGCGCTGCTGCGGATACCGGAATCCGTATTGCCCGATCGGCACCAGCGGCAAGGCAGTAATACAGCGCCTCATCGGCTTCCGTCGGCCCGGCAGTCACACAGGTCACCCCGCCGATCACTCCGCCCTCACGGGCCCTGAGCGCCGCGTCGAGAGCAAACCGGTCGCCGTCGTTCGTGCTCCAGATCCGGCACTCTGGAGCAACGTCACTTGCGTCCGAGTTGAATCGGACCGGAGTCGTCAGACCGGCAGCCTGTTTCACGCACAGGAAGACCTCCGGACGCATGCGGGTCATTTCCTGCAGAGGGCGCGACAGCACTGCGTGAGCAGCGGCAGGACCTTGGTCACGTCGTCGACGATACCGAGGTCGGCAATATCGAATATCGGAGCACCACGATCCGTGTTGACTGCGACAATCGTGCCCGCATCCCGCATGCCAGCAACGTGCTGTGCTGCGCCGGAAATGCCACAGGCGATGTACAGGCGTGGTCTCACGCTGGTTCCCGTCTGGCCGACCTGTCTCGAATGTGGCAGCCATCCGAGGTCGACAACAGGGCGCGTACCGGCCACGCTCCCGCCGATGACGGTGGCCAGTTCTTCGACGAGGCGCATATTGTCCAGTGAACCCACACCGCGACCAGCGGCTACAATGATCTCGGCCTCGCCCAGGTCGGAGGTCCGCGGATCCGCGGCGACGAAGCCGCACACCTCGATGTCCTGGTGTTGCGGGATTACAGCCGTGACTCGTTCCACCATTGTTCGGCGTGCGCGCTCAGGGCGCTCGACGCCGAGCGTGTCCGGTAAGATGGTCACGATTCCTGGGCCTGACTGGCTGGCCGAAAAGACGCCGTGGATGCCGCGTTGCGCAAGCGGCCGCACGAGTTCAATCCGGTCGCCGCGGATCTGAATATTGACGCAATGCGGGACCAGCGACCAGTCCTGGGATACCGCCAGTCGGGCGGCCAGGTCGCTACCAGTGGTGGTTGCAGGAAACAGCATCAGGACCGGTTGATGAAGCCGGCAAAGCCGCGTGATGCTTGCGACGGCCACAGTCGGGTCGTAGTGGTGCAAGCGCGGGTCGTCGATCAGGTACACCCGGTCAGCGCCATAATGGCCCAGGACGTCGATCGGCAGCTCGTCGTCGCCGGCCAGCACCAGCGCTGCTACGGTCCCGGCCAGCTTCTGCGCCAGACGGCGGGCTTCGCCGAGCAATTCAAAGCTGCACAGGGCGAAGTTGCCGCCGTCGTGCTCGGCGAGGATCCATATCCCGATCACTGCGGCGGGTCCTGGCAATGGATCATCGGCGGCTCGCGGTCTCGATGATCTCGGCAACGTCGCGAACCTCGAGACGCTGGTCCGGAGTTCGGGAACCGGCAATCTCCTCGAACATCGTCAGGCAGAAAGGACATGCCGTCGCCATCTGCTGTGCGCCTGTACTGACGGCCTCGTCGTAACGCAACGCATTGATGCGCGTTCCCAGGCGCAGGTCGAACCAGGCATTCGCGCCACCGGCACCGCAGCAGAAGCTCTGGGCATGGCTGCGCGGCATTTCGCGAATGGCAGACCCGGTCGCCGCGACCAGTGCGGTCCGCGGCGCCTCATACACGTGATTGTGACGGCCAAGATAACAGGCATCGTGGTAGGTCAGCCGGCAATCCGCAGCGACCGGATCGACGTTGAGTCGCCCTTGGGCGAGCAGGCTGGCGATCAGTTCGCTGTGATGGAGAACGGCGTAGTTGCCCCCGAACTCCGGGTACTCGTTCTTCAGGGTGTTGAAGCAGTGCGGGCAGGTGGTCACGATGTTGCGGACGCCGTACTTATCCAGAATGTCCACGTTCCTGCGGGCGAGTTGCTGAAACAGCCCTTCTTCGCCGAGCCGGCGGGCGGGATCACCGGTACAGTTCTCCTCGGCGCCAAGAACGGCGAACCGAACGCCAGCGCGTGACAACGCAGTGGCCACGGCCTGGCTGACTCGCTGCGCCCGAGCATCGAATGCGCCGGCGCAGCCGACCCAGAGGAGCAGCTCGAACCCCTGGGACTGGCCGGCCAGGTCAACCTGGACGCCCGCCGGCAACCCGGCCGTCCAGGCGGTTCTTTGCGCGGACGGCAGCCCGAACGGGTTTCCCGTGGCGACCAGCTTGTGCAACACGCCGGCAATTCCGGGCTCGACGCGGCTCTTCATGACCACTGCCAGACGTACATCGAGCACGAGCTCGATGTGCTGAACGGACACAGGGCAAGCGTCTACGCAAGCGCGGCATGTCGTGCATGACCAGGCCTCGTCCGGTGCGACGACCTCCTCGACAGGCACACTCCGCGACGCGACTCCGTCGTGGTCGAGGTGATCCCGCAACTGCGTAATCACCCGTTTCGGCGACAGCGGCCGTCCGGCGGCTGCGGCTGGACAGGCCAGCTCACACAGGCCGCATTCGGTGCAGGCGCTGAGGCTCAGGAGTTGTTGCCGCGACAGGTCCGTGGCCAGCGCCGGCCCGGTTGTCGTTACGGCACCGGCCGCGACTTCGTCCAGGCGAAATGGGGTCAGCAAGGCCCCACCTGGCCGGTCCGTGGAGCTGAACAAGGTATTCAGAGGCGCGGCGATGGCATGGAGCATCCGTCCGCCCGGCAGCAGAGCGACAAATGCCGAAGCCAGTACCGCGTGCAGCCACCACGCCTGACGATGCCAGTCGCCGATCATGACCAGGTCGATGTCGCCGCTGCCGACCAGCGCTGCAACCAACGCGCCGCCGGGCGACCAGTCGAACCAACGGCCGGGGGCGGCCGCGAGTCGCAGGCCTTCAACCAGGAATCCGGTCAGTCCGAGCGCACCCAGCAGGAGCAAGGGAACGCCATAACCCTGGGCACGCGATCTCAGCGGACGCGCGACATATCGCCGGTAGCTGGCAATACCGACTCCGGCCAGCAGTACCATCCCGAACACATCGGTAATCAGAGAAAAGAGCAGATAGAACGCGCCATGGAAGAACGACAACGGTGTGTGATGCTCGATCGCGATCAGCACGGTGCCGACGAACAGGACCAGGAACCCCCAGAAGATCAGGAGATGCGCGAATCCTGCGGCCGGCGCCCGGAGCAGCCGCGGCTGCGCGAACACCTGGGTGACGACGTGGCGGATCCGTCGCCACAGATCGTTGTACCCAGAGGACGGCCGGCGTCGGCCGCGCAGCCAGCGGCGGGCGTGCCAACCAAGCCGCACCGTGAAGATCAGAGCGGATACGGCGGTCATCCAGTAAAACAGCGTCTGCTGCGACGATGGGATCCCGCCGAAGATCTCGCGCGTGACGTCGTCCATTTCTAGGCTCAACGAGCCTGGCATCCTTCCAGGAAGATCATGGCCGCCTTATCAATCCGTTCCACGAGCGAGCCGCTACAACCCTTGAGGATGTAACTCAGGATGGCATACATGTAGATCCCGGTGAGCATTTCGGCCAGTTGCCCGGCATCCAGAGACGGGTTCAATTCGCCAGCGCGCTGAGCGGCGCGCATATGTCCCGTCAGGTCGTTGATCAGACGATTGGCGGCGTCCCGATTGGCCGCAACGAATCCCGCCTGCGATCGCATCGCGTCCAGGAAGACGGTCTGATAGTAGCGTGGATCGCGTTCGACGATCATGGCGAAAGAGCGGAGGCTCCGCCGCACCTTCTCGGCGATGGAGTCGCCGGCCCGGGAAAAATTCCGGTCGAAGGTGCAGCGGGCGTACTCAAGTGCTTCGGCAGCGATCTCGTGCAGGATCTCGGGCTTCGACGCGTAGTAGTTGAAGAAGGTGGCGCGACTGACATCGGCGGCGCCGGCGATGTCGTCAATTGTCGTCTCGTCGTAGCCCCGCTCCATGAACAGGCGGATCGCCACATCGTAAATCGCCTGTCTCGTCGCCTGCTTCTTTCGCGCCCGGCGCGAGGTTGGCGTCACTGCCCGCGGGCCGGTCACCCGGACTGGCTGCCGGGCGTCTGGCATCGGGGCGGTTCGTGGGCGGCGACGCCGAAGAGCTGTCTCATTCCGGGCTGGCAAAGATGAACTCCAGTTGAAACTTGGTCTTTAATATGTTTTTATACTTGAGTCCATAGATAGTCAACAGGCGATGTCCTGGTCGGACCTCGGCTTCGGTCCGCACCTTCCCGAGCGGAGGAGGAAGTTTGCGAGCCATCGACATGCATTGCCATATACCGACTGAAGAAGGACTGCGACCGTTCGCGCCCTTTCAGGCCGCCACCAGCGGTTACTATAAGATGAGCGAGCGCGAGCGAGCCATCCCCGCAGCGGATTTCGCCCGGATGGTCTGCAGTCATGAGGTCCGGGCTGTCCTGGTCAGCGTCGCCGCGGAAAGCGCGACCGGCCAGCCGGGAACGAGCAACGATCACATCGCTGAGCTGGTAGCTGCGCATCCAGAGGCGTTCATCGCCGGTTATGCCTGTGTCGATCCCTGGAGGGGGCAGGCGGCGCTGGCCGAGATCGAACGGGCCGTCAAGGTGCTCGGGCTGCGCGGCGTCAAGTTTCACCCGATCATTCAGGCTTTCGCTCCCAACGACAGTCGCTTCTATCCGATCTACGAGCTCTGCAGTTCCCTCGGTGTCCCGATCCAGTTCCATACCGGTATGACTGGTGTTGGCCTGGGCATGAAAGGCAGCCGTATTCACCTCAAGTACGGTCACCCGCTGGCCCTCGACGACGTTGCCGCCGACTTCCCCAATCTGTGCATCGTCGCCTGCCATGCTTCCTGGCCATGGCAGGACGAGATGCTCATGGTGCTGCTGCACAAGCCGAACGTCTACAACGAACTGTCCGGCTGGTCCCCCAGATACTTCAGTGCGGCTCTGAAGCGCGAGATTGCCGGACGTCTGCAGGACAAATTCCTGTTCGGCTCCGACTACCCCGCGCTCACCTACGAACGCCTGTTCGCGGACTGGGAGAATGGTGGCTATGCGCCGGAGATACTCGAGAAGGTGTTCTACCGGAATGCACAGCGGCTGTTCGGCTTCTGATACCGGGGTAACCGCGTGAGCATCGACCTGACGACCATTCGGTACGAAAAGCACGGTGGCCGGGCGACCATCGTACTCAATCGTCCGCAGGTCCTGAATGCCATCAATGCACGCGTACTGGACGAGCTGGAATGGGCATTGCGTGACTGCGCGGCCGACGGCCAGGTGCGCGTCGTGCTGTTGCGAGCGGCGGGTCACAAGGCGTTCAGCTCAGGCATCGACGTCGACTTCGTCCGCGACAAGTCTCCGTTCGAGGTGCGCCACGTCGGACGTCGTCTGCACGACGTCTTCAGTCTCTGTCGAACGCTGCCGAAGGTCATTCTGGTGGCCGTGGACGGGTTATGCCTCGGTGCCGGACTCGAACTTGCCGTGTCCTGCGACCTGATCGTAGCCACCGCGCGCTCGCAATTCGGACTGCCGAACATCAATGTCGGCATACCGGCCATTGTCGAAGCGGCAGTATTGCCGCAGGCCATCGGCATCATGCACGCGCGCGAGCTGTGCTTTACCGGCCTGAACTGGGGCGCGGACAAGGCTCTGGCGCGCGGCCTGATCAATGAAGTCTGCGCGCAGGAAGACCTGGACAGCGTCGTGTCGCGATGGCTGCAGCGCCTGGAGACACGCAGCCCGATGGCACTGATGACGCAGAAGGAGATCATCCACGCCTGGATGACCACGGATATCGAAGCGGCGATCGAGTTCTCCATCAATACCGTAGGCCTCAATTGGACGACCAGAGATCAGAAAGAGGGTATGGGCGCCTTTGTGGAAAAGCGCCCCGCGGATTTCACATAGGGAGGGGTGTCATGTATCAGTCAGTATCGAACGACCGGAACGCATTTCTTACCTGGTCCGGTATTGCGTTGTTCTGTGTCACGGCGTCGGCTTCGGCCACAACGGCCCTGGACGAGATCGTTGTCACCGCGCAGAAGCGCGAGCAGGGGATTCAGGATGTGCCGATCGCGGTCACCGCATTCTCCGGGGAGCAGATGACGCAACTCGGATTTCGCGAGAGTGCCGACATCGTCAGTATGACCCCGGGAGTCGGCGTGTCCGGCAACATCGGCGGTCAGTTCCTCACTTTCAACATCCGCGGCGTCAGCCAGAGTGACTTCGCCGATCTGCATGAGTCGCCGAATGCGGTGTATATCGACCAGGTCTATCTGTCGCTGATGCAGGCCAACAAGTTCGGGCTGTTCGACTCGGAGCGCGTCGAAGTGCTGAAGGGTCCGCAGGGCACGCTGTACGGGCGCAATGCGACCGGCGGTCTGGTACATTACATCACGCGCAAGCCAACCGATGCCTTCGAGGCATTCGCCGACCTGGCCTACGGGTCCTTCAGTCAGACGCGATTCGAGGGGGCGCTGAGCGGGCCCGTCGCCGGGAGTCTGAAGGCGCGGGTGGCGCTGCTCTACGACCGCCGTGACGAGATCTACCAGAATCAGGTGCCCGGTGTCGACGACGAATGGGGTGAGTCCTCGGTCGCAGCGCGCGCTCACTTCCTTTGGGACCTGTCGCCGAATGCGCAACTGCTGGTGACGGCCTTCGGCGGCGAGAGTACGACGTCGACTGCGCCATGGCAGCCGTTTCCGACCGTAGCCATCGTGGACGCAGACGGCAACATCGTCGGTACCGAGAAGGCTGCGTCAACCGAAACCCGGGCAGGAATCGGCCCGGGCGGAGCGGACTTCTGCCCGGTGTGCCTGTTCATCGGTCCGCGGCCGGTCCCCGGGGCCGATGCGTTTGGCTTTCAGGATTCGAATCTCAAGGACCGCAGGATCTTCAAGGACTTTGCCGACGACGACACAGCCACGTACCGGATGTACGGCGGTACCGCCGAACTCACCTGGAATCTGGGGGCGATGACGCTGACCTCCCTGACGGACTATCGGGTGATGGAAAAGGAAGGGGTCCGGGTGGACGTGGACGCGTCACCGAACGACGTTCTGGACTTTCGCGCCGACGCCGAAAACGATCAGTTGTCACAGGAGCTGCGCCTCATGAGCGAGGGCGCAAGGACGCGCTGGCTGCTCGGAGCGTACTACCTGAGTTACGATCTGGATGCCACGCAGGGCGTGTTTGGTCTCAGTCCTGCCACTAACAGAATCGGCTTCATCGGCGGCTTGCAGTTCGTTTCGCCCGCAACGGTGGAGACGGAATCCTACTCCATCTTCGGTCAGGTCGAGTACGACCTGACTCCGTCATTGCGGGTCACCACCGGACTTCGGCTGATCGAAGAGCAGAAGACTTTCACGCACAGTGCACAGATTCTGCTGCTCAATGGTACCGTCATCGTGCCGGACCTGGAGGGCTTCCCCGGTGTCACGGTGTCCAATAACCAGAACCTGCAGAACGACGACACCCTTTGGGCCGGCAAGGCGCAACTGGACTGGCGACCGAGCGACGACCTGCTGATCTACGGCGGTGTCAGTCGTGGAGTGAAGGGCGGCGGGTTCAATCAGCAGTTGGGCGGCATATTCGCCATTGACAACTTTGAGTACGATGCGGAGACCCTGACCGCGTACGAGGCAGGGTTCAAGTCGAGTGTGCTGAACGACACGACCCGCCTGAATGCCAGCCTCTACTACTACAGTTACAAGGACTTCCAGGCGCATGCGGCGAACAACCTGGTGTTCTTCGTCGTCAACGCGGACGCCACGATCAAAGGCGTCGAGCTGGAACTGGCCACGCAGCCGGTGTCCGGACTCGACCTGAGGCTGGGCTTCTCGTATATCGATGCCGAGGTCCGCGACGTGCCGCTTGCAACCGGACCGCTGGGGTCGGGACAGAAGCGACTGGTGGACGTGGAGCCGACATTCACTCCGAAGGTCCAGGTGTTCGGACTGGCGCGCTATGAATGGCCGTCATTTGCCGGCGGGACCATGGCGGTGCAGGGAGACGTCAGCTACCGCGGGACGTCGTTCACGAATATCACCAACTTCGCCTCCACCAGGATGGACAGCTACGTCCTCGGGAACCTCAGGCTGAGCTACGAGACAGCCGATCAGCGCTGGCACGGCGAAGTCTTCGTGAAGAACGTCAATGACGTGCTGGCTGAGCAGCTCGGCTTCGACCTGAGCAGCCTGTTTGGCGGGTCAATACGCTCCTATCTTCCGCCGCGCACGATGGGCATCAGCATACGCTACGCGTGGAAGTGAGCTCGCAGGGCGCGGCCGGTGATTGAGGGGTGGTATGAGGAGACGAACCGTACGTGGGGCAACGTCCTCGCCGATACTGCGGAGCGTTACCCGCAAGCCGAGTTCGTCGTGTATCGGGAGCAGCGCGTCACCTATGCGAACTTCTATGAGCAGGTACAGCGCTGTGCCCGCGGCCTGTTGTCGGTGGGGGTACGGAGAGGTGATAACGTCGCACTCTGGATGACCAACTGCGTCGAGTGGCTGGTCGTTCAGTTTGCGGCCTATGCGATCGGCGCACCGCTGATTCCGGTCAACACGCGCCTGAAACCCGATGAGCTGTGCGCAACACTCAGGCAGTCGCGCGCGAGCACCCTGGTATTCAAGCGCTACCTTCTCGGCGACTCGATTGACACTCTGCCGTGGCTCGAAAGGATGATACCGGGCGTAGATCGGGCGGGTCCCCAGCGGATGTGCGCACCGGAATTACCGGAGCTGAAGCGCCTGATCTGCTGCGATGCAGATGTTCCCAGGGGCGCGCTGGCGTATGCGCAGATCCTCGAAACCGGACAGGGCTGGGAGTGCGACGCTGACCTGCGCCGGGCGGCGGCCCGGGTCAATCCGTTCGACGTCGCCAACATCGTGTACACCTCCGGGACCACGGGGGCGCCAAAGGGCGGCCTGTCCATGCACCGCAACAACATGGCAGCGCTGTACCACTGGATTGAACGTACTGCGCTGGGCCCGGGGGACCGCGTATACCTTGGGGTTCCGTTGGCGACGAATTTCGGTTGTGCCTATGTATCCCAGCTCAGTGTGATGGCCGGCAGTACGATCGTGATGCACGAGTCGTTTGAGCCGAGATTGGCCTTGCGCGCGATCGAGAGCGAGCGGATCACGTGGTTCCCCGGTGCGCCGACGATGTACATCATGATGCTTGGCAGTCCGGAATTGGGGAGCGCAGATCTTTCCAGTCTGCGGACGGCCATCGTGGGCGGTGCACCGTGCACCCCGGCCACGATCGGCGCGATGAAGGAACGGATGGGATTTCGGTTCGTGGTACAGTGCTATGGCCTGAGCGAGTGCGCGGGTCTGTCGACCTCGACCTTTCTGGACGACCCGATCGAAAAGACGGCTACTACCGTCGGCAAACCGTTCCCCAGTTGTCGCCTTCGCATCGTCAATGCGGACACCCTGCGGGACGCCGAACCCGGTGAGCCGGGCGAGATCTGGCTGCATGACGCTCAGCCCGGCTCGTGCGTCGGCAAGGGGTACTTTGAAATGCCCGCCGCGGCCAACGATGCCATCACGGCCGACGGCTGGTTCCGCACTGGTGACGTCGGCAGCTTCGACGAAGATGGTTACCTCAGACTGTGTGGCCGGATCAAGGACATGTACATCGTTGGCGGCTTCAATGCCTATCCCGCGGAGATCGAGGCCGTGCTGCACACTCATCCAAAGATCCGGATGGCCCAGGTGTTCGGTGTGCCGCACGAGAGACTGGGCGAAGTGGGCTGCGCGTGTGTCGAACTCGAGCCGGAAGCCGTGCTCGACGGGCGCGAGGTGATCGCGTTCTGCCAGGAGCGGATGGCGAACTACAAGGTTCCGCGGCACGTCCGGTTTCTGCGGGGTACGGAATTCCCGTTGACCAGTTCTGGCAAGGTCAGGAAGCTCGAACTGCGCCAGCGAGTGGCGCGTGACCTGGGGATCGAGGTGTAGTGGTCATGGACTTCTCCATTCCCGAGGAGATTCAGCAGCTTCGGCAGACACTGCGGGACTTCGTGGATCGGGCGGTGATTCCACTGGAGCCGAGCATCGAAGCGGAGGACCGGATCCCGGACTCACTACTGCGGCAAATGCGCGAAATGGGCCTGTTCGGGATCACGATTCCGCAACGGTTTGGCGGCTTGGGTATCGGCCCGCTCGGTTACGCGCTGATCAGCGAGGAGGTGGGCCGGGCGCACGGCGCTGTTCGCACACTGATTGGCATCAGCAATGGAATCGGTTCGAAGATTCTGGTGTCGTTCGGTACTTCCGCCCAACAGGACACCTATCTGCCGAGGATGGCCAGTGGCGAACTGGCCACGGCTCTGGCGGTGAGCGAGCCGGGTGCCGGTTCGGACGTGGGCGCAATCAGAACGAGCGCGGAGCGTCAGGGCGATGCATACGTACTGAACGGCACAAAGCACTTTATCACCAATGCGGCGCACGCCCGTTTGCTGACGGTGCTGGCGCGAACGAGCAAGGAACACGGGACGCGTTCCGGAATGAGTATGTTCCTGGTGACGCCGGACCTGCCTGGATTTCGCCTGGGCCGCAGGCACGAGACGATGGCGGGCCGGGGCTGCGGTCGCGCGGAAGTCGTGCTCGAGGACTGCCGCGTGCCGGCAGCGAACCGGATTGGTGAGGAGGGCCGCGGCTTTCAGATGACGATGTCGTGCCTGCAGGAAGGCCGCGTGGCGTACGCCGCCATGTGCCTGGGCCTGGCACAGCGGCTGCTCGAGATGTCGGCGGATTACGCCAGGCAGCGGGTGCAGTTCGGTCGACCGATCGCGGAATTTCAGGCGATTCAGTTCATGCTGGCCGACATGGCGAGCTCCATCTACGCGGCCAGGATGGCGACCTATCACGCGGCGTGGAAATGTGAACGAAACGAGGAGTGCGCACAGGAGGCCTCGATGGCCAAGCTGCTTGCCTCGGAGGCCGCCGGCAAGGTCGCCGATTCAGCAGTTCAGATTCATGGTGCGATGGGTTACGCCAGGGACTACGCCGTGGAACGGATGTACCGGGAAGCACGGGTCTTCCGCATCGCCGAGGGGACGTCCGAGATCCAGCGCGGCATCATTGCCAGGAAAGTCCTGGAATAGGATCGCGACATGAGATTCTGGCTCGGCCTCTATGGAATGCAGAGCCCGCGTACTCATCCGCGCTCGCTGCCGTGGCTGTACGAGGAGACGATTCGGCATGCGGTCGAGGCGGAACGTCTGGGGTTCGACGGGTTTGCGCTGACCGAGCATCACTTCTGGTATGACGGCTACTGTCCCGCACTGCTGCCAGTGCTGGCCGCGATCGCCCGCCGAACCGAAATGATCCGTCTGCTTCCCTTTGCACTCCTGCTGCCGCTGCGGGATCCGTTGCGCGTGGCCGAGGAGATCGCGGTCGTCGATCACCTGTCGCGGGGGCGGCTGACCCTGGGGTTGGGATACGGGTACAGAGCAGAGGAGTTTCAGGGATTCGGACTGGAAAAGAGCAGGGTCCCCGCACGTTACTTCGAGATCGTCGAAATCCTCAGGCGGGCGTTTGGCGACGGACCACTGAGCTTTGCCGGTGAATACTACTCGTACGAGGACGTGGAAATCCATCCCAAACCATTCCAGCCCGGCGGTCCGCCGCTGTGTCTCGCCGGCGGCAGCCGCGAGGCGACGGCGCGTCGCGCGGGGCGATTGGGGATGGACTATTGCATCGCCGGGACCATGCTGCCGGTCAGCAGTGTACAGGCGCTGATCGACACGTATCGCACCGCGGCGGATCAGGCCAATGTGCCGCCGGGGCAGATCGTTGTCGCCATCGATGTCGCGATCGCGGACACGCAGGATGAAGTTGAGCGAATCGTGGCCGAAGATCTACGCCCGGTGTTTGCCGAACAATTGGCTGCATTTGGCTTTCTGCGCGATGCCGAGGGCAGGTCACTGACGGAGGTGGGGCCGGATCATCCGGTCTGGACCCCGTTGTTGAACAGCTTCGTACTTGGGTCTCCGGATGAAGTGATTGCCCGCATCGAATCGTTCCGCGATCTTGGCTGCGACGTGTTCCTGGCGCGCATCATGGAGGCGAATCTGCGCAGCGACCGCATTCTGCGGGAAGCACGTCTGTTCGCAGAACGGGTCATCCCGCATTTCCGCGAGGGCGCCGGTCGATGAGAGTCGGGGTGCTGCTGGATGCCCGGGTTGGCGGTGTGGGTACGACAGTTGCCTATGAGCGTCTGTTGCGGCACGTTCGCGTCATCGAGAACACGGGTCTCGATTCGGTCTGGATTCCGGAAACGCATGGATGTGCCGTCACTTCGCTGCCGGCGCCGTTAGCAATGGCGGCTGCCGTTGCCGCGGAGACCAGGGGCATTCGGATCGGGGTACTCGTCAAGCTGGCGCTGGAGCACCCGGTGACGATCTGCGAGGAGGCCGCCGTGCTCGACCTGCTCTGCAACGGACGGCTGCTGTTCGGAGCCGATCCAGGCGGCGACGAGCGGGAGTACGCCGGGGCGCGGATCGCGTGGGCGCAGCGCCGGGCGGCTTTCAACGAGGCCCTGGAGATCATCGTCCACGGATGGGGCAGTGACGGTTTTGCCTATCTGGGAGAGCTGAACCGGCTGCCGGCGCATACACGTGCGCTGGAGCGCGATGGCCGGCTGCAGACCGAACCTTGCGTCCCGCCTCACCGGCGGCCGACCGAGCGCGCCGGCTTACCGTTTGACTATATGTCGATTCTGCCCAAGCCGCTGCAGATCCCCCGCCCACCGGTCTACCTGTTGGGACTCGACGGGGAAACGATCGATCTCGCAGCTCGTGGCGGTTATTCGCTGGTGATTCCGCCGTCGACCGAGTCGGTCGCCGCCGACGCGACGCGTTATTGGCATGAGCTGGAGCGCATGGGACGCCACCGACATGAAGTTGACCTGGCGATCGCACGGGATGTCTACGTCGAAGCAGACGGCGAACGCTCGAGACAACGGGTATCCGGGGTGACCAGTGGCGCTCTGATCGGAACACCCGATGAGGTCCTGCACGGGATCAAGAACCTTCAGCGTCAAACCGGCATGCGACATCTGCTGTGTCGTGTGCAATTGCAGGGACTCACCACCGAACAGATTGACGCGTCCATCCGCTTGCTGGCGGAGGATGTTCGCAGCCGCCTCCAGATGTAGATCTGCACAGTTGCGGTGATCGAGTCCGGCAGGACCGGGACGGAGTTCGTAATGACCGATCAGTATTCCATGCTCTTCTCACCGGTTGAGATCGGCCCCGTAGCGGTCAGGAACCGCATCTATCACGCTCCGGTCACCACCAATTTCGTCGATCGGGAGACTGGCTTTCCGGGCGACTCCATGGTGGATTACTACGTCGAACGCGCCAAGGGGGGCGTGGGGCTCATCATCCAGGGAGCAGTCGATGTAGCGCCGGAGTCTGATTTCTGGCCGGTCCCGCACACCCGCATGCATGACGAGGCAATTGTGCCGCACTTGCGGCGCATAACGGCCGGCGTCCACCAGCATGGTGCCCGGATCTTCATCGAGATATTCCACATAGGCCAGGCCAGCAATACACGCACGCACGGTGCCCCGGCACACGCGCCGTCAGGAATCCCGTCCCTTGTTGCCGGCGCGACGCCGAAGTGCATGGAACGCGAGGACATCGAAGGAGCGGTGCGCAGCTTCGGGTTGGCCGTAACGCATGCCGTGGCAGCTGGCTATGACGGTGTCGAACTGCATGCTACTCACGGTTACCTGCTGGAGGAATTCCTGTCGCCGTTCTACAACAAACGCAGTGATGAGTATGGCGGCACGCTCGAGAACCGGATGCGCTTTCTGCTGCAGGTCATTGACTGCTGTCGCGAGGCGGCTGGACAGCGGATTGCGCTCGGCATCCGGCTCGTGGGCGACGAGTTGCTGCCTGGCGGACTGACACTGGAAGATACGACCAGAATTGCCGCGCGCATCGCCGAATCGGGGAAGATCGACTTCGTCGACGTGGATATCGGCTCGCACCAGAACTATCACGTCACGATGAGCCCGATGTACGGTGCGCCGGGATTCAATCTGCCGTGCGCGGCGGCGATTCGCGAGGCGGTCGATCCGCTGCCGGTACTCTGTGCGCCGGGTCGGCTGGTCGATCCGGGCGCGGCGGAGAGGATCCTGCGAGATGGTCACGCTGACCTGATCGGTCTGGGGAGAACGCTCATTTCCGATCCGCAGTGGCCTTTGAAGGTGCGTGAGGGGCGGCCGGACGACATCCGCCAGTGCGTGTTCTGCAATCAGTACACGATGGGCAATCTGTACAAGGGACTGCCGGTGAGTTGCATTCAGAATCCAGCGGTCGGTCGCGAGGGGATCTGGGGCAGCGGGTCGCTGCGCGCCGCGCCGGCGTCGAGAAAAGTGGTAGTTGTCGGTGGTGGGCCAGCGGGTATGGAAGTAGCCCGGCTCGCCCGTCTGCGGGGACACCGGGTGACGCTGGTTGAGCGTCACAAGGAGGTTGGCGGTCAGGTGCTGCTGGCGGCCGCTCTGCCGCGGCGAAGCGAGATGGAAGGAGTCGTCCGCTGGCTGGGCCTGCAGCTCGCGAGGTCGGGCGTAGAAGTCGTTCTTGGCACCGAGGTCACGCCGGCGCTGCTGCAGAGTCTGGAACCGGACGTCGTGGTGGTAGCTACCGGAGCGAGCTTCGATGGCAGCGGGATTTCGGGGGTAACCAGCCAGCCGATTGCGGGGTCGGACCTGCCGGGTGTCACCCTGACTCCGGAAATGGTGTTGCGCGGCGAGGGTACGCTCGGGCCGTCGATCGTGATCGCGGACTCGCAGGGGGACGTCGTGGCACCGGCGCTGGCTGAACTGCTGGCAGGCCGTGGCAGCCGCGTCACTATCGTCACGAGCTTCCCGATGGTCGGGCCGAAACTTGCCGAGGAGATGAATCTCCCATATGTCTACTCGAAGCTGTATGAACTCGGTGTGACGATGGTGCCGAACGCATGGGTGACGGAGATCCGATCCGGCTCGGTCCATGTCTGCAATCTCTATGCTCCGCATCAGGTGCAGCAGGTCGCCGCGGACACAGTCGTTGTTGTCACGATGCGCAGGCCTCATCAGGATCTGTATTCCGCCCTCAAGGGTACGATCAGGGAACTTCACCGTGTGGGCGACTGTGTGGCGCCGGGAGACATTGGTACAGCCATGTTGAGTGCGCACAAGCTGGGGCGCGACCTGTAGTGGACCGGATCAGTTTCAGTGACCCCCACGAGGCGGTCCAGAAGATCCCTGACGGAAGCCTGGTGGTGTTCCCGCAGGGCTGTGCGGAGCCGTCACGCTTCTATCAGGCGTTCGTCGACGGGGTGACGCGGTTCAGTCACCTGCGGGTTGTGTCGGGCCTGCAATTCGGGAGTTACCCCTTTCTCGCGCGTGGGCTACAGGACAATTTTGATTTCACGACCTGGCACGTCGGCGAGCGTGTGCAGCCGCTGGTCCGAGCAGGACGTATCAGTTACATGCCGCTGCGCTACAGCGACATTCCAAAGCAGTTCGCGAACGCCGATGTCGTGATCATTCATACCTCCCCGCCGGACGGCCGCGGCGATGTCAGTCTCGGGGTCTCCGTTGGAGTGACGCGGCAGCTTGCGCTCACGGCCAGACTGGTGATCGCCGAAATCAGCGAACAGATGCCATTTACGTGCGGTGAGAGCACGCTGTCGTGCGACGACATCGATATCTTCATCGACAGTGGCTCCGCTCCGTCGCAGCGGTTCAGTCGGGCGCCCGAGGAAGTGTGTGGCCGGATCGCGGCGCTGGCTGCGGAGCTCGTTCCCGAGTCGGGCACGCTGCAGATGGGCATCGGGGCCATCCCGGAGGCGCTGTTGGACCGGATCGGAGACCGGTCCGTCAGCCTGCACACCGGAATGATTACCGACCGGGTCATCGACTTCGTCGAGCAGAGTGATACCAAGGTCGTCACGGGCGAGGTGGTGGGAAGTGAACGGTTGTTCCGCTTCGTGCACAGGAATCCGGCAATCCAAGTAGTGCCATGCAGTCGTACCCATGACGCGCGGGTGCTGGCCGCGCTACCCGGCTTCACCGCCGTCAATTCGGCACTGGAAGTGGATCTTTCCGGCCAGGTCAATGCGGAGACCCGCGGCGGCTCGGTCGTGAGTGGCGTCGGCGGCTGCCTGGACTTCATGCTCGGCGCGAAGCTGGCGCCGGGCGGGAAGGCAATCATCGCATTGCCGTCCAGCGCCAATGACAGTCAGCAATCGCGGATCGTGCCGTTGCTCGCCGGTGATGCAGCCGTGACTGTTCCCCGCCACTGTGTGGACTATGTGGTGACCGAGTTCGGCGTAGCGCAACTCGCGGGAAAGTCGCTGCAGGAGAGGGCTCGGGCGCTCATCGACATTGCCCATCCGCGTTTCCGGGAGGCCCTGGCGACCGCGGTCACGGAGCGCTGGAGCAAGTGATGGACCTGAACGATGTTGTCGTGCTCAGTGGAGTCCGCCTGCCGATCGGCAAGTTTGGCGGAAGCCTCAGGGACTACCGGGTCTATGAGCTCGGGGCCCTGGCGATTGCTGAGGCGGTCCGCCGTGCAGGACTCGCGCCGGACGAAGTTGACGAGGTATTTGTGGCCTGTAACCGTCAATCCGGGAACGGACCGAACCCGGGGCGGTCGGCTGCGGTGCTGGCAGGTGTGCCGGCAACGGTGCCCGCGCACACGATCAACATGGCGTGCCCCGCTGGTCTGCGAGCCGTCATCGAGGCGGCGCAGGCGATGCAGTTGGACGAATGCTCGACTGCAGTCGTTTGCGGCATGGAGAGCATGAGCACGATTCCGCACATTCTGACGGATGCCCGCTGGGTGCCCGCACGCAGCGGGGACATCGTTATTCGGGACGAGTTCTTCTCCATGGTGGAGCCACTGTCCGGCATGCGGCCCACTGAACTGGCGGAGCATACTGCGGCGAAGTATGGGATCTCCCGGGCAGAGCAGGAACAGTTCGCGTGGGAAAGTCACCAGAAGGCCGCCAGGGCGTGGACCGAAGGCTGGTCTGCCGCAGAGGTCGCCCCGGTGGAAGTGCGCTCGACGCCGGCCACGGCGAAGGAAATGCTGACGGCTGATGAATGCATTCGTGCGAACGTAACACTTGAGCGGATGGGACAGCTCAAACCGGTGCATCCAGGCGGGACGGTGACGGCCGCTACAGCGTCGGCGGTGACGGACGGTGCCGGCGCCATCATTCTGACTTCACGGAGGCAGGCGGAGCACGCCGGCCGGCGTCCGCTTGCCTCGGTAGTCGGCTACCTGCAGATTGGAGTTGATCCACAAGACATGCTCGAAGGTCCGGCGGCTGCCATCCCGGCCCTTCTGGACCGCGTCGGCATGAATCTGGACCAGATGGATGTCATCGAAGTGAATGAGGCTTTTGCCGCGCAGGTCATCGCCAATGAACGCTCGCTGCAGTGGGACCGATCGCGCTTGAATGTGCACGGTGGCGCGATCGCCCTCGGTCATCCGACCGGGTTCACCGGCGTGCGGCTGGTCTTGTCGGCCGCGAACGCTTTACGCATTCACGGAGGTGAATTTGCAATGATCTCGGTGTGTGGCGGCGGTGGACTTGGTGTTGCGATGATCATCCGGGCGGAGTAAGGGGAGATGAGCCGCTTTCAGACCAGGGTAGCTATTGTCACCGGCGCAGGACACGGCATCGGGGCGGCCATTGCCAGTGCTCTCGCTGCCGAGGGAGCCCAGGTGGTTGTCGCAGACATCGATGAAGCTTCCGCTTCCCGGGTTGCCGCCGGGATCCGGGAGCGCGGCGGAAGTGCACTGTCGCACTCCGTGAATGTGGCCGACCGCTCGCAGGTGGAAGGTACCGTGGAGGAGTGCCTCCGAACATTCGGCACCGTCGACATCCTCGTCAACAACGCCGGGATCACCCGCGCGGCGATGATCCAGAAGATGACCGAGGAAGAGTGGGAACAGGTGCTCGCCGTCAATCTCACCGGAGTGTTCTACTTCACCCAGGCTGCAGGTCGAAGGATGATCGAGAAGGCCGGTCGGTCCGGAGCCGCGGTGACGAATGGCAAGATCGTCAACGTGTCCTCGGTGGCCGGTCTGCGCGGTACGATCGGCCAGATCAACTATGCCGCCAGCAAGGCCGGCGTTGTCAGCGTCACCATGAGTGCCGCACGCGAATGGGGACGCTACGGCATCAACGTCAATTGCGTGGCGTTCGGGCTGGTTGAGACGGACATGACCAGGACCATCCGGACCGACCCGAAGTTCCGTGAGCAGTATCTGCAGCAGATCGCCCTTCGTCGTATCGCGACGCCGGAAGATGTGGTGCCTGCGGTCCTGTTTCTGGCGTCGAGCGAGTCCGACTACGTCACCGGGCAGGTTCTGAGCGTCTGCGGCGGCGTGGACATACATACGTGAATCACGCGTGGCGGATGTCATGAACCTGGAAGCCATCATGAATTTCAGGTTTCCGGTGCTTGAGCATACGTATACCCAGGCGGACACGATGCTTTACGGGCTCGGGCTGTCACTGGGTCAGGATCCGTCGGACGCCGAACAATTGAGTTACGTTTATGAAGATCGGCTCCAGGTACTGCCATCCATGTGTAACGTGCTGGCACACCCGGGCTTCTGGCTCAGAGAGCCGGCGTTGGCAGTAGACTGGGTCAACGCCCTGCACGGCGAGCAGCGCTTCGTCATACACCGGCCACTTCCGTCGCAGGGAACAATCCGCGGTGTCATGCGGGTTCTTGGCGTGGAGGACAAAGGTCCGGACCGGGGCGCGTTGCTGTTCTACGAGAAGGTCCTGACCGACCAGGCGACCTCCGAAAAGCTGTGCACCGTGCAGACAACTGGATTCCTGCGCGGTGACGGAGGTTGCGGCAGCGCCGGAGTGAAACTGTCGGCGCTCGAAGCGGCACCGAATCGGGCCCCTGACGCGACATTGAACTGGCCGACCGCACGGCAGGCCGCTCTGATTTACCGCCTGTGCGGGGACCGAAATCCGATTCACGCTGATCCGGTCATCGCCGCGAAGGCAGGATTCGAAGGACCCATTCTGCACGGTCTTTGCACGATGGGAATGGCCTGCTTTGGCCTGGTCAAGTTGTTTGGTTGTGGACGGTCGGATCTCTTACGTAGCATGTCGGTGCGGTTCGCAGGCGCCATCTACCCCGGTGAGACCCTCCGGATAGCAGGCTGGCACACCGGGGGCGTTGTCCAGTTCTGTGCACATGTGGTGGAGCGCGGTGACATCGTGTTGGACCGCGGCGTCGCGACAATCGGCGGCTGAATCACTGTCGATCTGGCAGGAAGCGGAGGTTGGCGGTATTCCACCTGATGGCCGAGAGGGGGCGATAGCGCGATACTGTCACTACGACGACCCCCAGATGCACGTACTTCCGATCAGGCTTGTCCGACAAGTTCGCTGCCTGGAACGTGTGAGCGCAGCGGAGGTCCGTGAAACACACACGCATCATCGTCACTCGTGATGATGCGCGAGGGCGTTCATCCCGAGACGCCGAAGCTGCCCTTCACGCCGGGGTGGGATCTGGTCGGCGTCGTGGATCGACACTGGCTGCTCCCCGGGCGGAAGCGGGTAGTGCCCTACAGCATTCAGACGCTCATGCGGCTCATCGCACAGCGATTCCCTGTGACTGAAGCGAAACGTGCGCCCGAGTTGCTCGGCAAGGGCGGGGTGACAGGCAGGTTCGTGCTGGTGTCCGATGGGTCATCGCTTGAGGCACGAGCGGTGTAGTTGTGCAGCGGCCGGCCCGCCGCGGCACCGGATCCACGCCGGTCTTGTCGCGCTCAACTCGGGCAGAGTATGATCATTTCTCATACCAGGGCATACGATCATGAGTCAGACCAAGGTGGCGATCACCATCGAGGAAGGCGTCCTCGCCAGAGTGGATGCGCTGGTGAAGCGCAAGGTCTTCAGTAATCGCAGCCGGGCTATACAGCAGGCCGTGCAGGAAAAGCTCCAGCGTCTGGAGCGCAGCCGATTGGCTGAAGAATGCGCCAGGCTTGATCCGACTTATGAGCGGGCCATCGCCGACGAAGGATTGTCGGCGGAGTTGGACTCGTGGCCAGGATACTGAGAGGTGAGATCAGGTGGGCTGACCTGAATCCCGCTGTTGGCCGGGAGCAAACGGGGGAACGTCCCGTCCTGATCCTGAGTCATGACGTTTTCAATGAGCGTTCCGGCACCGTCATTGCTATGGTCCTGACCAGCCAGGAGCCGAGGGCGCGGTTTCCACTCACTCATGAGTTGGGCAGGGTCAGGTTGCCCAGGCGCTCCTGGGTGAAGATCAGTCAGATCCGTACGTTTTCCACCGAACGCATCGGCAGGAAGCTGGGTTCCGTTCAACCGGAGGAGCTGGAACATATCGTCGAAGGCCTCAATGAGATTATCGGCGGATGATCACGGCTGCGCCGCTGCCGGCGAAGCCTGGGCCCATCCTCAGCCCTCGCCCGCAAGCCGATTCGTTGCGCTATGCCGCGGCGGCAATGCAACTTTGTGGTAGCGTTTACTGGAACAATCGCCCTATGCTTCATCCGAGCCAGTTCGAGGTCAACGAAGCGTGGATTGCGTTTCGCCTGAACCATGCGCCGGTTCGCACGGTGCGTGACGGCGACTTCAACTGCATCGCGCTGATGGATGCGGCGAGCTGCTTTATTCTGTGCTTCGAGTTCGCGGCTGCCGATGCGACGCAGCTCAGCCAGATGCAGTCACGCAGGCTGCTGGAGAAAGCGCGAAGTCACAAGCAGCAGTTGCCGAGAACGCTGTTCGTCCCGACTGAGGACGCGGCTGATCTGCTGACGAGCGAGGCGACGCGGCAGGGAATCGACGTAGTGCGCGTGGCAGAGAGTGAACTGCTGATCTTTGTCGGGGAAGCCCGCGAGGGTTTCGCGGAGCGATTTGCGGGACCGTAGCGATGCTGCCTGACAGCGCAGCGGGAGGCCACCGCGCGACGGGGAGCGCCGCCCGAGGGGACGGAACTGCGCGGGCGCCGATGCCGCCGCCATTACGGTGCATCGTTCTCGTGCTGGCGGCGCTTGCAGCGGCTGCGGTTGCCGCAGACAGCGGCGAGCGCGAACCGATCATCGACGTGCATCTGCACGCCTACGGCAGTGATGCATTCGCGCAGCCGGTCGCGAACCCGGTGACCGGGCAGATGTCCGGCATTGGGAGCGAAGCTGAGCACAGGCAGGCGACACTCGCGGCCATGCGGCGCTACAACATCGTCCGTGGCTATGTCAGCAACGACAACTGCCCGCTCGAGGTCCTGCGCCGCTGGCGCGCGGCCGACTCCCAGCGGATCGTCGCCACGCCGTACTTCGAAGGGACGCCGGGAAGCCCGTTGCCCGACGTCGCCATGCTGCGGTCGGAATACCAGGCCGGTTGGCTGGGCGCGATGGGGGAGATCGGCGCTCAGTATGGTGGTCTGTCGCCCGCCGATCCGAAGCTGGAGGCGTATTTCGCGCTCGCCGAAGAGCTGGACCTCCCGGTCGGCATCCACACCGGCCTCGCCGCGGCCGGCACGCCCTACCGGTGCTGCCCGGAATTTCGCGTAACCCTTGGCAACCCCCGGCTGCTGGAGGAGGTGCTGGTTCGCCACCCGAAGCTGCGCCTGTACATCATGCACGGCGGCTGGCCGTACCTCGAGGACACGAAGGCGATCATGAACATGTACCCGCAGGTCTATGCTGACCTGGCGGTGATCGACTGGATCATCCCGCGCGACGAGTTCCACGACTACCTGCGTGCGCTGCTGCGGGCGGGCTTTGGCCGGCGCCTGATGTTCGGGTCGGACCAGATGCTGTGGCCGGAGGCAATCGGGATGGCCATCGAGGGCATCGACTCGGCGCCGTTCCTGACGGCGGAGCAGAAGCGCGACATCTTCTACAACAATGCGGCGCGGTTCCTCCGGCTCGGCGACGAGAGGTACGATGTCGTACCGAGTCCCGCGAGCGGGAGATCCGCGAGCTGCTGCGCGTCGTACCGGCAGTGACTTCATTCTGGAAGGGGCGAGCCGACGGCGAGTGCTGACCAATGTCGATCCATCAGGCCCTGTTCTGGCTGTTCGTGGTCTCGATTCCGGTGATCGGACTCGTGGTCGCCGTGCGTCTCCTGTGGGCGACCTGCCGGGCCGTGCGCGCGTCCCGGGTCAAGCTCGCGGCGCTGCTCTTCCTGGCTGCCGCCGGCCTGGTCGGGTTGTTCGCCGTTGTGGCCGGCGTGTGGTTTGGCTACGCCGTGGCTCACACGAAGAAGGATTTCGGCAGCGATCTCGTGGTCATGCTGCTGACCGGACTCCCGTTCTATGGGGCGTGTTATGCGCTGTGGCGCATGGCCAGGCGCTTCGAGTCTGACTTGCCGGCTTGACATCGCGCCGTTCGGCACCACGTGAGTGCGCTGCGCCTGCTCCATGGGCACACCCCGAGGAGGCACTATGCCGAAACGCAGACTACTCGCCGGCCTCGGTGCCGTCCTGGTCCTCACCGGCGGCTGTGGCATGGATCGGTCCGCTGCCAACAAGCAGATCGTCAGCCGGATGATCGACGCGCGCAAGTTCGACCGCCTCGACCAACTGGTCGCCGCCGAAGTCCATCGCCGCAGCGGCGCGGCTCCGGGCCTGCGGCTCGAGAACCTGGAGCAGTTCAAGGCCTTCCTGCGCCAGGATGCGGCCGCGGTGCCCGACGCCCTCCAGCAGATCGCCTTCCTGCTGGCCGAGGACGACCTCGTCGCCGCTAATGCCACCTACCCCGGCACGCAGCAGGGCGCCTTCGGGTCGTTTCCGCCGAGTGGCAGGCGCTTCGAACTGCCGTTCATCGCGGTGCTGCGGCTGGAGGCGGGAAAGGTTACCGAGATGTGGGTCGAGTGGGACAATCTGAGGGTCCTCGGCCAGCTCGGTCATTTCCCGCCGCCGGCCGCAGCGCTCGCCGCCACCCGCTTCAACTCCGGCAGAATCCGCCCGAGCCGCACGAACATCTCGCGCTGCCGCGCCTGAAGCTGCGCGTACGGCGGACCGAACACGACGTTGACGGCATCCACCAGCCCGCCGTAGCGCTCGGTCAGCTTCGCCGGCAGGTCCCGCATCAGGCCGACGATGGCGAAGGTCTCGAGCATCGCGTCGCTGATCAGCGGCGGCATGTCGTCCCAGCGGCCGGCGCGGGACAGGCGCACGAGCTGCTCGCCGGTCGCGGCCCAGCCATGATGCTGCAGCACAGCCGCATAGGCGGGCGTCGCCGCGTAGAAGGAAATGTGCTTGCGGATCAGCTCGACCGAGCGCGCGAGTTCCGTGTCGTCGTCGCCAGTCGCGAAGAACGGGTTGATCGCGAACTCGACGTCCCGCAGCGCGCGGCCGGCGCGATCTGCGCCCGCCTTGACCGCGGGCCGGATCACCTCGCGGATGTAGCCGGGCGTGTTCAGCGGGTGCATGCGGATGCCGTCGCCGAGCTCACCGGCGAGGCGGCAGTTGTACGGGTTGACGGCGGCGACGTGGATCGGCACGGTCGTCGCGCCCTCGAGCGGGCCGGGCGTGAAGAACGGGTTGCTGAGCGTGAACTGGTAATGTTCGCCGCGGAAGTCCGGCTTCTCGCCGGTGGCGAAGTGCCGGAAGATCGCGCGCAGGCACAGGATGTACTCGCGCAGCCGCGGCCCCGGCGGCGACGGCCACGGCGTTGAATAGCGCCGCTCGTTGTGGGCTTTGACCTGCGTGCCGAGGCCGAGAACGAAGCGTCCGCCGGAGAAACGCTGCAGATCCCAGGCCGCCTGCGCGGTGACGAACGGGCTGCGCGGAAACGAGATCGCGATGCCGGTCGCGATCCGCGCACGGCGCGTGTGTTCGGCGAGGATCATCTGCGGCAGGTACGGGTCGTGCCCGGCCTCGGGCACCAGCAGCGTGTCGTAGCCCAGCTCGTCGAGCTGGCGGGCGTGGGCAGCGAGCTCGGCGATGGTGGCCGGGGAGGTGATGGTCGCTTCGATCTTCATGGGGCGGTGCCGGTGTTGCCAGTTTGCATTGTCAGGTACCGGCAGCGATCGGTCCACCGGCAAGTCCCCCTCCACTCGGCCGGGCACGCCACACGATCAGGGACGTATCATCGGCTACGCGGCAACAAACAGGACAGCGATATGCGACAACTGCACTCACCTCTCCGCCGGCTGACCGGCGCGCTGGTCGCCGGTCTGCTGGCCGCGACTGGCGGCACCGCGACCGGCAACGCAGACCCGGGACCGGCTTACGATCTCGTCATCGCCGGGGGCCGCGTCATCGATCCGGAAACCGGTTTCGATGCGGTCGCGAACGTCGGCATCCGCGGCGGGCGCATCGTGCGCGTGTCGCCGGCGCCGCTCGCGGGCCGCGAGCGCATCGACGCGACCGGTCTCGTCGTCGCGCCGGGCTTCATCGACCTGCACGTACACGGCTGGGAGCCGCTGGCGCAGGACCTGCGCATCCAGGATGGCGTCACCACTGCGCTCGAGCTCGAAGTCGGCGCGTTTCCGGTGCAGGCGTTCTACACCCGCCTCGAGGGCAAGGCGCGCGGCAATTTCGGCGCCAGCGTGGGCCATCTCGGCCTGCGGGTGAAGCTCAAGACCGGCTGGGACCAGACCTGCGCTGGCGAGGGTTGCGTGGATGGCCACGAACTGCTGCGTCAGTCGGAACGCTGGGGCGGTTCGGCGCTCGACGCCACGGAGATCGCGAACGCACTCGATCTGTTCCGCGCCGGACTCGCCGCGGGCGGACTCGGTCTCGGGCTGGCGCATGAGTACCTGCCCGGCACGAATCGCGTCGAGGTCTACGAGTTCACGAAGGCGGCCGCCACGGCCGGCGTGCCGGTGTTCGTGCACGTGCGCCAGGTCCATCACGCCGGCCCGGGCGGGCCGTTCGAAATGGTCCAGGAGATGCTGGCCGACGCCGCGGTGACCGGCGCGGCGCTGCATCTGTGTCACGTCACCAGCAAGGGCCTGAACGACACCGCGCTGATCCTCGATGCGGTGACACAGGCGCAGGCACACGGCCTCGACGTAACGACCGAGGCCTATCCGTACACGGCCGGCAGCACCGCGATCGGCTCGGCGCTGTTCAATGAGGGCTGGCCGCAGCGCTTCGGGGTCAGCTACGGCGATGTCGAGTGGGTGGCGACCGGCGAGCGGCTGACCGAGGCGTCGTTCCGGCGCTACCGCGCCGAGCAGCCGGCCGGCGCCGTGCTGTTGCACGCGATTCCGGAGTCGGCGCTGGCGGCCGCGCTGCGCCATCCGGCCGTGATGATCGCGTCCGACGGCATGGAGTATGTGGACGGCAAGGCGCACCCACGCAGCGCCGGCACCTACGCACGCGTGCTCGGGCACTTCGTCCGCGACGAGGGCGCGCTCAGCCTGATGCAGGCCCTGCGCAAGATGACGATCCAGCCGGCGCAGCGCCTCGATCACGTGCCAGCGATGCGCCGCAAGGGCCGGCTGCGCGAGGGCATGGATGCGGATCTCACGATCTTCGACCCGGCCACCGTGATCGACCGCGCCACTTACGGTGAGCCGGCGCGCCCGTCCGCGGGCATCCGGCACGTGCTGGTCAACGGCGTGCCGGTCGTGCGCGACGGGGTGCTGCAGGCGGATCGCTACCCGGGCCAGCCGATCCGGCGCTGAGCCGGGCTCGCGGCGGGGCGGTCAGGCCGCACAACCCGGGAACCCGGGCGGGTTCCGGCGGTCATCCGTTATGATCGCAGCCCGATGGACACGCGCCGTACCACCACCGCTGTTCCGCTCCGCACACCGCTGCTGCGCGGTGACCGGCGCCCGCGGGTCGCGCTGATCGGCCGGCAGCAGACCGGCAAGAGCACGATCTTCCGTGCCGCCTCCAGCGCCGCGCCGAGCCACGCGCGGCTGGCCGGCGAGTCGGCCTACGAGGAATGCCTGGTCGGCCTCGGCCTCGAGGAAATCTCGCTGGTCGATCTGCCGTCGATCGAGTCGCTGCACCGCCTGCGCGAGGCGGACCGCGTCGTGCTGATGTACCTGCTGTGGGGCGACCGCTGGCCGGACATCGCGCGGCACGAACCACAGCAGCCGACCGCGCCGTTCCGGGCGCCCGACGTGCTGGTGCAGGTCGTGGATGCGACCGCGCTCGACCGCGACCTCGAGCTGAGCCTCGAGCTGACGCTGCTCGGCCGGCCGCTGGTGATCGCGCTCAACCGCATGGACGAGGCGCGTGACAAGGGGCTGTACGTCAACGCGAAAGCGCTGTCCGAGCGGCTCGGCGTGCCGGTCGTGCCGACCGTCGCGCACATGGGCATGGGGCTCACCGACCTCTTCGCCGCGGCCCTCGAAGCGGCGCGCGAGCAGACCCGGCCGGTGCCGCAACTGCTGTCCGGGCACATCCGCCGCGGTCTCGCCTCGCTCGACGCGCTGCTGGCGCGACCCGAGATCGAGCAGGCGTTCCGCGTGCCGCAGCCGCTGCTGCTGATGCAGCTCGCCGAGAACGACGACTGGTTCCTGCACGAATTCGCCGAACACTTCCCGGCGCTGCTGCCCGAGGTCGAGGCCGCGCGGCTCGTGGCGCAGCAGTCGCTACCGCGCCCGCTGTCGGACGAGCTGCACGCCGACCGTCACTACCGGGCCGCGTTGCTGTACGAGGCGGTCACCCGGCTCGGCACGCGCGAGGACAGCGAGTGGTGGAAGCGCTGGCTCGACGAGCTGTTCCTGCACCCGCGCTGGGGCCTGATCGGCAGTCTCGCCGTGTTCGCCCTGGTGCTGTTCATGGTGTTCAAGGTCAGCGTGCTGCTCGACAGCCTGACCTCGGCGCGGCTGGTCGCCTGGCTCGGCGAATGGCAGCCGGCGACGACCGCGGGTGTCGTCGGTCTGGCCGTCGCCCAGGGCCTGGTCGGCATGATCGGCATCGTCGTGCCGTATATGCTGCCGCTGGTGCTGCTGCTGGTCGCGCTCGAGGAATCCGGCATCATGCACCGCGTGGCCTTCGTCGTGGACCGCGGCTTCCACGCGATCGGTCTGCACGGCGGCGTCGCCGTGCCGTTCCTGATCGGCCTCGGCTGCAACGTGCCGGCGATCTCGTCGGTCGCCGCCACGGCGAGCGGCCGCGAGCGCATCATCGCTTCACTGCTGATCACCTTCGTGCCCTGCTCGGCGCGCTCCGCGATCGTGCTCGCGCTCGGCGGCAAGTATCTCGGCGTGACCGGCGTGATCGCGATCTTCGCGTTGGCGATGCTGACCGTGGCGGTGCTCGGCCGCCTGCTCGGGCGGCGCTACCCGGAGAGCGTGCGCGGCCTCGTGCTCGAGATTCCCGCCTATCGCCTGCCGGACTGGGCGACGATGCTGCGCAATACCTGGGCGCGCACCAGCGACATTCTGACGATCGTCACGCCGCTGCTGGTCGCCGGCAGCGTCGTGCTGGCGCTGCTCGCGCATTTCGGCGCGGATGCCGTCATCAATGCGCTGCTGCTGCCGGTGACCTCCTGGTGGCTCGGCCTGCCGGTCGTGCTCGGTGTGCCGATCCTGTTCGGCATCCTGCGCAAGGAACTGTCGCTGCTGATGATCTTTCAGGCGCTCGGCACGATGGAGATCGGGCCGCTGCTCGACTGGGTGCAGATCCTGACCTTCCTCGTGTTCCTGACGCTGTACATCCCCTGCGTCTCGACCTTCGCCGTGATGCTGAAGACGATCGGCCGGCGCGAGGCGTGGTTCTCGGTCTCGCTTTCGGTGGGCGTGGCGCTGGTGCTCGCCGGCCTCGTGCGGGCCGGGGCGGAGGTGCTGCGGGTCGTGGGGTAGCGGAAATCCACTTGGACAAGCGGCAATTGTCACTATACTATACGCAGAGCAATTGGGGGATCGGCGCCATTGATTCGGCGTTTCCGGCATAAGGGGTTGGAACGCCTGTACCGGCTGGGCAGTGCCAAGGGCGTGCAGGCTGCCGTTGCCGACAAGATAGCCCGTATACTCGCGCGTCTCGACGTGGCCACGGGTCCGGAGCAGATGGGCCTTCCCGGTTGGCGATTGCACCCGCTGAAGGGCGATCTCAGGGGCTTCTGGTCCGTGTCGGTGAACGCAAACTGGAGAATCGTGTTCCGGTTCGACGGCGCGGACGCTGTCGACGTGGACTTGGTTGACTATCACTGAGGAGCAAGGAGGTGCTGTTGTGCCCATGAAGCAGCCGCCCCACCCGGGATCGTCGGTTCGTTTTGACTGTCTGGAGCCGCTCGGGCTTTCGGTGACGGAGGCTGCGAAGGCGCTTGGCATCACCCGGCAGGCGCTGAACAACCTCGTCAACGGCAAAGCCGGAATTTCGCCGGAGATGGCCATTCGTCTCGACAAGGCCTTTGGCGGGACCGCCGAGGCTTGGTTGGCATTGCAGACCGCTTTTGACCTGGCCATGGCTCGCCAGTCCGGGAAGTCGATCCTGGTCAAGCGCATCAGCACTCGGGCCCGAGAGGGCCATAGCCGAGTGTAGTCGCAGCCGGACCCAGGGCTGCAAAGCGGAGATTGCTGCAGCGCCTGCGCCGTCCGCCTCAGATCCTGAAGATCCGCCTGGCGTTGCCGCTCATGATCTTGAGCGCGCGGTCTTCCTGGATGCCGAGGCGGTCCATGCCCTCGCAGTAGCGCTCCCAGGACAGGCCGTTCGAGCCGAAGAGCACTTTCTCCGAGCCGGCCTTGCCCTTCATGTACTGCACGAGCTGCGGCGCGATGTACTGCGGCAGCCAGGCGCTGATATTGATGTACACGTTCGGCCACTTGGTCGCGACCGCGACCATCTCATCGACCCACGGATAGCCGGTGTGCGTGCCGATCAACACCAGATCCGGGAAGTCGCAGGCGATGCGGTCGAGCTGCATCGGCCGGCCGAATTCGCTCGGCATGGCTTCGAGCACGTGCCCGACCTGCATCGAGACCGGCACGCCCATTTCCTCGCAGCGCGCGTACAGCGGGTACATCTTGCGGTGGTCGAGACCGATGTCGTAGCCGTAGATGTGGATGTACACGCCCTTGTAGCCGCGCTTGGTCACGTCCTCCTCGAGCTTGGCGAGGCTGGCGCGGATGTTGAACGGGTCGTAGTCGCCGAGCCCATAGACGCGGCCGGGGTACTTTCTGGTCAGGTCGGTGATCTGCTGGGTCATGTCCGCGGCGAAGCGTTCCTGCCGGCGGTACGACCAGGCGAGCAGGTCGGTGGCGAGAATGGTCTCGACGCCGGCGGCGTCCATCGCGGCGATGAGCTGCGGGCCATTGTCGTAACCCTCGCCCCAGGCCGCCTCGACCTGGCACTTCAGTTCGCCCCTGGAGTTGGTTGCCTCGACCCAGGTCTTCTTCCACTCCTTGAGCAGCAGCGGATACAGGCAGTCAATGGCCTTCATGTCGCGCGTGTTCATCGTCTCTCCCGTGTGGACCCGGAGCCCGGCGGACAGTGCCCGATACAGCCGCCTGGCCGGATTTTTTGCGGCGCACATCGTACCGGGCCGGCCCGCTCACTACAATGCGGGCATGCCGCCGCAACCCTCCCCGTCGAGCAACGCGATAAACCTGCGGCGGCTCAATGGCTTGCGGCTGATCGTGCTGGCCGCCGAAGTCCTCGTCGTGTGGCTGGCGGTAACCCGCTGGCTGCTGCCGCTGCCGGTCCGCGCGCTCGCCGCGCTGTTTCTCGCGGCCGCCGCGGCCAGCGTCCTGACCGCCATCCGGCTGCGGTTCGCCGGCGAGGTCGGCGATCGGGAGCTGTTCGCCCAGCTCGCGCTCGAGGTGCTGGCCTTCACGGTGCTGCTGTACCTGACCGGCGGCGCGAGCAACCCGTTCGCGCCGTTCTACCTGCTGCCGCTCGTGCTGACCGCGATGGCGCTGCCGGGAGGCTATGCCTGGGCGATGATCGGGCTGACCGTGCTGTGCTACTCGCTGCTGGTGCGCTGGTATCTGCCGCTGGCGGAGGTCCACGCCGGCCATGGCGATCACGGTGGCACCGGCTTGCACGATCTCGGCATGTGGACCGGCTTCGTGTTCAGCGCGCTGCTGATCGGCGGCTTCGCGGTGCGCATGGGCCGCTCGGTGCGCGAGCGCGACCGGCGCATCGCCCGGTTGCACGAGCAGCAGTTGCAGCAGGAACATCTGCTCGCACTCGGTACGCTCGCCACCGGCGCCGCGCACGAGCTCGGCACGCCGCTGGCCACACTGGCGGTCGTACTGAAGGATACGGACACCGCGGAACCGCTGGGCGCGGCGCGGCTCACGCTGCTGCGTGAGCAGGTCGCGCGCTGCCGCGCGATCCTCGGTTCGCTGACCGCGAGCGCCGGCGCGCTGCGCGCCGAGTCCGGCCAGGCGACCGATCTCGACGACTGGCTGCGGCGGCTGCTCGAGCGCTGGCAGCGCGACCGTCCCGGCGTGCAGCTCGAGGCTGCGCTCGACGGTTCGCGGCCGGCGCCGCGTCTGGTCGCCGAGCAGACGCTCGAGCACGCGATCATCAATGTGCTGAACAACGCGGCCGATGCTTCACCGCAGGCGGTGCGGGTGCGCGCGCACTGGACCCGCGATGAACTGATGCTCGAGGTCTGTGATCGCGGCGGCGGGCTCGCACCGGAGCTGCACGGGCGGATCGGTACCGCCGGCCTGACCACCAAGGAGGATGGCCTCGGCCTTGGCCTGTTCCTGAGCCTGCATACGCTGCGGCGCTTCGGCGGCGAGGCGCAACTCGCGGAGCGCGACGGTGGCGGTACCTGCTGCCGCCTGCGCCTGCCGCTCGCGCATCTCCGGATCGACGATGAGCGCTGACGCAGCCGATCTCGACCGGCCGACGCTGCTGATCGTCGATGACGACGCGACCTTTGCCGGCGTGCTCGCCGCCGCCTTCGAGCGGCGCGGCTATGCCGTGCGCGTGGGTCACTCGACGGAGGCCGGCATCGCGCTCGCCCGCGCGGAGTCGCCGGAATTCGCGGTCGTGGACCTCAGAATGCCCGGCGGCTCGGGCCTCGAACTGGTGCAGGCCTTGCAGCAGCAGGACGAGAACACGCGCATCGTCGTGCTGACGGGCTATGCCTCGATCGCAACCGCGGTCGAAGCGATCAAGCTCGGCGCCGTGCACTACCTGGCCAAGCCGGCCGACGCCGACGAGATCCAGGCGGCGTTCTATCGGGATGCGGGCGATCCCGACGTGGAGATCCCGCCACGACCGCTCTCGGTCGGCCGCCTCGAGTGGGAGCACATCCAGCGCGTGCTGCAGGAGTGCGAGGGCAACGTCTCGGCGACCGCGCGCCGGCTCGGCATGCATCGGCGCACGCTGCAGCG
Organism: Gammaproteobacteria bacterium; assembly: GCA_016882265.1. Lineage (GTDB taxonomy): Bacteria > Pseudomonadota > Gammaproteobacteria > Steroidobacterales > Steroidobacteraceae > SCUD01. Next base: position 224,151 of record VGVB01000001.1, read on the forward strand.
CAAGCTGCAGAAGCGGCCGTCGCGCAACTGAGGCCCGGCTGCGACAACATGTCGCATTCCCAGCCGCAACCTGCCCGGCAAGAATTCCGGCCTGCACTTCCGGGGAGGCTGGATCATGGGACTGCGGCGGCTGACTCTTGGCATGGCGCTGCTCGGCGCGAGCGGCGCAGCGGCGGGCGCGGAGCCGCTGCAGACAGTCATCGTGCGCGCGAGCCGGATCACTCTGCCGGCCGCCGCGGGCGTGCAGGAAGTCGAGGCTGCGAACCACGCCCGCCGCCGGGTCTCCTCGAGCGACACGGCGGAACTGCTGCAGGAAGTGCCTGGCGTCAGCCTGGTCGGTGCTGGCGGCGTCTCCAGCCTGCCAGCGATCCACGGCCTTGCCGACGATCGCCTGCGCGTGAAGGTGGACGGCATGGACCTGATCGCCGCCTGTCCGAATCACATGAACCCGGCGCTGTCCTATCTCGACCTGTCGCAGGTCGGGACGCTGCGCGTGTACGCCGGGCTCACGCCGGTCAGCGTCGGCGGCGACAGCATCGGCGGCACGATCATCGCTGAGACCGCCGCGCCGTGGTTCGCCGCGGCCGGGCAGGACGCCGTGCTGCGGGGCGAAGGGGGCACGTTCTACCGCAGCAACGGCGCCGGGCAGGGCGGCAACGTCGCCGCGACCTTCGCCGGCGAGCGCCTGAGCCTGTCGTATTCCGGTGCCTTCGCTCAGGCGGACAACTACAAGGCCGGCGGCGCGTTCCGCAGCTTTGTCGCGACCGGGCGCGACGGGCACACGCTGCCGGTCGATGAGGTCGGTTCGACCGGCTACGAGACGCGCAACCACCGCGTCGTGCTCGCGCTGCGTTCCGCGCGGCAAGTGCTCGAGATCGGGCTCGGCTACCAGGACATGCCCGATCAGCTCTATCCGAACCAGCGCATGGATCTGCTCGAGAACACGCAGCGCGTCGTCAATGCGCGCTGGTTCGGCCAGTTCGAGCGCGGCGCCCTCGAGGCGCGCGCCTACCACGAGCAGGTCGAACACCTCATGGACTTCGGCGCCGACAAGCGCTACTGGTACGGCTCGAACTCCGGCACCGGTGCGCCGTGCTCACCGATCCGCTTCATGGGCGACCCGGCCGGCACCTGCGCCGCCGGCATGCCCATGCACACCAGGGGCCTGACCACCGGCGCGGCGCTGCGCACCGACATTCGGCTGGGTGCCGGCGACCTGCTGCGCGCCGGTCTCGAATACCAGCGCTACCGGCTCGACGACTGGTGGCCGGCCTCGGGCGGCGGCATGGGACCCGGCGTCTTCTGGAACATCAGCGACGGCGAGCGCGACCGCCGGGCGCTGTTCCTCGAGTGGGAAGCGCGGCCGGGCACGCAGTGGACGACCTTACTCGGTGTGCGCTTCGAGCGTGTCGCGAGCGATGCCGGCGAAGTGCGAGGCTACAACACGATGCCGAACGCGCCCGGTGGCCAGTCCACCGAAGCCAGCGCCTTCAACGCGAGTGACCGCCGGCGCAGCGACGACAATTGGGACTTCGCGGCGCTGGCGCGCTGGGAGGCCACGCCCGCAGTCGAGCTCGAGTTCGGCTACGCGCACAAGGTGCGCTCGCCGAGCCTGTACGAGCGCTACCCGTGGTCGACGTGGATGATGGCCGCGACGATGAACAACTTCGTCGGCGACGGCAACGGTTACGCCGGCAACCCGGACCTCGAACCCGAGGCGGCGGACACCGTCTCGGCAACGCTGACCTGGCACAGCGCGGACCGCCGCCGCGAGCTGCGCGTGGCGCCGTACTACACGCGCGTCGATGGCTACATCGACGCCGTGCGGCGCACGATGTTCACACCGGGCAGCTTCAACGTGCTGACCTATGCGAACCAGTCGGCGCGGCTGCAGGGCCTCGACCTCTCGGGCCGCGTGCCGCTCGGGCAGACGCCGATCGGCGAGTTTGGCCTGCAGGCGGTCGTCAGCCACGTCGCTGGCCGCAACCGCGTCAGTGGTGACGATCTGTACAACCTCATGCCGCTGCACGCGCGCTTGCGGCTCACCCACCAGCGCGGCGGCTGGGACAACAGTCTCGAACTGGTCGCCGTCGCCGACAAGGACGACGTTGCGGACGTGCGCAACGAGATCCCGACCCGCGGCTACGAGCTCGTGAACCTGAGCGCGAGCTATTCGTGGCAGCGCATCCGCGTGGACCTTGCGATTGAGAACCTGCTCGATCGTTTCTATTCGCTGCCACTTGGCGGTGCGTACATCGGCCAGGGCGGCACGATGAGCATGAACGGGATTCCCTGGGGCATCGCGGTGCCGGGCCGGGGGCGGTCGGTCAATGTGGGGTTGACGGCGAGGTTTTGAACGGCGGTTGGTAAAGGCGGGAGCTGCTGTCCGGCGGACCGCCGAATATTCGGCGGTTCGCGCTGGAAATCTGTCGAGCGCCGGCACTCTGTTGTGATCATCATCGTGATCGCGGCGGACCTGTTCCGCATGCGGCAGTTCTACGAAGCGTACCGCGGCAACAAAAAAGTCTCACCGCTGGTGAGACAATTGCCTTGGACGCATCACCTCACCATTCTATTGAGCCTTGCATAAATGCCTTGCAACTTTTCCGTATGCCGTGAGTCCAATCCGATGTACATTCCCGGACGGAGCGAGCATGCGGAAGTCAGAGAAGGTTGGTCGGGAGCTGCAGCGCCGTCGCCTGCGGGGCGGGCGTCTGTTGCTACGCGGCGA
>VGVB01000002.1 GCA_016882265.1 Gammaproteobacteria bacterium
GGCCGCACTGGAGTGCAGGGAGTACAGCCGCGCGACGCTGGGTTCGAGCAACGCGAGGTGCTGCTGCCGCTCGCCGGCGGCCGCGGCCTGCGCGGCTCGCTCGGTAGCCGCACAGATCTCCGCGCGCAGGCGTGCCGCCTCGTCGCGCAGCAGCGCGACTCGTCTGGCGAGCGCACCGGCGCGCTCCGCGGCGGCACCCGCCCGCCCGAGCGGGTTAGCCAATGTGCTGGCGCTGGCCAGCAGTTCTTCGCTGCTGCGGTCAAAGGTCGCCGCATCGCCGGCCAGCCGGTCGAGCGCCAGGGTAGCCTCGGCTGCACCGCGCGCTGCGCGCTCGCAGGCGGCCGTGGTCGGTTCGGTATCGGCACCACCCGCTGCTCCCGCGGAGCGTGATTCGTCTGATGAAGATCGTGCCCCATCCGGCACGGCGTCGCCCGTTGCAGCCACCGCTGGCTCCGGTCCGCCGTCGCTGTCGGTCGCGTCGCCACCCGGCGGCTCCGCTTCGCGGTCGACCGAGTCGAGCGCCAGTCTCTCGACCTCCAGCGCGACAGTACGGCGCGCGATCTCGTTCTGCCCCGCATCCAACGCGATCGCTGTGACGCGCAGCGGCCACGGCCCTGCGCTCCCGCCCACGTTCTGCTCGCGTTCCTCGCGCATGCCACTCTCGGCGAACTCCAGCGGCCCGTCCGGCGGCGCGAGCTGCCAGTGAATTGACCATGGCTCAGGGAACTGCGCAGTCGAGGCATGTACCTGCGCGCGCAGGCTGACCGCCCGGACCGCCTCGACATCCTCCCCCTCGTCCGCAACGCTGCGCCGCAGGCGTTCCACGGCGGGTACCGCAAGCAGCTCCATGGTCGGATCGAGCACCGGCATGCCGTCAAGCATATGCGCGAAGATCATTTCACCGTTCTGTTGGAAATCCCCGAGTAATTCCGGACTCAGGCGCCGCTGGTCGAGGGCCAGCTCAACGGCCGCGATCTCGGCCATCTTCTCCTCGAGCTCCTGGTACCGGGACTCACGCTCGGCGATCATGCGCCGCAGCACAAGCTCGCGACCGGTCCAGTAGTCGCGGTACAGCCGACGTTCCAGCGCGGCACGGAATTCCTCCTCGTCCGCGCCCAACAGCTTCGCGCGGAATGCGAGGATCTCGTCGGCGCCGGCGAAGCGCCCGCGCGCATGCCACCAGTCGAGCACATGTTCGCGCAGCTTGCGCTCCAGGAGTTCGATCTCCTGCTGCATGAATTCCTGCGGCCATTCGGCTTCGGTGAACGGAAACGCGGGATCGCGCGCGAGCGTGGCGACGATGTCGTCGTGGAAGTACGTGTAGACGCGGGCGCGGCGCTCGTCGAGGCCGAGCATGCCGCCCGGATCGACCATGTCGAGGATCGAGGGTACAAGGCCCTTGACCCGCAGTTTCTGTCCCGACGTGATCAGGCCGCCGCCCGCCGGAGCGAGGTACCCCTGATAGGCGAGCAGCTCGCGCTCATCGCGCAGCGGCTCGAAGCCCGCAAGGCCCACGAGTTCGATGGTGTTCTTCGTGAGCTGCAGCGTCAGCAGCAGCTGGCCGTAGCCCGGGATCAGTTGTGTAGAAGCGATCGTGACCATACCCTCGGCGCCTGCGCGGATCTGGTAAATCGTCCCGACGCCGGGCACAAAGCTGAAGATTTCCTGCGCAGCGACCGACCTGACGTAATCGTTGATTTCGCCCTCGCGCGCATAGGCCTTCAGAACCTCGACCACCGAACTCGCCTTGTCGAGCCGCGCCATCCACTTCGGTCCGAGGCCGCGCTGATTGGCCTCGTCTGTGGCGCGCCTGAGTTCCTCGACGTAGGGCAGGAGGCGCCTGTCGGTCAGGGTCGGTCCGAAGACGAGGGCATCGACGAGAGTCTTCTGCAGCCAGTCCTCGAACTGCTGGCCGTGGCGCCAGGCGCTGCCGCCGAGCTCCTGCAGGAAGTGTGCCGGGCCGCCCTCGCGCGCCACGGCCTCCAGACGGCCCAGTTCCGCCAGCACCTCGCCCGCGGCCGTGCGGCGCTGGCGGAAGGTGTCGAGCGGATCGGTGCCAGCGCCGGCCAGGGCCAACTCGCGCTCGCGCTGGATGATGCCCTGCAGGATCACGATGTCGCGTGCGTACCGCGGGTTCTCACGCTTGATGCGCTCGATCTCGCCCTGCGGCAGCAGTTCGAAGAATGCCGAGAACTGCAGGCGCTTGACCTTCTCGGGATCGATTCGGATCCGTTTGAGTTCGCCCTCGTCGCTCAAGGTGCGGAATTCGCCGAGTTTGAGGTTGGGCGCCAGCCAGTCACCGAGCCGATTCCCGGCTGCAAGCACGTTGTTCTGGAGCAGCAACGCCGCACCATACCGATTCACCGACTCCCTAGCCGCCGTCAGCAGCTCCTCGTCGGTGAGGCCCGGCGCGCGAGCGCGCTCGATCTCGATGAAGGCCCGGTAGGCCTCGGGGCCGTCGGTGCGCAGGTCGCGGCTCTTGAGGTCCCGGATTGCCGCCGCCGTCTCCAGGACGGCCAGGAAACTGGCGCGGGTCGCGGCGTCGACGCGGTCGCCGTAGACCTGTTCGATGACATGCCGGCGCTCGCCTGGCGAGAGCTTCTCGAAAGCCTTGAAACGTTTGGTCTCGCCATCGGGGAGTATCGCCAGCCGCGCGCCATCGTCGAGCGACCGCAGCAGGTACTTGGCCTGGGCAACCTTGTCATTAGCATGCGCATGGTAGAAGTGCCAGTTGCCGACGGCGCCGCCCCAAGCATAGCGCCGGCGCACATCGGGCTTGAAGTAGAAGAAGTCCGGATCGGCGGCGGCATTGGCCCGCCGGCGTCCCACGCTGCCATCGGGTCGGCGGTCGATCCAGGTGAGCGTTTCGCCGTCGGCGCTGCGTCCCATCACCTGTTGGTGGTAGGCGCCCTCGAGGAAATACGCCTCCGGATTCGCCTTGAGCAGCCGGCGTCCCTCGCGCAGCTTCTGCACGAAATCGCTGGTCGCCTGCGACTGGCGCCAGTCCGGAATGAATGCTTCGTGCCTGTGCGCCACGATGTCCATCTGCCCCGGGTCCACGCCGTGGGTCAGCCGCGCAAATTCCTCGTTGTAAGCCGCAACGAGATCCGCGCCAGCCTGGCCAGCGGCAAATGGCGTGAAATCGATATCGCTCTTGGCATTGCCGACGGTGCCGAAATCATTGACCGCGAGCAGGTCGCCGAAGCGGCCCGAGGCCGCGAGCCGCGACAGCACCTCCTGATGGATCTCGGCGCGCAGGCGGCCGATTTCCCGGCTGTCATCGCCGCCGATCGTGGCATCGCCGAGCAGAGCATGTACGACGCTGAAATGACCGGCGCGCCGGAACAGCTCGATCACAACCTGCCGGTCGAGCTGGCGTCCGCTGGCCTTGAGTTCAGCCCAGAACTGGCGGGTGTCGGCCTGCCGCGCCTTCAGCTCGGACTCGGGAAGTCCGCCGTGTCCGTGCGCGGCCGCTTCGCCGTGCGGCTCGCTGCCTGCGACAATGATTCGCGCCGGGCGAAAGCGGAAGAGAAATTCGCGCTCCTGCCCCTCGCGCTGCTCCTGGGCTGCGGGAATTCCGCCGTCGCAGAGCAGCAGCAAGCCGCACACGGCCCACCCTGCAGCGTATGACCGCACGGCGCGAATCACTCCAGGCCGACCCGCGATCGTCATCTCGGGCACCGTCGGGACAAGCGGGCTTCGAACGCGGTGCCGATGGTAGCACCCGCGCGCCGAATCCGGGTCAGCGGCGGGAACCGCGCGCCCTGCGAACCAGCCAACCTGCCCGGCGCATCCTCGCCCGGCACGAACCCGAGGCCGGATGGGCCGGAACGGTCACAGGTCTGGTCCGCGCCGGTGTAGGCTGACGACTGCCAACAGTGATCCGGAGATGGACCCATGCGCATCGGCATCATGATCGGTACGGACAGCACACGCCCGACGCTCGACGACCTCATCACCCGGGCGCGGGCCGCCGAAGCTGCCGGGCTGGACGATCTGTGGATGGCCAACATCTTCTCCTTCGATGCCATCACCACGCTGGCGCTGCTCGCCCGGGAAACCAGCCGCATCGGTCTCGGCACGGCGGTCACGCCCACCTTTCCGCGCCACCCCGTGGCGATGGCCCAACAGGCGCTGACGGCGGCGGCCGCCAGCAACGGCCGCTTCACGCTCGGCATCGGCCTGTCGCACAAGCTGGTCATCGAGGACATGTTCGGCCTGTCCTACGCCCGGCCGGCGGCGCACATGCGCGAGTACCTGTCGGTGCTGAAGCCGCTGCTGCGCGGCGCAACGGTGGCGTTCAACGGCGAGTTGTACCGCGTGCACGGCGTGACGCTGGACGTCCCCGGTGCCGGCGTCCCGGCGGTGCTCATCGCCGCGCTCGGTCCGGTGATGCTGCGGCTGGCCGCGGAACTGTGCGACGGCACCAGCACCTGGATGGTCGGCCCGCGGACGATGGAGAGCCACATCCTGCGTTCGCTGCGCGCCGCGGGCCAGCCCACGCCGCGCGTGGTCGGCGGCTTCCCGGTGCTGCTGACCAACCGGCCGGACGAGGTCCGCGCCGAACTCGGCCAATTGCTCACCATCTATGGGCAATTGCCGAGCTATCGCGCGATGCTCGACCGGGAAGGGCTGGCGCGCCCCGAGGACGTGGCGATCCTCGGCGACGAGCCACTGCTGCGCGGCGCCATCCGGCGCCTGGCGGAGATCGGTGTGACCGACTTCAACGCCGCCATCATGGGCTCGGATCCGGCGGCCAGCGCGCGCACGCTGCAGTTCCTCGGCGACGTCGCCGCCCGGACCTGAAGCGGCTGCGCCGAGCGACGGGCATGGCCGGCACCGGCGGAGTTGTGCTGAAATAGCGCTGCCAACTGCTTCGGGGGCGAAGGATGACGGACCTGGCCGGGACCGCGGTGCCTGCACCGCCGCAACGTTTCAATTTCGCACAACATCTGTTCGCGCTGAATGCGGCGCGGGCCGACCGGCTCGCCTGCCTCGACGACGCCGGCCGGCTCAGCTACGGCGAGCTGGAGCTGCAGGCGCGCCGCTGCGCGACCGCGCTGATCGCCTCCGGCCTGCGCCGCGAGGAGCGCGTGCTGCTGGCCATGCACGATTGCAGCGACTGGCCGGTGGCCTTCCTCGGCGCGCTGTACGCCGGCATCGTGCCGGTGTGCGTCAACACGTTGCTCAGCGCCGATGACTTCGCCTTCATGCTGGCGCACAGCCGCGCCCAGGCGGTCATCACCTCGGCGCCGCTGGTGCCGGTCATGCACGCGGCGATTGCCCAGGGCAAGTCCGAGGTCCACACGCTGGTCGTGTCACGCGCCACGGAGCTGCCGGAAGGCGCGCTCGCTTTCCCTGAGTGGCTTCGCGGCCGGCGGCCGGTCGCCGCGCCCGCCGACACCGCCGCGGACGAGGTCGCCTTCTGGATGTATTCGTCCGGCTCGACCGGGCGGCCGAAAGGGACTCTGCACACGCACGCGAACGCGTACTGGACCGCCGAGCTCTATGGCCGGCGCACGCTCGGACTGACCGAGCACGACCTGTGCTTCTCGGCGGCCAAGCTGTTCTTCGCCTACGGTCTCGGCAATTCGCTGTTCTTCCCGTTCTCGGTCGGCGCGAGCGTGCTGCTGATGGCCGAGCGGCCGACGCCGCCGGCCATCTTCCGGCGCTGGCTCGAACATCGCCCGACCGTGTTCTTCTGCGCGCCGACCGGCTACGCGGGCGTGCTCGCTTCGCCCGACCTGCCGGCGCGCGAGGCCGTGGCGCTCCGGCTGTGCTCATCGGCCGGCGAGGCGCTGCCGCGCGAGCTGGGTGAGCGCTTCGCCGCGCATTTCGGCATCGACGTGATCGACGGCATCGGCTCGACCGAAATGCTGCACATCTTCCTCTCGAACCGGCCCGGCGACGTGCGCTACGGCACTTCCGGCAAACCAGTCGAGGGCTACGAGATCGAGCTGCGCGACGAAGCCGGCCGGCCGATCAGCGCGGCCGGACAGATCGGCGACCTGTACATCCGCGGGCCGTCGTCGGCGCTGATGTACTGGCAGGACCGTGCGCGCAGCGACGCCACCTTCCAGGGCGGCTGGACGCGCAGCGGCGACAAGTACGAACGCGACGCCGACGGTTACTACGTCTATTCCGGGCGCAGCGACGACATGCTCAAGGTCAGCGGCCAGTACGTATCGCCGTTCGAGGTCGAAGCGACGCTGGTCGGGCACCCGGCCGTGCTCGAAGCGGCGCTGATCGGCGTGACCGACGCCGACGGCCTGACCCGCGCGCAGGCCTATGTGGTGCTGAAGGACCGGCAGCAGGCCGCACCAGCGCTCGCGGCCGAGTTGCAGCAGTTCGTCAAGGCCCGGCTGGCGCCACACAAGTACCCGCGCGTGGTCGAGTTCCTCGACGAGCTGCCAAAGACCGCGACCGGCAAGATCCAGCGCTTTCGACTGCGCGAGCGGGCGCGACAGACTCAATAAGCTGTTGATTCTAAAGCTGTTCTGTTCCGCGCCCTGGGCCTCATGTATATGTTGATACTATACACGCATGCTGGAACCTGAGAGCGCCACCGGTTTTCAACGGGATGCCAGCAACGCCGGCAAACACCGTAAGCACGATGTGACCGATGCGGAAGCCGAGCAGGTGTTCTTCTGTCCCGATCTGCTGGTCGCGACGGATGTACGACACAGCGATGTGGAGCCCCGCTTCCATGCACTTGGAGAGACACTGTCGGGCAAGAAGTTGCACGTGACGTTTACGCTGCGGGCCGCAGGCACACTGATTCGCATCATTTCGGCCCGCGCCATGAATCGCAAAGAGAGAGCCGTAAATGAAAGGCAAACTGAAGACTCCGCCTGAATTCAGCTCGGAGGCCGCGGAGCGAGCCTTCTGGGCGCGCCATGACAGCACGGAGTATGTCGACTGGTCCGCGGCCAGGCGCGTGCAGTTGGCCAGGCTCAAACCATCGACTGAAACCATTTCATTGCGACTTCCGAAGTATCTGCTGGACAACATCCGGCAGATCGCCAACTCGCGCGATGTTCCCTACCAGTCATTGATCAAGATGTGGTTACAGGAACACGCCGTTGAGCGGCGCTGAAACCGCGAAGGATTGATGCTCGAACCAGGCGGCTCCGGGCGATCAGCGCCGGTTCGGATAGTCCCGGCCGGAGCTTCGCTGCGGAAGCCCCGGCAGGGTCTGGTGGAATTGGCGCGCCCGGCGGGAGTCGAACCCACGACCTACGGCTTCGGAGACCGTCACTCTATCCAGCTGAGCTACGGGCGCGGAACTGGTGGCGCTGGCGCGGCTATAATAGCCGCCCATGAGCAGTCAGGACAGCCATTTCCGGAACGTCTTCGGAGCGATCCTTGGGATCCTCGTCGCGGTCACGCTCAGCCTGCTCGGTCTCGCGCGCTGGCTCGATCGCAGCACAGCGGACCAGCGGCACGCGGATGACCCGCTGGTTCGCGCTGAGGTGCTGGAGCGCATTCGCCCGCTCGGCCGCGTAGCACTCGCCGGTCAGGTCAATTCCGCGCTGGCGCTGAGCGCGCCCGCGGCGACACCAGTCACTCCAACATCAGCAGCAACTGCGCCGGAGCCGACGCCTGCGGTGGCTGCGGCCTCTCCTGCTGCCGCCGGTCCCGATGGCAAGGCCATCTTCGACTCGGCCTGCAACGTCTGCCATGGAGCCGGCCTCGCCGGCGCCCCGAAAGTCGGTGACAAGGCCGGCTGGGCCGCGCGCATCGCGCAGGGCACCGCGACGCTGCACCAGCACGCGATCCAGGGCTACCAGGGCGCGATCGGCGTCATGCCGGCCAAGGGCGGGCGCACGGATCTGTCCGACGAAGCCGTCGGCGCGGCCGTCGATTACATGGTCGCCGGCAGCCGTTAGTCAGAACTTCGCAGTCGCGACGTAGCGCCTGCACTAACGGGAATCCATGCTCATGAGGTGGGACATGCGCAGGGCTGTTAGCAACGGCTGGCTGGTGGCGGGACTGCTGCTGGCGGGAGCGGCGCTCGCCGGTCCCGCGGACGAGGAGCTGGGCTGCGACCAGATCGGCGAGCAGATGGCCGCGATCTTCGGCAATGACGAGTTTCAGACGATGCTGGAGGACGCCGAGGCGGCCAACGAGGCGGTCAACAAGACCAGCCAGAAGGCCGCGGCGCGCCAGCAGGCCGAGGCGCCCGGGCTGGTCGCGCGGTCGATGGCTGAAGCCGCGATGGCGACCAACCCGGTGACGGCGGCGGCCGGCGGACTGGTCGCCAACAGTGCCGCGCGGGCGCAGGGCCACGCGCAGATGGCGCAGGCCAAACGTGATGGTGCGGCCGGGGCCGGCGCACTCGGCAAGTTCCGCAATTCGGCCGAGCGCGTCTACGAGGACGAAGGTGGCAACCTGCCGCGGCTGCAGCGGCTGCAGCAGTTGTATGAAGACAAGGGCTGCGGGCCGCCGCCCGGCATGGAGGACGGCGACTTCGACGCGGACGAAGACGAGGAGTAGGAATAGCCGACCGCTGGCCGACTCTCCCGGCCAGCCACTGGCCGCGGCGCGCGCCGCGCTGCTCAACGTGCTGTGGCCGGTCGCTGCTAGAACTTCCGCGACCAGTCGTCCTGCCAGCGCTCGACCACGACCTTGGTCTGCGTGAAGAACTCGACCGCGTGCCGGCCCTGCGCGTGCAGCGTGCCGAAGAAGCTGCTCTTCCAGCCGCTGAACGGATAGAAGGCCATCGGCGCGGCCACGCCGATGTTGATGCCGATGTTGCCGGCGTCAGCCTCGTAGCGGAACTTCCGCGCCGCGGCGCCGCTGCTGGTGAACACGCAGGCCATGTTGCCGTACTCGCCGCCGTTGACGAGCTGGATGGCCTCGTCGAGTGTCGCTACCGGCAGCAGGCCGAGCACCGGCCCGAAGATCTCGGTCGTCGCGGTCGTGCCGCCGCGCGGCACCTCGGCGAGGAGCGTCGGCCGCAGGAAATACCCCTGCTCGCAGCCCGCGATCCGGGCGTTGCGGCCATCGACGAGCGCGCGCGCACCCTCCGCGAGCCCCTGCCCGATCAGGCTCTCGATCCGCTCCCGGCTCCGCGCCGTGATCACCGGCCCCATCTGCACGGCCGGATCGAGGCCGTTGCCGACCACCAGCCGGCTGGCCGCCGCCGCCAGCGCCGGCGCGAAGCTCCGTTCCGCGCCGGCCACCGTGATCGCGAGCGAGGCCGCGAGGCAGCGCTGCCCGGCGTTGCCGAACGCGCTGTCGGTGACGATGCGGGTGGTCAGCTCCGGATCGGCATCCGGCAGGATCACCAGCGGATTCTTCGCGCCGCCCTGCGCCTGCACGCGCTTGCCGCTGGCGGAAGCCCGTGCATATACGTGGCGCGCCACCGGCGTCGAGCCGACGAAAGCCACCGCCGCGATCGCCGGATGGTCGAGCAGCGCATCGACCGTGGCCGCGCCGCCGTTGACCAGATTCACGACCCCCGGCGGCAGGCCGAGCTGCTGCAGCAGGCCGAATACCTTCTGCATCGTGATCGGACAGCGCTCGGACGGCTTGACGATGACGCTGTTGCCGGTCGCGAGCGCGTACGGCAGGTACCAGAACGGGATCATGCCCGGGAAGTTGAACGGGCTGATGATCGCGGCGACGCCGACCGGCTGCCGGACCATGTGTTCGTCGAGGCCGCTGGCGACGTCCTCGGAGAAGTCGCCCATCATCAGCATCGGGATGCCGCAGGCGGTCTCCACGTTCTCGATCGCCCGGCGCAGTTCGCCGCGCGCGTCGGCAAGGTTCTTGCCGTTCTCGAGCGTGATGCTGCGCGCCAGCTCCTCGAACTGCTGCTCCAGCAACTGCTTCAGCGCGAACAGGTACTGGACACGCGCGGTGGCCGGCGTGCGGCGCCAGGCCGGGAATGCCGCGCGCGCGAGCTGCGCGGCCTCGTCCACTGCCGCGGGCGGCGTCAGCGGCACGGTCGCCAGCACCTCGGCCGTGGCCGGGTTCGTGACCTCCAGCCAGGTATCGCCGCCGGGTTCGCGCCAGGCGCCGTTGACGTAGTTCAGCAGTCTTGCGGGCATGGGAGTGCAGATGTGGTCGACGGGGGAGGCCAGTGTAGCGAACGGCCGCCGGCCCGGTCAGTGCTGCGTGCGCGTATGATCCCTGCTGCTCGAGTCCGGCCGTCAGTGCCTGAACGCCGGGAGTGAGGTTGGCGATGCCCAGGATCAGAGTGCGCGATCTCCATGTCTACTACGAATTCGCCGGCGCCGATACCGGCGAGCCGGTGGTGCTGATCATGGGACTCGGCGGCGATCACCAGGGCTGGCTGCCGGCCCAGGTTCCGTCGCTGACGGCGGCGGGCTATCGTTGCCTGTTGTTCGACAACCGCGACGTCGGACGGACCGACGCCAGCCCGGTGCCGGCTTATACGGTGCGCACCTTCGCCGACGACACGGCCGGCCTGTTGCAGGCACTCGGCATCGAGCGTGCGCACATCGTCGGCGGGTCGATGGGCGGCCTCATCGCGCAGGAACTTGCGCTCAGTCATCCCGAACTCGTGCGCAGCCTGACGCTGCTGTCCACGATGCCCTGCATCGATGCGCTGATGCGCGCATTCCTCGCGGCGATGGACGCGGCGCGGGAACGCCTGGCGCCGGCAGATGTATTCACGCTCGGCGCGCCGTGGCTGTTCACCTGGCGCTTCTTCGCGAACCCCGAGGCCGTGCTGCTGGCCCGGCAGATGTCCCTGCAGAATCCGTATCCGCAGCCGCTCGACGCCTGGCGCAGGCAGTGCGCCGCGTCGCTGACGCACGATTCCCGCACCAGACTCGGGCAGATCCGCGCGCCGACGCATGTGGTGGTGGGCGCCGAGGATGTGCTGACACCGCCGCACATGTCGCGGCTGCTCGCCGAACTGATCCCGGGCGCGACGCTGACGATCATCCCCGGCGGCGGCCACGGCACGTTCATCGAGCAGGCTGCGGCGCAGGACGCCGCCATGATCGGGTTCCTGCGCCGGCATTGACCGGGCGGTGTCCTCCGGTGCGGTCCAATCGTACTAGACGAGCCTGACGGGCCGGAGCCTGCGGCCCGACCTCGCGAACCCGCGATCGAACGTAGCGAACTCCACGCCGTGCGGCGCTCGCAGGAGATGCAGAGCGTCCGCGAGCCCGAGCCCTCTGCCGGTAGCCTCCAGTGCGGCGGCCACCGCGCCGGCATCCTCAACCTGCACCTTGGGGAGACCCAACAGGCCGCGCAGAGCACGCGCCGCTTCGGCTGCACTCAGCTCGTACACCGACTCGAGCACCCAGGCTGCCTCGAGCAGCACGGTCACGACACGCCAGTACCGCCGCCCGGCTGCGGCCCGAACCCCCCGGTCCCTCTCCGCGAGGATCTTCGCCGGGCCAACCGGGGGCACCGAGCCGAACACCTGACTGAGTGTCGTCGGCTGGAACGGCGCCCCGGCGCGGAGGCGCACGCCGGCGTAACTCGCGGACCATCACCCGGGTTACACGCCGGGCGGGCACATCAGTGGAATCGCGTCGCGTCTGTTGCGACGGTACACGCGAAAATCGCTGTCGACCGTCACTACGTTGTGTTTGAGATGCAGCTCGCTCATCGTGATGAGGCACAAATCGGCCAGATCCGGCCTGCGGTCGGCGTAGCGTCTGGCGAGAGCATCGAGCTGCGGCAGGTAAGCGTTGCAGTCGAAATCCAGGGTCACCAGTTGCTGCTTGACGAGATTCAGCGCGATCGAACAACTGCCCAGATGAAATGCGGTTTCCGCAAGCACCGCTTCGCAAGTCAGCAGGGGTTCGGTGAATCCCTCCGCAAGGCTTACCGCCCAGTCATGATAACGGTCGTTGCGACTGACGAATGCGACCAGAAAGCCGGTGTCGGCAATTCCTTTCATGATCAGACGCTTCAGGAGCGGGAATAGCCTTTGCGCTGGGACAAATTGCCGGGCAGGCCACGAATACTCCCCGCCAGCTTCATGAACGGCCGGTCCGGAGCGCCCTGACGCGCTGCTTCCAGTTGGTCCTTGATGATCTGGCTCTGCGAGAGTCCGCGCCGGCGCGCGAGATCTCGCAGCCAGTTCGCAAGCTCTTCGGGCAGGCGGACGGTAACTGTATTACTCATATGGCGAAAGTGTATTCGCCGGATGCACCGGGGTCAACCATGAGTCTGCTGGCCGATGACTTCCGATCCGACAGAACCGTCACGTCACGCCGCCGGCGCCTCCGCCACCAGACGCTCCAGCCGCCGGTAGCCGATCGCCTCGGCGAGATGCGCGGCCGCGACGCACCCGGCGCCGTCGAGGTCGGCGATCGTGCGCGCCACGCGCAGGATGCGATGACAGGCCCGCGCCGACAGGCCGTGCCGCTGCGCGGCCGCATCGAGCAGCGCATGCTCCCGCGCGCCGATGCCGCAGCCGGCCTCGAGCCGGGCCGGGTCCAGGCCCGCGTTCAGCCCGCCGCGCTGCTCCTGCCGCGCGCGGGCCACGGCCACCCGCGCGGCCACCGCGCTGCTGTGCTCCGTGGCCACGGGCAGCTCGCGCAGCGTGCGGTAGTCGAGGCGCGGCACCGCGACCTGCAGGTCGATGCGGTCGAGCAGCGGACCGGACAGCTTGCCGAGATAGCGGCTGACCAGCGGCGGCGTGCAGCGGCAGCGCCCGCCGGGGTCGCCGGCATGGCCGCAGGGACAGGGATTCATCGCCGCGATCAACTGGAAACGCGCCGGAAAATGCCCGCGCCAGGCCGCACGCGCGAGGTGCACAACGCCCGTCTCCAGCGGCTCGCGCAGGCCCTCGAGCACGTCGCGGCGGAACTCGGGCAGCTCGTCAAGGAACAGCACGCCGCGGTGCGCGAGCGAGATCTCGCCGGGCGCGAGGCGCCCGCCGCCGCCGATGATCGCGGCAGCCGAGGCGCCATGGTGCGGTGCGCGGAACGGCCGGCAGCCCCAGCGCGACAGCGGCAGCGGGTCACGGCCGAGCGAGTGCAGCATGGCGACCTCGAGTGCCTCGCTGTCGGCCAGCGGCGGCAACAGCCCAGCGAAGCGCTGCGCAAGCATGCTCTTGCCGGAACCCGGTGGCCCGATCATCAGCAGGCTGTGCCCGCCGGCCGCAGCGATCTCGAGCGCGCGCTTGGCCGCCGCCTGGCCGCGGACCTCGGCAAGGTCCGGCCCAACCGAAACCGTAACACCGGCACCGGAGACGCCGCCGGCCGCGAAGCTGAGCGGATCTCCTTCCCGCAGCGCCGTCCAGACCGAGGCGAGCGAGTCGACGGGCGCGACGATGGCGCCCTCCGCGAGCCGGGCCTCGGTGGCGTTCGGCTCCGGCACGACCAGCCGGTGGCCGTCGCGGGCCGCGTGCACGGCCGTCGCGAGCATGCCACGCACCAGCCGCAGCTCTCCCGACAGCGACAGCTCACCGTAGAACTCGGTAGCAGCCGGCAGCGACCACGGCTCATCCGGTGTGGCCGCGAGAATGCCGAGAGCGATCGCGAGGTCGAAGCGGCCGCCTTCCTTCGGCAGCTCGGCCGGCGACAGATTGACGACGATGCGACCCGCCGGAAAGGTGTGGCCGCCATGCTGGATCGCGGCGCGCACGCGATCGCGGCTCTCGCGCACGGCCGCCTCGGCGAGTCCGACGATCGCAAACTGCGGCAGCCCGCCACCGCAGAAGACCTCGACCCGCACCAGCGGTGCGTCGAGCCCGAACTGCGCCCGGGTCAGCACGATCGCAAGGCTCACGGCCGCGCTCCGCGGTGTGCGCGGCGGGCACCGATCGGCGCCGCCCGGTGGATCAGCGCGGCGTCTGGCGCGCCTCGAGCTCGGCGATGCGCCGCTCGAGCGCCTCGAGGCGCTCGCGGCTGCGGCGCAGCACCGCCGCCTGCACGTCGAACTCCTCGCGGGTCACCAGTTCGAGCTTCGCCAGCCCGCCCTGCAGCACCGCACGGAAGTTCTGTTCGAGGTCGGAGCGCAGCGCGTTCAGGCCCGGCGGGACCGCCTCCGCAAGCCGGCGGGCGAGTTCCTCGAGCGATTGCGGATCGAATTTCATGGCGCGCCTCCGTGCTGCGCGCAGCTTCGGGGCCCCGCGGCGGGACGTCAAGATCCGCCCCGCGAGCAGGCAGGCTGGCTGGCCAGCCGCCCCCTGATGGTGCAGAGCCCGGCCGCTCCGCCGCTGCCCGGCCACGTAACTCCTTGAAACTCCTCGAATCCATCGCTGGCACGGATGCTGCAGAACCAGATCGGCACGCTACCCGGAACCGGCCGTCCGCGTTCGTCGTGAATGCGGGCAGTTCCGGCACAAATCCGCAGCTCTGGAGGCACCGATGACATCGACCGCACCGCGCCGCCTGGCCCCGCCCCTGCTCCTTTTTCTGACCGGCACCGCCGCCCGGGCCGCCGATGCGCCGGCTCCCGACAGCGGCGATACGGCCTGGATGATCGTCGCGACTGCGCTCGTACTGCTGATGACGATCCCGGGACTGTCCCTGTTCTACGCCGGCATGGTGCGGATGAAGAACGCGCTGTCCGTCCTGATGCAGTGCTTCGCGATCACGGCGCTGGTCTCGGTGCTGTGGCTCGCCTACGGCTACAGCCTCGCGTTTGACACCACCGGCATGGCCGCCGGCGAGTTCGGCCGCGCCTCGATCATCGGCGGCTTCAGCAAGGCCTTCATGGCCGGCATGCGCGTGGATTCGCTGGTGGGCACGATCCCCGAGTCGGTGTTCGCGACTTTTCAGCTTACCTTCGCGATCATCACGCCGGCGCTGATCGTCGGGGCCTTCGCCGAGCGCATGAAATTCACGGCGCTGCTCGCCTTCGTCGCGTCGTGGTTCACGCTGGTATACCTGCCGATCACGCACATGGTCTGGAGCGGCGCCGGCGCGCTGTTGTGGGACCTGGGCGTGCTCGACTTCGCCGGCGGCACGGTCGTGCACATCAACGCCGGCAGCGCCGGCCTGGTGGCGGCTGTCGTGCTGGGGCGCCGGCTTGGTTACCCGGGCACGGCGATGCCGCCGCACAGCCTGGCGCTGACCGTGATCGGCGCATCCCTGCTCTGGGTCGGCTGGTTCGGATTCAACGCCGGCAGCGCGGTCGCCGCCAACGGCACGGCCGGCATGGCGATGCTGGTGACGCAGATGGCAACCGCCGCCGCTGCGCTCGCGTGGATGAGCACGGAATGGGCGGTCCACGGCAAACCGAGCGTGCTCGGCATCGTGACCGGCGCGGTCGCCGGCCTGGTCGCGATCACTCCGGCCTCCGGCACGGCGGGGCCGGCCGGGGCGCTCCTGATCGGCGTGGCCGCCGGAGTCCTGTGCTTCTTCGCGGCGGCCCGTCTGAAGCGGGCTTTCGGCTACGATGACTCGCTCGACGTGTTTGGAGTGCACGCGGTCGGCGGCATCGTCGGGGCGCTGCTGACCGGTGTCTGTGCCGGCACGCTGGGCGGCGTCGGCCTGCCCGAGGGCGTGTCGATCGGCCGGCAGGTCCTGGTACAGGCGGCGAGCGTGCTGTTCACGCTCGCCTGGAGCGGCCTGCTGAGCTTCGGCATCCTCAAACTGCTGGACCGCACGATCGGCCTGCGGGTCACCCGCGAACAGGAACTCGAGGGGCTCGATCTCGCACTGCACGATGAACGTGCCTACGATCATTGAAACCCTGGGGTGCCGGGCCAGGCCCCGGGGGTTCCGGGGCGGCCCCGGTCCGGAAGTACTGCCTGCGGCCGCGGTTCCGCTACACTGCTATCGAGGAGGACGCCTATGAAGATGGTCACTGCCATCATCAAGCCCTACAAGCTCGATGAAGTCCGTACTGCCCTGGCGGAGATCGGGGTTCAGGGTGTCACTGTGACGGAAGTCAAGGGTTTCGGGCGGCAGAAAGGCCACACTGAACTTTATCGCGGGGCCGAATACGTCGTGGACTTCCTGCCCAAAGTGCGCCTCGAGATCGCGGTCGTGGACGAGCGGGTGGACGCCGTCATCGATGCGATCACGGGTGCGGCCCGGACCGGCAAGATCGGCGACGGCAAGATCTTCGTGACCTCGCTCGGCAACGTGCTGCGGATCCGCACGGGCGAAATGGACGCCGAGGCGCTCTGAAACAGGGCGCCGCGGCCAGGAGGTCGAGATGCTGCGTACAGTGCTGGCGGGGTTGCTCATCGCGGGACTCGCGGCGGGAGCCGCCGCGGAGACGATCTACAAGTGGTCCGATGCGCGCGGGCAGATCTACTACACCGACCTGCCGCCGCGCCAGCCGGACGCAACGGTACTGGCCGTCTACGAAAACGAAGTCATCCTCGACGAGAACGGCGAGGTGGTCGCGGACAGCGGCGAGCCGCCAGCAGAGCCGCCGGCCACGACGACTTCCGGCCCACCGCCGGTGCCGGCCGCCACTGCCTCCGCCATGCAGGCCGACCTGCAGGAGACCCGCACCCGGTTGTGCAAAGAAGCGCAGGAGCGCTACCGGCTCTACCTCGAGTCGCAGCGCCTGTACCGCACCACGCCGGACGGTGAGCGCCAGTACCTGACCGACGACGAACTCAACGAAGCCCGGCTCCGCGCCAGGCAGGCCGTCGACGAATACTGCGGCGCCGCACGCTGAGCGGCGGCCCCCGGCCGCAATCGGGCACAATGGATGCGCGCCGCGCCGGCGCGTGACCGTGACGCTCCATGAAGGTCGGATTCGTCGGGCTTGGCGCCATGGGCCAGCACATGGCCCGCAATCTGCTCGAGGCCGACCTGCTGGCGGGCGTCTGGAACCGCAGCCCAGGCAAGGCCGCGGCCCTACGGTGCCGGACGTTCGATTCGGTTCCGGAGCTGGCGGGCGCGTGCGAGGTCGTGGTCATCTGCGTTTCCGCCGATCCCGACGTGCTCGAAGTCATCGATGCGCTGGCTCCGGCGCTGCGCCCCGGGGCCCTCGTGATCGACTGTTCGACGGTCTCGGCCGATACCGCCCGGCTGGCCGCCGCGCGGCTCACCGAAGCCGGGGCCGACTTCCTCGACTGCCCGGTCAGCGGCGGGGTCGAGGGGGCGCGCAGCGGCACGCTGGCGATCATGTGCGGCGGCGCTCCGGCCGTGTTCGAGCGAGCCCGGCCCGTGCTCGAGCGGATCGGCAAGACGATCGTGCTGATGGGGCCGACCGGCTCCGGCCAGGCCACCAAGGCCACCAATCAGATCCTCTGTGCCGGCGTCATCGAGGCGGTCGCCGAGGCGCTGGCCTTCGCGCAAGCCGAGGGCCTGCCGCTCGACCGGGTCATCGACATTCTCGGCAAGGGTGCGGGCTCGAGCTGGTACTTCGTGCACCGCGCACCGTACATGGCGCGCGGTGACTTCCCCGCCGGTTTCCGCGTCGCGCTGCACGACAAGGACCTGCGTATCTGCCGCGAGATGGCCGCCCGACACGGCGCAATGCTGCCGGTCATCGAATCCACGCTGGCCGACTTTGCCCGGCTGCTGGCCGCCGGCCACGGCGACGAGGACATCTCGGCCGTCTTCCGCCTGAAGTCTCCGCTGTTCGCGGCGGCGGAGCCGGCGCCAGGGGATTGAGCCGGTGAATGCCGGGCGCCGGTCGAGGGAGGGGCGCACGGGCGCGCGGTTCTACCTGCCGGACTTTTGCGCGGCACGCAGCGTGCTGGCGGTCGTGCTGATCGCTGAGCTGGTTGCGCTGCTGCTGGCGCTCAGCCGCTACGGGCTGGGCAGCGGGCAATTGTGGCCGGGGCTGGCCGAGACTTCGCTGTTCCTGCTGTGGACCGGGCTCGGCGCGGCGGCCGTGCTGTGCGCCGCGCGCGGGGCACTGTCCCGGCTGTCCGTGGCGGCAGGCTCGGCGCTCGCACTGGCACTGCTGCTCGGCGCCACCGCGCTGGTCTCGGAGGGCGCGTGGTAGTTCTACGCCGCGACCGCGCGCATGTTCGGCTACGAGCCGCGCGCGCTCGGCGCCGATCACGCGGTGTTCCTGCTGCGTAACCTGACGATCGGAGCGATTGCCGGCGGCCTGGCCCTGCGTTACTTCTATGTCACACAGCAGTGGCGCCGTAACGTCGAGGCCGAGGCGCAGAGCCGCGTGCGCGCACTGCAGGCGCGGATCCGCCCGCATTTCCTCTTCAACAGCATGAACACGATCGCCGCGCTGACCCGCAGCGACCCGCGCGGCGCGGAGCAGGCCATCGCCGATCTCGCCGACCTGTTCCGCGCCTCGCTGCGCGAGCGCGGCGAACGCATCCCGCTCGGCGACGAAATCGAGATCGCGCGCGCCTACGAGCGCGTCGAGCGCCTGCGCCTCGGGGCACGGCTGCAAGTGGACTGGCAGGTGGACGCAGTCCCGGCCACCACGCTGGTGCCGGCGCTGATCCTGCAGCCGCTGCTCGAGAACGCCGTGTACCACGGCATCGAGCCGCTGCCCGGCGGCGGCACGATCCGCGTGGCCGGCCGACTCGACGGCCGGCGCGTCGTGCTGACGATCGACAACCCGGTCGCAATGGCAGCGGGCGCGCACCGCACCGGCCATCAGATCGGACTCGACAACGTGCGCCAGCGCCTCGAGCTGATGTTCCGGGGCGAGGCGAACCTCGAGGTTCTCGAAGCGCCGGAGCGATTCATCGTGACGCTGCGCTTCCCGGTCACCGCGGCGGCCCCGTGAGCCTGCGACTGCTGATCGTCGACGACGAACCGCTGGCGCGTGAGCGCCTGGCCGCGCTGGTCGCCGAACTGCCCGGGGCGGAACTGGCCGGTACTGCCGCCACCGGCGAAGAAGCACTGCTGCAGGCCGGCCGGCTGCGCCCCGATGTCGTGCTGCTGGACATCCGCATGCCCGGCATGGGCGGACTCGAAGCCGCGCATCACCTGGCGCGGCTGCCGGAGCCGCCGGCCGTAATCTTCACAACCGCTTACGACGAGCACGCACTCGCCGCCTTCGAGGCGCAGGCCGCAGGCTACCTGTTGAAACCGGTGCGCCCGGAGCGCCTGCGCGCCGCGCTCGAACGCGCGCGCCGGCTCACGCGCGCCCAGCTTGCCGGCATCGGCGGCGCGGTCGATCCCGCGGCCGGCACCCCGGCAGCGTCCGGCGGCCGACGCAGCCGCATCGCCGTGCGCTTGCGCGACGAGCTGCGGCTGATACCGCTGGCCGAGATCCTGTGCTTCGTCGCCGACCAGAAGTACACACGGCTGCGTCACGCCGGCGGCGAGTATCTGATCGAGGAACCGCTGAAGGCGCTCGAGGACGAGTTCGCGCCGGACTTCGTCCGCGTGCACCGCAACGCGCTGGTCGCGCTCACGCAGGTCGAAGGTCTCGAGCGCGACGCCAGCGGCCACCTGCTGGTGCGCCTGCGCCACGGCGCCGGCACGCTCGCGGTCAGCCGGCGCATGGCTGGCGAAGTGCAGCGGCGGTTGCTGGGACTGTAATCCGGCTTTCGGTCAGGATGCAGCTCGCGGCGTGGCACCACCATCGCGCACGCGCTGCCAGAACAGCCAGGCGAACGCGCCGGTACCGGCCAGCAGCAGCAGGAACACGGCCAGCCCGCCGACGATGGGCAGCCAGGCCACCAGCCGCAACGCCAGCACCGCGAGCAGCAGCGCCAGCAGGCGCCAGCCGGTGCCGCCGGCTCGCGCCGGGGCCAGGCGCGCGAGCGCGGTGTCGCCGACGAACAGCGCCGCCGTGGCCATGCCGAGCAGCAGGGTCAGCAGCAGCGCGAACAACACCAGCAGCCCCAGCGGCACGCCGATGATCGTCACGATCAGCAGCAGCGCCGTGAGCGGCAGCCCGACGAGCAGCGCGAGGCCCAGCAGCCCGGAGGACAGCGGTTCACTCTGCAGCCGGCCGGCCGGTCGCGGCGCGGCTGAAATGCGGCGCCAGCAGCACCAGCAGCACGCCGAACAGCAGCGCACCGCCGAGCAGCGGCTGGTGCTCACGGTCGTGCCGGTCGAAACGACCGGCCCAAGCGGTGGCGGCCGCCGCGCAGCTCCCGCAGCCCGCCGGTGATTTCCGCGCCAGGGGCGATCTCCGGGGCGGTGGCCCCGCGATAGCGCAGTTCGCCGTGGATCCGCGCCTCCGGACCGATGTGGACGCCCTCGCCCGCCACCGTCACATCGCCGTGGACCGTACCGTTGAGGCTCACGGAGTCGCCGTAGGCGCGCAGATCACCGGCGACAGTACCTTCGAACTCGACGCTGCCGCCGGCCAGTGCCGCGTCGCCATCCACCCGGGCCTCGCGGCCGACGCGGACCCGGCCACCCGCCGCGCGCAGGTCGTCCCCCACTTGGCCATCGATGCGGATTTCGCCGCCAGCGGCATGCAGCCTGCGGCCCACCGGTCCACGGACCTCGACCGCACCGCCCGCAATCCACGCATTCCGCGCGACGCCGGCGTCCAGGTGAATGCGGCCGCCGGCCAGAAAGGCGCTGCCGTCCACGTCCTCGTCGAGCTCGACGACGGCACCCGCGATGAAGCGGTTGCTGCCGATTGAGGCCCGGGCCTCGTCCGCAGACTCCGCCGCCGCCAATCGGCCTGCCGCCAGGGCGGCGAGGACCAGAAGACCCGTGATGCACAGCCTGCTCATCGTGTGTCCCCTGCTGCTCGATCGGCGCATCCTAGTCCTGCCGCGGCCGAAAAGCAGCAGGCGCGGATGGCGTACCCGCGCATGGCAGAATGCCGGCATGTCCAGGCTCATCCGCATCGCGACGCGGCGCAGCCGGCTGGCGCTGTGGCAGGCCGGGCACGTGGCCGAGCGCCTGCGCGCCCTGCATCCCGGCAGCGAAGTGCGGCTGGTGCCGATCGTCACCGCAGGGGACCGCATCCTCGACCGATCGCTGGCGGCAATCGGCGGCAAGGGCCTGTTCATCAAGGAACTCGAACAGGCGATGCTGGCCGGCGCGGCCGAGCTCGCCGTGCATTCGATGAAGGACGTGCCCGCAGCCCTGCCCGCGGGATTCACGATCGCCGCGATCCTCGAGCGCGCCGACCCACGCGATGCCTTCGTGTCAGACCGGCATGGCAGTTTCGCCGACCTGCCGCCCGACGCGCGGGTCGGCACTTCCAGCCTGCGCCGCCAGTGCCAGCTCCTGAACCGGCGGCCAGACCTGCGCATCCTGCCGCTGCGCGGCAACGTCGAGACCCGGCTCGCCAGGCTTCAGTCGGAGGGCCTCGATGCGATCATCCTGGCCGCGGCCGGACTGGATCGGCTGGGGCTCGGGGCGCGCATCCGCGAACGTCTCGCGACCGGGATTTCGCTGCCCGCGGTCGGTCAGGCGGCCATCGGCATCGAGTGCCGCGATGCTGACGCCGGCACGGCGGCGCTGCTGGCGCCGCTCGACCACGCGCCGACGCGTTCCTGCGTCGAGGCCGAGCGGGCGTTCGCGTTGCGCCTCGGCGGCAGTTGTCAGTCGCCGGTCGCGGCCTTTGCGGAGCTGCAGGGAACGACACTGCGGCTGCGTGGCCTCGTCGGGGCTCCTGACGGCAGCAACGTTTTCGCGGACAGCGAGGCGCGGCCGGCCGGTGCGCCCGGGGATATCGGCATCGCGCTGGCGGAGCGGCTGCTGGCCGCCGGCGCCGGGCCATTGCTGGAGACGTTGCGGCACGGCGGGAGCCCGTGACGTGGGCGCGCTCAGCGGCATCGGTGTGCTGGTCACCCGCCCCGAACGCCAGGCCGGGCCGCTCTGCCGGCTGATCGAGGACGAGGGCGGCACTGCGCTGCGCTATCCGGCCATCGTGATCCAGGGACGCGCGGATCGCGCCGCGGTCGGGGCCGTGGACGACTACGATCTCGTGGTCTTCGTCAGCGCGAACGCGGTGCGCTTCGGGGCCGCACTGCTCGGCCCGCCGCGTGCGCTGCGCCTCGCGGCGATCGGGCCGGCGACCGCCGCGGCGCTCGAGGCCGCCGGCCATCACGTCGCACTGCGGCCGCCGGGGCGCGCTGACTCGGAAGCGCTGCTCGCGCTGCCCGAGCTTGCGCAGATGGATGGCCAGCGCGTGCTGATCGTGCGCGGCGCAGGCGGCCGCGAATTGCTGGCCGACGAACTAGCCCGGCGCGGCGCCAGCGTGTGCTATGCGGACGTCTACGCGCGCGCACCGGCACAGCCGGCGCCGGAGCTGCAGGCCGCCATCGGCGAACGCTGGCAGCAAGGCGGCGTTCAGGTGTACACGGCGACCAGCGTCGCCCTGCTCGAGGCGCTGCTCAGCATCCTGCCGGCGCTGTGCCGCGAGCGCATCGACACGACGGCCCTGCTGACCGGCGCGCCGCGCGTCGTCGACGCCGCGCGCCGCCTGGGCCTGCGCTCGCCGGTGCTCCTCGCTGAGGCGATGGACGATGCCGCGCTCGTCGCGGCGCTCCGGTGCCGGTGTTACGGTTCGGTTGCTGGGCCGCCGGGCGCCTGACCGGAACCGAACCGTAACACCGGCACCAGGATCTCACCCGTCGCCGGGCGGCAGCGGATGCTCGGCGAAGCGCAGCTCGTCGACCGCACGCCCGCCGATCAGATGTTCCTGGATGATCCGCTCGAGGTTGTCGCCGCTGGCGTTGCGATACCACACACCGTCGGGATACACGACCATGACCGGCCCTTCGCGGCAGATGCGCAGGCAGTCCACACGCGTGCGCAGCACGCCGCCGGACTCGGCCAGCCCGAGTTCGCGCAGGCGCCGCTTGAGCTGCTTCCACGCGGCCTCGGCATCCTCGCGCGGCGCGCAGTCGCCGTGCGTGCACAGGAGCACGTGGCGCCGCGCCTGCCCCAGGCCGATCCGGCTGACTGCGGCAGCGAGCGATTCCGGCTTCGGGAACCCACCGGCCCTGTTCTCGGCGCCGTCCCGTCCGGCGCCTTCTGTCACAGCGCCGCCTCGCCGGTTTCGTTGGTCCGGATGCGGATCACGCGTTCGATGTCGGTAACGAAGATCTTGCCGTCGCCGACCTTGCCGGTGCGGGCGGAACCGACAATCGCCTCGGTCACCTGCTCGACCATGTCGTCGCGCACGGCGACCTCGACGCGCGTCTTTGGTACGAAATCGACGACGTACTCGGCGCCGCGGTAGAGCTCGGTGTGCCCGCGCTGGCGGCCAAAACCCTTCACTTCGGTCACGGTCATGCCGGAGATGCCGATCTCGGACAGCGCCGCGCGCACGTCGTCGAGCTTGAAGGGCTTGATGATGGCGGTAACGAGCTTCATCACTGGCTCCTGCTGCATCCTGGGGTGCCCGGCATCGGGAGTGCAGATTCTATGCCGACTGCGGCCGCTTTGCCGCATCAGGGACTTGCCGCTGTCGCCGCCGGCCGCCAGCGCCGGCGCGGAGCACCATTCGCGCCGCTGCGCGCCGGAATGGTGCAGCGCCGGGACCGGCCGTTCCGTCAGTCCGGCAGGACCACGCGCCCGACCGCCGTAATCACCACGATTCCGGCCAGGTTGAGGTACCAGCCAGCGCGGATCATGTCGCGGATCGCGACCCGGCCGGTGCCGAACACGATCGCGTTCGGCGGCGTACCGACCGGCAGCATGAAGGCGCAGGAGGCCGCCATCGCCGCCGGGGCCACCAGCGTCAGCGCCGGATAGTGCGTGCCCGCAGCGATCGCACCGAGCACCGGCAGGAAGGTTGCGGCGGAAGCAACGTTGGAATTGAGCTCGGTCCAGAAGATCATCAGCGTGACGACCGCCGCCATCAACAGCAGCAGCGGCAGCGCGCTGAGCCCGGCGAGCGAGCGGCCGATGATCGCCGCCAGCCCGCTGTCCTGAATCGCCGCGGCGAGCGCGAGTCCGCCGCCGAACAGCAGCAGCACATCCCACGGGATGCGCCGCAGGTCCGCGCCGGACAGCAGCGTGTCCCGCCCGGCGCCGCCCGCGCGGACCAGAAACAGCGCGCCGCCGGCCAGCAGCGCGACGCTGGTGTCGCTGAGTCCGCCGAGGCCCGGCAGCGAGCGCAACAGCGGACCGAAGATCCAGGCGGATGCCGCCAGCAGGAAGATCGCCAGCACGCGCTTCTCCGCCGGCGTCATCGGTCCGAGCTCGGCGAGCGCCTGCCGCACCGCCGCGCCTGCTCCGTCCTGCGGCTCGAGCCGGAATGGGAACGCGACGCGCACCAGTACCAGCCAGGCGAGCGGCAGCAGCAAGGCCACCGCCGGCAGTCCGAACACCAGCCAGCGCGCGAAGCTGATCGTCTGGCCGAAGTTCTCCTGCATGAAGCCGACGACGAGCGCGTTGGTCGGCGTACCGACCAGTGTCGCGAGGCCGCCGATCGTGGCGCCGTAGGCGATGCCGAGAACGGCGGCCGTTGCGAAGTTGCGCTGCTCGCGATCGCCAGCGCCCGGATCCGGCGCCACCGTCGCGACGACGGACAGGGCCACCGGCAGCATCATCAGCGTGGTCGACGTATTCGACACCCACATGTTGACCATCGCGGTCGCCGTCATCAGGCCGAGCACGAGTCGCCGGGGCTGGCCGCCCGCGCGTGCGACGATCGAGTACGCGATGCGCTGGTGCAGGCGGCAGCGCTCCATCGCCAGCGCGAGCAGGAAGCCGCCGAGGATCAGAAACAGGATCGGGTTGCCGTAGCCATCGGCCAGCTCCGCAGCCGTGGTCGAACCGAGCCAGGGCAGCAGCGCGAGCGGCGCCAGGGCCGTGACCGGCAGCGGCAGCGCCTCGGTCGCCCACCAGACGGCCATCAGCACCATCACCCCCGCCGTCCGCCAGGCCTCGATCGACCAGCCGGCCGGCGGGTCGAGCAGCAGGGCCGCGGCCAGCGCGGCCAGGCCGAGCCAGAACGAAGGTGCTGGTGTTACGGTTCGGTTGAACATGCCGTCGCGAATCGAATCGAACGTCCGGCACTATAATGCCAGCATGACAGACGCTCTCGATTCGGTGGACCGCGATTTCCGGGCCATGCTGGGGAAGCTGACCGGCGGAATTGCGCCGCAGGACTACGGCACGGCATTCCAGGACTGGCTGGCGAAGCTCGCGGCCTCGCCGGAGGCTCGGGCGGAACTGCAGCAGAGCGCTCTGCAGAAGGCCACGGAGCTGTGGCGTTTCCATGCCGAGGCCCTGCAGGGCCGGCCGGTCGCCCCGACCGAGACCGGCGACCGCCGGTTTGCCGATCCTGCCTGGCAGCAGTATCCGTTCAACGTCTTCGCGCAGACCTTCCGTACCGGCATGGCGCTGATCGGCGAGGCCGCTCGCGCGGTGCCCGGCGTCGCGCCGCGCAGCGCCGAGCTCGTCGAGTTCGCCGCGCGCAACGTGGCCGAGGCGCTGTCCCCGGCCAACAACCCGCTGACCAACCCGGAAGTGCTGCGCCAGGCCGCCGACGAGAAGGGCCAGAACTTCGCCCGCGGCTACCGCCATTTCCTCGAGGACCTCGAGCGCCTGTTGCGCGGCGGCGCGCCGCCCGGCAGCGCGGAGTTCCCGGTCGGCGGCAAGGTCGCGACCACCGAGGGCCAGGTCATCCTGCGCAACGACCTGATCGAGCTGATCCAGTACGAGCCGACTACGCCGGACGTGCGGGCCGAGCCGGTGCTGATCGTGCCGGCCTGGATCATGAAGTACTACATCCTCGATCTGTCGCCGCACAACTCGCTGGTCGCCTGGCTGGTGGACCAGGGCCACACGGTATTCATGATCTCGTGGAAGAACCCGACCGCCGCCGACCGCGAGCTGGGCATGGACGACTATGTCCGGCTCGGCGTGCTGGCCGCGCTCGAGGCCGTCGGCGCGATCGTGCCGGGTCGCGGCGTGCACGCGGTCGGCTACTGCATCGGCGGCACGCTGCTCGCGATCGCCGCCGCCCTGCTCGCCCGTCGCGGCGACCGCCGCATCCGCGACCTCAGCCTGTTCGCAGCGCAGACCGACTTCAGCGAACCGGGCGAGCTGTCGCTGTTCATCAGCCCGGCGCAGGTCGAGATGCTCGAAGCGCTGATGCGCAAGGAGGGCGTGCTCGACTCGGCGAAGATGGGCGCCGCGTTCACGCTGCTGCGCGCGCACGACCTGCTGTGGCAGCCGGCCGTGCGCAGCTACCTGAAGGGCGAGCGCGACCGCATGATCGACCTGATGGCCTGGAACGCCGACGGCACCCGCATGCCGTGGCGGATGCACACGGAGTACCTGCGCGGCCTGTACCTGCAGAACGACCTTGCCGCGGGCCGATTCCAGTGTCTGGGCGAGTCGGTGTCGCTGGCCGACATGACCGTACCGCTGTTCGTCGTCGGCACCGAGACCGATCACGTCGCGCCGTGGAAATCCGTGTACAAGGTCGGCGGGCTGGCCAATTCCTCCGAATTCACGTTCCTGCTGACCAGCGGCGGCCACAATGCTGGCATCGTCAGCGGCCCTGTGCATCCGAAGCGCCGGCACCGCGTGCACACGCGGCGCGCGGGCGAACCGCAGCCCGGCGCTGACGAATGGCTCGCGGCCAACGCGCCGCGGCCCGGCTCCTGGTGGCCGGTCTGGGGGCAATGGCTCGCCGCGCACTCCTCGCCCGGCCGGGTTCCAGCCCCGCCGCTGGGCGCGCCCGCCGCCGGTTACGGGCCGCTCGGCGAAGCCCCCGGCGAATACGTCCGGCAACGATAATGGGGACTGTCCCCATTTTCAGGTAGAGCCATGACCCACATCGAACGCGACCCCGCAAAGCTGTTTGCCCGCCCGGCCGCGGAGCTGACGCGCCGCGCCGACGGCAGCATGCTCCTGCGTTCACCGGAACCGCTGCAGCCGTACAGTCGCTGCGTCGGTGACTGGCTCTCCGAATGGGCGGCCGCGGCGCCGGAGCGCCCATTCCTGCTCGAACGCGGCGCCGGCGGGCAGTGGCAGGGCGTCACCTATGCCGAGGCGCTGCGCGAAGTGCGCGCGCTGGGCGCCTGGCTGCTGCAGCAGGGGCTCTCGGTGGAACGGCCGCTCGCGATCCTGTCCGACAACAGCGTCGAGCACGGCCTGCTCGCGCTCGCGGCGATGCACGTCGGCGTCACGGTCATGCCGGTGTCGCCGGCCTACTCGCTGCTGTCGCGGGACTTCGGCAAGCTGAAGGTGATCTTCGAGCTGGCGCCGCCGGGCGCGATCTATGTCGCCGACGCGGCACGCTTCGCGCCGGCCCTCGCTGCGGTCAGCGGCCTGCATCGCGGCACGATCATCGCCGGCAGCGCGGGTCCGGTCCCCGCCGGTGCGCGCGCCTTTGCCGAGCTGCGGGCGACGTCGCCCGGCGTCGAGGTGGACCGCGCCTTCGCCGCGGTCGGGCCGGACACGATCGCCAAGGTGCTGTTCACCTCCGGCTCCACCGGCGTACCCAAGGGCGTGATCAACACGCAGCGCATGCTGTGCTCGAACCAGCAGGCCAACCGCCAGGTCTGGCCGTTGCTGCTGGCGCAGCCGCCGGTGCTGGTCGACTGGCTGCCGTGGAATCACACTTTCGGCGGCAATTTCTGCTTCAACTCGGTGCTGCGCAACGGCGGCACGCTGTACATCGACGAGGGCCGGCCCGCGCCGGGCCTGTTCGAGAAATCGCTCGCCAACCTGCGCGAGGTCGCGCCGACGGCGTTCTTCAACGTGCCGCGCGCCTACGACATGCTGGTCACCGCGCTGCGCGCCGATGCCGAGCTGCGGCGCAATTTCTTCAGCCGCCTGCAGATGATCTTCTACGCGGCGGCCGCACTGCCGCAGCATCTGTGGGATGCGCTGATCGAGCTGGCCCAGCAGACCGTCGGCGAGCATGTCGTGCTGATCTCGTCGTGGGGCGCCACGGAGACCGCGCCGCTGGTCACCTCCTGTCACTTCCAGGCCGACCAGGCCGGCGTGATTGGCAACGCTGCTCCCGGCTGTGAGCTGAAGCTGGTGCCGGTCAGCGGCAAGCTCGAGGTCCGGGTCCGCGGCCCGAACGTGACGCCTGGCTACTTCAGGCGCCCTGAGCTGACCGCCGAGGCTTTCGACGACGAGGGCTACTACCGGATCGGCGATGCCGTGCGCTTCGTCGACCCGAATCGTCCGGAGCGCGGCCTGCTGTTCGACGGGCGGGTCGCCGAGGATTTCAAGCTGAGCACCGGCACCTGGGTCAACGTCGGCGGGCTGCGCGTGAAGGGCCTCGCGGCGCTGGCGCCGGTCGCCCAGGACATCGTCGTGACCGGTCACGACCGGGACGAGATCGGCTTCCTCGTCTTTCCGAACCTGCCCGAATGCCGCAGGCTCGCCGGCCTCGCCGCCGATGCGGCGGTCGACCAGGTACTGTCACACCCCGCCGTTCGCGCCGCTGCCGCCAACGGCCTGCGTGCGCTCGCCCGCGAAGGCACCGGCAGCTCGACCTGCGCGGCGCGCGCACTGCTGATGGCGGAGCTGCCGTCCATCGATGCCGGCGAGATCACCGACAAGGGCTACATCAATCAGGGCGCCGTGCTGGGACGCCGGGCCGACCTGGTGCAGCAGTTGTACGCCGGCGGCCCCAACGTAATCCTCCCATAAACAGGGACGGTTCCCTTTTTCGTCGAAAAAGGGGACTGTCCCCTTTAGAATGCCGGCGTGCGCTTCACGAAGATGCATGGGCTCGGCAACGACTTCATCGTGTTCGATGCCCCGGCCGGCGGCGCGCCCGATGCGGCGACGATCCGCCGGCTCGCCGACCGCCACACCGGCATCGGCTTCGACCAGGCGCTGATGCTCGAACCACCGCGGCGGCCGGGCACCGCGGCCGCGTACCGGATATTCAACGCTGACGGCCACGAGGTCGAGCAGTGCGGCAACGGTGCGCGCTGTATTGCGCGCTTCGTCTGTGCCCGCACCGGCCGGGACTCCGGCGAAGTGCTGCTCGACAGCGCGGCCGGGCTGGTCCAGGCCCGCGTGCATCCGTCCGGGCTGGTCTCGGTCGGCATGGGCGTCCCGAACTTCGAACCGGCGGCGCTGCCGTTCGAGGCCAGCGGTGAGGCCTACGTGTATCCGCTCGCGGTTGGCAGCAGCGAGGTCGAGATCGGCGCGGTGTCGATCGGCAATCCGCACGCGGTGCTGCGAGTCCCGGACGTCACCGATGCACCGCTCGACCGGCTCGGGCCGGCCATCGAGCACCATCCGCGCTTTCCGCAGCGCAGCAACGTCGGGTTCATGGAAGTCGTGGCGCGCGATCACATCCGGCTGCGGGTGCATGAACGCGGCACCGGCGAAACCCGGGCCTGCGGCACCGGCGCCTGCGCCGCCGTCGCGGTCGGCCGGCGCCACGGCCTGCTCGACCCGCGCGTGCGCGTGGAGCTGCCCGGCGGCCAGCTCACCGTAGAATGGCCCGGCCCGGGAGCGACGATCTGGCTGACCGGTCCGGCCGAGACCGCCTTCGAAGGAGAAGTCACGATATGAGCACACGACCGCTGCGGGATCTCGAGGGCGCGACCACCGGCGAGGCCGAAATCGCCGCCTGGCTCGAGGCCAACCCGGACTTTTTCGACCGCCAGCCGCAACTGCTCGCGCGCCTGCGCCTGCCGGATCCGCGCGGCGGTACGCAGACGGTATCGCTGGTCGAACGCCAGCTCGAACTGCTGCGCGAACAGAACCGCAAGCTCGAGCGCAAGCTGGCCGACTTCATCGCCGTCGCGCGCGCCAACGATGCGTTGCACGTCAAGGTGCTCGCGCTGGCGCGCCGGCTCGCTGCGGCCCGCAGCCGCGCAGCGGCGATTGCCGCGCTCGAGGCCAGCCTGCGCGAGGACTTCGGCATCGCCCAGTCGGTGCTGGTGCTGGCCGGAACAGGCGCGGCTGACGGCGACGCGCGCTTCCTCCGCCATGTCGGTCCGGACGCGCCGGAGCTGCGCTCGTTCGAGACGCTGTTCGCCGCCGGCCGGCCGCGCTGCGGCCAGTTGCGCGACTCGCAGCGCGACTTCCTGTTCGGGCCGGGTTCGGCCGCGGAGGTCGGTTCGGTGGCACTGGTGCCGCTCGGCCCGCCGGGCCAGCCCGGCCTGCTGGCCTGCGCCTCGCCGGACGCCGAACGGTTCAACCCGACGATGAGCACGGACTTCCTCGCCCGCATCGGTGAACTGATCACCGCCGCGCTGACCACCAACTGATGCAGCCCGACGCCGGCGCCTGGATCGATCGCTACCTGACGCACCTGCACAGCGAGCGCCGGTTGTCGCCGCACACCACCGGCAATTACGCGCGCGACCTGCGCGCACTGGTCGAGTTCTGCGACGCCAGCCGCATCAGCTGCTGGCGCGAACTCGACAGCGGCCACGTGCGCAGTTTCGCCGCGCACGCGCACCGCGACGGACTCGGCCCGCGCAGCGTGGCGCGCCGACTGTCGGCGCTGCGCGGTTTCTTCGGCTACCTGATGCGCGAACAGCAGATGGCCGCGAACCCGGCGGACGACATCCGCGCGCCGAAGGCCGCCCGCCGGCTGCCGAAAACGCTCGACGTCGACCAGGTCGCGGGCCTGCTCGAGCCGACGCCGGAGGATGCGCTCGAGCAGCGTGACCTGGCGATCATCGAGCTGCTGTATTCGTCGGGCCTGCGCCTGGCCGAGCTTGCCGGCCTCGACCTCACCGATCTCGATCCGGACGACCGCACCGTGCGCGTGCTCGGCAAGGGCGCCAAGACCCGCGTCGTGCCGGTCGGCCGCAAGGCGGTCGCCGCCGTGACGGCCTGGCTGCGGCTGCGCCCGCAGTACGCCGGGCCGGGCAGCGCGGCCTTGTTCGTCGGGCGCAATGGCCGGCGCCTCGGCCCGCGCGCGATCCAGCTCCGCCTGCGGCGCTGGTCGGCGCGGCACGGACCGGGCATTCCGCTGCATCCGCACCTGTTGCGTCACTCCTTCGCGACGCACCTGCTCGAATCGAGCCGCGACCTGCGCGGCGTGCAGGAACTGCTCGGCCATGCCGACATCAGCACGACCCAGGTGTACACGCATCTTGATTTCCAGCACCTGGCCCGCATCTACGACCAGGCCCATCCGCGGGCCCGGCGCCGCAAGTAAGCGATCCCCATGACCCAACCGTACTTCGATCCGCATGGCACGACGATCCTCTCGGTCCGCCGGCACGGCGTCGTCGCGATGGGCGGCGACGGTCAGGTCACGCACGGCAACACGATCATGAAGGGCAATGCGCGCAAGGTGCGCCGGCTGTACAACGGCCGCGTGCTGGCTGGCTTCGCCGGCGGCACCGCCGACGCGTTCACGCTGTTCGAGCGCTTCGAGGGCAAGCTCGAGAAGTACGGCAACCTGACCCGCGCCGCGATCGAGCTGGCCAAGGACTGGCGCAGCGACCGCGCGCTGCGCCGGCTCGAGGCACTGCTGTGCGTCGCCGACGCGCAGGCCTCGTTCATCGTTTCCGGCAACGGCGACGTGATCGAGCCCGAAGCCGAGGTCATGGCGATCGGCTCCGGCGGCCCGTTCGCGCTGGCTGCCGCGCGCGCGCTGCTCGCACACACCGAGCTGCCGGCCCGGGCCATCGTCGAACAGGCGCTGGCGGTCGCCGCCGACATCTGCATCTACACCAACCGCCAGCTCGTGATCGACGAGCTGCCGGCGGCCTGACGGCTGCCACCAGGTCCGCCGCATGGACACGATGACGCCGCGCGAGATCGTCGAGGAACTGGA
Source organism: Gammaproteobacteria bacterium (assembly GCA_016882265.1). GTDB lineage: Bacteria > Pseudomonadota > Gammaproteobacteria > Steroidobacterales > Steroidobacteraceae > SCUD01. Next base: position 31,486 of record VGVB01000002.1, read on the forward strand.
CAAGCACATCGTCGGCCAGGGCGCGGCCAAGCGCGCGGTCGCGATCGCGCTGCGCAACCGCTGGCGCCGCATGCAGGTGGCCGAGCCGCTGCGCCAGGAGATCACGCCGAAGAACATCCTGATGATCGGCCCGACCGGCGTCGGCAAGACCGAGATCGCGCGCCGGCTGGCCCGGCTTGCGCGGGCGCCGTTCGTCAAGGTCGAGGCCACCAAGTTCACCGAAGTCGGCTATGTCGGCCGCGAGGTGGACTCGATCATCAAGGAGCTGGTCGACGTCGCCGTCAAACTGACCCGCGAGGAGGAACTGGCGCGCGTGCGCCCGCGCGCGCAGGACGCCGCGGAGGAGCGGGTGCTCGACGTGCTGCTGCCGCGCCCGCGCGGGCCGGGCCCGCCCGACGAGCCACCGCGCGACGCCGACACCCGGCAGAAATTCCGCAAGCTGCTGCGCGAGGGCCGCCTCGACGAGCGCGAGGTCGAGATCGAGGTGCGGGCGCTGCCGCCGAGCCTCGAGATCATGGGCCCGCCCGGCATGGAGGACATGACCCAGCAGCTTCAGCAGATGCTGCAGGGTCTCGGCGGCGGGCGCACGCGCACGCGCAAGCTGTCGGTGCGCGAGGCGCTGCGCGCCCTCGCCGACGACGAGGCCGCCAAGCTGGTCAACGACGAGGAACTCCGCGCGCAGGCGCTCACCAGCGCCGAACAGAACGGCATCGTGTTCATCGACGAAATCGACAAGATCTGCCGGCGCGGTGAGGTCACCGGCGCCGACGTCTCCCGCGAGGGCGTGCAGCGCGACCTGCTGCCGCTGGTCGAGGGCTGCACGGTCAGCACCAAGTATGGCATGGTCCGCACCGACCACGTGCTGTTCATCGCCTCGGGCGCCTTTCACGCCTCCAAGCCGTCCGACCTGATCCCCGAGCTGCAGGGCCGGCTGCCGATCCGGGTCGAGCTGGATGCGCTCGGGGTCGCGGACTTCGAACGCATCCTCGCCGAACCGGACGCGTCATTGTGCGCCCAGTACACGGCCCTGCTCGCGACCGAGTTGGTGACCGTGCACTTCGCCGCCGACGGCGTGCGCCGGATCGCGGAGCTCGCGTGGTCGGTCAACGAGCGCACCGAGAACATCGGCGCGCGCCGCCTGCACACGGTCATGGAGCGGCTGCTGGAACAGGTGTCGTTCGAGGCCGCCGACCGCGGCGGCCTCGTGGTCGAGGTCGACGCCGCCTTCGTCGACCGCCACCTGGCCGGCCTGGCCCGGGACGAAGACCTGTCACGGTATATTTTGTAGGTGCCGGTGTTCACATATTGATCTGTTTCGGCCGGAAATCCGGCTGTCCCGGCCACGCAGGTTCCGCTAGCTTCCATCGGGTGCTCAACCACAGAGAGTCCCGAGAGAAGTATGCCCCGCAAGCCTCGCCTGCATGTTCCGGGTGGCCTGTATCACGTGATCCTGCGCGGCAACTCCCGTCAGGACATCTTCTTCGACACGGATGATCGCCGGCGCTGGGAGGCGCTGATCGGGCAAGGTATCGACCGGTACGGGCACAGAATTCACGCCTACTGCTGGATGACGAACCACGTTCATCTGGCGGTCCAGTGTCATGCGGACCCGCTGTCGCGTTTCATGAGTTTCGTCGCCAGCGGCTACGCGCGCCGGACCAACAAGAAGCTGCACCGATCCGGTCATCTGTTCGAGCGGCGTTATCGCGCGATCCTGGTCCAGCAGGACAGCTACCTGCAGGAACTGGTTCGCTACATTCATCGAAATCCGTTGCGTGCCGGAATCGTGCCGAGGCCCGAGGACTACCGGTGGAGCAGTCATCGAGCCTATGTGACCGGTCGGGCTCCGGCCTGGCTCACAACCGCGTGGGTGTTGGCGACATTCGGCAGGGAACCGGCCGAGGCGCGCCGGAGCTATACTGATTTTGTGGGAAGTGACGGCGATAGCCTGATCTGCAGCGCGCTTTGCAACGGCGCCGAGGCCGATCAGCGCGCGCTCGGTGATGACGATTTTCTGGCGGGCCTCGAGCCGCACTGGGTGCCACCGGGACAACGACCAAGCCTCGATCACCTGGTCAGCGAGGTCTGCGCAGGCCGCGGTGTATCCGAGGCCGATCTCCGCTCCCGGTCGCGCCAGCGCCGCTATGCCCGCATTCGAGCGGAAATCGGCCTGGCCGCCGTGGATGGCGGCATTGCGACCGGCGCGGAGCTTGCGCGTCGCTTCAATCGCAGCCAGTCGGCGTTGTCGCGAGCGATTGGCCGTATGCGCGCGCAACAAGTCAACAAGTGAACACCGGCACCATAATTATCCACCGCAAGTCCCGCGTGCTGGAGGTGGCCTGGGCCGACGGCACCCGCTATCGGCTGCCGTTCGAGTACCTGCGGGTCCATTCGCCCTCTGCCGAGGTGCGGGGCCACGGCGGCGGCGAGGGCAAACTCGAGCTGGCCAAGGAGGCGGTGATGATCACCCAGGTCGAGCCGGTCGGCCTGTACGCGGTCCGGCTGGTCTTCGACGACGGGCACGATTCGGGTCTGTATAGCTGGGCGCTGCTGCGCGAGCTCGGCGCCCACTACGAACAGAAGTGGGCCCGCTACTTGGAGCGCTGCGAACGGCTCGGCTACCAGCGCCGCCCGGTCGGCTAAGCGCCGCCGGGTTACAATCGCCGCCGGGCCCGTCACCGGCATCCGCGATGAACAGCCAGACCCCCGGCAGCCCGCCGGGCGCAACCGTCGATTTCGGCTACCAGCAGGTCTCCCCGGCCGAGAAGACCGCGCGCGTGCGTGGTGTCTTCGACTCGGTCGCGGGCCGCTACGACCTGATGAACGACCTGATGTCCGGCGGCCTGCACCGGCTGTGGAAGCGTTTCGCGCTGACGCAGACCGGCCTGCGACCCGGCCAGCGCGCGCTCGACGTAGCCGCCGGCACCGGTGACCTGAGCGCACTGCTCGCCCGCCAGGTCGGCCCGGCCGGACTGGTGGTCGTGTCCGACATCAACCGCGAGATGCTCGCGCGCGGGCGCGACCGCCTGATCGATCGCGGCTTCACCGGCAACGTCACCTTCGTGCAGGCTAATGCCGAGTGCCTGCCGTTCGCGGACGCCAGCTTCGACTGCGTGACGATCGGCTTCGGCCTGCGTAACGTCACCGACAAGGACGCGGCACTGCGCTCGATGCGCCGCGTGCTGCGCCCCGGCGGCCGGCTGCTGGTGCTGGAGTTCTCGCGACCGCAGGCCCCCGGCCTCGAACCGCTGTATGACGTGTACTCATTCCGGCTGCTGCCGCGGCTCGGCGCGCTGGTGGCCGGCGATGCGCCGAGCTACCGCTATCTCGCCGAGTCGATCCGCCGCCACCCCGATCAGCCGGCGCTCGCGGCGATGATGCAGGCGGCCGGCTTCGAGGACTGCCGCTGGCACAACCTCGCCGGCGGCATCGTCGCGCTGCACCGCGGCTTCGCTTACTGAGGCGGCGATGACGCCGGACCCGCTGCTCAAGCCGATCGAGGAACTGCTGAACCGCGGCATCGCCGGCTCGACCCGCGCGCAGGAACTGCTGGCCGGCCTCGCTGGTCATTCGCTCGAGCTGCGCGTCCGCGGCACGCCGCTCGGCCTGCGCTTCGAGGCCGGCCCCGAGCGTCTCGCGCTCGGCCGGCCCGGTGGCGATATCCCGGCGGATGCAGTGCTGGAAGGGACGCCGTTCGCGCTGGCCCGGCTCGCGCGCCCGGATGCGGCGCGCCCGGCCGGCGCCGGACAGTTGCAGATCAGCGGTGATGCCGAAGTGGCGCAGGACTTCCGCCAGTTGTTCGCGGCGGCCCCGCCCGACTTCGAGGAGGAGCTGGCGCGGCTCACCGGTGACGTCGCCGCGCATCACCTCGCGAACTTCGCGCGCGACACGCTCGCGTTCGGCCGTCGCGCCGCCGGCATCCTCGCGCGCAATGCCGCCGAATACCTGACCGAGGAAAGCCGCGATCTGCCGACCCGCGCCGAGGCGGAGGAGTTCCTCGCCGCGGTGGACGAGCTGCGCGAGGCCGTGGACCGGATCGAGGCGCGCCTGGTCCGGCTGGAACGCAGCGGAGCCCGGCCGTGATCCCGGCGCGCGTCGCGCTGCGGCTGCTGGCGATCCATCGCGTGCTGGTCCGCTACGGCCTCGGCGAGTTCGTGCGCGCGACCCACCTGTACCGGCCGCTGCGCTTCGTGTTCTGGCTGTCGCCGTGGACCTGGTTCACGCGCCGGCCGGGCTCGCGCGCCGAGCGGCTGCGCCTCGCGCTCGAGGAACTGGGGCCGATCTTCGTCAAGTTCGGCCAGGTGCTGTCCACGCGCCGCGACCTGCTGCCGCCGGACATCGCCGACGAGCTGGCGAAGCTGCAGGACCGCGTGCCGCCATTCCCCGGCGCCGTGGCGCGCGCCCGGATCGAGGCGGCGCTCGGCCAGCCGGTCGCCACGCTGTTCGGCAGTTTCGACGAGGAACCGCTCGCCGCCGCGTCGATCGCGCAGGTGCACGCGGCCACGCTGCCGGACGGGCGCGAGGTCGTGGTCAAGGTGCTGCGCCCCGGCATGCGCGCAGTCATCGGTCGCGACCTCGAGGTGCTGCACGCGCTGGCGCGGCTTGCACAGCGCTGGTGGCCGGAGGCGCGGCGCCTGCGGCCGACCGAGGTGGTAGCCGAGTACGAAAAGACCATCCTCGACGAGCTCGACCTGATGCGCGAGGCCGGCAACGCCGCGCAGCTCGGGCGCAATTTCGCCGGCTCGACGATGCTGCACGTCCCGGAGGTGTACTGGGATCTGTGCCGCCGCGAGGTCATGGTCATGGAGCGCATCCGCGGCGTGCCGATCTCCGCGCTTGCGCGTCTGCGCGAACTTGGCACCGACATCCGCGTGCTGGCCGAGAACGGCGTGACCATCTTTTTCACCCAGGTGTTCCGCCACAACTTCTTCCACGCCGACATGCACCCGGGCAACATTTTCGTTGACGCCAGCGACCCGGCGCAGCCGCGCTACGCGGCGGTGGACTTCGGCATCGTCGGTACGCTCGATCCGCGCGACCAGCTCTACCTGGCCGGCAATTTCCTCGCCTTCTTCGAGCGCGACTACCGCAAGGTCGCGCTGCTGCACGTCGAAAGCGGCTGGGTCCCGGCCGGCACGCGCGTCGATGAGCTGGAGAGCGCGGTGCGTACCGTCTGCGAGCCGGTGTTCAACAAACCGCTCAGCGAGATCTCGTTCGGCCTGGTGCTGCTGCGCCTGTTCGAGGTCTCGCGCCGGTTCCGCGTGCAGATCCAGCCGCAGCTCTTCCTGCTGCAGAAGACGCTGCTCAATATCGAGGGCCTTGGCCGCCAGCTCTACCCGCAGCTCGACCTGTGGCAGACCGCGCTGCCGATCCTGCGCGAATGGATGCACGAGCGCGCCGGCCCCGAAGCGCTGGCGCGCGACCTGCGCGCGCACTGGCCCGACCTGGTCGAGGCCGCGCGGCTGCTGCCGGCGATTGCGCGGCGGGCCGCGCGCCAGGCCTATGACGGCGAGCTCACACTGCGCACCGAGTCGGCCGGCCTCGAGGACTTGCGCCGCGAATTGCGCGCGGTGCGGCGGCGCAGCGATGCCGTGCTGGCGGCCGCCGCGGTCTTCGTCGGCGGCGTTGTCTGGCTCGCGCTCGCGACGCAGCCGGCCTGGATCGGCTGGCTGCTCACCGGCGGCGGCCTGGCGCTGCTGCTCGGCCGGCTGCGGCCGGGCACTGGTGGCGACATCGACACGTGAGCCGGCGGGTAGCCAGGCCCCCTGTTGAGCAAGGATCTTCTCCTTGCTAAAGTAAGGACATGGCCAAGGTCACCAGCAAGATGCAGATCACGATTCCGAAGCGGCTGGCCGAGCAGGTCGGCATCGCGGCCGGCGACGAGATCCGGTTTGTCGCGGCCGGCGACGGCATCCGCATGGTCCCGGCCGGGAAGTGTGTGGCTCAGGCACTCAGCACGGCGGAGCGCCTGCGGCTGTTCCGAGCGGCCACCGCCCGCCAGCGTGCCCGCGAGAAGAAGCTCAAGGTATCCCCCTCGCCAGGCGATCGCGGCTGGACCCGGGAGGAGCTCTACGCCCGTGGCAAGCCTCGTTGACACCAACGTCCTCGTGTATCGCTTCGACCCCCGGGATCCGACCAAACAGCGGCGGGCGACCGCAGTGCTCGAACAAGGCATTGCGGCGCAGTCGATCGTCGTTGCGCAGCAGTCACTGCTCGAATTCGTGGCAGCCGTGACCCGGCCGCAGCGCGCGCTCGGCGGCGAGCCGCTCCTGCCGATGCCGCAGGCCTTGCTCGAGGCCGAAGACCTGATGACGCAGCTCAACGTGCTCTACCCGTCGCGCGACGTGCTGGTCACGGCGATGCGGGGCACGGCTGCCTACGGGCTCGCCTGGTTCGACGCGCAGATCTGGGCGGTGGCCGAGGTGCACGGCCTGGCCGAGTTGCTGTCCGAAGACTTCCAGCACGGCCGTCACTATGGACGCGTGCGCGCGGTGAACCCGTTCGTCGAATCGGGCGGCGTGCACGAGCTGCCGGCCCTGTACGAGGCCTGAGGCCCGGCGGCTCCGCCCCGGCACGGGCCAGAAAGCTGACAGTTCATGTGCTATTGAGCTGACCGTTCTATCTGCTACCAACAGTCAGACCGCGAGGAACCGTGCCAATGCCAGGAGAACACGCTTGTCGACCCGGATGAGCTGCGCTGAGGCCATCGTTGCTGCCCTGATCGCCCACGGCACCGACACGGTGTTCGGCATTCCCGGTGTACAGACCTACGGGCTCTTCGACGCCCTGCACCGGGCCGGCGACCGCATCCAGCTCATCCATCCGCGGCACGAGCAGGCCACCGCCTACATGGCCTTCGGTTATGCGCGGGCGACCGGGCGCGTCGGCACCTTCTCGGTCGTGCCGGGACCCGGGGTCCTCAACGCAGGTGCGGCGGTGTGTTCGGCCTACGGCGCGAGCACGCCGATCCTGTGCCTCACCGGCCAGACGCCCGCGGAATTCATCGGCTCGGGCAAGGGTCACCTGCACGAGCTGCCCGACCAGCTCGCGACGATGCGCTCCATCATGAAATGGGCGGCACGCATCGATCACCCCGGCGAGGCGCCCGCCGTCATGGCCGAGGCCTTCCGGCAGCTCACCAGCGGCCGGCCGCGCCCGGTCGCCGTGGAGATTCCCTGGGATGTGTGCACGATGACCGCGCCGGTGACGGCGCTGCCGGTGGCGCCGTCCCTCGCGCCGCTCGAGGCGGATCCCGAACTCATCGAGCGTGCCGCGAAACTGCTGCACGAGGCCAGCAACCCGATGCTGATGGTCGGCAGCGGCGCACAGCATGCCAGCGCCGAGGTCCTCGAACTCGCCGAGTGGCTGCAGGCGCCGGTGGTCGGCTGGCGCGGCGGCCGCGGCATCGTCGCCGACGACCACGCGCTCGGCTTCAACTGCGCCGCGGGCTACCGGCGCTGGCGCGAGACCGACGCGCTGGTCGGCATCGGTTCGCGGCTCGAGCTGCTGTGGTTCCGCTGGCCGCGTCCACCGCGCGACGTGCCGGTCGTCAACATCGACATCGACCCGGCGCAGATGCCGCGCCTGCAGCCGGCCGTGCCGATCGTCGGCGACGCGCGCGCGGCGACGCGCGCGCTGCTCGACGCGCTGCGGCGCCTGGGCCCGCCGCGGGTTTCGCGGCACGAAGAGTTCACCGCGCTCAAGGCCGCCGTCCACGCGGAAGTCCAGCGCATCCAGCCGCACATGGATTACCTCGCGGCCATGCGCGACGTGCTGCCGCGCGACGGCTTCTTCGTCGAGGAGATCTGCCAGGCCGGCTTCACCTCCTACCTCGGCTTGCCCATCTACACGCCGCGCAGCTTCGTGAGCTGCGGCTACCAGGGCACCCTCGGCTTCGGCTACCCGACCGCGCTCGGCGTCAAGGCCGCCTGCCCCGACCGGGCCGTGCTGTCGATCGCCGGCGACGGCGGCTTCATGTTCGGCGTGCAGGAGCTGGCGACGGCCGTGCAGCACGGCCTGAACGTGGTCTGCGTGCTGTTCAACAACGGCGCCTTCGGCAATGTCATGCGCGACCAGGAACAGCGCTTCGGCGGGCGCGTCATCGGCGCGGCATTCAGGAACCCGGACTTCCTCAAGCTCGCCGACAGCTTCGGCATGGCCGGCTGGCGCGTGGACACGCCGGCGGGACTGCGCCGCGCCCTCGAGCAGGCCTTCGCGGCGGATGCACCGGCACTCATCGAGGTGCAGGTCGACCGCCGCAGTGAAGTCTCGCCGTGGGAATTCCTGATGCCGCAGCCGCCGGCCTGAACCGGCGGCGCGGCCGCGGGTCCGGTACGATGCTCACGGCGCGCTGCCCAGCGCCGCGAGGATCCGCGTGCGCGCCTCGAGCAGGCTCGCGATCAGCGCCGCCCGCTGGCTCCTGAAGCGCGTCGTCGGCACGGGGACCGACAGCGCGACGATGCGGCCCAGCGGATCGCGAAAGGCCGAGCCGACGGCGGAGATCCCGACCGTATGCTCCTCGTCATCAATTGCGTAGCCCGTGCGCCGGCATGACTCAAATTCGCGGCGCAGCTCGGGCGCCCGGGTGATGGTGCTGGCCGTCAGTTTCGGCAGCGGACTCAGCAGGATCACCTCGAGCCGGGCGTCGGGCAGCAGACTCAGCATCGCCTTGCCGTTGGCGGTGCAATGCAGCGGGAAACTCTCGCCGACGGCCGAGACCGCCCGCAACCGGTGCTTGCCCTGGACCTGATCCGTGAACACGGCCGAGCTGCCCTTGAGCACCGACAGGTCGACCGTTTCGCCGGTCGCCTGCGCCAGTTCGATCATGACCGGCCGCGTGATGTGGTCGAACTCCACGCTCGCCGCCGCAGCGAGTCGGATCAGCGCCGGACCCAGGCGCACGCCCGAGGTCGGCGACGCGGCGATCACGAACTGCTCGGCGCGCAAAGCGTCGACGATGCGCTGCACGGTCGAACGCGCCAGCCCGACCCGCTGGGCGATCTGCCCGAGGCTGAGGCCGTCCGGCTCACCCTCGAGCGCCCGCAACACCGCGACGGCGCGGCTGATGACCTGAACGCTCTGCTTCGGTGATCGCCCGGCCCGACCGGCGGTACGTTTCTCGGCTGGCGAAGACCTCAAGCCTGGCTCCAGATGCAGCGTCGCGCTGTACCCAATCAGGGTGGTCAGATCTTAACGAGGTCGCGACCCTTGAGTCCAGGAATCTGCCCGACCTTCGCGACCTGCATGGCGCGGCTACTCGTCAGGCGACACCCATGAGAGAATGCGCCCGGCCGGACCACTCTCCTTCCCGCGCCAGGAGTGGGCATGAACGAATCGCTCTCGCGCAGCCTCGTCGTCCTCGGCGCCAGCATCCTGCTCGGGTTGATCGCCCTCGGCTGGCTGCTCGGCAACGCGGCTGAACGCGTGAAGACGTTCGACCGCACCGTGGTAGTCAAAGGCCTGTCGGAGCGCGAAGTGCCGGCGGATATCGCGATCTGGCCGCTCACGTTTCAGGACGCGAGCAACGACCTCAACACGCTGTTTGGCTCGCTGCAGTCGAAGAACGTATTGATCGCGGAATTCCTGACCGGCCACGGCATTACCGGGGACGCCATCACGGTCGGCGCACCCGCCGTTACGGACCGCCTCGCGCAGTCCTACGGCGATACCCGGAATATCGCCTACCGCTACACGGCGACCTCGACCGTCACCGTCTACACGAGCGACGTCGAGGCGGTACGCAAGGCGATGCGCGACGTCATCGCGCTCGGACAGAAGGGGGTCGCACTCTCTGGCGAGGGCTACCAGAGCCAGACGCAGTTCGAGTTTACCGGCCTGTCGAGGCTGAAGCCCGAGATGATCGAGGAAGCGACCAAGAACGCGCGCGCCGTGGCCGAGAAGTTTGCGGCGGACTCCGGCAGCCGGCTCGGCCGGATCCGCTCGGCGCAGCAGGGCCAGTTCTCGATCGAGAACCGTGACAGCACCACGCCGCACATCAAGAAGGTGCGTGTGGTCTCGACCGTCGAGTACTACCTCGCGGACTGAGGCGGTCGCAGCGACGATCGAGCGCCGAGTCGGACGAGGCGACGCTCACCTGCGGGCTCGAGCAAATTGCCAGACTGGTGCAGTGGGAAGCGGTGCAGAAGTGGAACGGTCAGCTTCCGCAGTACATGCTGGGTAACACGGTTCCGTTCGTGAGCGTGCCGACCAGCAAAGAGCAGGCCGACCACACGGCCGGCGCAGGGCGCACCGGCGGCGCGCGCTGCCCTCGTCCCACCGATCGCGCCGGCCGTGAACGGCAACCCGCGTGTGCTATGATCGGCCGAAGCGCGAGGCGGGGCCCAGAAGATTTCCGTGGTTGCCATGCGGCCGCGGAGATTTGTTCGTGCGCGCCGCGCAGTCGGTTGGACAACAAGGGAAGCGGGACATGCAAGCAGACACAGCCGCACGGTCGAAGCCGATGGGCGCGGCGATCAACGACATCTTCCGGACGGCACACAGCGAGGGGCGCTCCTCGTTGTTCGAGCACGAGGTCTACCGGCTGCTCGCCGCGGCCGGGATTGCAGCGACACCGAAACACGCGGTGGTCGCCAGCGGGACCGAGCCGACGGACGCACTGCTGGCGTCGTTGGCCGGCAGCCGGGTGGTCGTGAAGATCGTCGCCGGCGGCATTGCCCACAAGTCCGACGTCGGCGGGGTTGCCGTGGTCGCCAGGGAGCTGGCGGCGGTGCGAGCCGCGTGCCGCAGCATGCTCGCGGAGCTGCCGGGCCGCCATCGGGCCATGCTCGAGCGCAGTCCGCAGTCGGCGCCGGCCGAGTACCAGGCACTCGACGGGAACGCCTTGCAGGAGGCCATTGCCCGGGACATCGCCGGGGTGCTGCTCACGGAGTTCGTCGAGGCGGATGCCGCCGGCGCCGGCAGCGAACTGCTGGTCGGCATCCGCAACACGCGTGAGTTCGGCATGGTCCTCAGCGCCGGGATCGGCGGCGTCGACACCGAGCTCTATGCCGCCGGCGCCCGCCGCGGCCAGGCGGTCGTGTCGGCCGCGACCGCACTGACCACCGCCGGCCAGTTCCTCGAACTGTTCAAGGGCACCATCGCTTACCGGAAGGTCGCGGGGCTGACCCGCGGGCAGCGCCGGCTGGTGACGGACGAAACTCTCCGCCAGTGCTTTGACGGTTTCATCCGCCTGGCGAACAGCTTCTCGGCGGGCAATCCCGCGACGGATTTCGTCATCGAGGAGCTGGAGGTCAACCCCTTCGCCTGCTCGGCCGGCGCGCTGGTCGCGCTCGATGGATTGTGCCGGATCGGCCGGCCACGGCCGGTCCGCCCGCCGCGGCCGCAGGCGAAGATCGAGCGGATGCTGCACCCGGCGTCGATCGGCATCGTCGGCGCGTCCGCCACGCGCATGAACTTCGGCCGGATCACGCTGAAGAACATCATCGCCTCCGGCTATGACCGCTCGCGGCTGCTCCTCATCAATCCCGACGGCCAGGAGGTCGATGGCGTGAAGTGCGCGCCGAGTCTGGCGGCGCTGGAGCGGAAGCTGGATCTGCTGATCCTCGCGGTCACCGCCGACGTCGCCTTCGGCATCATCGATGAGGTGATCAGGACCGACGCCGCGGAATCGGTGCTGCTGATCCCCGGCGGCATGGGCGAAACCGAGGCGAGCCGGGAGCCTGCCCGGCGGATGCTGGCGACGATCGACGATGCGCGGCGGGCCGGCACTGCGCCGGTTTTCGTCGGCGGGAATTGCCTCGGCATCATCTCGCACCCCGGCAACTTCGACTCCTGGTTCATTCCCGAGGAGCGTCTGCCACGAGCCCAGAAGAAGGCCCAACGCAGCTCGGCGCTCATCAGCCAGAGCGGTGCCTTCCTGGTCACGCGGCTCAGCAAGAACGGCTGGCTCGACCCGGCCTACATGGTCGCCGTGGGCAACCAGAACGACATCACGCACGGCGACATGATCGAGAGCTTCGCCGCCAACCCGGACATTCACGTGATCGGGGCTTACATCGAGGGCTTCAAGGACCTCGACGGACTGGCCGTGGCGCGGGCCGTGCGCAAGGCCACCATCGCCGGCAAGCAGGTCGTCATCTTCAAGGCCGGCCAGTCCGCGGCCGGCCAGCGGGCCGCCATGGGCCACACCGCTTCGATCGCAGGCGACTTCGAGGTCTGCTGGTCGGTGCTGTCGCAGGCCGGCGCGCTGATCGCGAGCGACGTCAGCGAGTTCAGCGATCTGTTCTACATTTCGGACTGCCTGCGCGACAAGGTCGTCGGCGGCAATCGCCTCGGCGGCGTAGCCGGCGCGGGGTACGACACGGTGGCCATCGCCGACAGCATCCAGGTGGGCGACTTCTCCATGACGCTGGGCGCGATGGGCGCATCGACGCGGGAGCGGATGGTAGCGATCCTCGCGGCCAAGAAGCTCGATGCGATCATGGAAGTCAGGAATCCGTTCGACATCAACCCGGGGGCGGACGACGAGGCGCACGTGCTGTGCACCGAGGCCATGGCCGCCGATCCGGAAGTCGACTCCGTGGTCGTCGGACTCGACCCGACCTCGCCGATGGTCAGGGCACTCGAGAAGAGCGCCCGGCCGGGCTTCGACATCGCCAGCCCCGACAGCATCGTGCAGACGCTGCCGGCGCTGGTCGCCGCCTGCCGGAAGCCCATCATCGGCGTCATCGACGGCGGCGCGCTCTTCGACCCGATGGCCGACAAGCTGATGGAACAGGGCGTGTGCATCTTCCGCTCCAGCGAGCGCGCGGTGCGCGCACTCGTGCGCTATACCGAGGCGCGGCTCCGCGCGGCGCGCCTGCGGGGTGAGGCGGCTGGCGCGTAGTACTGCCATGTCACCCCGGGACGTTGTCCGGTCGCCTCGCCCTGGCTGTTCAATACACGACCCGATGCGATAATCTGCATGGCAATGAGCGAGCCGTTGCATCCCCTGCAGTTGGCTGGCCTGCGGCGTATGCAGCCGGCGCGCAAGATCGAGCTGCTGTGCGAGCTTTATCAGGCCGGGGTTGCGCTGCGTGTGGCGGGCTTACGCCAGCAGTATCCGGATCGGCCGCGCGAGCTGTCGGGCATGTTCTACTGCATCATCCGGGTCATTCTGGCGGTAACCAGACTGGACCGCACGATGATCGACCAGGAAGTGGCGCAGCGCGGTCTGTCACACGAATGGCGCGCCTGCACGGGATAGGTCAGCAGCAGCTTTGGCGCAATTGTCGGCCGTCGTCCGGTACTCAGGGTGATCCCGGCTTCGATTCGCGCATTCAGGTCTCCGGCCGCCGCGCGAACTGCTCGCCGAAGAAGTCCCCGGGCACCCAGGCCGGACGGCGCCGCACGTTGGCGATCGCCCGCGCGATTTCATAGTTGAGGCGCGCGAAGCGGGCGCCGGCGGCGTAATCGATCGGCAGCGACAGATCGTCGCTCGGCTGGTGGTGGTGCCCGGCGATGAAGGCGCCGACCGCCCGGGCGCCGTCGCCGGCGAGCCCGGTCATCAGGAACACGGCGGGCACTCCCTGGCGGACGAAGCTGAAGTGATCGCTGCGCGTGAACAGGCCCTGCTCCGGCACCGGATCCGGTGACACCGCCACGCCGACGCGCGCAGCGGCCCGCGGACCGTCGGGTGGCAGGCGAAGGTGCGCCGGCTGCAGGCAAGTGCCGCACAGCCGTGTCACCGGTCACCGCCACCGACGGCCCCCTCCGTTGTAGTGGGGTTCCGGACCAGGCGCGCTGCTGCAACGATGGTTGCTCTTCCGCTGGCAAGTGGTTATTTTCGGCCCGACTCGGCCAGAAGTCGCGACCGGGAGGAAGCACAATGACCAGGAAGATCATCTCTTGGGTACTGGTTGGCATCTTTGCGTACGCCTGGTGGTGGATCGGGCACCGTTGGACGTATATCAACAGCCCGGGCAGCCAGTGGAGCAGCGTCTACGTGCTGTTCACGCTGATCAGCCTCGCGATTCTCCTGCGCGCGGCCAAGGTCACGAAAAGCGGCCTGTTCGACGGCTTCATCGCCACGCTCAGAGGTTTCGCGCCCAGCCTGCCGTGGCTCGTGCTCGCGATCGTCGTGGCGCGCGCGGTGGCCGCGGTACACACGGGCTTCGCGTGGATGACGGCCGAACATTTCCTGCAGGCGATCGTCGCGGTGCTGGCGGCCGCGGTGACGACAGCGCTGTGGTACGGGGCCATCGAGAACGGCTCCGATTGAGCGGCGGGCGGCGCGACTGACCGCGCCGCGGCTGTCAGGCGCGCCGTGGCAGGCCGGGCTGTCCGTAACGGCCAGCGCCGGCGGCAGCAGCATGGCCGCACCGGTCGAGACCAGCAGACGCCTCAGGCGAGCAGGCCCGTTCAACGAGTACCCGCAAGGCGGCGAGTGCTTCAAGATGCGGGGCGCGACCAACCGCGCTGCAACGCCCCAATGAACCTGCGCGTCGCCCTTTGCAGGTCTGCAGGTTTCAGGACAGCCTTGGAGGCGGTCGCCACCAGCCGCAAGGGAGGTTGACGACGAAGGTGGCCGCGACGGCCAACGCGTAGTCATCGACGAGTGTGGTCGGATCCGTGGCCCATGCCTCCATTGACGGGTGCCCCAGCGTCAACCGTTCCCACGACTGCTACCCGCGCGCGACAGCCGGGGCCGATGCGGCCGCGGTACCGGCGCCGGTGATCGCGCTGAGGCAGCGGCACTGAGTAAGGCAGGTCAGAAAGGTAACCCGTGCCCCTGGCCCCCCATGCACATCAGCATCGGCACGGACAGGATGAAATTGGTGCGCGAGACGTAGAGCGCGGTCTTGCGCGCCTTCGCCTTCTCATCCTCGCTCGCCTGCACGATACCGAGGATCTTCTTCTGGTTCGGCCAGATGAAGACCCAGACGTTGAACAGCATGATCGTGCCGAGCCAGACGCCGACGCCGATCGTGCGGAAACCCGGTTGCAGCATGAAGGCCTGCACGAAGGCGTTGCCATCGCCGTAGCCGCTGGTGAGGTACCAGGCGCCCGTGATCCAGGTGGCGACCGCGGCCCAGCGGAACCACCCGAGCGCGCGCGGCGCGATGTACTTGCTGATTCCGGCGCCGCCCGGTCCGCCCTTGTCGGCGGCGGCCTCGGCAAGACCCGGCATCTGCACGACGTTGAAGTAGTAGAGCAGCCCGACCCACATCACCCCCGAGACGATATGCAGCCAGCGGCCGAGTTGCGCGTGGTGCAGCGAGATGTCCGCGCCCGCAGCGACGGTCAACCAGACACTGACGATCGCGGCCAGCACGAATGCGGTGGTGATGGAGCCCTTGACGCTCGTGAGCGGGTTCATCGTATGTCTCCACTGTGAGAGAGTTGGAGAATAGGCCGGAGAGTTCCATAATTCAACGCTTGGCGCCGCCTGGCCATGGACAGGTGCCACGGCGGTACTGGAAACAGGGGGCGGTCTGGTGGCGACCACGAGCATCGCCGCGCTGTTCGCAAGCCACGACTAGAGGCTGGTGTTCACGACCGGCGCGGCAACCGCGGGCCGCTCCGCCAAGGTGCGCCCACCGGCTGCCGCGACCGTCACGGCTGCTGGCGCGACGCTGCCACGCGGCATTCCACCTGCCGCAGGGACCGAGGTTTCCTCCCGTGTCCATCTGCGCAGGCGCGTACCCCCAGGAGTTCTGGTCGGCTCCGACCGGCATGGCCGGACCCTGCTGCAGGCCGCCGTAAACGTAGTTCTTGCTCTGGACGAACACGACCAGAGACTGGTCGGGCGGAATCGGAGACGGCAGGACAGTCTGACTCGAGGCAAAGCCCTGCAAGCAGGAGACAGCCCCTGCCGATGGCGCACAGGCAGCGTGGCGCAACGCAAGAAGTCATGGCCCCTGCCCGGTCGATCAGATTACGCGGGAACGCCGCCGGATGCGAGAGTAAGCCATACGGGGGCATTCTTCAGCGCCCCGCAAACATCGCCACCCGGGTGATGTCAGGACCCGCCCGCCGCGGGGAAGCTGCGGGCCCAGGGCCCGACCGAGGCCAGGGGCCGGAGCGTGAACGCGTCGTGCTTGCGAGACTCGTAGCCGGCGCGCGCCTTGCGGTCCGCAAAATCGAAGGTGTGGGCCAACGTGTGGTGGTGCGACAGCGAGCCGCGGTCGTCGTAGTACTCGACCACCAGCCAGCAACCAGGGTCGTCGAAGAGGTAGAAATCCGCGTACAGGAATCCCGGCTCCCCGGCCGCGATGCGCTCGCCCTGGGCGTGCAGGATGGGCATGAACTCCGCCTGGTACTCCGGTTTCGGAAATACGCGGACGAAGGCGCCGCAGGGTTGGCAGCCGGCTCGGAGGACGCGGCGCAGGGGCTGCGGCGGGGATGCTGCGCCGCCGTCGGCCGGCCGGGCCATTGCCGGCGGTGCGGACATCAGCGGCCGGATCCGTTCCTCGGTGCTTTCCGGCTCGAGCAGATCGCAGCGCGCCGCCGCCCAGTCGAGACCGTGCCGGCTCGTCGCCTGGCGCGCGCGGGCTGCACCGTCACGGTACATCTCGACGAGCACGAATTTGCCGGGATGCTTCGTG
Organism: Gammaproteobacteria bacterium; assembly: GCA_016882265.1. Classification (GTDB taxonomy): domain Bacteria; phylum Pseudomonadota; class Gammaproteobacteria; order Steroidobacterales; family Steroidobacteraceae; genus SCUD01. The sequence goes on from VGVB01000002.1 coordinate 48,030, forward strand.
CCGTGCTGGTCGGCGTACAGCAGGTCCGGGTCAGCGGCAATGGCATCGAGGTAGGACTGCAGCGCCTGCCACAGTCGGTCGTCCAGGCCCTCTCGCGCGAACAGGACGGAACTGGCCCCTTCCACCGCCCATTCCCTCCCCGCCGGCGCCCCGGGTCCGGTCGGCGCAGTCTAGCGCGCGAGCTGGACGAACGCGCGCACGACCAGGATCTTCACCTCGTCCTCGCCTTGCCCCGGGGTAGGGCAACAGATCTCTTGCACTTCCTTTGGCGGCAGCCCGGTCGGGCTTCGGGCCGCCGCCTCCTGATCTTGCTTCGCCGAGTTGAGCAGCCGCGCCCACCTTGCGCTGCCCCGGCCCGAACCGCCAGAATTGCGGCCCAACGCCCAATCGTCCGGGCCGGACGCGGGTACCGGACCTCCCCTCTGGAGATCCCGATGAAACAGCAGCTTCTCGCGGTATGTCTCGCCATGTCCTTGCCCATGCTTGATGCGTGCACCACCTCCGCCGTCACGACCACCGGCCACGGCGATCCGGCCGCCTGGCAGGCCGCGCAGGCCGAGGTCGCGCGGCTCACCGAACTCGCCAACCAGGACCCGCTGCTGCGGCCGTGGAGCGGACCCTACGGTGGCGTGCCACCCTGGGGCCAGGCGCGGGTCGAACTGCTCGCGCCAGCGCTCGAACGCGGCATCGCGCTGCAGGATGCCGAGGTCCAGGCGATCGCCGTTAACCCGGCGGCGCCGACCTTCGACAACACGCTCGCCGCGCTGCAGAACGGCGGCCGCCACCTCGATCGCGCGACGACGATCTTCGGCGTGATGACCGACAACCTCAGCAACGAGCAGGTGCAGAAAGTCGAGGCCGAATGGTCGCCGCGCCTGGCCGCCGCGTCCGATCGCATTACCTTCAACCGGGCGCTGTTCCAGCGCCTTGCCCGCCTGTACCAGGACCGGGCCGGCCTCGCGCTCGACGCCGACCAGCTCCGCCTGCTCGAGCGCACTCACGATCAGTTCGTGCGTGCCGGCGCCGCGGCAACACCGGAACAGCAGCAGCGCCTCGGCGCCATCAATGAGGAACTGGCGGCGCACTTCGCCGAGTTCGGCCGCCGCCTGCTGGCCGACGAGAACACCGCCAGCTTCATCAGCGACCGCGCCGGCCTCGCCGGTCTGCCGGACAACATCGTCCAGGCGCTCGCTGCCGCCGCCGCCGAGCGCGACCGGCCCGGCCAGTGGGCCGTGGTCAACACCCGCTCCAGCGTCGATCCGTTCCTGACCTTCGCCCACAACCGCGCGCTGCGCGAACAGGTCTGGCGCGCGTTCAAGAACCGCGGCGACAACGGCGACGCCAACGACACCAACCAGGTGATCGCCGATATCCTGCGGCTGCGCGCCGAGCGCGCGCAGATTCTCGGCTTCCCGACCCATGCGCACCTGCGCATGGCCGACACGATGGCCGGCACACCGCAGCGCGCCCGTGAGCTGATGCTGCGCGTCTGGCCGGCCGCGGTGGCGCGCGTCCGCGAGGAGGTCGCCGACATGCAGTCGATCGCCGACCGCCAGGGCGCGGGGCTCACCATCGAGCCGTGGGATTACCTCCATTACGCCGAGCAGGTGCGCCGCGATCGCTACGACCTCGACCAGAACGAGCTGCGCCAGTACTTCGAACTGGACCACATGACCAGCGCCGCATTTCACATGGCCAACCAGCTCTACGGGCTCAGCTTCCGCGAGATCACCGGCACGGTGCCGGTGTTTGAACCGGGCGTGCGGGTCTGGGAAGTCACCGACCGCGACCGGTCATTCGTCGGGCTGTTCTACGGCGACTACTTCGCCCGCGCCGGCAAACGTTCCGGCGCCTGGATGAACACCTACCGTTCGCGTGAGACGTTCACCGGCACCGTCTTCCACACGATCGCTTCGAACAACAACAACTTCGTGCGCGGTGCCGCCGGCGAGCCGGTGCTGATTTCGCTCGACGATGCCGAGACGCTGTTCCACGAATTCGGCCACGCGATCCACTACCTGGTATCGGCAGTCCGCTATCCCGGCCTCGGCACCGTGCCGCGCGACTACGTCGAGTACCCGAGCCAGGTGCACGAGCACTGGGTGCTGACCCGGCCGATCCTCGATGGCTTCGCCCGCCACCACCAGACCGGCGCAGCGATGCCGCAGGCGCTGGTCGAGCGCGTGCACGCGGCGGCCACGTTCAATCAGGGCTACATCACGGTCGAGTACCTGTCGGCGGCGCTGGTCGACATGGCGCTGCATGACCGGCCGGACGCCGTGACCGACATCGACGCCTTCGAGAGCGCGACACTGGCTGCGATCGGTATGCCGCGCGAGATCGCGATGCGCCACCGGCTGCCGCAGTTCGCCCATCTGTTCTCGAGCGACTCGTACTCAGCCGGTTACTACTCCTATCTCTGGTCCGAGGTCATGGACGCCGACACCTGGGAGTACTTCGAATCCACCGGCAACGTGTTCGACCCGCAGGTCGCGGCGGGCATGCGCAGCATCATCCTCGCCGAGGGCAATTCCTCCGACCGGGCCGAGGCCTACCGGCGCTTCCGCGGCAGGGATCCGGATGTCAACGCGCTGCTGCGCGTGCGCGGCTTCCCGACCGGGCCGGCCGGCGGCGGGCGCTGAGCGCTGCGTTCTCGCGACATTGTCATGAACGACCCGCAGGGCCGGCCTCAAACCGGCGGTTTCACGCGGCCGGTCGATGATCGCTACCTGGAGGACTACCAGCCCGGCGCGGTCCATCGTTTCGGCGGCGTGCGCGTCGGCGAACAGGAGATCATCGAATTCGCCCGCCGCTACGACCCCCAGGATTTCCACACCGACCCGGTCAAGGCGGCACGGACCGGGTTCGGCGGCCTGATCGCCAGCGGCTGGATGACCTGTGGACTCATGATGCGCATGTACGTCGAGCAGTACCTCTCGCACAACGCCAGTCTGGCCTCGCCGGGGATCGACGAGCTGCGCTGGCTGAAACCCGTGCGCCCGAACGACGTGCTCGGCATGCGGATCACGGTCGTCGATGCCAGGCGGTCGGCGTCGAAGCCGGACCGGGGAATCGTGCGCTCCGGGATCGAGGTCCTCAATCAGCGTGACGAGGTCGTCATGACCATGACGGCGATCAACCTGATCGGCTGCCGCAACCCAGCCGGCGCATAGTGCCGAGCGCGGCCGGGTTGCAGCCGTTCAGCCCTGCCTGCGTGCCACCCGCCGCTGTCGCGACCAACGGCGGATCTCGCGGATTCCGCCGGCATCGATGCCGAGCGACTCGAGGAAATCCTGGTGCGCCTCGGGCGCGCGCCGTTCGAACTCGACATGCCAGCGGCGCATATCCGCCTCAGTGAGCCCGGTGCTGCGCAGCAGCGCGGTCCATGACTGCCGGGTCAGGATCCGCGTGCGCCGCCGCGCTCGCGGATTATTGAGCAGGCGCACGATGACCTGCTGCTGGCGGCGCAGCGCAGCGATCTCGCCGTTGATGCCGGCGAGGCGCTCCTCCAGCACCTGCCCGACTTCCGGATGGAACGGCTGTCCGGCGAGCACCCGGCCGATGCTGGCCAGCGGCAGCCCGGCTTCGCGGTACAGCGCAATCCGCGCGAGCCGCTCGACGTCGGCCGGCGTGTACAGGCGGTAGTTGCCGTCGCTGCGCCCGCTCGGCCGCAGCAGGCCGATGCGGTCGTAGTACAGCAGCGAGCTGCGCGACAGGCCGAACTGCCGCGCCAGCCGGCCGATCGTCAGCATGCCCGCGGCCGCGCCGGCACGGTCAAACCGTCGCAACGTTCATCCCGAGTAACCTGGCACTCTCGATCATCGCGTCGTCGAGGCAGAGAATCCCCCGGGCTCCAAGACTCACGGCGACGGCGAGGTGCAACGCGTCGCCCGCCCGCAGCTTGAGGGCGCGGTCACCGGCCAGCTCGGCGGCGCGGCGGAACTCCTCGCGTCCGGGCACGGCCACCGTGCAATACTTCTGCGCGAATTCGTGGACCCGCGCGGTGGCCTGTTGCGCCAGTCTGACCGCCGCATGGCCGGTGCGCACCTTGATCGCGGCAGCCGACGCGAACTCGACCAGCGACCACTCGCTGATCGCCAGCCGCTCACCCGAGGATTCGAGCCAGGCGATGACAGCTTCGCTCCTCGGCTCGCGGATGAAGATCGGAACGAGCGCGCTGGTATCGACGTAGATCATCAGTAGCGTGCGGCGCCGCGCATGTCTCCAACCACCGGCGCTGTCACCTCCTGGCGGCCGAGGAACTGGCGCAGGCGGCGCGACTCGCGCTTGTCGACGACCCGGCCTTCCGGGGCGAGCACCAGGCGCCCGTCGGTCGAGACCTCCGCAATGAGGGTATCGCCCTCGCCCACACCGATCTTCCTGGCCGACGCAGCCGGCAGGCGTACCGCGAGGCTGTTGCCCCACTTGGACACCGTAAGTTCCACCGGCACGCCCTTAGTCGCCATGTCGCTTCCTTGATGTCTCTACGCGTGTCTACATCGTACGCGCCGGCACGGACCCGGTCAATCATCGCCGAGCAGCATCGCCGAGCATCGTGCCCGTGTCGAGATAATGCTGCAGCAACGCCTGCATGCCGTCCAGCATGTGCCGGAAATCGCTCTCGCGCAGCGCCTCGATCTGCCGGTTGCCGGCCGGGTTCAGGCCGGTGATGACCTGCCGCCAGCGCAGGCGCACCTCGCCCGGCGGCGCGGGCAGCGCCTCGATGTCGTAGACCATCGCACGCAGCGCGTTGGTGCGGACGAAGCGGATCGCGGCCTCCGGCTCATAGCGGGCCACCACCCAGACGTCGCTGCCGTTCTCGGTCGTGAACACGCCGCCGTCCTCGATGCGGCCGGAATCGAGCCGGACGATCTGACACTGCCAGGCCGGCAGGTACTCGAATTCGCGCACCGGGCAGAGCAGCGGGAACACCGCCCCGATCGCCGCCCGATAGGTCTGTGTGTGGGTGAAACAGACCCGGCTGCCGGTAAACGGCGCCGGTCCTGAAGCCGTGGACTGCTGCATGACATTCTCCCGGAAACGCGGCTGACCGGGGCAGTCTGCAGTGTGAAGCTGTAGTCAGGTCAAGCGCCGGCCGGCGGCTCCAGATAGCGTCCGGCCTGGCGGTCCCAGGTGCGCTCGTTGAAGGGCCGTTCCCGCAGCCGCACCTTCTGCACCCGCAGCGTCGCCTCGGTGCGCGGCAGTTCGGCGACGACTTCAACGTAGCGCGGCACCATGAAGCGCGGCATGCGCGTCGCCAGGTCATCGAGCAGCGCCGCCGGCGCGAGGTCCGCGCCGGGACGGACGATCACGCAGATCTTGATCTCGTCCTCACCGAACTCGGACGGCACGCCGATCGCGGCGGACTGCAGCACGGCCGGGTGCGCATTGACCAAGGCCTCGACCTCGAACGAGGACACGTTCTCGCCGCGCCGGCGCAGCGCGTCCTTCAACCGATCGACGAAGTACAGGTTGCCCTGCGCATCGCGGCGGAACACGTCGCCGGTATGGAACCAGCCATTGCGCCAGGCCGTCGCGGTCGCCTCCGGCCGGCCGAAGTAGCCGCAGTTCAGGCCCCACGGCAGCCGCGAGCGCAGCACCAGTTCCCCCGGTTCGCCGTCGGCCACGTCGTAATCGTTGGCGTCGACGATGCGCGCCTCGTAGGCCGGCACGATACGGCCGCAGCTCCGGTAGTTGCCGGTGACGTCGGCCATGTAGGGCGCGCTGCCGATCGGCGCACCGGTCTCGGTCATGCCGAAATTGGTCTGCACCTGCACGCCGAAGCGGGCCTTGAACTCCTCGATGCGCGGAATGATCGGGATCATCGCCACGCGCCGCAGCGGCCCGGCGGCGTCATCGGGCCGCGGCTCGCGCGCCAGCAGCCACTCGGCCATCGCCGGCACCATCGCGACGAAGGTGCAGCCGAAACGGCGAATATCGTCCCAGAATGCATCGGTGCGGAACGACTCGCGCAGCACGACCGAACCGCCGGCCTGAATCGTCGTCTGCGCCATCGACTTGCCGCCCGTGTGAAACATCGGAAACGGGTCGTAGGTGATGTCGTCGGGTCCGATGTGACAACCGGTCGTACCGTACGAATCGGCCCATAGCCCCCACGGGATCAGCACGCCCTTCGAGGGCCCGGTCGTGCCGGAAGTGTAGATCATCGTCGAGAGGTCATGGCGTGCCGGCGGCATCAGCTCGGTCGCCGGCATCACGCCCGCGAACAGCTCCGCGCCAGCCACGAGTCGGAACGGCAGCGCCGGCGCCGCCAGCGGATGGTCCGGAACGATGATCGCCCGGATGTCACGCAGTTCCGCGGCCACTGCCGCGATCGCCGGCAGAAAGCGCGCGGCGATCACCAGGTGACTGGCCGCCGCGTCGTTGATCACGTAGGCGAGCATGCGGCCGTGGAACTGCTGGTTGACCGGCGTCTCGATCGCGCGCAGCCAGGCGAGGCCGAGCCAGCAGGCCAGCGAGTCGATGGGATCCGGCAACATCACCACGACGCGGCTGCCGGCGACCACACCCTGCCGTCGCAGCGCTGCCGCCCAGGTCAGCACGCTGTCCTGAAAGGCCGCGCAACTCAGCCCGCGGCCGGCGACATCGCGCAGCAGGATCGCATCCGGCGTGCGCCGCGCGCGGTCGGCGACGATCGCCGGGAAAGTGTCCATCGGCGTGTACTGCGGGCGGCCGACACCGCCCCCGGCGCGCGCCTGCGTCATTCCGCGCCGGCCTCCGCCGCGGCGAGCGCGGCGCCAAGCGCAACGGCATCGTCCGGACCGGCGGTCTCGAGGTGGATCGCGGCCCGCTTCTCGGCGCGCAGTGCGCCCGCCGGGCGCGCGGCGATCCGCGCCGCCAGTTCCTGCGCCCGGATTTCGAGCCGGGCGTCGGGCACGACCTCGTTGACAAGGCAATGGCGGCGCGCCTCGCGCGCATCGAACAGCCAGCCGGTCTGCACCAGCCAGTGCACGGCCGCCAGCGGGATCTGCCGGGTCAGGCGCGACACCAGCGCCTCGGCCGAGCCGAGCCCGGCATGGATGTCCGGGAAGCCGAAGCGCGCGTTGTCGGCGGCGATACGCAGGTCCGTGTGCAGCCCGAGCAGCACGAGGCCGAGGCCAAGGCAGTCACCGCGCACGGCGGCCACGACCGGTTTGACGGTGCGCTGCGCCAGCAACGTGCGCCAGGCGATCCACGGCGACAGCGGCTGCTGCGCGCCCGGATAGACGTAGTGACGGGCGACACCTTGGAGCGTCTGCAGATCATCGAGCAGCACCGCGCTCGCCGCGGCATCCCAGCCGACACTGAACGAGCCGTGGCCCGCACCGCGCAGGATCATGACGCGGATCGATGGGTCGGCGTCGCAGGCGCTGAGCGCCGCGTGCAGTTCGACACACAGCTCCGGCGTCAGGGCGTTGCCCGCATCCGCACCCGCAATCGCCAGCGTGGCGATGCCCCCGGCTGCTTCCCGCAGGATCGGCATCAGCCCTCCACCGCACGCCGGCCCACGGCCGCGCGCGCCGCCGCGACCGTGTCCCGGTCGAAGGCGTTGAGCGCGGCGAGCATCGCGCCATAGTCCACGGCCTGGCGGTGCGTCGCAGTCTCGCCGCGCAGCATCGCCCACTTCTCCGCGCGCAGCGACAGCGGTGGCGCCGCGGCGATCCGTTCGGCGATCTCCTGCGCGCGGATCATGACCTGCTCGTCCGGCACCACCTCGTTCACATAGCCAAGCCGGTGCGCGGTGGCAGCGTCGAGGAACTCGCCGGTCGTGGACATCCACATCATCGCGGCGTACGGCAACTGGTACGGCAGCCGGCACATGACCGTCGCGCCGGCCAGCGCGCGCTTCATCTCGGTGAACCCGAACCTGGCGCTGGTGCCGGCGATGCGGATGTCGGTGTTCATGCCGAACAGGCACATACCGACGCCCAGGCACCAGCCGCGCACGGCCCCGATCACCGGTGTCAGCAGGCGCCGGTACGTCAGCACCGGCGGTCCGCGGTGATAGAACGGCCCGGAGTCGTAGTTCAGTCGATCCTCGTCCGCTTTGAACGACTCCAGCCCGACCTTGAGGTTGTAGCCGGCGCAGAAGTGCTTCTCGCCGGCGCCGCGCAGGATCACGACCCGGACGTCCGGGTTGGCGGCGAGCTCGACGTACTTCGCGTCGAGGTCGTACAGCAGCGGGTAGTCGAGCGGATTCAGCTCGTTGGCGCCGCCGAGCGACAGCGTGGCGATGTGCCGGTCGATCGTGAGTTCGATCGCCATCGCTCAGTCCTCCCGGCCGAAACGCCAGAACTGCGGCTCGCGCTTCTCGACCCAGGAAGCCACGCCTTCGAGGCCGTCCGGGTGGCGGTGCGTCATGCAGTCGAAAGCCCAGCCGAAGTACACGGCATCCGCGGCGTTCAACTGTTCGCAGGCGAGGACCGCCGTCTTCTCCAGCCGGGTCGTGAACGGCGGCAGCCGGTCCACCTGTGCGGCGACGCCGAGCGCCCGGGCCAGCACCCCGGCATCGGCTACGACCTCGGTGATCAGGCCGATGCGCAGCGCCTCGGCGGCATCGATCGGCTCCCCGGCCAGCAGCATCGCCATCAGCGGTGCATACGGCATCTGCTGCAGCAGCCGCGAGCGCGCCAGCAGCGTACCGAGACCATCGTCGTCCGGAAAACCGAAGCGCGCGCCGGCGCCGGCGATCCGCACATCGCTGGCCTGGGCGACGACCACCAGCGCTTCGCCGAAACAATCGCCGGTGATCGCGGCGATGACCGGCTTCACCGGCCGGGCGATCGGCGGGCGCGCGGCGGCGGGCCACCTCCTGGCGCCGGCGCCGACATACGCCTCGCTGGCGCCACACAGGACACAGACCGTGGCCGCCGGATCGTCATCGAACGCCGCGAGCTGCGCGTTCAGTTCGCCGCCGAGTCCCGCATCCGATCGGTCGCGCGAGCTGCCGCCCGCGATCGTGATCGTCGCAACACCGCCATCCCGTTCGTAGTGCACCGTCACTCGCAGCATCCTCCTGATCGCCAGTGGCGGCTCCGGGCCATTGAAGCAGCCCGCCGGAGACCGCAGCCACTGGCAGTTCTGCCAGCCCGTGACCGGCGCTTCAGACCGCGAGGATCACCCGCAGCACGCGCTCGAAGTTGCCACCGATGATCCCGCGCAGAATGGGCTCGAATAAAGTGTCAATCCAATATACAATCTATTCACATGTGGTGAGATGGGCTTGTGACTCCACGTATCCTGTTGAATAGGCTGATTATTACGGCTCGGTACTACCCGGTCGTGCTACTGGACGGTCCGCGCCAATCGGGCAAGACGACGCTGACCAAGGCGGCCTTTCCCGACAAGGCCTACGCGACGCTGGAACCCCTGGACACCCGCGACTTTGCGCGCACGGACCCACGAGGTTTCCTTGCGCAATATCGCCATGGCGCGATCATCGATGAAGTCCAGCACGCGCCTGACCTGTTGAGCTATCTGCAGGAAGATGTGGATCGCGATCCCACTCCGGGACGATTCATCCTCACCGGTTCGCAGAATCTCGCGATCTCGGAGGCGGTCACTCAATCGCTGGCAGGACGGTCGGGAGTGCTGCATCTGTTGCCCTTCAGCCGCAAGGAACTCGCCGGCTTTGCGCATGCGCCGAAGGATCTGTTCGAGTTGCTGTGGACCGGCTGCTACCCGCGCATTTACGACCGCGGCATTCCCGCGCAGCAGTGGCTCGCCGACTACGTGGCTACCTATGTCCAGCGCGATGTGCGGCAGATCCTCAACGTCGGCAATCTCAGCCGCTTCACCACGTTCCTGCGCCTGTGTGCAGCCCACACCGCGCAGGAACTGAGATTGTCCACGTTGGGTGCCGATGCCGGCATTTCGCACAACACTGCCAACGCGTGGCTGTCGGTACTGGAATCGAGCTTCCTGTGCTACCGGTTGCCGGCGTGGCACCGCAACATCAGGAAGCAGATCGTGAAGGCGCCGAAGCTGCATTTTTTCGACACCGGCCTGGTCTGCTACCTGCTGGGAATCAAGGAGCCAGCACAATTGCGCCACCATCCGCTGCGCGGAGCGGTGTTCGAGACCTGGGTATTTTCGGAACTGTACAAGAGGAAGACTCACGGCGGTGAAGAGCCGCAGCTATTCCATTTCCGGGAGTCGCGCGGAATCGAGGTGGATTTCATCGAACCCCAGGCCGATCGAATACTGATGGTGGAGGCCAAGTCCGGCGAGACACTCGGCGGCGATTACTTTCAGGCCCTGCACGCGCTGGCCAGACTGCTGGTGGACCGGGGCGCCAGCGAGACGATCGAGAAGCAGCTCGTGTACGGTGGCAGCAACGCTTCCGTTCGCAGCGACGGGCAGGTTGTGCCCTGGCATGCGCTTTGAGCGTCTCCTGAGTCGACGCAGTGGCGGCCCTGCCAGCCCGTGACCGGCGCTTCAGACCGCGAGGATCGCCCGCAGCACACGCTCGAAGTTGCCGCCGATGATCCCGCCCACCGCGGCCTGGTCGAATCCGCGCCGCAGCAACGCCGCGGCGATCGTTTCGAGGCGACGGAGGTGACACAGCTCCGGCAGGTCGAGCCGGCGCTGTTCGCCGGCATTGCGCAGGTAGCCCGGCAACGGCATCTGGTTCGCCGCCGGAATACTGTCGAAGCCCTCGAACGGCGTTTCCAGCCCGAGTCCGACGTGATCGGGGCCGGCCAGTTCGCAGACGTGCGCGATGTGATTGAGGTAGTCGTCGAGCGTCGCCGGCTCGGCCGGCGTGACCAGCATGCGCAGCGGCAGCACGCCCATGACGCCGCCGGCGGCGGCCAGCGCCCGGATCACGGCGTCGCTCACGTTGCGGACGTTCGGGCACAGCGCCGCCGCATTCGCATGCGACATCAGCACCGGTTGCGCCGACGCGGCGATCGCATCGAGCCGCGTGCGCTCGTTGCAGTGCGAGACATCGACGGCCATGCCGACGCGGTTCATGCGCTCGACGACCGACCGCCCGAACGCGGTCAGACCGCCGCCGGCGGGCTCGTCCACCGCAGTGCCGAGGCGATTCTGGCCGAACGTGACCAGGTTGCAGCTCCGCAGGCCGAGGCTGCAGAAGTAGTCCACGTCGTCGACGCTGCGGAACGGCTCGCCGTGATGGCTGCCGACCAGCACACCGATCGTACCGGTCGTGCGGATCCGATCGAAGTCGGCCGGCTCGTCGATGCGCAGCAGCGCGTCGCCGTGATCGGCGATGAACGAGTTCCACAGCGCCAGCAGCTTGAGCTGTCCGAGGTGCAGGTCCGGATGCAGAATCCCGAATGGGTGCAGAAAGGCCTTCATGCCCGCGGCGCGCCAGTCGGCGATCAGGCTGGCATCGAGTGGCTCATCGCCGAGTGGCAGCCGCGGCCGGCCGGGCCCGCCGATCCGGAACACATGTGCGCTGTCGAAGGTGAACGCGGCAGCGACGAGGCGCGCGGCGCGGCCGCCTGGGTCGTCGTCAGTCGCTGCGATCGCTGTTGCGCCGGACATGCCTGTTCTCAATTCAGGCTGGAGTAGTACGGGACCCGGTTGGCGCCGTCCAGCCGCATCACCGAACCGTTCAGGAAGCGATTCGTGCCGATGTGCCGCACCGTCTCCGCGAGCTCGTCCGGGGCGCCCATGCGCTTCGGGAGCGGAGTCATCCGGATCACGTCGTCCAGCATCGCGGCCGGTACGCCCAGGATCATCGGTGTCGCAATCGGACCGGGACTGATCGTGTTGACGCGGATGCCGCGTTCGCCCTCCTCGAGCGCCGGCCGGGTCGCGAGGTCGGCGGCAACCCGCTGAACGACGTGCAGGATCCCGAGCAGATTCACGGCAATCGTGTTCCGGTGCTGCGCGAGCGGCGCGGCCGATGGGCCGATGAGCGGCTCGATCCGCCCGACGCCCGCGCCGCAGATGAGGATCCGCACTGGCCCGACCGCGGCAATGGCCTGATCGACGGCCGGCGCCGTTGCGCGGCCCATGCCGGAAGCGCCTCCGGTAACCAGCGCGCCCGTACCTTCGAGCCTCACGGCAGACCGGCCCCGGGCACGTCCACGCGCAGCACGTCGATGCGCCCGTATTGCCCCGTCAGCGCGACTTCCGGATGCGGCGCGCGACAGATATACAGCATGCGGCGGTCGTCGCCACCGAGCATCACCGCAAGCGGCATCGGTGACGGGACATTCAGGCGGTGGCTGATGCGGCCGCCTTCCAGCACGCGCACGACTTCGTTCTTCATCGGCGAGGCCACCCAGATCGCGCCCTCGGCGTCGAGGCAGATGCCGTCCGGGCCGAGACCCTCGACCGCCGCCCAGATTCGCTTCGCGCCGAGCGAACCGTCAGCGGCGACGTCGAAGGCCGTCAACCGATTGCCGAGCGACTCGCCGACGATCAGCGTGCGACCATCGGGCGTGATGATGGTACCGTTCGGACAGGCGAGGTCCGCGTCCACGACCCGCGCGCGGCTATCCGGCTCCACCAGCACCAGCCTGGCCGGCTGGAAGGGCGCCCCGCCGTGCACGTCGAATCCGACTTCGCCGACGTAGGCCCGGCCGGCCTCATCGACGACCATGTCGTTGCAGATGAACGTCGTCAGGCCGGTCAGATCCGCCGCCTCAACCAGCCCGTTCGGGTCCAGGCGCAGCAGTCGGCGGTCCTGCATCGAGACGGCGAGCAGGCGACCATCCGGCAGCCAGCCGAGACCCGACAGCCATCCCGGAGCTCCGACGATCGTTTCGAGCCGGCCCTGTGCATCCACGGTCATGACCCGCCCGGCCAGCATGTCCGAGAACCACAGCCGGCCCTGATGCCAGCGCGGGCTTTCCGGAAAGACCAGGCCCTCCACCAGCAATTGCAGCTCATCGGTCGCCATCAAGCCCCTCCAACGCCGCTGACTCCACCCGGCTGGCCGGCGGTTCGCTCTGTGTAACAGACCCCGCCATCGCGGCTCCACTGACAGTCCTGCCAGTTGCCCACCAGCAACAGATCTCGCCTCGCATTGCGCGAGTCGGAGCCCGGCGCAATACTGTCGCCGGGGGTCTGGAACCGTACCATGGCAAGTCAACAGATGCTGCGATCCTGTCGCGAGGGCATCTACTCCGCGCCTTCGTTGCCGGCCGCGGTCGACGTGCTGTCAGACCTGGCCGTGCAGCTCGGCTTCCTCGGCGCGAGCTGTGTGTTCTGGCCGCGCAACCACCACTCGGTGGGCGAAATGCCGCCGCCGGGTCTGCGTGCCAGTGGCCGGAATCTCGGCGTGGCCGCCGAGGCGTGGAACTCGAGCTACATCCGCACGGGCATGTTTCGTTCCGACTTCGTGTTCCGCGCCTGCCACACGACCGCCGTGCCGTTCGTGTGGAGCTACGACAACCTGCCCGGCATTGTGCTCGGCGTCGAACAGGAAGGCCGCATCGGTGAGGCGCTCGGCATCGAGCGGCTGTGGAAGACCACCGGCTTTCGCGGCGGCATCTCGGTTCCGCTGCGCACTCCCGGCGGCTATTTCGGTTACGTCGCCTTTGTCTCGAACAACCCGTTGCGCGAATTGTCGACGCTGTGCGAGGACTACAGCGACCGCCTGCTCGGCATCGCCTACCACTTCTATGAAGCAATCGCCGACAAGCTGGTGCTCGAGGAGGCACGTGGCCGGCAGCTCACGCCGCGCCAGCTCGACTGCCTGAAGCTGATTGCCATCGGCAAGACCCTGGATGAAGCCGCCGAAATCCTCGGTCTTTCCTACAGCACGGTCCGCTTTCACCTGAAGGCCGCCGCAGAAAGCCTCGGCGCATTCAATCGCGCCAACGCGATCCGCAAGGCCGCGAGCCTGGGGCTGCTCAGCGAGCTGGAGTGACCCGGTAAGCACGGAACTCGGCGCCGAACCGGCCGTGACCCGCTGATCTGTGCCCTGACCACCTTGGCAGAACTGTCAGGTGCGCGGCGTGACACCTCCCTGCTTAACTCCATTCCGTTTCCGGCAAGCCTGGACGCGGACGAACGGTCATGCCCACCACGCTGCTGCCAGCAAGGTCGATTCGCGCGAGTGTCTGCAGTGGTCTGGCGGCTGCGGCGGCGTTGCCGGCCGCCGCGCAGGACACCGGCCCGCCGGCGACCTGTCGCAGATCGCCAGCGCCGTCCCCAACCTCAATTTCACGACCGCGACCCAGAGCAGCCGCTCGAGCTTCGTCTCGTCGGTCTTCATCCGCGGCGTCGGCCAGCCCGACTTTATCGTGACGACTGATCCCGGCGTCGGCATCTACGTCGACGGCATCTACTACGGCCGCACCACCGGCGGCGTGGCCGAGCTGACGTACGGCCGCTTCGACCGCACCACGTTCCGCGGCACGCTGAACATACCCTTCACCGACGAACTGCAGGGCCGTTTCGCAGTCTCGACCAGGCGCAGCAATGGCCTTGGCGTCCGCCTCGATTTCGCCACTGGCGCCAAGCGCGCCGATCTCGGCGAAGACGACAGCCTCGCCGCACGGGCGCGCCTGCGCTGGCGCCCAGGCGACCGGTTCGAGGCCAATCTCGCCATCGACGGCACCCGGGTGCGCGAGCCGCAGGTTCCCGACGACATCCAGGCCATCAATCCGGCCGCACCGCTGCTGGGCTTGTGGAATGCGCTGGTCGGCGGCCCCAATCCATACACGCCGGCCTTCCTGACCGCCGCTGACTACACCAGCTATGCCACCGGTCCCGGCACTGCCGAGCTGGACCTGTGGGAAACGTCGTTGACACTGGACTGGGATCTCGGGTCGTATCAGTTGAAGTCCATCACCGCCTACCGCGACATACAGGCGCTGTTCTCCAACGACGGCGATGGAAGCCCGCTGCGCGTGCTCGGCAGCGACATGGTCGACCTCGATCAGGATCAGTTGAGCCAGGAGCTGCAGCTCTCCGGCCGCAGTTTCGGCGATCGGCTCGACTGGCTGGCCGGGCTCTATTACTTCGACGAGTCGGCCTTCGAGATCACGCACGCTTACGTGATGCCGGGTATCTGGCAGGTACTCGAGTCGCTGCCGTTCCTGATGGGGCCGGCCGGGCCGATTGGACCCTGCCCGCCGCCGCCCGGTGCGAGCCAGTTGCCGACACCGGGCCCGCTCGGCTGCACCGGCAATCCGAACAACATCCCGCTCGACCTCGACTTCTGCGGTACTAACGACGTCCAGGTCAGTAACTACGCTGCGTTCGCGCATGGCACCTACGCTTGCAACGACCGCTGGAGCGCAACAGCCGGACTGCGCTACACGCACGAGCGCAAGGTCCATACGTTGCTCTACCAGCGCTTCAACAGCGGTTACATCATCGCGCCGCCCGGGACGCGCACGACGCGGTCCTGGGACGCGGTCACGCCGAAGGCAGGGCTCGAGTTCCGGCCCTCGGACCAGGTGATGTGGTATCTGTCGGCCTCACGCGGCTTCCGCAGTGGCGGGTTCAACGGCCGGCCGTTCTACCGCGATGTCGTCGAGGCTTTCGATCCCGAATACCTGTGGTCGTATGAACTCCGGGTGAAGTCCACCTGGTTCGAGCGCCGGCTCGTGGCCAACACGGCGATCTTCCACAACCGCTATTCGGACGTGCAGCTCACCGCCAACCGCGCGACTGCCGACGGCAACGTCGGCGTGTTCACCGAGAACGGCGGCAAGGCCCGTATCGAGGGCTTCGAGCTGGAATTGCACGCGCGGCCGGTCGCGGGGCTCGACTTCACCGCCGCCATCGGCTATATCGACGCGCAGTTCACCCACATCGACCCGGGCGTCAGCGTCACGCTCGCCTCGGTGTTTCCGAAGACGCCGAAGTGGAACGGCAACTTCTCGGTGCAGTACGCCGCGGCGCTGGCCGACTTCGGCTCCCTGACATTGCGCGGCGACTATGCCTGTTCGAGCCGCTATTACAATGACGTCATCAACACCCCCGGGCTCGCCCAGAGCGCCTTCGGCCTGGTCAATGCCCGGATTGCGCTGCGAGGCGAGTCGCAGAGTTGGGAGGTAGCCGTGTTCGACAAGAACCTCACCGACGAACATTACATCACCGCGGGCGTCGACGGCCTCGCCGCGATCGGCTTCAACGAAGCACAATACACGCGGCCGCGCGAGTGGGGCGTGGCGCTGACATATCGCCTCTGAACCGGACTGAGGAGAGCAGATTGACCACCCAGGCTGCCCGGAACAAAGACGCTCGGGGCGACGTAGCGGAGCGGGCTGCCCGCCTCGTCGCCGAGTCTTTCGTGTTCAACGCGACGGAAGCGCCGACCAGCGGCCGCGAACCGGCGCGCATGATGTTCACCGGGCTCGACCCGATCGACGACGCACTGCTCGCGGGCTGGCGCGCCCAGGGCTACAACGCGCTGCTGATCCCGCAGGGCTTCCTGGACGTCACGACGCTCGGCCCGCTCGCGCACCCCGTGGAACACGCGCTGCGCGTATTCGCGCGCTGGAACGCCTGGGTGGCCGCGCATCCGGACGAACTGATGCTGCTGACCCGGCCGGAATCGTTCGACGTGGCCCGCGCCAGTGGCCGCATCGGCTTCCTGGTCGGCACGCACTGTGGCGGCGAGATCTTCCGCACCGTTGACGACGTGGATTTCTACCACGACGTCGGCCTGCGCCATGCGCTGCTGACCTGCTTCGGTCAGAACCGCCTCGGCACGTCGGCCGATGAGGGGGCCGAGCACGACGGCGGCCTGACCCGCTACGGCCGCGCAATCATCGAGCGCATGAACCGGCTGGGCATGGCCGTGGACGTTTCGCACAGCGGGCCGAAGACGCGGCGCGAGGCGCTCGAGGTCTCGGCGAAACCGGCACTGGTGACGCACGGCAATGCCGCGGCGATCTGCCCGACGGCGCGCAACAACTCCGACGAGATGCTCAAGGCTCTGGCCGCGCACGGCGGCGTCATCGGCCTGATGTTCTGGCGGCCGATGGTGCGGCTCGAAGACCCGGTGACGCTCGAGCACGTGCTCGACCACTTCGACCATGTCTGCCAGTTGATCGGGCCGCAGCATGTCGGTCTGGGCCTCGAGACACCGATGATCGGCTTCGACGCCTGCGAGAACTCATTCGGGCCGGCGGCCAGCGTCTCCTACCTGAAGAACATCCGCAGCATGGACATCCCCGAGCTGTGCGGCCCGGACCGCGTCCGTACGCTGGTCGAAGGGCTGATCCGTCGCGGCTACAGCGACGCCGATATCGCCGGCATGCTTGGCGGCAATTTCGTGCGGGCGTTTCAGGCGATCATGACGGCGTAGGTTGGCGCCAGCGCCGGCAGCCATTCACGCCGCCGCGCGAAGCCGGCTGCGCAGGAATTCCGGTGCCAGGTCGGCTCCGTTCGGCCATACGATCGTTCTCAGCTCCGGGTGCAGTCGCACCTGCGCGAACACGCCCGGATCGCGCAGCGGCTCAAATACCGGGCCATTGAGCTCACCAGCGAGATCCACCACGCCCTCGGTGCCATCGCTGAAGCGGAGCCGTATGCTGTACCCGGCAACATACTGCGCAGCCACAATTCTCGGCAGCATCGTCATTACTTCAGTGGAGCGATATTAGGCAACGGCTGGCGGTTCTCTGCAAGCCTCCAGGCCTCCAGCAGTTCAGCCTGATGCAAATGCCGCTATTCCTGAACATGGCCGAGAGCCCGGCGCGGCAGAAAACCTGCTACGTCGCCCGTTTCAATCGCAATAGTCGCCTCGTATTCCCCGTAGACGGCATGAAGATGAGGCGGCCCATGATCGCGGTAGTACATCGCGATGATGATCCCAAGGAAACGGCACAGTTCCGGCATGGTGCGGCTCCCCGGCTACCGAACCCAGTCTACGGACTTTCGCTCGCAACGGCCGGCCGCAAATCCACCCAGGTCGCCATCGCCCGCGCGCAGAGTTCGCCACTGCCGTCGAACACCGCAGTGCCGGCGCAGCTCCTGCGGCCCTCGCTGCTAATGACCCAGCCGATGACGACACAGGCCTCACCGGCGTGCACACGCCGGTCGATGCGCGCGGCAAACTGGCCGAGCAGCGCCATCCGCGGGTAGCCGCCGATCGCGAAATAGCCGGGACAATCGAGCGCGGCCCAGATGAACTCGGGTGCCAGCTTGCCGTCCGCGCCGGCCAGCGACGCATCCGGCAGCCACGGCGCCGCCCACAGATCGCGCCCGGCGACCGCGCCGGCGAACACCCGCATGCCGTCGCCGCGCTCGCGCTCCGGTCCGCAGACGAAGCAGCGCGGGAACGGGTGGCCGCGGAAACCCGGATAGCCCCGCGCAGCTGCCAGTGCGTCGGCATAGCTCGGCGGTTCGGGCACCGCGAGCTGCAGCACCTGCGGCCGCCCGGTGGCGATCAGCTCCGCTCCGTGCAGCAGCAGGAGCCGGTTCTGCTCCGGATCCTCGCGCACCTCGAGCGGCCGGTCGAGCGGTGGCGGTTGCAGCAGGCGCACCTCGATCGGTACGGCCGACTGGCCCGCGAGCATGCCGCAGACATAGCCGCCGTTGCCGGACTGTGGCGGCCCGCAGAAGCGACGCCCGATCACGATGAACCGGCTGGCAGTCACGAACCGGAACCCCTCGCCCGCGGCACTTCCCGGCCACTGGTGCATCGTAACGGATCGCCCGGCGGATTACTTTCGTCCAAGATCCCCCGTCACCGGATGCGGTTGAATCTCCGTCCAGGCCCGGACACGAGGCGCAACGACCATGTCACCCGGTGACGCACACAGGACCGCCTTTCTGACCGGCGGCACGGGATTCGTCGGCAGCAATCTGGCGCGCGAGTTGCTTGCGGCCGGCTGGCGGGTGCTGGCGCTGCAGCGACCGGGATCGCCACCCGGCAAGCTGCAGGGTCTGGCGGTCGAAGCGGTGTCCGGGGACATCACCGATGCAGCATCGTTGCGAGCCGCCATTCCGGAAAGCGTGGACGCCGTCTTCCACGTGGCTGGCAGCATCAACGTGTGGTCGCGCGGCAATGCCGAGCAGACCCGGGTCAACGTCGGCGGTACCGCCAACATGGTCGACGCGGCGCTGGCCCGTGGCGCGCGCGCGTTCATCCACACCTCGACCGTGTCGGCGTACGGCCGGCACGCGCAGCCGATCACGGAAGCGACCGTATCGAACGCCGGGCAGTCGTGGATCAACTACGAAAGGACCAAGTGGCTGGCCGAAGAGGAAGTGCGCCGCGGCGCGCGCCTGGGCCTGCGCGCAGTGATCATCAACCCCTGTGCGATCTTCGGCCCCGGCGACACGCATGGCTGGGCGCAGTTCTTCTTCCTGCTGCGGGACGGCAAGGTCAAGGGGATTCCGCCGGGGCGCCTGACTTTCAACGACGTCGGCGAGGTCGCGCGCGCGCATCTCGCCGCCGTGGACCGGGGTCGCGCCGGCGCGAACTACATCCTCAGCGGCTACGAGACCTCGTTCGAGGAAATGCTGCGGTCGATGGCCGACATGCTCGGCGTCGAGCTCCGGGCGAAGGTTATGCCGGCACCATTGCTGCGTCTGATCGGCCGGATCAACAGCCTGGTCGCGGCCGTCACCGGCCGGCCGCCGGAAATCTCACACGAGATGGCGACGATGGTCAGCCTGCCGGTGATCTGCGGCAGCGACAGCGCCGAACGCGAACTGGGCTACCGCAAGGTGCCGCTGCGCCAGTGCCTCGGCGACAGCCTCGCCTGGCTGCGCGCGCAGAAGCTGATCTGAGATTCAGGCCGGCGCGCGCAGGCCGCGGAGGAAGGCGGCCGGATCCTGACCGCCGGCGATGGCCTCGATCAGCGCCGAACCGACCACCACGCCGTCGGCGTGGCCGGCGAGGGCGGCGACCTGCGCTGCATTGCGGATACCGAAGCCGGCGCACACCGGCAGGTCGGTGAGCGCCCGGATCTGGTCGAGATACGCGTGCAGATCCGTGTCCACCTGACGCTCGCTGCCCGTGACGCCGCCGCTGGTCGCGGCATAGACGAAGCCGCGCGCCACGTCCGCCCGGCGCGCCAGCTCGGCGGGCGGCAGCAGCGGAGTCACAAGCTGCACCAGTGCCAGTTCCTCGGCCTCGAGAGCGGAACGCATCCGTTGCTCTTCCTCAGGTAACTGGTCGGGTACGAGCAGTCCGGCTACGCCGGCGCTGCGCAGCGCGCTGGCCAGGTGAGCGCTGCCGAATGCCAGCAACGGCACCCGATAGCTCATCAGCACGAGCGGTGGCTGCGGTGGCAGCGCCAGTTCGGCGAGTTGCTGCAGGACCCGCTCGAGTGTGACGCCAGCCGCCAGTGCCTGCCGGCTCGCGCGCCGGATCACGGGCCCGTCGGCAACCGGATCGCAATGCGGCACGCCGATTTCGATGGCGGCCGCAACGGTGGATACCGCGCTGATCAGTTCCACGAACCGGTTCGGATTCGGGTGACCGGCCATCAGGAACGCTACCAGCGCCGGTTCGCTGCCGGCGCGGGCGCGAAGCGCCGCGGAAATTGCCTCGCCGGGACGCATCAGCCGGCCAGCGCAGCGCGCGCTGCCCGGACGAAGTCCCGGATCATCGCGGGATCCTTGATTCCCGGCCGGCACTCGACACCGCTCGATACGTCGACGCCGCGCGGCCGGACCCGCGCGACGGCCGCAGCGACATTGCCAGCATGAATGCCACCAGCCAGGATCAGCTCGCAGCGCGGCGCGAGGGCGGCCGCAGCGGGCCAGTCAGCCTGTTCACCGCGGCCGCTGCGCGCGGCGTCGAACAGCACGCGCCCCGGCAGCGGATCCGGCAGCGCTGCACCGGAGCGCAGCACGGGCCAGCGCTGGATCGCGGCCGGCAGGCACAGTTGCTCGAGGTCGGTCGCATCGGTCTGCCACGCATCCGGCCGGAAAGCGCTGAGGATCTGGTCCACCAGATCTGGTGACGGATGCAGAGTTACCGCAAACCGTAACACCGGCACCGCTGCGGCGAGCGCCGCGGCGCGGGCTGGCGTCAGATTGCGCGGCGACGGGCCATGGAACACGAAGCCGATGGCGTCGGCGCCGGCGGCGACGGCCGCCTCGACGGCTGCTGCCGTCGTGATGCCGCAGATCTTGATCAGCAGGCTCACGCGGCCGCCCGTCCCGCGCCGAGCATGGCGCGCACCGTCGCGCCGGGATCGGCGGCCGCCATCAGTGCACCGCCGACCAGCGCGAGTCGATATCCCTGGCGCGCGACTGCGGCGCAGTCGGCCGGGCTCGCAAGGCCGCTTTCGGCGACCCACGGCCATCCGCGTGGCAACCGCGGCGCCAGCTCGGCGAACCGCTCCGGCCGCACCTCGAGCGTGTTCAGGTCGCGGCAGTTGACGCCGAGGAGTACGCACGGTTCGCCGGCATGGACAGGGCGGGATCGGACATGGGAGCGGTCCGCAGGCGAGTTTTCCGATTCTTCCGAGCCTGCGGACCGCTCCCGTGGCCGAGACCCACCAGTCCATGCCGGCAGGCATTCGAGGTCCGCAGCGTCAAACGCCTCGACCAGTACGAACAGCCCGAGCTCGCGCGCACAGTCCAGCATCTCGGCGACCAGCGCTGGCGACAGCAAGCGGAGGATCAGCAGCGCGCCGCCGGCGCCGGCCGCGCGCGCCTCGCAGAGCTGGTACGGATCGACGAGGAAGTCCTTCCGCATGACCGGCACGCTGAGCGGCTGCAGCGCTGCCGCTGCGGCGGCCAGATGCTCCAGCCGGCCGGCGAAACGCGTCGGTTCGGTGAGCACGGACACAGCCGCTGTGCCGGCCGCAGCGTAAGCCTCGACCCTTGCGCAGACATCATCGCCGCCGCCGCCCAGCCGACCAAGTGCCGGCGACCGCAGCTTGAATTCGGCGATCAGATCGAAACCATGTCCCAGGCGCAGCGCCGGCGCGGGCGGAACATCGAGCGCCCGCCTGCGCAGCACCGCGAGCGACTCGCCGGCCAGCGACTGCCGCGCGCGCGCCGCGCTCGCCCGGGCCATCTCGTCCAGGAATTCCGCCATCAATGGTGTTCCCGGCCGAAAGCGGCGACCTCAGCGAGCAACCGGGCGGCACGGCCCTCGTCGATCGCCGCGGCGGCGAGGGCTGCCCCCGCGTGCGGGTCGGGCGCCAGACCCGTGACCTCGGCGACCAGTGCCGCGCCCATGACCAGGGCGTCGCGATGCGGCCCGCGATCCTCGCCCCGGAGCACTGCGCACAGCCGCCCGGCGTTATGCGCGGCATCGGCGCCCTGCAGTTCGCGTTCGTCACAGCGGGGCAGGCCGAAGTGCTCCGGCGTACGCCGGAGCTCCACGACCCGGCCCGGACGCACATCGCAGAGCAGAAAGTCAGTCGCCGGCGTCGGTTCGTCCCAGCCGGTGGTACCGTGAACAACGAAGGCGCGCTCGATCGGCATGCCGGCCAGCGTCTGCGCCAGCAGCCGCGCAACCTCCTCACTCCAGGCTCCGATCACCGCCCACGGTGTCTCCGCCGGATTCGCCAGTGGGCCGAGCAGGTTGAACACGGTACGCACGCCGAGTGCCGCGCGCACCGGCGCGATGGCCCTCATCGCCGGATGGTAGTGCGGCGCGAACAGGAACGTGAAGCCAGTGCGCTCGAGGCAGCGCCCGGCCGCGCATTCATCGAGCGGCAGCGGCAGACCCAGCGCCTCGATCACATCGGCACTGCCGCAGCGTGACGACACCGAGCGGTTGCCATGCTTGACTACGCGCACACCGCAGGCCGCCGCCAGCAACGCCGCGCCGGTCGACAAATTGAACGAATGCGAGCCGTCGCCGCCGGTTCCGGCCACATCCACGATCGGTCCGCCCGCCGCGAGCTGCGGCCGCCGCGCCAGCGCGCGCATCGCCCGCGCGAGGCCGCGGACTTCGGCCGGTGTCAGTTGCTTGAGGCCCAGCGCCGCGAGCAGTGCGCCGGCCATCGCCGGCGTCATCGCGGCATCGGTCAGCTCGTACAGCAGCTCGCCGGCCTGCTGCTCGGACAGGTCGCGCCGCGCGAGCAGAATTTCGAGCGTCTGCTGGCCGGGACGGTTCACGGCGGCGGCCCCTGCCGCAGAAAGTTGCGCAGCAGCCGCGCGCCCTCCGGAGTGAGCACACTCTCGGGATGGAACTGCACGCCCTCGAGCGCGAGCGTCCGGTGCCGCACCCCCATGATCTCGCCCTCTGCCGTCCAGGCACTGATCGCCAACTCCTCCGGCAAGGTCGTCCGCTCCGCAATCAGCGAGTGATAACGGCCGGCTTCCAGCGGATTGGGCAAGCCGTCGAATACGCCGCACCCGTCGTGCAGCACCGGTGAGGTCTTGCCATGCATCAGCCGCGGCGCCCGCACGACCCGCCCGCCATGGACCGCGACGAGCGCCTGGTGTCCGAGACAGACGCCGAGCACCGGGATCCAGCCGGCGAAAGCCTCGATCATGCGCAGCGACACGCCGGCCTCCTGCGGCGCACCGGGGCCAGGCGAAATGCACAGGTGGGTCGGTCCGAGCGCGCGTGCCGCGGCGACGTCGATCTCGTCGTTGCGGTGAACGAGCACCTCGGCGCCGAGCATGCGGAAGGCCTGCACCAGGTTGTACGTGAACGAGTCGTAGTTATCGATCAGCAGCAGGTGTGGCTTCACAGCTCACCTCCGGCCAGCTCCAGCGCACGGACGAGCACCGCGCTCTTCGCCAGCACTTCGTCGTGCTCGCGCTCCGGCACGCTGTCGGCAACGATGCCGGCGCCGGCCTGAAAGCTGTAGCGTCCCTCGCTGAACACCAGCGTGCGGATCGTGATCGCCTGGTCCATGTCCCCGCCGCTGCCGAAATAGCCGACCGTGCCGCCGTACAGTCCGCGCCGCACCGGTTCGAGCTGGTCGATGATCTCCATCGCCCGCACCTTCGGCGCACCGACCAGCGTGCCGGCCGGAAAGGCCGCTGCGAACAGGTCGAACGCATCGCGGCCCGGCGCCAGCTCGCCGCTCACGCCGCTGACGATGTGCATCACATGGCTGTAACGCTCGATGATCCGGAACGGATCCACGCGCACGCTGCCGGCGCGCGCCACACGACCAAGGTCGTTGCGCGCGAGATCGACCAGCATCACGTGCTCGGCGGCCTCCTTCGGATCGGCGAGCAGCCGCGCCGCGTTGGCCTCGTCGGCCGCCGCATCCGCGCCGCGCGGCAGCGTGCCGGCGATCGGCCGCAATTGCGCGTTGCCGGCCGTCAGTCGCACCAGCGCCTCGGGAGATGAGCCGACGACGGTCGCACCCCCGGCCTCGCAGAAGTACAGATACGGTGATGGATTCAGCAGCCGCAGCGCGCGGTAGGCCCGGAACGGATCGAGCTCGCAATCTCCTGCAAACCGCACCGACAGCACGAGCTGGTAGACGTCACCCGCGGCGATGTGCGACTGGACCCGGCGTACGCGCTCGATGAACTCGGCGCGCTGCAGGCTCGGCGCCGGCGGTGCATGACGCAACGGCTGTGGTTCCTGCGGCAACGGCCCGCGCAGCGCGGCGACCAGCTCCCGGCGCAGCGACTGACGCTCGTCCTCGTCGCCGTCGTGCAGCAGCGTGACGCCGCGCGTGAGGTGATCGAACACCAGCAGCGAGCGCGGCGCGACATAGCAGGCCTCCGGCAGCGTGCTGTCGCTGCGCGCCACCGCGGGCAGGCGCTCGAAGTAGCGAACCAGATCATAGGACGAATACCCGACCAGCCCGCCGGCCAGCGGCAGGCCCGCTTCGTCCGGATACGGGTGTGGCGCACGGGCGAGCGCAGTGCGCAGTGCGCCGAGCAATGCGTCGCGGTCGGCCGGACGCGGATAATGCTCCGGCCCGACAGCAAGCCCGGTGGAGTCGAGGCGGACCTCCAGACAGTCGCCGAAACCGATGAAGGAATACCGGGCGACGCGCATGCCGCCCGCCACGCTCTCCAGCAGGAAACGCGGACGGAACGGTCGCAGCTTGAGGTAGGCCGAGACCGGCGTGTCGAGATCCGCGGCAATGTCGAACGGTCGGGATACGGGCATGCAACAAAAAACCCATCCCCGGGGCTGCCGGAGATGGGTCCTGGTTGGTTCGGGGGAAAAACGCGACTAAGCGACCAGCGCCCACTCCGGAGAGCCGGGGCGCCACCACCATCCTGCCAAGGTCACGAGCCGCGTGTTCATTGCCAGGCAGTATCGCGTCCCGGTGGCGCCGCGGTCAAGGACCCGGGTCGCCGGCCCCGTGACATGGCAGCCTGAACCAGCTCCGGCCGCTGGCCGCCGGCGGTGGTGGTCGACCGGCGCGGATATTGAATTGCACGGCCGGGTACAGCAGCCGCGGCAGATCCAGACCGGCATCGCGGCTGCGGCGCAGGGCGATGAACTCCGCGGCGGCCGTGCCGTCGCGAACGTGGATGTTGCCGGCGCGCTCGGCGGCGATCGTCGTCTCGCAGCGCGGTTCACGGCCGCCCGGAGCATAGTCGTGGCAGACAAAGACCCTGGTCGCCGGCGGCAGGCCATAGAGCCGCTGAATCGACGCCCACAGCGACCCGGCGTCGCCGCCCGGGAAGTCGCAGCGCGCCGTGCCGCTGTCCGGCAGGAAGATCGAATCGCCGACGAACACCGCATCGCCGATGAGATAGCTCAGGCTGTCACTCGTATGCCCAGGAGTCGTGATCACCTGCACCCGGAGCGAACCCAGCGCGAGATTCTCGCCGTCTTCGAGCAGCCGGTCGAACTGCCGGCCATCCGTTACGAATTCCGGCTCCAGGTCGAGGAGTGCAGCGAACGCCCGCTGCACGTCGCGGATTCCGCTGCCAATGGCAATGTGACCACCGAGGCCGGCCTGCAGACGCCGGGCGGCGGTCAGGTGGTCCGCATGGGCATGAGTCTCGAGAATCCACTCGACCGTCAGCCTGCGGTCGCGCACAACAGCCGCGATTTCATCCGCCGCGGCGCCGCCGCAGCGGCCCGAATACAGGTCGAAGTCGAGCACCGGATCGATGATGGCCGCGGCGCGCGTCCGCGGATCACTGACCACGTAGCTCCACGTGGCGGTAGCCGCATGCCTGAATGGGCGCACTTCCGGTTGCACTGCAGGCAGTCCTGGGCCGCTCCCCGCGGCCGGCCGTGGCCGCCACGGAGATTCCAGCACAGTTCGCGGCGGCATGCCAATGCCGCGAGCACCAGCACCGCGCCCGCTGCGTATAATCAGGCGCCGGACCAGCAGTGATCGCCTATGAAACTCCACCAGCTCCGCTATCTGGCTGCCGTCGTGCAGAACGGGCTGAACATCACGGCCGCGGCGCGCGCGCTGCACACTTCGCAGCCGGGCGTCAGCAAGCAGATCAAGCTGTTCGAGGACGAACTCGGTTTCCAGGTGTTCGAGCGGGAGGGCCGCAACCTGACCCGCATCACGCCGGCGGGCGAGCAGGTCGTGCAGCGCGCGCTGCGCATCCTCGAGGAGACCGACAACATCCGGCGCCTGTCGGCCGAATTCCAGGACCAGCGGCGCGGCGCACTGTCGATCGGCACGACCCATACGCAGGCGCGCTACGTGCTGCCGTCGATCATCAAGCGTTTCCGCGCTGCCTACCCGGAGGTCAACCTGCACCTGCACCAGGGCACCGCCGAGCAGATCGCCGACCTGGCCGCGGCCGACCGGATCGACTTCGCGATCGCGACCGGTGCGCAGGAGCTGTTCCCCGCGCTGGCGTTGTTGCCGTGCTACCGCTGGCATCGTGATCTCGTCGTGCCGCGCGATCATCCGCTGGCCCGGATCCCGAAGCCGTCCCTGAAACAGCTCAGCCAGTATCCGCTGGTGACCTATAACTTCAGTTTCACGGGCAAGTCCTCGCTGCCGGAGCTGTTCGAGCGCGCCGGCCTGCCGCTCAACGTGGCCCTGACCGCGCAGGACGCGGATGTGATCAAGACCTACGTGCGGCTCGGGCTCGGCGTCGGCATCGTCGCCTGCATGACGCTCGATGAAGGCGCGGATGCGGATCTCGTGGTCATCGACGCCGCGCACCTGCTGGCTGAACACGTGACCTGGCTCGGCGTCCGCCGCGGCCGCCTGCTGCGCGGCTACATGTACGAGTTCATGCGGTTGTTCGCGCCGCACCTGACCCGCCGGCTGGTGGACCAGGCGCTGCGCGCGGCGGATGCGGCCCAGGTCGAACCGATCTTCCGCTCGATCCGTCTGCCGCACTATTGAGGCATCGATGAACCAGGGCGATTTCGAGAAACTCGGCGCGTTCTATCTCGGCCGGGAATACGATCCGCAGACGCGGGCCCTGGCTGACGAGCCGCTGCTCTACGATTCGCGCGACCTGACCACGCACGCCGTCTGCGTCGGCATGACCGGCAGCGGCAAGACCGGCTTGTGTATCGGCCTGATCGAAGAAGCTGCGCTGGACGGGATCCCGGCGCTGATCGTCGATCCAAAGGGCGATATCACCAACCTCGCGCTGACTTTTCCGGAGCTGAGCGCGGCGGAATTCCGGCCCTGGATCGATGCCGCCGAGGCCGCGCGCCGCGGCCTCACGCCGGACGAATTCGCCGCCCGGACCGCGGCGAGCTGGCGGCGTGGCCTCGCGGAATGGGGCCAGGACGGTGACCGCATCCGGCGCCTGCGCGAGGCCGCCGCGGTCACCATCTACACTCCGGGCAGCCGGGCCGGGCAGCCGCTGTCGGTACTGCGCTCATTTGCCCCGCCGGCAGACAACCGCGATCCGGCGGCGCTGCGCGAACGGATCGCGGGCGCCGTGTCGGGCCTGCTCGGACTCGTCGGCGTGGATGCCGATCCGCTGCAGAGCCGCGAGCACATCCTGCTCTCGTCCATCGTCGATGCAGCCTGGAGTCAGGGGCAAGCGCTTGACCTCGCTGCCCTGATCGGCGCAATCCAGAAGCCGCCGTTCGACAAGGTCGGTGTCTTCGATGTGGAGACCTTCTATCCGGCGCAGGAGCGGCTCGGCCTGGCGATGGCGCTGAACCGGTTGCTGGCCGCGCCGGGCTTCAGCGTCTGGCTCGAGGGCGAGCCACTCGACGTACAGCGCCTGCTGTACACCGTCGCTGGCCGCCCGCGCATCGCCATCGTCTCGATCGCGCACCTGAACGACGCCGAGCGCATGTTCGTCGTCACGCTGCTGCTCAACGAACTGCTGGGTTGGATGCGCCAGCAGTCGGGCACCTCGGCATTGCGTGCGCTGTTCTACATGGACGAGATCTTCGGCTACTTTCCGCCGACCGCGATGCCGCCATCCAAGCTGCCGATGCTGACGCTGCTGAAACAGGCCCGCGCCTTTGGCCTCGGCCTCGTGCTCGCAACCCAGAATCCGGTGGATCTCGATTACAAGGGCCTGTCCAACGCAGGGACCTGGTTCATCGGCCGGCTGCAGACCGAACGCGACCAGCAACGAGTGATCGAGGGCCTCACCAGCGCGCTCACCGGAGCTGGCTTCGACCGCGCTACGCTCGAGCGACTCATGGCTGGAATTGCGCCGCGCGTGTTCCTGCTGCGCAATGTCCACGACGATGCGCCACTGTTGTTCCAGACCCGCTGGGTTCTCGCCTGGCTGCGTGGGCCGCTCACGCTGACCGAGATCAGCCAACTGATGCCCACACCGATGCCGGCGATCGCCACCGCGGCGGCCGCAGCGGCGCCCGCGCCGGCACCGATTCCGGGGGCCACCCGCCGGCCGGTGCTGCCGGCGGGAGTACGGGAAGTCTTCCTCGCCGCTCGGCAGGGCGAGGGCCCGGTCGTGTACCGGCCACGGATCGCAGCGACCGCCGAGCTGCACTATGTCGACAAGGCCGCCGGCCTGGATTCCTGGACCAGAGTCACGCTGCTCGCGCCGCTCGGTGATGCGGACGGCGCGCCGTTGTGGGGCGAAGCGGTGGAAATCCGCAACCTCGACGCGGCACTCGCCACCGGACCGCTGGAGGCGGCACAGTTCGCGGACCTGCCCGGACCGGCGCTCCGTGCCACGAGCTACGCTGAATGGGCCCGCACGCTCGGCGCGCATCTGTATCAGCACGGTGCCCGCGAGTTCCTGTCCTGCCCGGCCCTGAAGCTGACCTCGGCCGCCGCAGAGTCGGAAGGTGACTTCCGCGCCCGCATTGCCCACGCGCTGCACGAGCATCGCGACCGGGAGATCGACCGCCTGCGCGAGCGTTACGCCGGCAAGCTGCGGGCGCTCGAGGAGCGGCGGCGCCGCGCCGGCGAGCGCGTCGAGCGGGAAAAGTCGCAGTACCAGCAGCGCCAGCTCGATACCGTCGTTTCGATCGGCAGCAGCGTGCTCGGGGCGATCTTCGGCGGCCGGCGCTCAGCAGCCACGCGTGCCGGCACCGCGGCCCGCTCGGCCGGGCGTGTGTTCGGCGAGCGCGGCGACGTGGCCCGCGCCAGCGAGAATCTCGGGACGCTGAATGCGGAGCATGCGGCACTGCTGCAGCAGATCGAGCGCGAGGCCGCGGAACTCACGGCGGCGCTCGATCCCGCGCGTGCCGGGCTGAACCGCACCCGCATTGCGCCGCGCAAGTCCGATCTCGGCATCGCGCCGCTCGCACTCGCCTGGGAACCATGGCGGGTCGCAGCCGACGGACTCCCGCGTCTCGCCACCGCCGGCGACCCGGGGCGATGAACCGCGGGACGGCGTGGCTGTGCCTGACTTTGGCACTGGCCGCTGGCCTGTTCGCGTGTACACGGGAGCCTGAGAATGCCGCGACCGGTGACCTGCCGCCCGGCCGGTACCGTGCGGTTCTGTCGGTCGCGGGTGGCGACCTGCCTTTCGGGCTCGAACTCGGCACCGAGAACGGCCGCCCCATTGCCTGGCTCGAGAACGGTCCGGAGCGGGTGCGCGTGCCGGACCTGCAGTGGCAGGGCGGACTGCTGACGTTGCGCATGCCGGGTTACAGTCACCGCCTCGAGGCCCGCGTGGTCGACGGGCGCCTCGTGGGCGAAGTGATCTTCCTGCGGCCGCGGGGTGTCACACGACCGGTGCGGTTCGTCGCGATGCGGGACCAGCCTTACCGGTTCTTCCCGCGACCCGCGGCGACGCCGCTGGATTTCTCCGGTCGCTGGGCCCTGACTTTCCGTGACGCCAGCGGCACCGAGCGCCGTGCGATCGCCGAGCTCGAACAGCACGGACACGAGGTGCACGGCACCGTGCTGCGCGCGACCGGTGATGATCGTTACATTGCCGGCGAGGCGCGCGGCGACACGCTGTTCCTGTCCCGTTTCGACGGCGGCAGCGCGTTTCTCTATCTCGCGCGACTCGGCGCCGATGGCACGCTGTCGGGGGAGTTTCACACCGGGGGTGGTGCTTTCGAGACCTGGAGCGGACAGCGCGACCCAAACGCGACACTGGAGGATCCGGCGCGGATCGCCGCGTTGAAGCCGGGCATCGAGCGCATCGAGTTCACTTTCCCGGACCTCGATGGCCTGCCCCGACATTTCCCGGACCCGCGGCATCGCGGTCAGGTCGTGATCGTCACGGTCGGCGGAAGCTGGTGCCCGAACTGCCACGACGAGGCTGCGTTCCTGCGCGAATTGCTGGCGACGCGCCGCGACCGCGGCCTCGATGTCATCCAGTTGATGTTCGAGTACAGCCCCGACCTCGCCGCTGCCACGGAGGCCGCGCGGGCTTTCGCCGCGAAGTTTGCGATCGACTACCCGGTCCTCGTCGCGGGGGTCACGCATGACGACGACGTGCTGCGCAAGCTGCCGCAACTGGAGAGCTTCAAGGCGTATCCGACGATGCTGATCATCGACCGCGGTGGCCGGGTGCGCCGCGTGCACACCGGATTCAGCGGGCCGGCCACCGGCGTCCATTACCAGGCCCAGAACCGTGAGCTGGCAGCCTTCGTGGACGAGCTGCTGGCGGAGCAGGTCTGAGGCCAACCCGTGGAATCCTTGCAAATCAGATAGTTACGAAGATAGCGACGGGCCCGCCGGAGACTTGGCGTACAAATGGGAATGATTCTTATTGCCAAGAGAGGCCCGATCGCCTAGAGTCAGGCGGCATCCACGAGAGGACGCCGTCTTGAGATCACGTTCGTTCGCACTGCCCTGTTTCAGCGTTGCCTGTTTGCTCGGCCTGACCGCGCTGGCCGACGAACCGAATCCCGACACCCTGCTCGATCGGATCGTGGTCAGTGCGACGAAGCTGTCCGCTCGCGAAGCCGCGGGTTCGGTGCATGTGATCACGGAAGCAGAGCTGGCCGAACAGGCAAGCACGGATATTCATCGCGTGCTGCGCCAGGTCCCGGGCCTCAATCTCGTGGAGGAAGAAGGCTTCGGCATCCGGCCCAACATCGGAATCCGCGGTTCCGGCACCGACCGCAACGCGAAGATCGCGGTGCTCGAGGATGGAGTACCGATTGCGCCGGCACCGTACTCGGCACCGTCGGCCTACTACTTCCCGCGGATCACGCGCATGAGCGCCGTGGAAGTCAGCAAGGGACCCGCGGCAATCAAGTACGGCCCGCAGACCGTCGCTGGTGCGATCGGCATGACTTCGACCCCGATCCCCGGCGCAGTCGGTGAAGGCCTGGCCGGACGCCTCGAACTCTATGGCGGTGAATACGGCACGTTGCGCGGACACGCGGTGGCCGGCGGCTGGTTGGAGTTCGGCAGCGAGCGGGACCTGGGCTTCAGCCTGGAGTTGTTGCGGGAGGAATCCAACGGCTTCAAGCAGCTCGATTCGGGTGGTGGCACCGGTTTCCGGATCGAGGACTACGTGGCAAAGCTGGCGCTGCGCGACCATGGGGCCGCGCGGCCGGCGCAGTCGCTGGAGCTGAAGCTGCAGCGTTCGACCGAGGACTCCGACGAGACCTATCTCGGCCTCAGCCGCGGCGACTTTCTCGCCAGTCCCTATCGGCGCTACCGCGCCAGTCAGCTCGATCACATCGATGTCACACATGCACTCGCCCAGCTCACCCACCGCGTCGACTTCAGCGACGCGCTCGACCTGACGACGATCGCCTATCACACGAGGACCGAGCGTGCCTGGTACAAACTGAACGACGTGCGCAACGCCGCGAATACGTTGTTCGTCAGCCTGACCAGCATTCTCGCGGCGCCACAGTCCTGGCCGGTGGAGTTCGCAGCACTGGTCGGCGCTCCCGGAACGACCACGGCCGCCGGCGCCCTGCGCGTCCGTAACAACCAGCGTGAATACGCGGCCGCAGGAGTGCAGTCGGTGCTGGGACTGACGCTGGACACCGGCATGATCGGTCATGACCTCGAACTGTCGGCGCGCTGGCACCGCGACGAAGAAGATCGTTACCAGCACGATGACCGCTTCCAGATGGTCAACGGCCTGATGCTCCTGACCACGGCCGGGGCGCCGGGCAGCCAGGACAACCGGATCGGGGAGGCCGCGGCCTGGGCCGTCTACCTGCGCGACACGATGCAGGTCGGGAATTGGACGCTGGCCCCAGGCGTGCGCTACGAGTCCATCCGGCTCACCCAGCGCAACTGGGGACCGGCCGACCCCGGCCGCGCCGGTCAGCCCGAGCCGGCGCGCAATTCCGTATCGGCGCTGCTGCCGGGACTGGGAATCACACGCAGCCTCGGCGACTCCCTGCTGCTGGTGGCCGGCGCACACCGCGGCTTCGTCAGCCCGGCCCCGGGCTCCACGGTCAACCCGGAGCTGTCCTGGAATTTCGAGTTGGGCCTGCGCTTCGATGGAGTGCTGGGCGGCGCGGAGGCCATGGCCTTCCTCGTCGACTACTCGAACCTGATCGGCACCTGCACCGCCTCGACCGGCGGCGGCTGCACGATCGGCGACCAGTACAATGGCGGCGAGGTTCGCGTCCACGGTCTCGAGTTCCTGGCCCACATCGATGCCGGCAAGGCCTTCGACCTGCCAGTGGCGATTCCGCTGTCCGCCAGCTTCACCTGGACCGAGGGCGAGTTCCGCAGCAGCTTCGCCAGCGGTTTCAGTGAGTGGGGCACCGTCACTGCGGGCGACGATCTGCCGTATGTCCCCGAGCACCAGCTTGCGCTTCGTGCCGGCCTTGCCGGCGCCCGCTGGCGGCTGGACCTGGCTGCGAATTTCGTCAGCGCCGCGCGGGCGCGTGCCGGCAGCGGCCCGATTGCGCTGAGCGAGCGAGTGGATTCACGCACGCTCGTCGATCTCTCCGGCGATTTCGAGGTCAGCCCTGGCCTGAACCTGTTTGCCTCGGTGCAGAACCTGACCGGAGAGGTCTGCAACGTGGCGCTGCGCCCAGCCGGCTGGCGCCCCGGTGCTCCGCGCACGCTGCTGGCCGGCCTGCGCCTGCGCTTCTGACCGCGGGCAAGCAGTCCTGGACTAATGTCCATCTATTGACACGACGTCAGTGCCTGCCTACGCTGGCCGCATATCGTACCTCGCGCAGCGTCGCGAAGAAGAAAAGGAGCGCCGCCGATTCAGATCGTGGATGCGGCCGAGGCACTCTATGCCCAGCTCGGCTGGGACCAGGTCACCATGGATCGGGTCGCGCGCCGCGCCCGGCTGTCGCGCGCGCTGATCTATGTCTACTTCCAGGACCGCAACGAATTGCTGCTCGCGATCACCGAGCGCGCGCTGGCCGAGTTGCGCCAGCGTTTCCTCGCCGCGGTCGCGCTGCATCCGCTCGGCCTCGAGCAGATGCTCGAGATCGGCCACACTTAACGTGGCGTTCCAGCAGGAGAAACCGCACCGTTTCGATGCCTGCAACCGCTATCACGCGCACTGCACGACCGGCCAGCCGACTGACGATGCCTGCATGCTGGCTGGCGACGCGGCGATCGGCGTGATCATCCAGGCATTGCAGCAGGGCCAGGCCGACGGCTCGATCCGCCGCGACCTCGGCAATCCGGTACAGGTCTGCGTGACGCTGTGGGCATTCACGCGCGGCCTGATCCAGATCGGCAGCAACAAGGCGCAGGAAATCGCGCGGCTCGGCGTGGGCTACGCCGAGCTGATGGCTGGCTCGTTCAAGCTGCTGCGCGACCTGCTGGCCGCGCGGCCGGTCGGGTGACTGTTTTTTCGCCCTTCATTTGACACATGTCCAGTTATTCAACAGCAGCCAGAAGGCAGTGCGCACGGCTCCGCCGGATGGCAGTGGCGGCCGGCGCGCTGGCGCTGCTGCCGCTGGTCGGGCAGGCCAGCGAACCGGAGATTGAGCGGATCGCCGAGGCGCTGGTCGCCGAGGCGCTCGCCTCGAACCTCGGGCTGCGAGCGGCCGAGGCCGGCGTCATCGAGCGGCGTGCAGCACTCGATGCGGCCCGGGCGCGCTTCCGGCCGGCACTCGATCTGCAGCTCCGTTTCACCCGCGCCGACGGCGGCCGTGAGATCGAGCTGCCACTCGGGCCGGCCCAGAGCGCCACGTTCCGGTTCCAGCGGTCGCGTGAACAGGACAGTGCACTGCGGCTGACCCAGTCGCTCTACGACGCGAGGCTGCCCGCCGCGCGCCAGGCGGCGGCGTTCGGCCACGATGAGGCCCGCCATGGCCTGCAGGCATTCGCACGCGAACTCGGCCGCGACGTGAGCCAGGCCTGGTACCGCTTTCTGACGGCCGGCGAGGCGATCGCGATCCTGCGCGCAACCAGGGAACTGGCGGCCGAGAACCGCCGCGTCAACGCCAGCCTCTACGACAACGGCAAGGTCACGCGCGACCTGGTGCTGCGCGCCGAGGCCGAGCTGCTCGAGGTCGAGCAGCGTCTGCTGCAGGCCGAGGCGACCGCGACGCTGGCGCGCCAGTATGTCAACCTGCTGTGCAATGCGCCGCTCGACCGGCCGCTCGAGGCCGCCACGATCGACACCGCCGAGTTGCAGCAGCTCGCGGCCCGGGCCCATCCGCCAGGCGGAGCCGCCGGTCCGGCAATGTTCGAGGAGGCCGCGCTCGCGCGGCGGGCCGAACTGCGTCAGCTCGACGCTGGTTTGGCCGCGGCCGCCGCCGAGGAACGGCTTGCGCGCGCCGCGTTCCAGCCGCAACTCGCGCTGGTTCTGGATGCCGGCACGCAGGGCCCGGACTGGGGCTACCGCGAGCACGACCCGTACCTGTTCGCATCCCTGGTGCTGCGCTTCAACCTGTTGAGCGGCGGTGCCGACCGGGCCGCACTGGCCGCCGCCCGCGCGCGCCGCGCCGGCCTCGGCGCCAGCCGCGAACTGGCCGGACAACAGGTGCGAATCGAGGTCCATGAGGCCTGGTCCGCACTCGCCGTCGCCGAAGCCTCGCTGCAGACCGCCGAGCGCCGCGTCGCCGCCGCGGCCGCCGCCTGGGAGATCGTCGCCCGCAAACGCAATCTCGGCCAGGCACCACCGGCCGAAACTCTCGATGCACAGCGCGCGCTGACCGAGGCCCGGCTGAACGCCAACGTCACCCGCTTCGCCGTGCTCGATGCGCTGGCCGGGCTCAACTATGCGATCGGCGGCACGGAGGTATCCCGATGAAACCCCGATCCGGACCGCTGCCGGCACTGCTCGCGGCGGCCACGCTGCTTGCGGCCGGCTGCGGCCGCGACGCCCCCGCCCCGGTGACGCCGGCGCCAGCGCCGGTACGCGTCGCCACCGTCGCGACCGCGCTGCCCGCCGATGGGCTGCGCGCGATCGGTTACGTAGCGCCAGCCTTCGAGGTACGCCTCGCCTTCAAGCACAGCGGTATCGTCCGTGCGCTCCACGCAGCACCGGGCGAGCGCGTGCGCCGCGGCCAGCTTCTCGCCAGTCAGGCCGACGACGAGCTCGCCGCGGCGCTCGCCCAGGCGCGCGCCCGGGCCGATCAGGCCGCGCGCGACCACGAACGCGGCCAGTCGCTGCTGGCCGACGAGGTCGCCACCCGCGAACAAGTCGAGAATCTGGCGACCGCGCTTGCGGTCGCCGAGGCCGCGCTGCGCGCCGCCGAGTTCAACGCCCGCCACGCGAGCATCGAGGCGCCGGCCGACGGCCTGGTGCTGCAGCAGCTCGCCGAGCCGGGCGAGCTGGTGGCCGCCGGCCAGCCGGTGCTGATCGTCGGCAGCACCGCCGCGGGCTGGATCGTCCGCGCGGCATTGCCGGATCGCGACGTCGTGCGCGTGGCCATCGGCATGGCGGCGACCGTGGCGCTCGACGCGTTGCCCGACCAGGAATTCAGCGCGACCGTGACCGAGATCGCCGCTGCCGCCGACCCGGCCACAGGCACCTACGCCATCGAGCTGGCGCTCGCCGGCGACACCGCGCGGCTGGTGCAGGGCCTGGTCGCGCGGGTCACGCTGGCCGGGCCGCAGTCCGAGCCGGTGCCGGTCGTACCAGTGACGGCGCTGCTCGAAGCCGGCGGCGGCGTCGCGACCGTGTTCGTCGTCAGTGCCGGCGACGCGATCGCGCGGCGGGTGCCGATCCGGCTGGGCCGGCTGCTCGGCGAACAGGTCGAAGTCCGGGACGGTCTGCGTCCAGGTGAGCGTGTCGTCACCGAGGGCGCCGCCTGGCTGAACGACGGCGCCCGGGTGCGGGTGCTGGACGGGTCCTGAGGTCGCGGCGATGAGTCTGTGGGCGTTCGCCGTCCGGCGCTGGCAGTTCACGCTGGTCGTGTTCGTGATGCTGATCGCGACCGGCCTGTGGGCACTGGCGGCGATTCCACGCGCCGAAGACCCGTCGCTGCGCTTCGCCGGCTCGCTGCTGGTCATCAGCTTTCCGGGCGCCGACCCGGCCGACGTCGAACAGTTGATCGTCGATCCGCTCGAGGACGCGCTGGCCGAGCTCGACGAGGTCAAACACATCAAGAGCGCCGCCTACGACGGTCTCGCCGTCATCGAGATCGAGTTCCTCTACGGCAACGACCCGGACCGCAAGTACGACGAGGTGCTGCGCGAGGTCAACGCGGTGCGGCCAGCGCTGCCGGACGGCATCGTCTCGCTGGAGGTCCGGCAGTTCACGCCGGGCACGGTCAACATCGTGCAGCTCGCGCTGGTCAGCCCGGATGCCGGCTGGCGCGAACTGCAGCGTCATGCCGAGGACCTCGAGGAGCTGATTGAGACCGCACCCGGCGTGCGCCGCGCCGATACCTGGGCCCATCCGCATCCGGAGGTGCGGGTGGCGCTCGACCTCGAGCGCCTCGATGCGGCGGGCATCACGGCCAGCGACGTGCTGGCCGCGATCCGGGCGAACAATGCCAGCATTCCCGGCGGCGCCGTCGAGGTCGGCCGGCGCCGCTACAATCTGAAGACCACCGGCAGCTTCCGGTCGATCGAGCAGATCGCCGCGACCGTGGTCAGCGCCCGCGGCGGCCGCCCGGTGCGGGTGCGCGACGTCGCCACGGTCGGCTGGAGCACCGAGGAGGAGCGCTACCTGGGCCGCTACAACGGCGCCCGCGCGGTGTTCGTAACCGCCAGCATGAAGGACGACGAGAACGTGTTCGCGGTGCGTGATGCGATCCACGCGCGCCTCGGCCAGTTCGCCGACGGCCTGCCGGCCAACATCCGCCTGGAACGCGGCTTCGACCAGTCGCGCAACGTCGAGCGCCGGCTGGCGCGACTGCGGCTCGACTTCACGATCGCGATCGCGCTGGTGGCCGTGACGCTGCTGCCGCTCGGCCTGCGCGCGGCCGGCATCGTCATGATCTCGATCCCGCTGTCGCTGGCGATCGGCCTGACCGTGCTGTTCCTCGGCGGCCTCTCGCTGAACCAGCTCTCGATCGCTGGCTTCGTCGTCGCGCTCGGCCTGCTGGTGGACGACTCGATCGTCGTCGTCGAAAACATCGCCCGCCACGTCCGCCAGGGCATGGCGCGGGCCAAGGCGGCGATCGTCGCCACCGACCAGATCTGGCTGGCGGTACTCGGCTGCACCGCGACGCTGCTGCTCGCGTTCATGCCGCTCCTGTTCCTGCCGGAAACCTCCGGCGAGTTCGTGCGGCCGCTGCCGGCCGCGGTGCTGTTCACGATTCTGGCCTCGCTGCTCG
This sequence comes from Gammaproteobacteria bacterium, assembly GCA_016882265.1. GTDB lineage: Bacteria > Pseudomonadota > Gammaproteobacteria > Steroidobacterales > Steroidobacteraceae > SCUD01. The sequence continues at coordinate 85,822 of VGVB01000002.1, forward strand.
TGGCCCTGACCATCATCCCGTTCCTGGCCAGCCGGCTGTTGCCGGGCGGCGACGACAGCCGCCCGCCGCGCGGCGGTGCTGCCGCCAGACGCTGGCGCGAATTGCTCGCCGCCTCCGACCACGTTGCCGACCGGGTGCTGGCCGCTGTCATGCGTTCGATCCACGGCCTGTACGGGCCGGCGCTGCGCCAGGCGCTGGCGTGGCCGCGCACGACGCTGGCCGCCGGACTCGGTCTGTTCGCGCTGGCGCTGCTGCTGGTGCCGGTGCTCGGCTTCAGCCTGTTCCCGCAGGCCGACATTCCGCAGTTCCGCATCCGCATCGAGGCACCGGAGGGCGCCAGTCTGGCCGAGACCGGGCGGGCGCTCGAGTTCGTCGAGGCCGAACTGGCCCGGCATGCGGAACTGCGCTGGTGGTTTGCCAACCTCGGCCACGAGAATCCGCGTGTCTACTACAACGTCATGCCGCGTTCGTTCGCACCGAACGTTGCCGAGGTCTTCGCCGAGGTCCGTGACTACGATCGCCGTCGCACCAGCGCGCTGCTGGACGAATTGCGCGCCCGGTTCGCCGCGTGGCCGGCGGCGCGGATCTCGGTACTGCCGTTCGAACAGGGGCCGCCGATCGCCGCGCCGATCGAGATCCGCATCATCGGCCCGGATCTGGCCACGCTGCGGGCGCTGGCCGGAGACGTCGAACGGCTGATTACCGCAGTGCCGGGCACCCGCGATGTGAACAATCCGCTGCGCCTGCAGCGCACCGACCTCGACCTGCGCATCGACACCGAGAAGGCGGCGCTGCTCGGCATCCCGGCGAGTGAGGCCGATCGCACCATCCGGCTGGCGGTCGCCGGCCAGAGCGCCGGGCAGTTCCGCGACGCCGACGGCGACCAGTACGACATCACGCTGCGCCTGCCGATCGCCGGCCGGCCGACGCTCGACCTGCTCGACAACGTGCGGGTGGCCAGTGCCAGCGGCGGCCAGGTGCCGCTCGCGCAGATCGCCAGCCCGGCCTTCGCCAGCGCGCCAGCCGTGATCCGCCGCTACAACCGCGAGCGCACCGTGGCGATTACGGCCTGGCCGGCCACCGGCTACGCGACCGACGCACTGACCCGCCAGGTGCTGGGCAGACTCGACGGGCTCGGCTGGCCACCCGGTTACCGCTACATTGCCGCCGGCGAGCTCGAGGCGCGCGAACAAACGTTTGCCGGACTCGGTGTCGCGATGCTGGTCGCGTCCTTCGGCATCCTCGCCGTACTGGTCCTCGAGTTCGGCAGCTTCCGCTCGATGCTGATCGTGTTCGGCGTCGTACCGCTCGGCTTCGCCGGCGCGCTGGTCGCGCTGTGGCTGGCCGGCTATTCGCTGTCATTCACCGCACTGATCGGCATGATTGCGCTGGTCGGCATCGAGATCAAGAACTCGATCCTGCTGGTCGACTTCACCAACCGGCTGCGCGCCCAGGGCCACGACCTCGATACCGCGATTGCCGAGGCCGGCGAGGTCCGCTTCCTGCCGATCCTGCTGACCTCGCTGACCGCGATCGGCGGCCTGCTGCCACTGGCGCTGCAGAGCTCCGGGCTGTATTCGCCGCTTGCGGTCGTGATCATCGGCGGGCTGGTCAGCTCGACGCTGCTGGCGCGGCTGGTGACGCCGGTGCTGTACAAGCTGCTGCCGCCGGCGATCGCCGCGTGGCCCGACGCCGGGCCGGCCCGGCGCACCTGACAGGAATACCGGTCAGCCGGGAGCGGCTGGTTCCGGACCGTTCGCGCGCTGATCGACGATCGCCGCGGTCACGAGGTCAGCACCGACATTGACCGTCGTACGCGCCATGTCGAGCAGGCGGTCGACCCCGAGAATGATGCCGATCCCCTCCGGCGGGATACCGAAGGCCACCAGCAGCCCGGCGATCAGCGGCAGCGAGCCGCCGGGAATCCCCGCCACCGCGATCGCGCTGATCACGGCCAGCAGCAACAGCGTAAGCTGCTGTCCGAAGCCGAGCCCGACGCCGAAGATCTGCGCGACGAACAGCACGACGCAGCCTTCATACAGGGCCGTACCGGCCATGTTCATCGTCGCGCCCAGCGGCAACACGAATCCTGAGACGGTCGGGCGCAGGCCGAGCGGTGCGCGCGCCACCGCGAGCGCGGTGGGCAGTGTCGCGGCACTCGAGCTGGTCGAGAATGCGGTCACCAGCACCGGGCGCAGCGCCCGCCAGAACTCACGCGGCCGGCGCCGGGTGAACAGCCGCAGCCACAGCGACATGGTGCCGAACAGATGCAGCGCCATGACCACCAGGCAGCCGAGCACGAAGGCGCCGAGCGCCACGACGATGTCCCAGCCGATCCGGACGATGACGCTATAGATCATCGCCGGCACGGCGAACGGCGCCAGCAACAGCGCGTAATGCACGATGCGGGTCATCAGGTCGGAGACGAGCTGCAGTCCCGAGCGCAGCCGCTCGCGCTCGTCCGGCTGCAGACCGACCGCCGCGGCGCCGACCAGGATCGCGAACACGATCAGCGGCAGCGCGTCGCCGAGCCGGTCGCGGTCGTTGCCGACGAAGGCGCCGAACAGGTTGCGCGGCATGAACATCTCGACCACCGACATGGGCGTCACCGGCTGGTCGGCCCGGCGTTCGAGGGTCGCCTGCGCCTGCTGGCCGTACTGCGCCGCCAGGCTGGACTGTGCCTCCGGTTCGAGCGTCGCACCCGGTTCCAGCAAGTTCATCATCACCAGCCCGAGCGCGACTGCAATGCCCATGTTCAGCAGGAACAGCGTGAAGGTGCGCAGCGCGAGCGGTCCGAGGTGCGCGAGGCGCTCGAGCTGTGCGACACCGCTCGCCAGCGAGGCGAATACCAGCGGAATCACGACGAAGAACAACAGCCGCAGGAACACCTGGCCGAATGGTTCCAGCACCAGCCGCGCCAGCTCGCGCGCCCCGGCCAGCAGCGGTGGGAACGCCGCGCCGGCGAGTAACGTCAGGCCACCGGCGGCGACGCCGACCCCGAGTCCGAGCAGAATCCGGTTGGCGAGGCGCGTGTCGACATCACTCATGGGCGCGATCCCCTGGCCCTCCCCGACTGCGGCAATGGTAACCTTTCGTATCCCCGATCCGGAGGCTGCGGAACTGATGAGGTCATCGGCCAGGCCCGCGGCCCTGCTGCTCGTGCTGCTGCTGTGCGTCTGTTCCGCACCGCGCGCCGGCCAGGTACCGCCGGACGGTGGACCGGCACGCGCGGCGCCGACCGTGCCGTTGATCGTCATGCCCGGTGTGCTCGGCTCGCGCCTCGCGGAGCGCGCGACCGGCCGGGAGGTCTGGCCCGGCAGCACACGGCAGTTGCTGACGAGCCGCTACCGCCATCTGGCGTTGCCCGTCGATCCGGTAACGCTCGCGCCGTTCGACGATGGCCTCATGCCGACAGCTCTGTTCGACCGGGCCGCGGGCCAGGACTTCTACGGTCGGATCGTGCGCGAGCTGCTCGCGGCCGGCGGCTACCAGCGGGGCGTGCCAGGCGAGACAGCAACCGGCGGGCCGGCGCGGCTATACACGTTTCCCTACGACTGGCGTCAGGACAATGTCGTGACCGCGCGCGCGCTGCACACGCTGATCGGGCAGATCCGCCGCGATCACGCCGACCCGGCTCTCCGGGTCGACGTCGTCGCGCACAGCATGGGCGGGCTGATCGTGCGCTATTACCAGCGCTACGGCACGGCCGACGTACTGGACCTCGATACGCCGGTCGTCACCTGGGCCGGCGATCACAACCTGCGCCGCGTCGTCATCCTGGGCACCCCGGCCCGCGGCTCGGTCGGCGCCATCCACCTGTTCCTGACCGGCTACCAGATCGGGCTGTCGCGGCTGCCGCCGGAGGTCATCGCGACGATGCCGTCCATGTACCAGTTGTTTCCGCATCCGTCATCGACCTGGGTCGTCGCGGTCGACGGCAAGCCGTTGAACTGGGATCCGTTCGACGACGCTTTGTGGCAACGGCTCGAATGGTCGATCTTCGGCGCGGGGCTGCAACAGCACCTGCGCGCCGAGCCCGGCGGCCTGCCCGGGCTCGATATCTTCCAGCGCTATTTCCTGCGCCAGTTGCAGCGGGCCCGGCGCTTTGCGGAAGCGCTGCAGGTGCCCGCGAGCGGCATGCCACTCGCCGCGCCGCTGGTCGCGGGCAGCCATTGCGTGCCGACACCCGCGCGGCTGGTGATCGAGAGGGTGAATGGCGAGTCGGTCACGCGACTGTGGCCGCGCCAGGTTGTGCGACGCGTCCCGGGCATCGATTATCGCCGGCTGATGTACGAGTTCGGCGACGGCCGGTTGACCACGGCGTCACTGCTGGGCCAGCCCGAGCCGGAGCCGTTCAACGGCGGTGCCACGCCGGTGCCGCCTGACCCGGACCATACGTTTCTGTACTGCGAAGGGCATGACACGCTGGCTGGCAACCGGCAGTTCCTGGAGCGGTTGCTGCGCTACCTCACGGCGGACGCCACGCCTGCGCACTGACTCAACCAGCGCGGCACCCCGCCGCGCACCGACTGTCCATCGGTGCCTCCGCGTATGACCCGCCGCGTCGCGAACAAGTGGTGGACTAACCCGTGATTGAGGATGGGCACACCTGCCCGCGACGCGCCGGGCCATGTCAACAATGCCCGGAGCGGCAGTCGGATTTCAAGTACCGCCGCAGCGTCAGCCGGACCCGATCAGCGCCGCCGTGGCGCCGGCGGGCTGATCGCGAACGTCGCCAGTGCCTGTTCGAAGGCGGCAACATCGCGCGCGAAATAGTGCAGGACCGGCCCGCGGTAGCCGACCAGAAAGATGCCCTGGGGCGTATTCGTACCGACGAGGATTTCCTCGTAACGGACCGAACCGGCATCCACGGCAGTGCGGTAAGCCAGGTGCAGGCGGAAGGCCGGCTGGCCGGCCAGGGTCGCCGGTTCGTCACTCAGCACCGCCATGTTCTGCAGGCCGCGCGCCGCCGTGGCCTCGGCGATGAACTTCCCGGCCAGTTCCTGCGGCAACATGTCTGCGGTTGCGTCCTTGCGCTGAGCACGGAAGGCCTGTTTGTGCTTGCGAAAATCGACATAGATCACCTGCAGCAGCGGCCCGTCGCGGGTCGCGATCGTCTCGTCGCCGAACGCCTCCTTGCGGAATCTCCAGCCGGCCGGGTACTGGATCGAGTAACCGGTGCCCGCGTGCGCGTACGGTTGCCCGTCGGCCACGATCTTCCAGGCAGAGGCCGGCGATGCGAGCAGCAATCCGGCCATCAGCGCCGCCGCCCGCAGGTGGCTGGTTCCGCTCATGGCTGCTCCAGCTCCCGGCTCAGGGTCTCGATGTACTGCCGTGCATAGCCGCTTTGCCTCGGATCCGGACTCAGTTCGACGAAGCGGCGCAACAGCGCGAGGGCCTGTGACCGGTCACCCTGGCGATAGTGATGCATCGCGAGTGCCTGGTAGGTCGGCGCGAAGTCCGGTGCCAGCTCCAGCGTCCGCTGGTACTCCTCGAGCGCCCGAGCGGCATCCTGCATCTGCTGGGCTTCGATCTCGGCCGTACCGCGCCGGTCGCGCTTCGCGCGCCTGGCCTTCTCGGCCCGCAGGCGATAGCCCTCGGCGAGGTAGTAGCGCGCCTCGGGCGGCAGCGTATCCAGCAGATGTTCGTCTGCCAGCAGAAACACGAGCACCTTGCCGTCGCCGCCGCGATGCAACTGTCCGAGCGCGTCCAGACGCGCCCGCAGTGTGGCCGCCCGGTAGCGCGCGGCCTCGCGGCGGCCCTCGGGCGGGCCGGCCGTGGCGAACTCGCCGAGCGTCTGGACGCGCTCGCGCACCTGCGGATGACTGGCGAAGAAGAAGGGCGGCTGGGCGATGTGCCGGGCCAGCAGCTCGCGTTCGAGCTGGGCGAACGCTTCGGCGCCGGCGCGCGCATCGTAACCGGCCTGCACCATCCGGTCGAAGCCGCCGCGATCGGCCTCGCGCTCGTGTTCCCGCGAGAAACCCATCATGCTCGAGTAGCCGGCGAGCTGCACGAGACCACCCGGATAACCGGCACTGGCGGCGGCCACGGCACCGATGTTGGCAACCGCCGACACCTGCCTGGCGGCACGGATGCTGCGAAACATGTGATCCGCCGTCACGTGCGTACCCTCGTGGCCGAGTACCGAGGCGAGCTGCGCTTCGTCGGTCAGACGCAGCAGAGCGCCGGTATGAAAATAGATTCCGCCGGTGGCGACCGCGAAGGCATTGAAGTCGGGATTGCGATACGTCCGTACGCGCAGCTCGGCCGGCCGCTCCGGAAACAGCTGCTCGAGAATCTGCTGCAGGTAGGCATCGAGCTCCGGGTCCGCGTAGAGTTCATCGCTGTTGGCGATCTGCTGTTCGAGGCGCCGGGTTTCGAAGTCGATACGCGCGCGTTGCTCCTGTTCGCTGATGCCGAGTGCCGCCGGCGGTGCGGCCAGCAGGCCCAGCACACAGCCGGCGACGCACAGACGACCCGCCAGACTTCGCTGCGGCAACATCAGAGCATCCGCAGCGTCACCAGCCGGCTGGCCGGATAGCCGGCGAACATGCTCTTCAGCACCGCATCCGCGGACTCTGGCTTGCGCACGTCGTTGCTGGTCATGCCAAAGAGCTCCCCGCCCTGGACCGAGTTGATCCAGGCCACCCGGCCCGAACGCAGCTCGATGATGCCCGCGGCCGCAAACATGCCACCGCCAGGAACGCTGACGCCGCCGGCCGCAGCCAGGAGCTGAAACAGGACGCTGCCGCCCGTCTGTTTGAGCTGCTTGCCGGCCAGCACAAATGCGTACTCGGCGCCGGCCGAATCGGCCAGGAAGGCCAGTCCGTCGCCCAGCGTGTAGTCGAAGCTCGTCTTCTTTGCAGCCCAGGCCTTGCCGCCGTTGAACACCACACCGGTCACGGTGTCGGCGATGATCTTGAAAAGCTCAACATGCTCCCGCAGCACGCTTTGCCCTGGTTCGTCCAGCCCCGGCACCGGGACGACCGCGAAACGGTCCTCGAACTGCAGCATCCGGGCCGAGGCTTCGGCCAGGCTGAGTTGTGCCTGCTCGCTCCAGCCGGGAACCGCCTCGATGCCAGCGACGGATTTCTCGTAGACGACGAACTCGACCGGCAGCACAACGATACGCCGCGATCCCGACGCCAACGGAGCAGCGTCCGTCGCCAGCGCAGGAGCCTCCGCGGCCGGCGCGATGGCCTCGGCAGCATCGGCCGCCGTGGGCATAGGTCCGACATCGGGCGCGGGCTCCTCGGCACCCTCCGGAACCGCAGCCTCGACCTCGGCCGCAGCCGGCGGCGCCGGCGGCTCCGGCGACGGCTCTGCCGCCGGTGGCGGGCTCGGCTGATCCGGTATCGATGCCGATTCCGGTTCCGCAGGCTCCACCTGCTCTTCGGCCACCGGTACCGCGGGTACCTGGGTCTGCCCGACTGCCGGCATCGTGAGGAGCAGCATTGCTGCAACCAGCAACGCGTTGCGCAACAGTACCTTCATGCGTCCCCCTGCCCGACGGGAAGGCCCTGCCATGCCGGTTGGCGAGCGCGCATGATAGCGCCAACCGCGATACTCAGCAGCGAGCCGCCGATGCTGCAGCCGCACCCGAGTCCGGAGATCCCCGCCACACCGTATCTGCTGATCGTTGACGACGACCCGATCTTCGCGGCACTGCTGCACGCATCGGAACGGCCGCAGCTCCGGCTCGATGGATCGCGGTTCGCCCAGGCGCTGACCGACAACCGCGCCACCAGCATGGCCGTCGGCGTGCTGATGGATCGGCTGCATCCGGACCGCCGGCAGGCGTTCGAGTCGTTGCGGGCCCGAGCCCGCAGCGAACGCCGCAAGGTTGGCGAGGTCGCGGAAGAGTTGCTCCAGTCTGTCGAGAAGCTCAATTCCTGGGCCGGAACCGGCCCCGGCAGCGGTCCGCCGTCACGAATGCTCTGACCGATTCTGAATGGGGGCCGGCCGCAGTCGTTCATATGTCAACCGGATCGAGAGCGGAGCGCTGGTTGTAATCGCTCCGCGGCCGCCGGTCAGACGGCCGTGCCGCCCAACCCCCCGCGGCCGATCCGGTTCAGGGCCCGGTACCCGCCCGGATTTCCCATGCTGGCAGCCCGTTGCCTCTGGCGCTTCTCCGTGAAGCGTGGCGGCAATGCGTTGCGAAGGTGCCGAACATGGACACGATGCGACTCCGAACGCTCCACAACCCGCGCCAAACCCAGGTGCTGCTGGAAGGTTGCCTCGCGGTCGGCGGGCCTGTGATACCCGCCGGAAGCCACCGGCTTCAGTGCATGGAGGAACTGCCGACGCCGCTGCGGCGGCATGCTGAAGCCAGGCTCGACAGCGACAGCGTGTGGCTCGCCTGGTCTGACCAGCGCCGGGTCTGGTTCTTCACCGGCGAAACGTCGCTCGCCCTGTCACGGGAGCGCAAGCAGCCCGTACTGACGGTGCGTGAATTCGACGAGCGCGGCGAGCTGCTGGAGGCCGCCAACTGGGTACTCACGCAACACGAGGGCTGGAAACGCCTCGCGGCGTAATCATGCCGTCCGCCGCCAGCGGCGGCAGCGGGCAATGCAGCGTGGCGCAGACCGCGCGCAGCAGCTCCGCCTCGCCGGGGGTCAGCCGCTGGTCGTGCGAGATGGTGCGGGCGAGAGCCCGGACCAGCGCTTCCTTGCCTGCCGGTGCCAGCCGATCGAGCCGGTTGAGAGCCACGTCGAGTTCACGCGGCCAGTTGGCCCGGCGCGCCAGTCCATCGGAGTCATCGAAACGCAGTTCGCGCATGCCGGCCGCCCAGGCCTGCCGAGCCTGTTCCTCATCGACACTCCCGGACAGCGCCAGCACCGACAGCAGCAGGCGGATTTCCTCTCGCGCGGCTGGCAAGGCCAGCGCGATGCCGGTGCGCTGGCGCGGTCGCGCCTCGTCGCGCAGATGCACCTGCGCGAGCTTGCGCAGTACGTAGGCAAAGACCGAAGTCCGTCCCTCCCGGGTCAGCAGCCCGTTGACACAGCGCAGCAGCGCCAGTCGCTCCGTCTGGCCGAGCTGCTGCAGCGCCGGAAATACCTGCTGCAGGGCCGGCAGGCGCTGCGCCGCATCGAGCCCATCGACCGGCGCCAGCAATGCCTCGAGGTCCGCACGCATCGTGCCGCCGTATTGCTGCGTGATGAAGGCCATCTGGCGCGCCCGGACGTCCGCCACCGGGTCCAGCGCCAGCGCGAGAAACAGTGCCGGCGCGGTTTCCGGCTGGCGCGCCATGCGGCGGAGTGGCTCGGGCAGCGATTGCAGCAGGTCGCGGGCCATCAGCACATGCGGGGCCGCAGGATTGGCGACGAGCCCGACTACGGCGGCCGGTGCGAGCAGCAGCTCTGGCAAGGCGCCGGTTTCGCTGTGCTGCGGCGCGCGGGCTGCGACACCGGCTTCCCCGGCCGGCTCCGGGGCCCGTTCCTCCTGCATGCGCCGGCGCATCGCCGCGAACTCCTCCGGCTGGAAGCGCGGATCGATCGCGCGGATCCGCTCGATGAGCGGCGGATGGGTCCGGAAGGCCCGCGCCACGCCCGGCGCGAACAGCAGATGTGCGATCTCTTCCGCATCGGAGTCGCGGATCCGGGAGCCGGCTTCACTCGCGCCGATCTTCACCAGGGCATCGCGCAGGCCGGCCGTATCACGCGTGAACTGGATGGCCGAGGCATCGGCCAGCGATTCGCGCCTGCGCGACACCGCCGCCTGGATCAGCCGGCCGAAGAACAGGCCGATGTAGCCGAGCACGAGGATCGCGCCCGCCGCCATGACCACCACCAGGACCGCTCCGCCGCCGCGCCGCCCGCCCCCTCCGCGCGGCGCATGCCGCAGGATCAACCGCGCAATCATCGCCAGCACCAGCAGGCCGAACAGCCAGCCGATCAGGCGCGTGTTCAGGCGCATGTCGCCGTTCAGGATGTGGCTGAACTCGTGGGCGACGACGCCCTGCAGCTCTGCCCGGTTGAGGGTGGTCAGCGCGCCGCGGGTCACGGCGATCGCCGCGTTCGCCGGGTTGTCGCCAGCGGCGAAGGCGTTGATGCCCGGTTCGTGTTCCAGCACGTACACCTCGGGCACCGGTACGCCGGAAGCGATCGCCATCTCCTCGACGACGTTGATCAGCCGCCGCCGCAGCGGATCGCCTGAGTCACCGGAGAGTCGTGTGCCACCGAGCGCCTGGGCGACACTGCCGCCGCCGAGCGCGAGCTGGCTGGTCCGAACGAGGCTCGCGATCCCGATGATCGAGAGCACGATGAGCGAGGAGACTGCGATCGTGCCGGGATACCGGTCGAAACCCAGTGGCCCGCCGGCCAGCGCCGTGGCCTCCGGTTCGGATAGCGCCATCACGGCCAGTGCGACCACCAGATCGACCGCGGCGACGATCAGCGCGACCGCGACGATGAACAGCAGCACCAGCCAGCGCGAGAACCGGCGGGTCTCGGCCTGCCGCCTGAAGAAGTCCATCGGCCCGCTTGCCGCAGCCGCAGGTCAGGTGAAGCTGACCTTCGGCACCTCGCGTTTCTGCGGCGACTCGATTTCCAGAAGCTGCGCCGGCACGAAATGGAACATGCCGGCCACGACGTTGCTCGGGAACGTCTCGCGTGCGTTGTTGTAGCTCATGACCGCATCGTTGAAGGCCTGGCGTGCGAACGCGACCTTGTTCTCGGTCGAGGTCAGCTCTTCGGACAACTGCATCATGTTGCGGTTGGCCTTCAGGTCCGGGTACGCCTCGGCCACGGCGAACAGGCGGCCGAGCGCGCCGGTCAGCGCATTCTCAGCCCCGGCGAGCTGCTGCACCGCGGCCGGATCGCCGGGATTCGCGGCAGCGGCTTTGAGCCCGCTGACGGCGGCAGTACGGGCCGCGATCACGGCCTCGAGCGTGTTGCGCTCATGGGCCAGGTAGCCCCTGGCAGTCTCGACCAGATTGGGGATCAGATCATGGCGCCGGGTAAGCTGCACGTCGATCTGGGCGAAGGCGTTCTTGTAGGCATTCCGGGCGGTCACCAGCCGGTTGTAGATCCCGACGGCGAACAGCGCCACCAGAACGAGGGCGACGAGAACAATGACGGTCATGGCATTAACCCCCTAGTGTTGCGCGGATGATACCCGTATGATCCGGCGGTCGGTACCGGTTCACAGGGCCGATTTGATAACATCAGTCGTACGACAAGGGGGTTTTTATGAGTCCAATCAAGCTGGTAGCGTGGGTTGCCCTACTGATCGCCGTGGTCGGCGCTTTCACTGAGATCCCGTACTCGGGAGCGATTCTGCTGGTCCTCGGGCTGGCGGCGGGAGCAGTGATCGCCGGTGAGGATCATGTCCGGGTGCTGGTCACGGCCCTGGTCCTGAACTCGCTGGCCCATGCCTTCAACGAGATTCCGGAAGTCGGCAAGTACCTGGCGAGCATCTTCGCGGCGGTCGGAGTGTTCGCTGCCGGTGCGGCGCTGACGATCATCTCGCGCAACGTCTGGAATCGCTACAAGCCCTGAGCGGTACGCGCTCCAGGCAGGGGTCCGCCTCGGGCGGATCCCTGCCTTTGCTGGCCCGCAGGCCGGTGCCGTCAGCGGAGGTTGAAGTGCAGTTCCCGGTCGCGGAAGCGCTCGTCGCGGACTGCGGCTCCGATAGCGACCAGCACGTACAGGATATTGAGCGCATGCAGGGCACTGCCGACGAGCCGGGGCTTGCGTGACCGTGTGGCCAGGTGCTTCGCGGTCAGGTCCTGCCGCCCCGCGAAGCTGCGGCGTACGTGCTCGACGGCCCGGGCGCTGACCAGGTTGAAGTTCCCGCTCGCGCGCTTGCTCTTCGAGAACGACAGCACGAAGAAATAGCGCCGCGCCTCGAAGACGTAGTACGTCTGCCGCATTCCCGACACTTCGCCGCGAAACTGGAGCCCCGCGGCCAGACTCTGGATATTGACTGGCATGGCCTCCCCCTTTGCTCGAAGTCTACGCCACCTGGCTGTCGCCGGCGCGGTCGCGCGCTAGACTGTGGATCCGTGGATATTACCGATACTCATGCCCACGGGCTGGCCAGGAGCGATCTGCGCGGCCTGCGCGACCGCTGCCGCAATGCGCGCGATGGCGCCTTCCGGAAGGTGCGCGAGACGGAGTGGATCCGAACGGGCAAACGGGCCCGCAGGATGCTCGAGGAAGTCGACCGAGGGTACGCGACAACGGCATGGGCGCGGTGGGCGGCGACCGATCGGCACGGCACCTATGCGTCCTGGCTCCTGCCGAACACCGAGGGCGATGCACTGGCGGTCTGCTGCGTCACCTTGAACATCCCGATCGGCGCCGGAGCCGTGATCCGACAGTGGCCCTGGATGATCATCCCGGCGCATGCGATTGCCCGGGGGCACCAGCGACTGCGCGCCCCGGACTGGGCGGAGGTCCAGTCCGAATTGCGCGTCGCGGCGCTGCACGCCTCCGCCGTACTGCTGGTGTCACAGGCGCTCGGGCTGAGCCAGTTCGCGATCCCGGCCATCCATGGCCTGCTGATCGGCGACGTCGAAGACGAGGTGCTGCGGGCCCGGACCTTCATCGTCCCGCCGCTGTCGCAGCGATGGGGTTCCGTACTCGACGCGTGGCTGCGTTTCGAGCACGGCGGCTGTCCGGCCTGGACGGAAGCCATCGAGCAGATCGCCCTCGATCGGGAGACCGCCGAACTCCAGCCTGCCCTGGTGGCGCTCGCCGGCGAACTGGACCGCTTCGAGTTCCTGCGCCGGGAGCATGAACCGGGACCGGATGTCGTCGGCGACCTGTGGGAGGCAGCCCGGCAGCAGGCCGACCGGGATCCTTCGTTCTGAGCGGCCCGTTCGCCGTAGCACCGGCGAGTGACGGGCCGTGGTCAGCGGTCGAGAAACTCCTGCGGCGTGGGGAAATCGCGTGCCTCGTCGAGCAGCCACTCGCGCAGTGCAGCCACCTTCGGCAGTTCGGCATAGGCCGGTGGACAGACGAACCAGTAACGCCAGCGTGAGGCCACGATCTGCTGGCTCGCCAGCACCAGCCGCCCGGCCATCAGGTCGTGGGCGGCAATCGACCAGCGCGCCGGTGTGTAGCCGAGCCCCTCGATGGCAGCGCCCAGCACGCTGACCGAATCGTCCATGATCGTCGGGCCGGCCGGCCAGGCGAGCTTCTGGCCGGTGCTGTGCTCGAACCGTGACCACGGCTCGTCCTTCGCCTGCAGCATCGGCAGCCCGTCCAGCGAAGGACGGTCGTCGATTGAACCGTGCCGCCGGTACAGCGCCGGTGCCGCAACCACGACCAGCCATTCGTCCATGACGCTCTCGTACTCGAGGCCGGGCGTGGCCCCGGATGCCGGCCCCGCGCAGAGGCGGATCGCGGCGTGGAAGTCGCTGCGGGCGAAGTCGACTGCCTCGCGCGCCGGGGTCGGGATCCGTCCATGGAATCAGATCATTCCTTCTTATGGCCCGTGCCCATGGCCGGAGCTCCCCGTTGCTCGCCTACGAACCGGGGTCACCGACCCGACTAGGGCCCCCTTCCGGAGCACCCCAGGACGCGTGCAACCGAGTCAATCCCCTGGGCCAGCCCGCGGTTGCTGAAGCCGCGACTGGCACGGCGACGATGCTCCGGGCCGCGATGCCTGTCAACACGATTGACCATCCCCTTGTTATGTAATAAAGGGGACGCTTTTCAGCCGGCCCTGGAGACGAGCCCCATGATGACCAGGCTTCTTGTACTCACCCTCGTCGGTTCACTGGCCCTCGCCCCGGATGCTATCGGCGTCGAACCGGGTCGGGCCGCAGCGACCCGCGCGCCGGACTGCACGCAGAACCGGGCCACGCAGGAGGAAATTTCTGCTGATCTGGCCCGGATGCAGGCCGGGCTCGCCCAGGCAGGCAGCGCGCTGGCGCAGGGCGCCGCGATGTATCAGCGGTACGACCAGCAGCTTGCCGGTTTCCTGCAACTCGCTGCCCGCGCCGGGACCGGGGACGCGGCGGCGCTGGCGCAGCTTCCGGCGGCAACGAAGCAGATGGAAGAGACCCGGATGTCGTTCAACCTGCAGTACCTGCAGCTACAGCGTCAGATGCAGAACGAGAACCGCCAGTACACGACAATCAGCAACGTGATGAAGACGAAACGCTGAAAATGGGGACGCTTCCCTTTTCGCCTTCGGCCGAAAAGGGAAGCGTCCCCATTTTCAGCGCCGCGATGTACGCGGGCGAGGTGCCGCAGCAGCCGCCGATCATCGTCGCGCCGGCGGCGATGCACCCCTGCAGGCCGGCGACGAAGTCCGCCACCGGCAGATCGTAGACGGTCCGGCCCTGCTCGAGGCGCGGCCGGCCGGCATTCGGCTTGGCGAGGATCGGCAGGCTGGTTGCGGCGCGCATCGCGCCGACCACTCCGGCCAGCTCGTGGGGTGTGATCTCGCCGCAATTCGCGCCGATGACCGCGGCGCCCGCCGCCTCGAGCTGGCGGGCGGCATCCTGCGCCCCGTGGCCGAGCATCGTGCGCCCACCGTTACGCGCGGTCTTGAAGGTCAGCGTCACGATGACCGGCAGGTCCACAACCTCGCAGCAGGCCCGGAGTGCGATCAGCGCCTCGCGCAGATCCATCATGGTTTCGACGATGAAGCCATCCACGCCGCCCGCGTGCAGCGCGCGCGCCTGTTCGGCGAACGCGGCATGGGCCTCCTCCTCGGCGACCGGCCCGAATGGCTTCAGTAACTGGCCGCAGGAACCGATGTCGCCGAGCACCGGCAGGTCGGCGGCGGCCGCACGGGCGAGCGCCACGCCGGCCAGGTTGAGCGCGCGCAGGTCCACGTCCCGCCCGCGCTGGAACAGCCGGTTGCCAGTCAGCGTGTTGGTCATCAGCAGATCGATGCCGCAGCGGCGATAATCCGCGTGCACGGCCGCGACGGCCTCGGGATGACTCAGGTTGGCGGCACCGCCCATCGGTGCACCACGGCGCTCGAGTTCGGTGCCCATCGCGCCTTCGAACAGCACGATGCGCGGGCCGCGGATCAGTTCGTCGAGTCGCATGCAGGTAATGTAACGCCCCGCCAGCCCACAGCGCCATGCCGATCCAGACCATCCACCTGCACGGCCACGAACTCGAGTATGAGCAGATCCCGGCGCTGCGGCCGGACCGGCCGCCACTGGTGTTCCTGCACGAAGGTCTCGGCTCGCTCTCGGCATGGCGCGACTTTCCGGCCCGCGTCGCGGCAACGACCGGCTGCAGCGCGCTGGTCTGGTCGCGCGCCGGTTACGGTCGGTCCTCGCCGCCGCATGGACCGTTCCATGTCCGCTACATGCACGACGAGGCGCTCACCGTACTGCCGGCACTGCTCGACCGCCTCGCGATCGGGCGGCCGCTGCTGGTCGGCCATTCCGACGGCGCCTCGATCGCGCTGATCCATGCCGGCGGCAGCGGGCGCGCAGTCGCCGGCCTCGCGCTGCTTGCGCCGCATGTCTTCGTCGAGGACCTGTCGGTCCGGAGCATCGCCGCGGCGCGGGATTCCTTCGCGGCGACCGACCTGCCGGCGCGACTGGCCCGCCATCATCGCGATCCCGAAGCTACCTTCCGTCGCTGGAACGACATCTGGCTGCACCCGGACTTCCGCGGCTGGAACATCGAGCAATACCTGCCGTGCATCGGCTGCCCGGTGCTCGCGCTCCAGGGCCGCGACGACGAGTACGGTACGGCGGCACAGCTCGAGGCGATCCACGCGCAGGTGCCGGGCGAGGTCGCCGTGCGCGTACTCGCCGACTGCCGCCATGCACCGCACAAGGATCAGCCCGATGCCACCCTCGCGGCGCTCACGGAGTTCATCGCGCAAGTCCGCTGAACGGCGCGCCACCGGCAACCAGCGGCGGGAAGTGTCGCTCGGGCAACGGCGGTGGCGGCACGCGGCCGCAGACCAGGTTCCAGTAGGCCCACGAGCGGGCGTCGAACACTCCCGGCGGCGCCCGCTCGAGAACCTCGCTGCACTCGTCCGTGCCGATGAACCTGCGCCGCGCGACCCGCAGCAGCCCCGGGGTCTCCGGTAGCGGCTTCATACGCCGTTCCCATCCGGCTGCGCCGGCTGGCGCAGCGGCTGCATTACCGGCAGGTCGGAGAGTTCTACCGCTCGTACTGCCGCGCTGAGGCGCGCCCGCACATCCTGGGCTAACGCCGGTACGTCATCGAAGTACGACAACGCCTTGAGCGTGACCAGCGGATTGAACTGCCCGCCGTACATCGCCCGGCCAGCGGCCAGCACGGTTGGCAGGTCGACACCGTTACGCATCAGCGCATCGATGTCGATGTAGTCCCTGGCTTCGGCGCGCTTCTGGATGACCGCCGCCTTGGACCCGGCGATATCGAGCAATGAAGCGACGGACAGATTCATGCCCTGCACCTGATCGTGCTCCGCAACGAAGTCATCCGACCGCCGGTGCGCGATCCTGAGCGCCAGCGCGGTTCCGCCATAGAGCGCGAATGCCGCGGGCACCGAGCCGAGCTCCGGCCACAGCCGCCGCTGTGCCTCAGGCAGAGTCGACAACTGCGGCATCAGCATGGCTGGGACCCCGGATCAGCCGGTCGCGCGACGAGCTGCGCCGGCCGGCGCGGCCGTCCACGGCGCCGCGGCGCCGGCGACTCGACCAACGGGCCGTATTGCGCCGGGAGCTCCCGTGCGTCGTCAGCGAACGGATCGCAGACGGTGACGCCGGCGTAGACGGCCCTGGGCTGCAGATCCTCGGTCAGCAACAGCGAGCAACCCTGCTGGCGAGCCGCGGCCACGATCAGGCTGTCCCACCAGCTCAGGCGATAGCGGGCTTGCAGCTCACGTCCGCCGGTGAGCGTCTGCACATCGACCGGCTGCGGCACCCAGCTCATCAACGCCAGGACCTGCTGCCAAGCCTCGTCCGCAGGCAATCCAGGCCGGAGGTGCCGGGTCGCATTGACGAAGAACTCGTTAAGGACCTGCACACCGGTGCGGCCGCTGCGCGTGCGCCACAGCGTGCTCATCCATTCGGCTGCCTGCTGCTGCCGGGCACGATCGCGGGTGTCGATCGCGTACAGCAGAACATTGGTGTCAACGAAGACCAGCGCGGTCATGCAACTCGTCCCGTGTGGCATAGCGCTGTCCCGGCGCGCCGAGTGACCGCGGGCGCAGCGACAGGTACTCGCGCATGGCCAGCTCGTAGCGACGGTCGTCGTGCATTTTCCCGCTCAGGACTGCGCCGATGAACCGCGACAGGCTCTGGTTGTGACGAGCGGCCATCCGGCGAGCCCAGCGTGCCGTCGCTTCATCGAGCGTGATGGTGACGTTTTTCATGACGGCAGCTTCTGCGGCAAATTACCACTGCATTTGTGTATTTTCAACCGCGCGCCGCACCGGGCGATTCCGCGCTGCGCTAGACTGCCATCGGCGTACAGCCAGCTTACCTGCGACCGCACTGCGAGGCACCGACGATGGCACATGCTGAAATCCTGCGCTGCATCTCGCCGGTCGACGGCTCGGTGGTGGCCGAGCGCCCGCTCGCGACGGGCGATGTCGCCGCACGCGCGATCGCCACCTGCCGCGAAGGCCAGCACGACTGGGCCGCCCGGCCGCTGCCCGAGCGTGTGGCACTTGTGCAGGCCGGCATTGCCCGCCTCGGTGCGATGCAGGCGGAAACCGTGCCGGAACTCGCCTGGATGATGGGCCGGCCGGTGTGCTGTGGTAGTAAGTTCCGCCCGGTTGCCGAGCGCGCCGATTACATGGCCGGCATCGCGGAGCGCGCGCTGGCACCGATCGTGATCGAGGCCTCGGCGCGCTTCGAGCGGCGCATCGAGCGCGAACCGCACGGTGTCGTGCTGGTCATCGCGCCGTGGAACTATCCGTACCTGACCGCGCTCAACACGATCGTGCCGGCGCTGATCGCCGGCAACGGCGTCGTGCTGAAGCACGCCACGCAGACGCTGCTGGCCGGCGAGCGTATCGAGCGCGCCTTCACCGAGGCCGGCCTGCCGCCCGGTCTGCTGCTCAACCTGTTCCTCGACCACGCGACGACTGCCGGACTGATCGCCGCGGGCCACTTCGGTTTCATCAACTTCACCGGCTCGGTCGCTGGCGGCCGCGCGATCGAGCAGGCCGCGGCCGGCACCTTCACCGGACTCGGCCTCGAGCTGGGCGGCAAGGATCCCGGCTACGTGATGGAGGACGCCGATCTGGATGCCGCGGCCGCCACGCTGATGGATGCGGCGATGTACAACTCCGGGCAGTGCTGCTGCGGCATCGAGCGCATCTACGTCGCCGCGCCGCGGTATAAGGAGTTCGTCACGAAGTCGGTCGCGCTGGTGTCGCGCTACCGCCTCGGCAACCCGCTCGATGAAGCCACCACCCTCGGGCCGATGGCCAGCCGGCGCTTCGCCGAGCTGGTGCGGGCGCAGACCGCTGAGGCGCTCGCCGCCGGGGCGCGCGCACTGATCGATCCCGCGCTGTTTCCGCAGGACGACGGCGGTACGTACCTGATGCCGCAGCTTCTGGTCAATGTGAACCATGGCATGCGCGTCATGCGCGAGGAGAGCTTCGGCCCGGTGGCCGGCATCATGCCGGTGCACGGCGACGAGGCAGCGCTCGCGCTGATGAACGACAGCGACTACGGACTGACCGTCTCGTTGTGGACCCGCGATCCGCACCGCGCCGCCGCGCTGGGCCGGCGCCTGGCGACCGGCACGGTGTTCATGAATCGCGCGGATTATCTCGACCCGGCGCTGTGCTGGACCGGCTGCAAGGCGACCGGCCGCGGCGGCACATTGTCGGAGATCGGCTTTCACAACCTGACCCGACCCAAGTCGTATCACCTGCGGATCGACGCCGCCTGAGCGCGAGCCGTCCCAGACTGGCGCAGCAGATCCAGCAAACGGCACCACGCCGGTGCAGTCGTTGCGGAAATGATGCAATACACGCGAAAGCACGCTATTCCGTCCAGCAAAGCGCAGGTAAGTCCGCTACAATCGCGCCGACGCCGCGGCTACATTGACCGCGGCAGCAACCAAGGAGCAGGCATGAAGTCCACCACTCTCACGATCGCAGGCGCGCTGGCGCTGATGGCCGCGAGCGCGCAGGCCGGAGAATTTTCCAGCACCGTCACCGCCGCCTCTGAGTACGACTTCCGTGGTGTTTCGCTGAGCGCGAAAGATCCCGCGTTGCAGGCCAGCCTCGACTGGGCGCACGACAGCGGCTTCTATCTCGGCGCCTGGGCAACGAACATCGACTACGGCAGCGACATCGACGGCAACATCGAGCTGGACCTGTACGCGGGCTGGTCGGGCGAGATCAAGGACGGCCTGGGTTGGGACGCCGGCATCGTCTGGTACACCTATCCGGACAGCTCCAGCTCGGCGCTGGTGAGCAAGATCTACGACTACCCGGAGATCTACGCCGGCCTGAGCTGGGGACCACTGGAGTTCAAGCAGTGGTTCACCAATGACTACGGCGGCTCCGACATGGACGCTTCCTACAGCGAGCTGAATGCCAGCTTCGAGCTGCCCTCCGGGTTCTCGCTGAACCTGCACGGCGGTTACAACTACGGCGAGTACTTCCACCAGACCTGGGAGAACTACTTCGACTTCTCGGCCGGCCTTGGCTACAGCGCCGGTCACTTCGACCTCGAGCTCAAGGTCACCGGGACCGATCTCGATGGCGAGAGCAAAATTACCGACGACGTGTCCAACACCGAGGCACGCGTGCTGTTCACGGTGTCGACGACGTTCCCCTGGTCCACAGAGTAAGCCGCGGCCAGAGTCGGACCGGGTGACCGGGCCGCCACACGGCGGCCCGGCCTGTTTTCAGTCGTCGAGCCGCCGGTCTTTCCAGTTCCACCACTTCAGCAGCTCCGGCTGCGGCTCGGTCGTGCGCGCTGCATAAGTCGCACAGCGGAACGCATACAGCAGGCACGGCTCCTGCGGATGACCGGTCAGGTCACACAGTTTCTGGTAGAGCTGCTCGGGATCGGACGCCGCAAGTTCCCTGATCGAGTGAACACCGAGATGCCGGAGGTCCGCGGCGATGGAGGGACCGACGGCAGGCAACGTGGTCAGTTCGTCGTGCATTGGCAGGATCCTCCCACGGCTGGTGGCGAGTCAGAGATTACTCCTCGCCGCGCCGCGTGACCATGCCCGCAATGCCGCCGGCGGCTGTCGTAGTATTGCGTCGATGACTTCAGCCGACTGCGCCGGGTCGAGCCCGCGGATCATGCTGGCGCTGCTGTGGGCGACAGTCGTTCTTGCCGGCTGCGCGCAATTGCCCGGGCGGGCGCCGGCCGACCGGGTCGCGGCGGTAGCCGCCGCGCACCCGCTCGCGGTCGCGGCCGGACTCGAGACACTGCGCGACGGCGGCACGGCCGCGGATGCCGCCGTGACCGTGCAGGCCATGCTCGGTCTGGTCGAGCCGCAGAGTTCCGGCCTCGGCGGCGGCGCGTTCCTGCTGTACTACGACGCTGCCACCCGGCGGATCACCGCCTTCGACGGGCGCGAAGCGGCGCCGGCCGCGGCCAAGCCGGAGCTGTTCCTCGACGCGCAGGGTCAGCCGCTGCCCTGGCGCGAAGCGATCCTGACCGGCCGCTCGACCGGGGTGCCGGGCGCGCTGGCGATGCTCGGCGCCGCGCAGGCGCGCCATGGCCGCCAGCCCTGGCAGAGGCTGTTCGGGGCCGCAATCCGCGCGGCCACGGACGGCTTCGTGGTCCCGCAGCGCCTCGCCCGTTTCGCCAACAGCCCGTTTCCCCAGGCGAGCCTGCCCGACGTGCGCGCACTGTTCTCGCGCGCGGACGGCACGCCGGTGCAGGCCGGCGATCGCCTCAGCAACCCGGCTTATGCCGCCACCTTGCAGCGGATCGCCGCCGCCGGGCCGCGTGCGCTGCTCGAGCCGCCGCTCAGCGCAGCGATCATCGCCCGCACCCGCGCCGAGCCGCTGCCCGGACGGCTCGAGCCCGCCGACTTCGCCGCTTACCAGCCCCGCATCGGCGAACCGCTGTGCCGGCCGTTTCTCGTTTATGTCGTCTGCGTGCCGCCGCCACCGTCATCAGGCGTGGCGCTGCTGCAGTTGCTCGCGCTGCTGGAGCACACCGGCATCGCGAGCCACCAGCCGGCCGAGCCGCAGGCCTGGTTCCTGTTCGCGGAGGCCAGCCGGCTGATGTACGCGGATCGCGACCAGTATGTCGCCGACCCGCAGTTCGTGCCCGTGCCGATCGCGGAGCTGCTGGATCCGGACTACGTCGCCGGGCGCGCGACGCTGATCGGCACGACGGCCGGCCCGGCGCCGGCTGCCGGCGACCTCGCCGTGCCGCAATCCGGCGCCGACGCCACGCGCGAGGCCGGCGGTACCAGTCATTTCGTCGTTACCGACCGCTGGGGCAACATCGCCTGCATCACGACTTCGGTCGAGTCACTGTTCGGTTCGGGTCGCGCGGTCGGCGGCTTTCTGCTCAACAACCAGCTCACCGACTTCTCGCTGGAACCGCTGTTTGACGGCCGCCCGGCCGCCAATGCCGTCGCCGGCGGCAAGCGGCCGCGCTCGTCCATGGCGCCGGTCATCGTGCTCGACCGGGCCGGCCGGCCGGTCGCGGCGCTCGGCTCGCCCGGCGGCACGGCGATCCTCGCCTACAACGCCAAGGCGCTCGTCGGCCTGCTGGCCTGGCATCAGCCGCTGCAACAGGCCATCGAGCTGCCGAACCTGATCGCGCGCGGTGCTGATTACTTCGGCGAGGTCGCGAAGTTCGAGCCGGCCCTGCGCGAAGAACTCGCGGCCCGCGGTATCCTCATCCGCGCCGGCCGCGGCGAGGAATCCGGCCTGCACGGCCTGGTGTTCGGCCCGGCCGGCGTCATCGACGGCGGCGCGGACCCGCGCCGCGAGGGCGTGTGGCGCAGGCTCGACCCGACCGCCGCCGATTGACGCGGGCGCCGCGGCCGTTACTGCACCAGCTTCCAGGAGAACGGATACCGGTACTGCTGGCCCTCGTTGGCGCGGATCCCGGCGATGATCGTCAGAACGAACCAGGCGATCGCGAGTGCGCCGCCAATCGGCCCGGTGACGAAGATACCGAGGCCGAAGCTCATCACCGTCAACAGGATCAGCACGAGGGCGGCGATGCTGACGGTGATTGCTGACGGTGATATTGAAGTTCAGCGCTTCCCGGCCCTGATCCGCGACGAACGGCATCTGCTCGCGCTTGATCAGCCACACGATCAGCGGCCCGAGCACGTTGCCGAGCGGCACGACGAAGCCGGCCAGCGCGGACAGGTGGGCGGCGAGACCCCACTGGCGCTCCTCGGCGGAAATTCCACTGGCCGGCGCTGGCGGGCTGGAGCTGATTTCGTTCACGGTGATGTCTCCCTGGTTCGCGGTGGCGCTGCAGGCAGCGTCCGGCACTCTCGCGCCGGCGGGCGCGGCGTGTCAAGGATCCGGGTCTGCCCCGGCCCCATCGCCACACCAAGCCGGTCCGCCGTTTGCGCCGTCCCGGCCGCCGGTGCTACGGTGCGCCGGTCATGAGGCGCCAGGCGATGCACCGTGAACAGCGGTGAGCCGACGGAAGACTTCGGGCGCATCGCGCCACTGGCGCATGCCGACGCCTGCGAGCGCAATAAGGAGCCGATCCTTGCGGTGCTGCGCGAGGTTTTCGCCGGCTGCCGGCGCGTGCTCGAGATCGGCAGCGGCACCGGACAGCATGCGGTGCATTTCACCTTGCAGATGCCGGCGCTGGTCTGGCAGCCGACCGAGCTGCCGGCGGCGATGCCGGGCCTGCGCCGCCGCGTGCTCTATGAGGGGCCGGTGAACCTGCGCGCGCCGCACGAGCTGGACGTGACCGGCGAGGACTGGCCGGAGATGCGCTACGACGGGCTGTTCAGCGCGAATACGCTGCACATCATGGCTTGGCCCGCGGTCGTGGCGCTGTTCGCGCGGCTGCCGCAGGTGCTGCGCCCGCCGGGCATCGTCGCGATCTACGGGCCGTTCCGCTTCGACGGCGACTACACCAGCGCGAGCAACGCCGCGTTCGACCGGATGCTGCACGAGCGCGATCCGGCGAGCGGCCTGCGCGACTTCGAGGCCGTGGATGCGCTGGCGTGCGCAGCCGGATTCACGTTTGCCGCTAATCATCCGATGCCGGCCAACAACCACACGCTGGTGTGGCGGATGACCTAGCGGTTGCCCTGCTCCTCGTTCTTCCGGCGGCGGCGCCACCAGGTCAGCGCCATCAGCAGGATGACGACCAGCGGGCCGAGCGCCGTCACCCAGTCATCCGTGCCGCGCTGCTGGGACAGCTCGAACAGCACGACGCCCGCGGCGATGATGAAGAACAACAGCGGCAGCCAGCTCGAGGTCCGCCGGGCTGGGGCAGTCCGGCCCGGCTCGACGGCGTCTGGCGTTTTCGCTGGCTCCTCCTGCGCCGGCACATCGACGACGCCGATCGCGCGCAGGATTTCTTCGAGACTCTCCTGGCGCTCGCCGCGCCCGGGCTGGTCAGGTTTACGGGCCGTGTCCGACAGCCGCCATGGATTGGCGGAACGATGCGTCGGCGCCGGCGGCGGCGGCAGGCGGCTGCGGGACGGGTGGTCTGGCGCGGCCATGGCCACGCGATTCTACGCGCTCGGACGGGCGCCGGGCACCCGCCGCCGGTCTCACGCCGCGCGCGCGGCGATCGAGGCGGCGAGCGCGGTCATCCAGAGCTGCGAGTCCGACAGCCCTGTCGCGCCCTGCGGCGTGAGCACCGCGGCCAGATTGAGCCGCAGGTCCCGCGCGTAGTCTGGAATCCGTTCCCTGAGCTGCTCGAGTAACATCGCCCGCCTCCCCGTTTCTCAGGCCGCCTGCAGCGTCGCCTCGCCCTTCTGCCAGTTGCAGGGGCAGAGCTCGTCGGTCTGCAGGCCGTCGAGCACGCGCAGCACTTCCTCCGGGCTGCGGCCGACGCTGAGGTCGGTGACGTAGACGAAGCGGACCACGCCCTCGGGATCGACGATGTAGGTCGCCCGCTGCGCCACCCCGGCCCGCGCATCGATGATGCCGAGCGCGCCGGCCAGCTCGCGCTTGAGGTCGGCGAGCATCGGGAACGGCAGGTTGCGCAGCTCCTCGCGGTCCCTGCGCCAGGCCAGGTGCACGAACTCCGAGTCGGTACTGACCCCGAGTATCTGCGCATCGCGGTCGGCGAAGTCGCGGTGCAACCGGCCGAAGCCGGCGATCTCGGTCGGGCAGACGAAGGTGAAGTCCTTCGGCCAGAAGAACACGACCAGCCACTTGCCCTTGAAGCTGTGGTTGTCGAAGTCCTTGAACGCCGACTTCAGGTCGTTGCCGGTGACGCCGGTAAGCTGAAACGCAGGGAACTGGTTGCCAAGGCCGAGCATGATGGTCTTCCTCCGGTCGGTGACGTGCTGGAACACGGGCGCAGCATCGGCCCGGGCTCGTCATTTGTACAATCGATTGTTATGATTACTGCAATAGTCGTCTTCTATGTAACTCGAGCAGCCATGAACCTGCGCGACCTGCAATACCTCGTGGCGCTGGCCGATGTCCGGCATTTCGGCCGCGCGGCCGAACGCTGCCACGTCAGCCAGCCGACGCTGTCGGCCCAGTTGCGCAAGCTCGAGGACTACCTGCGCGTGCCGCTGATCGAGCGCCGGCCTCGCCAGGTCGCACTGACGGCCGCGGGCGAGGCAATCGTCGCGCGCGCGCGGCGCATGCTGCAGGACGCGGAGGACATCCGCGAGCTGGCGCGGGCGAGCGCCGATCCGCTGGCCGGGCGGCTGAAGATCGGCCTGATCCCGACGCTCGGGCCATACCTGCTGCCGCAGGTCGCGCCGCGAATGCAACAGCGGCTGCCGCGCCTGCAGTTGATGCTGCACGAATATCAGACGCGGCCGCTGGTCGCGCGGATCGCCGGCGGCGAGCTGGATCTCGGCCTGCTCGCGCTGCCGGTGGATACCGGCCCGCTGGCCACGCGCGAGCTGTTCCGCGAACCGTTCATGGTGGCGATGCCGGAGCGGCACCGGCTCGCGCAGCGCCGCCGGCTCACGCTCGCCGACCTGCGCGGCGAAAAGCTGCTGCTGCTCGAGGATGGCCACTGCCTGCGCGAGCACGCGCTCGAGGTCTGCCGCAGCGCCGGCACCGAGGAGCAGGACTTCCGCGCCACCAGTCTCGAGACGCTGCGCCAGATGGTCGCGGCCGGGCTCGGTCTCACGCTGCTGCCGCAGCTCGCCGCCAGCGGGCCCTTCGGCGCTACGCCGGGCCTGGTGATCCGCCCGTTCGCGCCACCCGCGCCGTACCGCGTCATCGGCGCCGCCTGGCGCCGCTCGACGACGCGCGCCGCGGCCATCGCCGCGGTCTGCGACGCGGTGCCGGTGTTACGGTTGCGGTAACTTCGCCGGAGTTACCGAAACCGTAACACCGGCACCATCTCCCCCAGCGGCCGTGGCGATGTGCCGAAGCAGCGCGCCGATCAGCGGGTCGTCGTCCAGAATCAGCAAACGGACCCCGGCCCTGCGCTGTCCTCCCCGCACCAACTGGTGCTGCCTGCGGCCACCGCCTATCCTGTCGCGGCGTTCGCTCCGGCATCAGGATACGTTCTTGGCCTGGATCATGACATTGCGCCGCTGTGCCGCCGCGCTGCTGGCCATGCTCGGGTCCGCTCTGGCAGTCGCCCCGGCGCTGGCGGCAGGCAGCCTGCCGCGGCTCGTGCTCGAGCCGGGCAGCCTGACGGTATCGGGCGTGTCGGCCGGTGGCCACATGGCGATGCAGTACCAGGTCGCCTTCTCCCGCGATGTCGCCGGGGCCGGAATCATCGCGGCCGGGCCGTGGTTCTGCGCCCGCGGTTCGCTGTGGCGCGCGCTCACCGACTGCGTCAAGGGCGGAGCGATCGGACCGGACATCGGTCCGCTGCTCGGCGCGGCACGCGCGGCCGCGGCCGCCAACCGCATCGACGATCCGTCGTGGCTGGTACCCGATCGCGTGTGGGCGTTCCACGGCGCGCAGGACGAGGTCGTTGGCGCGGCGGTCATGGATTCCCTGCTGCGGTTCTATCGGGTGTTCATACCACCGCAACGCATGCACTACGCAACGCAGGTGCCGGCCGCACACGGTTTCCCGACCCGCGACACCGGCGCACCCTGCGCGCGGATCTCGCCGACCGGGCTCAACGACTGCGACTACGACGCGGCCGGTGAGCTGCTCCGGTATCTGTACCGCGACCTGCGCGCGCCGGCTGGCCCGCTGCGCGGCCAACTGCTGGAATTCGACCAGCGGCGCTACGCCGCCGGTAGCGCCCGCTCGACGCTCGCGCCCACCGGCTGGATCTACGTGCCACAGGATTGCGCGGCGGGCCGACCCTGCCGGATCCATATCGCCTTCCACGGCTGCCGCCAGGGCACGGAATTCGTCGGCCAGGCCTTCGTCCGCGACGCCGGCTACAACCGCTGGGCGGATGCCAACCGCATCGTCGTGCTGTACCCGCAGGTCGCACGAAGCTGGCTGTGGCCATTCAACCCGCAGGGCTGCTGGGACTGGTGGGGCTACACCGGCAATGATTACGCATGGCGCAGCGGCGCACAGCTCGCCGCCGTGCACCGCATGTCGTCCGGTGCCGGTGTTACGGTGGCGGTAACTTCGCCGGAGTTACCGCCACCGTAACACCGGCACCCATACGCTATACGACTGCGGTGGCCTCGATTTCGACTTTGGTGCCGGAGGCCACGAGCGCGGCCACCTGGACCACGGTCATCGCCGGGAAATGCCGGCCGATGGTCTCCCGATAGGCGGCACCGATGGCCGGCAGCACGGCCAGGTATTCATCGCGGCTGGTGATGTACCAGTTCAGGCGCACGATCTGTTCCGGCCGGCCGCCAGCCTCGGCCAGTACGCGCACGACGTTGGCGAGCGCCTGGCGCACCTGCGCCGCCAGCCCGTCACCGGCCAGGCGACCGCTGTCGTCCCAGCCGACCTGCCCGGCAATGAACACCTGGCGACCCTCGGCGGCGATCCCGTGCGCGTAACCGCCAGGCCGCGGCCAGCCCGCCGGCTGCAGAACCTGATGCTTATTCACGACTCGCCTCCTCCAGCAACCGGACCCGTTCCTTCAGGCGCAGCAGCAGCGCACCGAGCGCACGGCGCTCGCGCGCGTCGAGCGCGGCAAAATCGGCGACGATCCAGCGCTCGTGCGCCACCGCCATCGCGGCGAAGGCGCGGCGGCCCGTGGCGGTCAGCCGCACGCGCCAGGCGCGGCGGTCGCCGGGATCCGCGGCGCGCGTGACCAGGCCCTCGCGCTCGAGCAGATCGGTGATCCCGGTGACGTTGCCGCCGGTGACCATCATGCGCCGCGACAGCTCGCTCATCTTCAGGCCCTGCGGATGCCGCTCGAGCTGCGCCATCAGGTCGAAGCGCGGCAACGTCGTCGCGAACTGTTCCTGCAGCCGGCGCCGTACGCTGTCCTCGACCAGGCGCGTGGTCGCGAATAGCCGCAGCCACAGTCGCAGCGCCTCGTGGTGATCGCGCCCGGCGCGGGTCTCGGCATCGGTCGCCGCAGCGCCCGCCACCCGAGCTGCCCCGGTTCCTGCCGCCATCGTCACACCGGCTCGGGCGGCTGTGCGGCGCGCTCGAGGTTGCGCTCGAGCTGCTGGCGCGCGGATTCGTACGGCGGCGGCCACCACTGGCCGGCGTAGTGCTGAGCCGCGGCGGCGCGCAGCGTCCAGGCCGGGTCGGCCAGGTGCGGGCGCGCGATCGCGCACAGGTCGGCGCGCCCGGCGGCGATGATCGTGTTGACGTGGTCGGGCTCGTAGATGTTGCCGACCGCGATCGTCGGGATGGCGGTATGGCCACGCACGAGGTCGGCGAACGGCGTCTGCCACATGCGCCCGTAGACCGGCTGCTGCCACGGCACTGTCTGCCCGGTGGATACGTCGAGAATGTCGGCGCCGGCCGCGTGCAGCGCCCGCGCGATGGTCAGCAGCTCGGCGGGCGTGAGCCCGCCGTCGGCCCAGTCGCAGGCCGATACGCGTACCGACAACGGCCGCTCCTGCGGCCAGGCCGCACGCACGGCGGCCAGCACCTCGAGCGGGAAGCGCAGCCGGCCGTGCACGTCGCCGCCATATTCGTCGCGGCGGCGATTGGTCAGCGGCGACAGGAAGCTGGCCAGCAGGTAGCCGTGCGCCATGTGCAGCTCGAGCAGGTCGAAGCCGGCCGCGGCGGCGAGACGGGTCGAATGCACGAACTGCGCCAGCACGGCATCCAGGTCGGCGCGATCCATCGCCCGCGGCGCGGCGCTGATGCCGTCGAGCCATGGCAGTGGCGACGGCGCCAGGGTCGGCCAGTTGCCGGCCGGCAGCGGGTGATCCGCCTGTTCCCAGCCGCGCTGGGTCGAGCCCTTGCGCCCGGCGTGGCCGAGCTGCACGCAGATCTTCGCCGGGCTCGCCCCGTGCACGAAGTCCACGATCCGCCGCCAGGCGTCGCGCTGCGTCTCGTTCCACAGCCCGGTGCA
This sequence comes from Gammaproteobacteria bacterium, assembly GCA_016882265.1. Taxonomy (GTDB): domain Bacteria; phylum Pseudomonadota; class Gammaproteobacteria; order Steroidobacterales; family Steroidobacteraceae; genus SCUD01. The sequence continues at coordinate 114,272 of VGVB01000002.1, forward strand.
GCCGGGCGTGATGCGGCCCTCCGGCGCGACGCAGGTCATCTCCGTGACTACGAGCCCGGCGCCGCCGGTCGCCCGCGCGCCGAGGTGCACGAGGTGCCAGTCACCCGGCACGCCGCCGTTGGCCCTGTACTGCGCCATCGGCGACACGACCACACGGTTCTCGAGCCGCAGCCCGCGCAGCGTGAACGGCAGGAACATCGGCGGCCGCGCATCGGCCACCCCAACCTGCTCCGCCAGCCGCCGCTCGACCCCGGCGACGAAGCCGGCGTCACGCAGGCGCAGGTTGTCATGGCCGATGCGCTGGCTGCCGGTCAGCAGGCTGTAGGTGAACTGCCACGGTTCCAGCCGCACGTAACGCGCGACGTCCTCGAACCAGCGCATCCGGTTGCGCGCGGCGCTCTGCAGGCGCAGCGCCTCGACCGAGCGTTCATCCTGATAGGCGGCGAGCGCCGCGGGCACGTCGCGCGCGCGCGCGGTGTGCCGCACCAGCGCGATCGCGTCCTCCATCGCCAGCTTGGTGCCGGAGCCGATCGAGAAGTGCGCGGTGTGGGCCGCGTCGCCGATCAGCACCAGCCGGCCGTGGTGCCAGCGCCGGCACAGCACGCGCTGGAAATTCAGCCAGGCCGAGCCGCGCAGGTGACCGGGCTTGACCAGCAGCGGCGCGCCGTCCAGGTAGGGCGCGAACAGGCGCGCGCAGAAGGCCAGCGAGCCAGCCTGGTCCATCCGCTCGAGACCATGCGCGCGCCAGGTCTCCTCGCGTGTCTCGACGATGACCGTCGACAGCTCCGGGCTGAACTGGTACGCGTGTATCTGAAACCAGCCATGCTCGGTCTGCTCGAAGGCGAAGGTGAAGGCGCGGAACGGGCGCCGCGTACCCAGCCAGATGTAGCGGCACTCGCGCGGTTCGACGTCGGGCTCGAACACCGCGGCGTGCCGGGTCCGGCTATGGCTGTTGATGCCGTCGGCCGCGACGATCAGGTCCGCGTCAGCGAACTCGGGATCGGTGTCGGCGACCGTGCGCTCGTAGTGGACCTCCACGCCGAGCGCTGCGGCCCGTTCGCGCAGAATGTCGAGCAGCCGCTGGCGGCCGATGCCGCAGAAGCCGTGGCCGCCGGTCGTGATCCGGGTGCCGCGGTAGTGAACGTCGATGTCGTCCCAGTGGTGGAAGCTGCCGGTGATCGCCCGGTGCGACGGCGCATCGGCGGCGCGGAAGCCCTGCATCGTGCCGTCCGAGAACACCACGCCCCAGCCGAAGGTGTCGTCCGGGCGGTTGCGCTCATACACCTCGACGCGGGCCCGCGGCCGCGCCCGGCGGAACAGCAGTGCCGCGTACAGCCCAGCCGGCCCGCCACCCAGACAGACGATCCGTCGCATCGCAGCATTAGAACCTTCAATATTTTAGATGTCAAGCATCAGCGCGGGTGCATCAGCGCGGGTGCCGGTGTTACGGTTGCGGTAACTCCGGCAGTGCGCCGGTCCGGGGTTCACGGAGTTACCGCAACCGTAACACCGGCACCGCTACCAGGTGTAGCGCACGCGGTAGGTGACGACCGCCTCGCCGTCGGCCGGGACCTGCAGCGGGAACTCGATGCGGCGCGCGTCCTGCTGCGCGAACGGCTGCGAGCGCTCGATGACCTGCCAGCGGCTCCAGCGGTACAGCTCCTCGCGCACCACCACCGCGACCGCCTGCTCCTTGTGGTTGCGCACGCGGATCTCGAAGGCCTCCTCCATGACCCGGCCACGCGTGTTGAGCTGGAAATCCGTCTGGCGCCGCTCGCCGACCACGTCGAAGGCGGTGCCGAGCCGCACGCGCACGTCCTCGTCCTTCGGCGTGTGCTCGAGCGCGTCCTCGCCGATGAACTCGAGGCTGCCGTCGGCACGGTCGAGCTGCGCGACGCGCACCCGCCCGGCCGGCAGCGGCAGGCCGAGGCCGGAAGCGCGGTCGTTGCGGAAGCTCAGCCAGACTTCGACCCGGGTGTTCGCGGCCGGCGCATAGTCCCGCTCGAGCAGCGGCTCCCCGCCTTGACCGTAGCCGGCGGCGCCGGCATACACCAGGCGCTTGCGCGCCGGCACGCGCGGCGTCGCCTCGAACAGTTCGATCTGCTTGGTGGAATTGTTCGGCAGCGTGGCCGGCCGCCCGAGCGTATACAGGTGATATTCGAAGAAGGCCTGTTCCGTGAAGCCGTCGGCCGCGGCCATGGTCACGACTTCGAGCGTCTTGCGCCGCATCGGCAGCGGCATCTCCGGCTGGATCCGGTTGACGTCGCCGGCGACCAGTTTCAGGCGCGCGTTGTCATAGCCGGTGCCGGACTGGTTCAGCAGGCTGACCCAGGCGCCGAGGTCGACGAAGCCGCTGTTCGCGTCGGCCCCTTCGCTGAACACCAGGTTGTAATCGGCCCACCAGGTGATGCCGCCGGTCTGGTAGGTCACCCGGCTGCGGTGCGTGCCGGCCTTCGCGGCCTGCACCTCCCAGGCGAGCGTCGGGCGCGTAATCAGTCCGCCCGGCAGTTCGCCGAAGCGCAGCCCGGACCACTGGTTCAGCGCGTGCACCTGACCATCCGCGCCGCGCAGAACCAGGCCGTCGTGCGCCGACAGCAGCGTGCCGCGCAGCTCGGTGGTGCGCTCGCCGTCGGCGCGCTCGACCAGGATGGCCTGATCGACGTAGCGCGACAGCAGCTTCTGCATGCCGACCAGATCGAACTGGAAGTCCTGTTCGAGCACGCGCGTGCCGGCCGGGTCGGTCAACGAGCGGAACTGCACCGTGGTCGGGTCGATCAGCGCCGCCACGTCGCTGAACTGCTGGCGGCTGCGCCCGCGCGGCAGCTCGAGGTCACGGTCCATGCGCACCAGCGCGAAGCCCGGCAGCGCACTCGCCGCCGGCGTGCCAGTGCCGGGCAGCGGCCGGTACCATTCGGCAGGTATGCCGCCTGGCCGGGCGGAACTGTACACGGTCAGTGCCAGCTGCGGCTCCGCCGCGGCGGCCATGGTGCCGCTGGCGACCCCGCCGAGCAGCAGGGCGTGACACAGAAGTCGGTGGTTCATGTTCAGGCTCCTCGCCACAATGGCGCACAGATTAAACGCTGCCGCCCCCGGCGACGGTCTCGACCGATGCCGGCTTCAGGCCGGCACGAGACGCAGGCGCGGCTCGTCACCCCCGATGGTGCTCGCGCGGCAGACCCGGTTGCGGCCGAGCGTCTTGGCCCGGTACAGCGCCGCATCGGCCAGCGCAACCAGCGCCTCGAGGTCGTCGCTGGCCCGCCCGCCGAGTGCATGCAGCTCGTCGAGCGCCGCGCTGGCGACATCGAACCAGGCCAGCGCTGCGGCCACGCCGGCCGGGCGCGCGCCGCTGCCCGCGCCGTAATCCGCCAGCCAGTCGCGCAGCCTGCGCAGCGCCGCGGAATCCAGCACGGCGCGCAGTTGTCCGGCCTGCGCGGCATCCATTTCTTCGAGACAGATCGCGACTGCCGCATCGAAGACGGCAAGCTGCTGCAGGGCGCGGCGCAGGTCGCGCTCGCCGGATTCGCCGCCAGCAAGCTGGCCGGCGACGAGCGCGCGAAGCTGGCCCAATTGTTCCTTGGCCCGCAGCAGTGCCAGGTGAGCCAGCAGCGGACCCCGCAGCTCCACGATCTCGATGCTGCGGGCACCAACGGCGAAGCGCCGCAGCAGCGTATCGATCCCCGCTGTGTAGAGCACATGGGTCTGCACGCCGTCCGTCGCGTCGATCCCGATGCGGTGGCGCTGCGCCGCTACTGCGGACAGGTCGCCCTCCCGCAGCACGCCCGAAATCCGCGCCCGTGCGGCGAGCGCGTCGGTACGGTCCTGTTGCCGCTGCAGTTCGTCCATCGGGAGACCGCTGGCGAGGCGGATTGCCGTCAGACCTCGCTCGCGCTGCAGTTCATGAACCAGATCAGCGAGGGCGGCCTGCATGCGCACATCGACAGCTACCGCCTGCGCGGTCCGCAACGGCCCGAGCTCCGCGCGCAGCAGCAACGCGAGCCCGATGGCCAGCCCGGACAGGGCGACCAGTCCGATCAGCCGCACATGCGACTTCAGGCGCACGGGCGCCAGCATACACGCGGATCTGCGGACCCGGCAGGTCTCCGCTTGCAGACTCATACCATGCTGGAGAAGACCCCGGGCTGGCGCCGCGGGCGCCGCTGCGGCACAATGCGCGGCCAGGAGGGAATGCATGGCGGCGTGGCTGGTCCGGCTCGGCGACTTCTCGTTCCGCTACCGCGGCTACCTGCTGCCGATCGCGGTGCTCCTGTATCTGCTGCCGAGCCCGCCGCTGACCGGCGATCCGGCGCTGGCGGGTGCGATCGGCCTGCTGGTCGCCGGATTCGGGCAGGCGGTCCGGATCACGACCGTCGGACTCGCCTACATCATCCGCGGCGGCAAGGACCACCGCGTGCATGCCGAGGACCTGGTCACCGGCGGGCTGTACAGCCACTGCCGCAACCCGATGTACTTCGGCAATTTCTTCCTGCTGCTCGGACTCGCGGCGGCCGCGAACTCGTGGCTGTTCGCGCTGGCCGGCATTCCACTCGGCCTCGGCATGCACCGCGCGATCGTCGCCGCCGAGGAGCACTTCCTGCGCGACAAGTTCGGCGCCGGATACGACGCCTGGTGCGCGCGGGTCCCGCGCTGGATCCCGCGTCTCGCGGGCCTGGCCACGACGATCCGCGGCATGCAGTTCGACTGGCGCCGCGTGATCCTCAAGGAATATGCGACGTCCTTCGACTGGCTGTCGGCGACCGCGCTGGTCGTGCTGATCAACCTGTGGCGCGCGGAACTGCTCACCGGCCATCGCTGGCTGGTCGCGGCCGCCGGAGCCCTGATCGCTGTCCGCCTGGCGCTGTCAGTCCGTTCGCGGCAGATGCAGCAACAGGCGCCAACGCCATCCACGGGAACCTGAGCCGCTCCCGTCCGACCGGAACCGATCCCTGTCGCCGCGGTCGAACGCGCCGGCAAATGGCCGCAGACAGATCGAGGGGACGATCATGTGGACGCGCTTGGGTGACTTCCTGTTTCGATGGCGCAACGCTGTGTTTCCGGCAATCATCGCCGTATTGTGCCTCCTGTTTCCGCCGCAGCACGTGCGCACCACGCTCGACGTCGTCGTGCTGTACACCGGACTTGCGCTGGCCGGCCTCGGCCAGGCACTGCGCATCGTCACGGTCGGCTGGGACTACATCGAGCGTGGCGGCATTCAGGGCCGGGTCGCGGCCTCACGCCTCGTGACCCACGGCATGTTCGGCCGCAGCCGGAATCCGATGTACGTCGGCAATCTGCTGGTGGCCAGCGGCTTCCTGGTGGCGCTCGGCCATACGGTGACGGCGGCCGTGGCGATCCCCTTTTTCCTGCTGGCCTACCGGGCCATCGTTGCGACCGAAGAACAGTTCCTCGCCGGCAGGTCCGGCGCCGACTACGCCGCCTACTGCGCCGGTACGCCGCGCTGGTGGCCCCGCCTGCGCGGCCTGCGGGCCGAACTGCGCGCCCGACCCCTCAACCTGACGGCCATCCTTGTGCGAGAATACGGCACTCTGAGCGCAACGCTGGTGACGGCGATGGGACTGGTGGCCTGGCGGCTGCAGGAACACGACCTGCGTCATCACCTGGCGGACGTGCTGGACTCGGTGCTGCTCGGCGCGATCGCCGGCTTCTACCTGACGATACGCACGCTGAAGAAGAAGCGGATCGTCTGGGTGCCCCGGTGACCTCGCTGGACGAGGCCCTCGCGCCGCTGCGCCGGCACGTGGACGAGATCGATGCCCGGTTGCTCGGGCTGCTGAACGAGCGGGCCGGGACGGTCGCCGAGATCTTCCGGCTCAAGGACGCGCACGGCGCGCCGCGCTTTTCCGCCTCGCGCACCGAGGCGATTCTCGCGCGCCTCGATGGGATGAACCCGGGGCCGCTGACCCCGGCCGAGCTGCACCAGTTGTTCGAGCCGCTGCTGCAGTTCTTTGCCAGCCAGTTCCGCAGGTGAGGGAGACGTGATGGCCCGCGACGAGCTGTTCCAGGTCGAAAAGGGTTCGCAGGACTTCCAGTTCGACACCAGGGTCGCCGGCGTCTTCGACGACATGGTTTCGCGCAGCGTACCGTTCTACCGCGAGCTGCAGCAGATGCTGGCCGATCTGACCGTGCAGTTCCTGCCGGAGAGCGGCGGCGCTTTCTGCGACATCGGCTGCTCGACCGCAACGACCATCCTCAATGTACTGGCCCACCCGGGCTGCCCGGCCGATGCGCAGGCCTGGGGCCTCGACAATGCGCCGGCGATGCTGGCGCAGGCCCGGACCAAGCTGACCGGGACCCCGTTCGCGGACCGCGTCACGCTGCTCGAGGCCGACTTGAATCGCTCCTTCGAGCTGCCCTCGGTCAACGTCGTGCTGATGAACTGGACGCTGCAGTTCGTGCGCCCGATCCACCGCGAGACCGTGCTGCGCCTGATCCACGCCGGGCTGCGCCCGGGCGGCGCGCTGCTGCTGGCCGAAAAGGTGCTGGTCGAGGACTCGCTGCTGAACCGCCTGTACATCGAGCTGTACTACCGCTTCAAGGTGCGGCAGGGCTATTCGCAGGAGGAGATCCAGCGCAAGCGCGAGGCCCTCGAGAACGTGCTCGTCCCCTACCGCGTGGACGAAAACGTCGAGCTGCTGAAGCGCTGCGGTTTCACCACCGTCGATACCTGCTTCCGCTGGCTGAACTGGGCCGCTTTCGTCGCCATACGGCCGTAGGCCCGGACCCCGGGGTCGCCCCGCGGGCCGGGGCTGGCGCCACCCTGGGGCGGCCCGCTTCCGCCGGCCGGCGAAACCGGGTAGGCTTTCCGCCGGGGGACGACATGCCAGATACCGGGCCACTGGTGTTCGGGCGTGCAACCGAAGCGGGGGAATTCGATCAGATCCACGGGCTCAACTACGAGATCTTTGTCGAGGAGATCCCGCAGCACGAGCCGAATGATACGCGGCGGCTGATCGACCGGTTTCACGCCGAGAACACCTACTTTGTCTGCCGCGACGGGGATCGCGTCGTCGGCATGGTGGCGGCGCGCGCGCGCCGGCCGTTCTCGCTCGACGACAAGCTCGACAACCTCGACGCCTGGCTGCCGCCACACCGCTCGGTCTGCGAGCTGCGGCTGCTGGCCGTGCGCAAGGCCTGGCGCCATACCCGCGTGTTCCGCGGCCTGATGGGCACACTCGCCCGCTGGGGGCTCGAGCAGGGCCACGACCTGGCGGTGATCTCCGGCACGCTGCGCCAGCAGCGGCTCTACGCCCACCTTGGCTTCCACCCCTTCGGTCCGGTCGTCGGCGCGGACACCGCCCCCTATCAGCCGATGTACCTGACGCTGAATGCGTTCCGCGCCAACGTGCTGCGCTCGCTGAACGGCTCGCTGCGACCGGCACCGGCAGGCCAGGTCAACCTGCTGCCGGGTCCGGTGGACATCGCCCCGGCAGTGCACGCGGCGCTCGCCGGGCTGACCATCAGCCACCGTTCCGGCGAGTTCCTCGACCTGCACCAGCGCACGCGGGCAGCGCTCGCGCGTCTGGTCAATGCGCGCGACTGTGCGATCGTGCTCGGCTCCGGCACGCTCGCCAACGACATCGTCGCGGCCCAGCTCACGCTGCTGCCGGGTCGTGGCCTCGTGCTCGCCAACGGTGAGTTCGGCGAGCGGCTGATCGATCATGCCCGGCGCATGCGGCTGCCGTTCGCGGCGCTGATCCAGACGTGGGGCGAGCCGTTCGCGGCCGCGGCGGTCCGCGCCCGGCTCGAGGCGCTGCCCGACTGCCGCTGGCTGTGGGCCGTGCACGCCGAGACCTCGACCGGCATGCTGAACGACACGGCGATGCTGGCGGAGATCTGCCGCGAGCGCGGCGTGCTGCTCAACCTCGACTGCATCAGCGCGATCGGCGCGGCGCCGGTGGACCTCGCCGGGGTGCACCTCGCCAGCGGCGTCAGCGGCAAGGGGCTCGGCGGCTTCACCGGCCTCGGCCTCGTGTTCCACAACCACGAGCTGCCGCCGCCGCAGCCGGACCTGCCGCGCTACCTCGACCTGCGCTGCTACGCCGCGCACGACGGCGTGCCCTACAGCACGTCCTCGAACCTGGTCAACGCGCTGCATGCGGCGGTCACGCGGCTCGATCCGGCCACACGTTTCCGCCAGCTCGCCGGGGTCTCCGCCTGGCTGCGCGCCGAGCTGCGCGGCATCGGCCTCACGCCGCTGGTCGAGGGCCCGCACGCCTTCGCCGCGGTGCTGACGCTGCCGCTGCCGGCGCCGCGGTCATCGCGCGAGATCGGCGAACGGCTGCTCGCCGAGGGTTTCCTGATCAGCTTCGAGAGCGGCTACCTGCTGCGGCGCAACTGGATCCAGATCTGCCTGATGCGCGAGGCCTCGCGCGAACTGCTCGAGCCGCTGGTCGCGGCGCTGGCGCGCTGCGGCGCGGGGGACCGGGCCGCAGCCGGCTGACTACAGACCGGCTGGCGCGGTCGAACCAAACCCGCCGCGCTGGAAATCGCGGATGGCCTGCCGGATTTCGTCGGTCGTGTTCATCACGAACGGCCCGTGTTGCACGATCGGCTCACCGAGCGGGCGCCCGGCAACGAGCAGCAGTCGCGCCGCCACCGGCGCCGTGACGAGGGCGAGCTCACCGTCGTTCGCGAGGATCGCGAGCTGCCCGTCGGCTACCGCCGTGCCGCCGATCTCCACCGCGCCGCGATACACGCAGGCGAAGGCGTTGTGCGCCTCCGGCAGCGGCTGTTCGAAACGCGCAGCAGCCGGCAGGTGTACGTCGAGCAGCAGCGGCTCGGTATCGGGGCGCAGGATCGGACCCTGCACGTCGTGGCTCCGGCCCGCAATGACGCGGACGCGGACCCCGCCCGCATCGGTGAACTCCGGAATCTGTTCCGCCGGAATGTCGCGGTATGCGGGCGCGCTCAGCTTGCGCTTCGCCGGCAGGTTGACCCAGAGCTGGAAGCCCTCCATCCGGCCGGCTACCTGTTCCGGCATTTCCGAGTGGATCACGCCGCTGCCAGCGCTCATCCACTGCACCGCGCCCGGCCCGAGCAGGCCCTCGTTGCCCGCGCTGTCCCGATGCCGCATGCGGCCGGCGATCATGCAGGTCACCGTCTCGAAGCCGCGATACGGATGGTCCGGGAACCCGGCGAGGTAGTCGCCGGGGTCATCGCTGCGGAACGCGTCGAGCAGCAGGAACGGATCGAGCCGGCGCTGCAGGTCCTGGGTCAGGACCCTGGTCAGGCGCACGCCGGCGCCGTCGGTGGTCGCGTTGCCGCGGACCAGCCGCTCGACGCCGCGCACGATCGTCACGGGGTTCCGGCGCTTCAGTCCGCGACCGGCACCATCACGTGTGCGTAGGGTGTGCCCTTCCACATCACGTAGGGCCCGCCATTGTCCGGATCGGTCGGGATGCCCTCCAGCATGCCCGGATCGGGCACCAGGATCATCAGGTGCGGGCCCTCGACGACCCACTGGTTGTCGGGCGTCGCCTCGGTCGCGTAGGGATCGATGTTGCTGGCGCCGCCGTCGCCGCCCAGCATGTACGAAATGCCGACCTGCGCGGCCTGGAACGGTTCGCGCTTCTCCCAGGCATGCGCCCACTGCATCCAGGTCTCGTCCATGCACATCGGCGACTGGATGCCAGCCGCCTTCTGGTGCGGCGGCGTCGGCATGCAGGTGTAGCGGCCGGTGCCGGACTTCAACATCGTGCCGTCCCAGTCCATGACGGCCGCCTCGGCCGCCATCGACGGCAGTGCCGCCGACAACGCATCGGCGATTACCGCATCCGGTCCCGTGGCGGCGGCCTCCGGCGGCGTCGCGGCCACCGGCTCCGCCGTCTCCTTCGCACAACCGGTCATGAGAAGCGCACCGGCGAGCGTCGGCGCCAACGCACAAGCTGACATCCTGTTCATGGCAGATCTCCCTTGCTGGCGACGCCCGTTCCGTGGTCGCGACCTGCGGCCCGTCTCCCGGGCGTCCTGTGCGCGGCCAGTATACGCCTGTGCGAGCGACCGCAAGAAAAGGGAAGCGTCCCCATTATTCCAGCAGGCGGATGACTTCTTCGTCGGCGACCTGCTCGAAGCGCAGGTAGAACTGGCCGACGGCCATGAAGCCTGGGGGTTCGGCGAGCAGGATCACCTCGTCGGCCTCGCGCTCGACGCGCTCGCGCGCCTCGCTGGTACCGACCGGCGCTGCGGCGATGATGCGTGCGGCCCCGCCCTGCCGCGCGGCGCGGACCGCGGCCAGCATGGTCGTGCCGGTCGCCAGGCCGTCGTCGACCAGCACCGCGGTCCGGCCGGCGAGTTCTGCTGGCGGGCGCCCCGACCGGTAGGCACGCTCGCGCCGCTCCAGTTCCTGCTGCTGGCGGACCACGAGGGTCTCGAACGAGACCGGCAGGCCGTCCAGGTAGTGTTCGACGCCTGGCTCACGCACGACGATGCCGCCGAAGGCGATGGCGCCGATCGCGAACTCCTCCTGCCCCGGCATGCCGACCTTGCGCACGACGATCACGTCGAGCGGCGCCCCGAGCCGGCGCGCGACTTCGGCGGCCACGGGCACGCCGCCGCGCGGCAGCCCGAGCACGATCTGCGGCTCCGGCAGCCGCCGCGCCGCGAGTCGCTCGGCCAGCCGGATCCCGGCCGTGCGGCGGTCCGCGAAAACAGTCATCCGGCCCCCGGCTTGCACGGCACCCATCGCCTCGCTACGGTGCCGCGATGCAGCGACGGCCAGCGCCCCGCGTTCCGACGGCCGCGAAGCTCGCCTTTCTCGGCGATCCGCGCAGCTACCGGGACGGCACGCGGCAGGTCCGCATCGTCGAGACGCACTTCGCCTGGATCTTCCTGACCCGGCGTCAGGCCTGGAAGCTGAAAAAACCACTGCGGCAGCAGTCGCTCGATTACCGCAGTGCCGGCCGCCGGCGCCGCGGCTGCGAGGCCGAGCTGGCGCTGAATCGCCGCCTCGCGCCACGGGTCTACCAGGCCGTGGTTGCGCTGACGCTGCGTCCCGACGGCCGGCTCGAATTCGACGGCCGGGGCCCGGTGGTCGACTGGCTGGTCCGGATGCGGCGGCTGCCGGCCGCGCAGATGCTGGACCAGAGGCTGCTGCGCGGCCGGGTACGGACGGCGGAAATCACCCGCATCGCCCGGCGTCTCGCGGATTTCCATGCCGGCGCGCCGCGCCGGCCGCTGACCGGCCGCGCCTACTGCCGTCGCCTGCGCCAGCGCATCGCCGGCAACCAGCGCTCGCTCGCCGCGCGCGATCTGCGCCTCGACGCGGCCCTGATCGCTGCGATCGCGCGCGCGCAGCACGCCTGCGTCGCCGCCGGCGGCACCTTGCTTGCGCTGCGGGCAAAGCGGATCGTCGAAGGCCACGGCGACCTGCGGCCCGAGCATGTCTGCGTCGGCCCACCGGTCAGCGTCATCGACTGTCTGGAGTTCTCGGCCGGGTTGCGGGCGCTCGACCCGCTCGAGGAGCTGGCGTTCCTCGCTGTCGAGTGCGAACGCATGGGCGCGGCCGCCATCGGCCGGCAACTGCTCGGGCGCTGGTGCGCAGCGGCCGGCGCTGCGCCGCCCGCGGCACTCGTCCACTTCTACATGAGCCAGCGCGCGCTGACGCGCGCGAAGATCTCGGCCTGGCATCTGCGCGAGCCGCGCCTCGCGAATCCGCTGGCGTGGCGGGACCGGACCAACGGCTATCTTGCCCAGGCGCAGCGGCATGCCGGGCTCGCGCTCGCGCTGCTGAGCCGCCATCGTTCAGTCCGCGGGCGGCCACTGCAGCAGCAGCGGCGCGAGCGGCCGGCGCTCGCGCATGCGGCTGAGCGCCGCACCCAGCAGCGGCGCCACTGACAGCACCTGCAGCCGACTTCCGGCGACCGCGACCCGCGCGGTGAAATCCTCGCCGACGCTGTCGGTGATCACGCTGCCGGTCAGCGCCGGCTCCGCGGCCAGCACGTCGAGACCCTCGCTGAGCGGCGCATGCGTGGCCGCGGCGAACACGGCCTCCGCACCGGCCGCGCGGCAGGCCCGCGCGGCCCGCACCAGCGTCCCGCCGCTGGCACAGAGGTCGTCGATGACGATCACGCTGCGCCCGGCCACGTCCCCGGCCAGCACGCCGCTGGTCACGATGCCCGCGGCCCGGCGCTTTTCGACGAACGCCAGCGTGACCTCCGCCCGGCTGCGCGCGGCAAGCTGCTCGCGGAACAACTGCGCACGCTTGATGCCACCGACGTCCGGCGAGACGACCGCGAGCGGCGCACCGGCAAGCTGGCGCGCGAAGTGATCGGCGAACATCGGCAGCGCCGACAGATGGTCCACCGGTACCCGGAAGGCGTTGTCCAGCGCGGCCGGGTTGTGCACGTCGAGCGCCAGCAGCCGATGCAGCCCGGCGGCCTCGAGCAGTTCCGCGACGTAGCGCGTATGGACGGGATCGCGCGTCTGCGTGCGCCGGTCCTTGCGCGCAAAGGCGAGATACGGCACGCAGGCGCTGCAGCGGCGCGCGCCGGCGTCGCGCAGTCCCATGAGCAGGAACAGCAGCCGCACGAAGCGATCTGCGATCGGCGCATCGGCGCCGGCGCTGAGGGTCTGGATCACGACGACGTCGCGGTCGCGGACCGAAACCAGCGGCCGCAGCTTGAACTCGCCGCGCTCGAAGCGCCGCTCCTCGAGCGGGGCCGGCTCGGCGCCCGCGGCGGCGGCGATCGCGCCGCCGAGCCCGCGGCTCTCGCCGGGCACGAACAGCAGCATCGGGTCCGCGCTGGAGGGCCTGTCGGTCATCTGCTACCGTACCGCCATCACCGGCCGTCGTCCGCGCATTATCCACCGGGAGCCCGGCCATGTGCGCTGCCATCACGATTCCCGCCCCCGGCGATGCCCTGCTGATCGTGGACGTGCAGCAGGACTTCCTGCCGGGCGGCGCCCTGGCGGTCGCCGGCGGCGATGCGGTCGTGGCGCCGCTCAATCGCTGTGCCGCTGTGTTCGCCAGCCACGGACTGCCGGTGTTGGCGACGCGCGACTGGCATCCACCCGACCACTGTTCCTTCGCCGCCCGCGGCGGACCGTGGCCTCCGCACTGCGTGGCCGGAACGCCGGGCGCGGCCTTCGCCGCCGGCCTGCGGCTGCCAGCCGGCGCCGAGATCATTTCCAAGGCGACCGGGCCGGACGCCGATGCCTACTCCGGCTTCCAGGGTACCGAGCTGGCGGCGCGGCTGCGCGTCCATGACGTACGCCGCGTGCTGATCGGCGGGCTCGCCACCGACTACTGCGTGCGCGCGACCGCGCTCGATGCGCTCGCCGCTGGTTTCGGAGTGGTCGTGCTCGCGGATGCGGTGCGCGCAGTCGACGTTCAGGCCGGAGACGGCGCGCGCGCGCTGGCCGAACTCGCAGCCCGCGGCGCCGTGATTCACGCTGTTGCGGAAGCAACGCCATGACCAATGCCAGCGCGGACGGCCGGGCGAACCTCGCGCTGCTGACCGACCTGTACGAGCTGACGATGGCGGATGCCTACCTCGCGCTCGGCATGCACGAGCCCGCGGTATTCGAGCTGTTCGTGCGGCGCCTGCCGCCGCACCGCTCGTTCCTGGTCGCCGCCGGTCTCGACGCGGCGCTCGACTACCTGGAGAACCTGCGCTTCGACGCCGCGGACCTCGACTATCTCGCCACGCTCGGCCTGTTCCCGGAACGCTTCCTCGCGTACCTGGCCGCGCTGCGCTTCACGGGCACGGTGCACGCATTGCCCGAGGGCACCGTGTTCTACGAGCAGGAGCCGATCCTGCGGGTCACTGCGCCGATCATCGAGGCGCAACTGGTCGAAAGCCGGCTGATGAACCTGGTGCACTTCGCCACGTTGATCGCGAGCAAGGCCGCGCGCTGCGTGCTGGCCGCACGCGGCCGCCGGCTGATCGACTTCGGCATGCGCCGGGCGCATGGCGCGGAGGCCGCGCTGCTGGCCGCACGGTCGGCGTACCTGGCCGGCTTCGATGCCACCGCGACCGTCGAGGCCGGGCGGCGCTGGGGCATCCCGGCCGCGGGCACGATGGCCCACTCATTCGTTCAGGCCCATGCCAGCGAAGCCGAGGCGTTCAGCGCCTTCCTGCGCGCACGGCCGGGACGCACGACGCTGCTGATCGACACCTACGACACGCGGCAGGCCGCACATACGGTAGTCGCGATCGCGCGCGAGCTCGCGGCCCGTGGCGAAGCCGGCCGCATCGAGGCCGTGCGCATCGACAGCGGCGACCTCGACGCCGAGACCCGGGCGGTACGCGCGATCCTCGACGCTGGTGGCTGCGGCGACGTGAAGATCGTGCTGAGTGGCGGAATCGACGAACACCAGATCGAAGCGCTGGTCAGCGGCGGAGTGCCGGTGGACGCCTTCGGCATTGGCACGAGTCTCGACGTCTCGAGCGATGCACCGGCGCTCGACATCGCCTACAAGCTGCAGGAGTACGCCGGCCAGCCGCGCCGCAAGCGCTCCGTCGGCAAAGCGACCTGGCCCGGCCGCAAGCAGGTCTGGCGCCGGCGCGACACGGACGGGCGCATGACCGGCGACACCGTGGCGCTGGAGCACGAGGCGCTGCCCGGCGAGGCGCTGCTCATCGAGGTCATGCGTGACGGCCGGCGCCGCGGCCCGTCACCGGACCTCGCCGCCAGCCGCGCGCGCTGTCGCGCCGAACTCGCGGCTCTGCCGCCGGCACTGTGCGGTCCGGCCGCGGCCGCGTGCTATCCTGTGATGCTTAGTGCCGGTGTTACGGTTTCGGTAACTCCGGTGCTACCAGTGGCGACCGCGGCGCAAGGTCGGACCGAATTACCGTAACCGTAACACCGGCACCAGGGCTATGGCACACAAGAAACTGTCGTTCCGTTCCGAGGCCCGCGAGAAGGTTCTGCGCGGCGCCACGCAGCTCGCGGAGGCGGTCCGCATCACGCTCGGCCCGAAGTCGAAGTCGGTGCTGATCCAGCGTTCCTGGGGCACGCCGCTGGTCTGCAACGACGGCGTGACGATCGCCAAGGAGCTCACGCTGCGCGATCCCGAGGAGAACCTCGGCGCGCAGATGCTGCGCCAGGCCGCCGAGAAAACCGGCGAGCTGGTCGGCGACGGTACCAGCACCGCGACGATCATCGCTCACGCGATCTTTGCCGAGGGCGTGCGCAACGTCGCCGCCGGCGCCAGCGCGATCGACCTGAAGCGCGGCCTCGACCGCGGCCTGGCGGTGGCGATCACCGCACTGAAGGCCCTGTCGCGCCCGGTCAGCACGCGGCTGGAGAAGGCTCAGGTGGGAACCATCTCTGCGCACAACGACGCCGCGATCGGCGAGCTGGTCGCCGACGCGATGGAGAAGGTCGGCGGCGAGGGCGTCATCACCGTCGAGGAATCGAAGACCACCGAGACCGTGCTCGAGGTGGTCGAGGGCATGCAGTTCGACCGCGGCTACATCTCGCCGTACTTCGTCACCGACGCGGAGAAGATGGAGGCGGCGCACGAGAATCCGTACATCCTGCTGACCGACCGCAAGCTGAACGCGATCAAGGACCTGCTGCCGCTGCTCGAGCAGCTCGCCAAGCAGGCGCGACCGCTCTTGATCGTCGCCGAGGAGGTCGAAGCCGAGGCGCTGGCCACGCTGATCGTCAACCAGGTGCGCGGCGTGCTGAAGAGTGTCGCGGTCAAGTGTCCCGGCTTCGGCGACCGGCGCAAGGTCATGCTCGAGGACATGGCGGTGCTGACCGGCGGCCAGGTGATCTCGGAGGAGGTCGGCCTGAAGCTCGAGGACACCGACCTCGGCAAGCTCGGCCACGCGACCCGCGTGGTCGTCGACAAGGAACACACGACGATCATCGGCGGCGCCGGCGAGCGCCGCGCGATCGAGGGCCGCATGGCGCAGATCCGTCGCGAGATCGACAAGACCACCTCGACCTACGACCGCGAGAAACTCGAGGAACGCCTGGCCAAGCTCGCCGGCGGCGTCGCCGTGATCCGCGTCGGCGCGCCGTCCGAAGCCGAGATGAAGTCGAAGAAGGACGCACTCGACGATGCGATCAGCGCGACCAAGGCCGCGGTCGCCGAGGGCATCGTGCCGGGTGGCGGGCTGGCCCACCTGCGCGTGGTCGCGGCGCTCGAGCGCGAAGCGGCGCAGTGCGACGGCGACGAGCGCACCGGGATCACGATCCTGCGCCGGGCGCTCGAGGCCCCGGCGCGGCAGATCGCCGAGAACTCCGCGGTGGACGGCGGCGTCGTGGTCAGCCGCATGCTGAGCTCGGAGGGCGCGGTCGGCTTCGATGCGGCGCGCCAGCAGTACGTGGACCTGTACGACGCCGGCATCGTCGATCCGACCAAGGTCGTGCGCATTGGCCTCGAGAACGCCGTGTCGGTCGCCAGCACGCTGCTGCTGACCGAGGCCACGCTGACCGAAGTGCCGGAGGAGAAGAAACTGGCCGCCGGGATGCCCGAGCCGGAGATGTGAGGCGGCTCAGCGCCGGCGTGGCCGCTCGCGCCCGGGCTGGGCCGCAACCAGGCGGCCGAGGCGCACCAGGTCCTCGGCCATCGCCGCGAACAGGTCGTCCGCAGAGACCAGTCCGATCAGCGCGCCAGCGGCATCGACGACCGGCGCGCGGCGCACACCGCGTTCGCGGAGACGCTCGATACCTGCAGAAACCGCGGTCGATTCCGCCAGCACCAGCGGATCGCGGGTCATGACTGCCTCGGCATGCAGCGTGAATACATCGGTCCCGGGCCGGCCGACCTGGGCGCGGACGATATCGCGGTCGGTGATGACGCCCACCGGAACCGGGCGATCGGCCGGCCGCTTGGTCACGATGACGAGGCCGACGTGTTCGTCGCACATGCGCTGCGCGACCGTCGCCACCGGCGCATCGGCCGGCACGGTGACCGGATCGCGGCTGCAGACGGTGCCGATGGTCATGGGGAACTCCGGAGTCTTCCCGGGTATTCAGCATATCCTACTGCACCACGGTGCCACCGGCACCCGGGGGCGGCCGGCGCGAGGCCACCGATAGCACAGATTCCCGCGCGGACCAAGTCTCGCCTGCCCTCCGAAAAGCCGTTAGCATGCACGCCCGGGCGGAGCAGGCCGCGGCTCCGCGCAGGCCGGCTCGAGAGGACAGCGCCGATGGATCGCAGCAGCACCTACAACGAAACGGTGGTGCGCCAGTTCGCCGTGATGACGGTCTTCTGGGGCGTCATCGGCATGCTGGTTGGCGTCATCATCTCTGCCCAATTGCTGTGGCCCGAACTGAATTTCGACCTGCCCTGGTTCACCTACAGCCGGCTGCGGCCGTTGCACACGAATGCGGTGATCTTCGCCTTCGGCGGTTCGGCGCTGTTCGCGACTTCGTACTACGTCGTGCAGCGCACCTGCCACGTACGCCTGTTCTCCGACCGGCTGGCCGCGTTCACGTTCTGGGGCTGGCAGGCGGTGATCGTCGCCGCGGCGATCACGCTGCCGCTCGGTTACTCGACGAGCAAGGAGTACGCGGAGCTCGAGTGGCCGATCGACGTCCTGATCGCGATCGTGTGGATCGCCTACGCGATCGTGTTCTTCGGCACGCTGGCGCAGCGCCGCGTCCGCCACATCTACGTCGCCAACTGGTTCTATGCCGCGTACATCATCACGGTCGCCGTGCTGCACATCGGCAACAGCGCGGCGCTGCCGGTCGGCTGGCTGAAGTCGTATTCGGCCTACGCCGGCACCGTGGATGCGATGGTGCAATGGTGGTATGGCCACAATGCGGTCGGCTTCTTCCTGACTGCGGGCTTCCTCGGCATGATGTATTACTTCGTGCCCCGCCAGGCCGGGCAGCCGGTGTATTCCTACCGCCTGTCGGTCGTGCACTTCTGGACACTGATCGCGATCTACATGTGGGCGGGTCCGCACCACCTGCAATACTCGACCTTGCCGGACTGGGCGCAGACGCTCGGCATGGTGTTCTCGCTGGTGCTGCTGGCCCCGTCCTGGGGCGGCATGATCAACGGCATCATGACCCTCTCCGGAGCATGGCACCGGCTGCGCACCGATCCGATCCTGAAGTTCCTGATCGTGTCGCTGTCGTTCTATGGCATGTCGACCTTCGAGGGACCGATGATGTCGATCAAGACGGTGAACGCACTGTCACACTTCACCGACTGGACGGTCGGGCACGTCCATTCCGGCGCGCTCGGCTGGGTCGCGATGATCTCGATCGGCACGATCTATGCCTTGCTCCCCAGACTTTACGGCCGCGACGCGATGCACTCGACCCGGCTGATCGACGTGCATTTCTGGGTCATGACCATCGGCATCGTGCTGTACATCGCGGCGATGTGGATCGCCGGCGTGACCCAGGGCCTGATGTGGCGGGCGACCAATCCCGACGGCACGCTGACCTACACCTTCGTCGAATCGCTGGCTGCGACCTACCCGTATTACGCGGTGCGCCTGGCCGGCGGGGTGCTGGTGCTCGGCGGCATGTTCCTGATGGCCTGGAACGTGTGGCGGACGATCGGCGGGGGTGCGGCGCGCCGCGACGTACCGGTGCTGGCGCCGGCTTCGGCCTGAGGGCTGCCGATGAAACACGACCGGATCGAGAAGAACGTCGGCCTGCTGGGGGTGCTGACCGTCGTCGCCATCAGCTTCGGCGGGCTGGCCGAAATCGTGCCGCTGTACTTCTCCCCGCAGATGAACGAGCCGGCCCCCGGGGTCGTGCCGTACCCGGCGCTGCAGCTCGAGGGCCGCGACATCTACATTCGCGAGGGCTGCGGCAACTGTCACTCCCAGATGGTGCGGCCGCTGCGCGCCGAGACCGAGCGCTATGGTCATTACTCGCTGGCCGGCGAGTCGGTCTACGACCACCCGTTCCTGTTCGGCTCCAAACGCACCGGGCCGGATCTGGCGCGCGTCGGCGGCCGGTACTCCGATGAATGGCACAAGCTGCACCTGCTGAACCCGCGCGATCTCGTGCCGGAATCGAACATGCCGGGTTACCCGTGGCTGGCCGAACGCGTGCTCGACGGGGCGGACACGCCGGGCAAGCTGCGGGCGCTGCGCCGCCTCGGCGTGCCGTACAGTGACGAACAGATCGCCGCGGCAACCGCCGCGGTCGCGGGCCGCACCGAGCTGGAGGCGCTGATCGCCTACCTGCAGGGGCTCGGCCTCGCCGCCAGGACCTGGAGGTGAGCTGATGCGACCCGGAACACTGCACGGCCTGTGGACGCTGCTGGCGCTGCTCGCCTTCATCGGGGTCAGCGCCTGGGCATGGAGCGCACGGCGGCGCGGCCGCTTCGAGGCCGCCGCGCGCATGCCGCTCGAGGACGACGTCTCCCGGAACGAGGGCCCCTGAGATGACTGCCGGCTGGACCCTGTTCGTCGCCATCCTCGTCGCGATCAACATCGGCGGTTCCGTGTGGCTGATGTGGGTCACCGCCAGCCGCCGCCCGGGTGAGGAGTCCGCGACCACCGGTCACGTCTGGGATGGCGATCTGGTCGAGCTGAACAGTCCGCTGCCGCGCTGGTGGCTGTGGCTGTTCGTCGGCTCGATCGTCTTCGCGCTTGGCTACCTCGTGCTGTACCCGGGCCTCGGCGGCTGGCCGGGCACACTGGGCTGGTCGCAGCAGCAGCAGTGGCAGCAGCAGGTGGCTGCGGTCGAGAAAGCCACGGCGCCGCTGTTCGAACGCTTCGCCGCGATGAGCGTGGCGCAACTGCGTGCGGACGAGGACGCCGGGCGCATCGCCCGCAACCTGTTCGCAAACCACTGCGCGATGTGCCACGGCTCGGACGCGCGCGGCGCGGTCGGTTTTCCGAACCTGACCGACGGCGACTGGCAATGGGGCGGCAGCGAAGACGCCGTCTACACGACGATCGCCCAGGGGCGTACCGGCGTGATGCCGGCCTGGGGTGAGGCGCTCGGTCCGCAGGGCGTCGAGGAAGTAGTTGCGTACGTGCGATCGCTGTCGGGCCAGGCGGTGCCGGCCGCCGCCGCACAGGCCGGCGCCGAGCGCTATCAGGTCTACTGTCTGGCCTGTCACGGCGCCGGCGGCACCGGCCAGCAGGCGCTCGGCGCGCCGAATCTCACCGACGACGTGTGGGTGTACGGCAGCGACGCGGCGGCGCTCCGCGCCACGGTCAGCCGCGGCCGGAACAACCAGATGCCGGCCCACCTCGGGCTGCTGGGCGAGCAGCGCGTGCGCCTGCTGGCGGCCCATGTGCTGAACCTCGCGCCGGCCGCCGCCGATGCCGCCGACTGAATCACCGCCGCGGTCCGCTGACGACGACGCGCCGGCCGCGGTCGGCTGGAGCCAGCTCGCGCAGGATGTCGCGGTGACGCTGTGGCCTGCGTTTCTCGCCGCGGCGGTGGCGACGATGTTCTTCTTCGCCTTCTTCGACCCGTCGCTGTTGGGCGCGGGCGCCGTCCCGCCGCGCTGGCTGCAGAGCCGCATGGCCGGCTACGCCGTCGGCTTCTTCTTCTTCTGGTCCATCGGCACACTGTCGAGCGCGCTGACCCTGTATCTCGTGCGCACCGCGCATCAGCGCCAGGCGCCGCCGGCGGCGAGGACCCGAGGGCCGATGTGAGCGGCCCCGCCGGACCGGTCGCCGCCGAACCGACCTCCCTCTACGCAGCACAACAGAAGATCTACCCGCGGGAGGTGGACGGGCGTTTCGACCGCCTGCGCCGGCTCGCGGTCTGGCTGCTGCTCGGCCTGTTCTACCTGCTGCCGTGGCTGCCGTGGGCTGGCCGGCAGTCGGTGCTGTTCGATCTGCCGGCGCGCAAGTTCTACGTGTTCGGTCTCGTGTTCTGGCCACAGGACTTCTTCTACCTGACCTGGCTGCTGGTGATCGCCGGCGTGTCGCTGTTCTTCTGCACCGCGCTCGCGGGCCGGCTGTGGTGCGGCTACGCCTGCCCGCAGACGGTCTGGACCGAGGTGTTCCTGCGCGTGGAATACTGGTTCGAGGGCGATCGCCACCGCCGCATCCGCCTCGATCGCGGGCCATGGACGCGCGGCAAGATCCTGCGCAAGGCCGGCAAGCACACGGCCTGGATCGTGCTCGCGCTGTGGACCGGCCTCACCTTCGTCGGCTTCTTCACGCCGATCCGGCAGCTCGGTGCGGAAGTGCTGGCGCTGGCCACCGGCCCGTGGGAATCGTTCTGGATCCTGTTCTACGGCGCCGCGACCTGGGGCAACGCCGGCTTCCTGCGCGAACAGGTCTGCGTCTACATGTGCCCGTACGCGCGCTTCCAGAGCGCGATGTTCGATCGCGACACGCTGATCATCGCCTACGACCCGGCGCGCGGCGAGCCGCGCGGCTCGCGCGCGCGCCGCGCCGACCCGCGCGCCGCCGGGCTGGGCGACTGCATCGACTGCCGCGCCTGCGTGCAGGCCTGCCCGACCGGTATCGACATCCGCAACGGACTGCAGTACGAATGCATCGCCTGCGCCGCCTGCGTGGACGCCTGCGACTCGGTCATGGACCGCATGGGCTACGCGCGCGGCCTGATCCGCTACACCTCGCAGCAGGCACTCGAGGGCCGCGGCACCCACGTGATCCGTCCGCGCATGCTGGTCTATGGTGCACTGCTCGGCCTGCTGATCGCCGGCTTCTTCGTCTCGCTCGCGCTGCGCACGCCGGTCGGCCTCGACCTGATGCGTGACCGCAATGCGCTGTATCGTACGCTGCCCGGCGGCCGTATTGAGAACGTCTATCTGGTCCGCATCGTCAACAAGGACACGCGCCGGCACCGTTACGTGCTGCAGGCCGCGGGACTCCCCGGCATCGTGCTCGACACCGACGCGCGCGAGCACGTCGTTGGTCCGGGCGACGTGTACTCAGTCGCGGCCCGGGTGCGCGTACCGGCCGCGGCGGCGCACGGCAGCCAATTGATCCGTGTGCAGGTCCGGGCCGTGGACGAGCCCCGCTTCGCCGTCGAGCGCGAGGCACGGTTTCTCGGCCCATGACGACCGCGACCGGCCGCGGCAGCGTGCGGCGCTGGTATCGCGAGCCACTGGTCTGGCTGCTGATCGCCATTCCGGCGGCGGCGATCGCCGGCGGCATCGTCACGCTGCTGCTCGCACTGCACGGTCGCGATGCCGTGCTGGTCGAACGCACCGGGGGGCCGGCGAGTCATCCGGTCGAACCGGCCAGCGCGCGCTGAGCCATGGCCACGCCGCGCTGTTTTCACTGTCGCGAGGACGTGCCCGCAGGCGTCGCGCTCACGGTCGCGCTCGACGGCGAACCCCAGCCGGTCTGCTGCGCCGGCTGTCAGGCCGCGGCCGAGTTCATCCGCGACGCCGGCCTCGGTCGCTACTACGACTTTCGCGCTGCA
This sequence comes from Gammaproteobacteria bacterium, assembly GCA_016882265.1. Taxonomy (GTDB): domain Bacteria; phylum Pseudomonadota; class Gammaproteobacteria; order Steroidobacterales; family Steroidobacteraceae; genus SCUD01. The sequence goes on from VGVB01000002.1 coordinate 136,583, forward strand.
CCGGCGCCGCGCCCGGAGCCGGTCGCTGATGACGCGTGGACTACGTACGACCGAGCGGAGATCCAGGCGCGTCTCGTGACCAGGACCGGCGCCGCGGCGAGCGTGAACCTGCTGCTCGAGGGCCTGCGCTGTCCGGCCTGCGGCTGGCTCGTCGAGCGGCGCCTCGAGCGCGTCGCCGGCGTTGCCGGCATCGCGGTGAATCCGGCCAGCGCTCGCGCACGCCTCGAGTGGCGCAGCAGCGAGGTGGCGCTGTCGGCGCTGCTGCGCACGATCCACGAACTCGGCTATCGCCCGCACCTGCTCGGCGCCACCGACACGCTCGAGGTCGCGGCCCGCGAGCGGCGCGTGGCACTGCGCCGCCTCGCGGTCGCCGGCCTCGGCATGATGCAGGTGATGATGTTCGCGGTCGGCCTGTACGCGGGGGCGTTCTCCGGCATGGATCCGCTGCTGCGCGAGTACCTGCGCCTCGTCAGTCTGCTGGTCGCGACGCCGGTGCTGTTCTATGCCGGGCGGCCGTTCCTCGAGGGCGCCTGGCGCGCGCTCGCCGCGCGCACACCCGGCATGGACGTGCCGGTAGCCGCGGCGCTGCTGCTCGCCTGGTCGGCCAGCGTCTGGAACACGCTGCGCGGCAGCGGCGAGGTGTACTTCGATTCCGTGACGATGTTCGTGTTCCTGCTGCTGCTCGGGCGTTACGCCGAGATGGTGGCCCGCCACCAGGCCGGCAGCACCAACGACGCATTGGTCCGCCTGCTGCCGGCGAGCGCGCTGCGGATCCGCGACGGGCGCGGCGAGCGCGTCGCGGTCGCGGATCTCGCCGCCGGTGACGAAGTCGCCGTGCCGGCCGGCGAGACGTTTCCGGCGGACGGCACACTGTGCGACGGTCCCGCGCTCGCCGACGAGTCGCTGCTGACCGGCGAATCCGCCGCGGTCACCAAAGCGGCGGGCGATGCCGTGATCGGTGGTTCAGTCAATGCCGGCGGACCGGTACGGCTGCGCGTGACCGCGGCCGGGCACGATACCGTGCTCGCCGGCATCGTGCGGCTGCTGGAACGCGCCCAGACCGAGCGGCCGGCGCTCGCGCGTCTGGCCGACCGCTGGGCCAACTGGTTCGTCGCGATCATCCTGCTCGCCACGCTCGCGGTAGCGGCGACCTGGCTGGTGCTGGATCCGCCGCGGGCCTTCGCCACGACGCTGGCAGTGCTGGTAGTCAGCTGTCCCTGCGCGCTGTCGCTCGCGACACCGACTGCGCTCACGGTGGCGACCGCGAGGCTCGCGCGCCGCGGCCTGCTCGTGACCCGGGCCGATGCGGTGGAAGCACTGGCGCGCGCCGATACGATCGTGTTCGACAAGACCGGCACGCTGACCGTCGGACGCCCGGTCATCCGCACGATCGCCATGCTCGGGCCGGCCGACGCCGACTACTGCCGGCGCGCGGCCGCGGCACTCGAGTGGTCCTCGGCCCATCCGCTCGCGCTCGCCTTCCGCAATGTTCAGGGCGCGCTGCCGCAGGCCGATGCCGTCCATGCCGTCGCCGGCGGCGGCCTCGAGGCAAGGCTCGACGGTGAGCTGCACCGGATCGGCAGTCGCGACTTCGTCGCGGCGCTCGCCGGGCCCGCGGAGCTGCCGGATTGCGGCCTGTATCTCGGCCGTGCCGGAGCATGGCTGGCGCGTTTCGAGGTCGAGGATGCATTGCGCCCGGAGGCGGCCCGCGCCGTGGCCGACCTCGCCGGCCTCGGTCTCCGGCCGGTCATCGCGAGCGGCGATCATGCGCCGGCGGTCGCCGCGGCCGCCAACGCCATCGGCGTCGCCGAATACCATGCGCGGCTCGGTCCGGCGGACAAGCTGCGGCTCGTCCAGGCGCTCGAACAGCAGGACCGGCAGGTCGCGATGGTAGGTGATGGCGTCAACGATGCACCGGTGCTGGCCGCGGCGCGGGTCTCGATCGCGATCGGGGCGGGCGCTGCCATCGCCCGGACCAGCGCCGACCTCGTGCTGATCGCGCGCGGTCTCGGCGCGCTGCCCGAGGCCGTGCGCATGGCCCGGCGCACGGTCACGATCATCCGGCAGAATCTCGCCTGGGCGGCCGGCTACAACCTCGTCGCGCTGCCGCTCGCCGCTGCCGGACTGGTGCCGCCATGGCTGGCGGCGATCGGCATGTCGGCGAGTTCGCTGCTGGTCGTCGCCAACGCCTGGAGGCTCGCGTGAGTTCGCTGTACGTGCTGATCCCACTCGGGCTCGGGCTGCTGGCGCTGGCGATCTGGGCGTTCTTCTGGGCGGTCGGCAGCGGCCAGTTCGATGATCTCGATACGCCCGGCTGGTCAGTGCTGATCGACGACGATCCGCCGCCGGCCAGCAAGGCGGATACGCTGCCGCCTGCGCATCCGCCGGATCCGGAGTCGCCGCGGTGAGCGGCGCGTGGCCGGCGCCGCTCCTCGGCGCGGCGCTGGCACTCGGGCTGGCTGGTTCGCTGCACTGCGTCGCAATGTGCGGCGGCATCGCCGCCGCGGTCGGCGCGCGACTGTCGGCCTGGTCCCGGCGCGGTCAGGCACTGCTGTTCAATCTCGCCCGGCTCGGCGGCTATGCATTGCTCGGTGGCTTCGCCGGCCTGCTGGCGGGCGGGGTCGCCGGGCACGGCGGGGTCGCTGAACATTCCGGTATGCAGGGCCCGGCGCGCTGGCCGCGCCTGGTCGCGGCGATATTGATGCTCGCGCTCGGCATCCAGCTCCTCGCCGGCCGCGACTGGCTCGGGCTCGAGCGTGCCGGCGCGGCCGTGTGGCGCGGGCTGCGGCCACTGACCGGACGCGCGGCGGCGTTGCCCGGCATGTGGCGTCCGCTCGCCCTCGGCGTTCTGTGGGGCTTTCTGCCCTGCGGCCTGGTCTGGTCGGCGCTGGCGCTGGCAGCGAGCTCTGGCTCGGCGCCCGCCGGCGTGCTCACGATGCTCGCGTTCGGCGCCGGCACGCTGCCGGCGATGCTCGCCGCGACGCTCGCCGGCCAGGCGGCGCTCGGCCGTCTCGGCGGGCGCAACCCGCGCCGGGTCGCCGGCCTGTTGATGCTGGCCTTCGCCGCGTGGACTGCGCTCGGCGCGCTGCTGGCGACGGCCGGGGGGCACGGGGCAGCGTAGCTCTGAGCGGACGTCGCACGGTGGTGCCGGTGTTACGGTTTCGGTAACTCAGGCCCTGCCAGTACCAACCGAGGCGATCAGCCGACGCGCGCCAGGTCCGCCGCCAGCAGGCGGCGCGCGCGGCTCGCTTCGGCGGCGTTGAGGAAATTCGTCGCGCGGAAGCGCCCCTCGATGATTGCTCCGGACAGCAGTCCGGCCTGGAGACCAGCGCGGATCCACTCGCGGTCGCGCGGTTCGCCGCGGGCGTATTTCGACACCGCGGTATCGTTCGGATCGAGAAACCACGCGGCGATGCCGGCTCGCATCGGCACCCGGATCACACGACGGTCCCAGCCCGCCGGCAGCGTCGGCAACTGCGGCGAAATCGGATCCAGGTAGTAACCGTGAGCCCGCTCGAAAGGGCTGCCGGCGCCGAGGCTGTCGTTGAGATCGAAAACCCGCCCGGGGTCGGCCGGCGTCCAGCAGTCCACGTCGATCGATACCAGCATGCGGTCCGGCACCGGTCGTTGGCCGAGCACGCCGAGCACCGCCAGGCTGCCGGCGATGACGAACTCCTTGTGTCCGGTGCGTTCGCTCGCTTCCCGCAGCAGCAGCTCCAGCTTGCTCAGGTCCATGCCCAGGACCAAGGCGTATTCTGGAACAGCGCATTCTCCCAGGCGCCGAGGGAGGCCATCCTGCGCGCCAGGCGGGCCGGTGGCAGGGCCAGCAGCCGGGTCCAGCGGCGGATGTACAGCGGACTGCAGGTCCGCTGCCGGCGCCACAACGCAACCACCTCGCGGGCCCGCCGGATCCGTGCGCGCGCCGCGCGCGGATCGGTAGCCATTTCGATGGCAAGCCGCAGGTGTCGCTCGCGCTGAGCCTGGACGCGCGCCTGCTGCGCCAGGCGTGCGGCCACCCGCTCGGCTGCTGGCGACGACGCGGCGAGCTGGAGGTCCAGATCCAGCGCCCGCAGGATCCGGCTGAGCATGTCGATCTGCGCGTGCGCGGTCCGGCCCTGTTCCACGTGCGACAGTGAGGTCCGCGAGACTCCGGCAGCCGCGGCGAGCTGCTGCTGGCTCAGGCCCAGCTCCCTCCGGCGGGCACGCACTTGTTGCGCCAGGACGGTATGCATGTTCGAACCCCCGCATCCACCGTTTCCATTGTTCATTATAATGAACAGTCTGCACGGCGGTGCCGGTGTTACGGTTTCGGTAACTCAGGCCCTGCCAGTGGCAACCGAGGCCTCTACTGCATCATCCAGTTGAGGCGGAAATAGCGCGCCGTGTCATCCTGCCCGGGCGTCACCCGGATCCGGTACTCGACGCGCGCCTGAACCGGGAACCGCGAGTCCGTCCCCGGGGATACGGCCCGCAGGTCCGCGAGCGTCGCCCCGGTGAAGAGTTGTACGTTCGCGGCCGGGCACGACCAGCCGATCGCCGGGTAGCACCGTGTGGTGGCGGTGAGGCGGACCTCGCCGGGAACCGTGGCCGTCCAGCGGTACCAGACAGTGCGGGTTGTGGACGATGCCGTCGGCGGGTCGCCGGCCTCCTGGGTCGCACCGACCAGAGCACCGTCCACGCTGCCGCTCGACCCGGACAGCGCGATTGCCTGCAGAAAAGCGTCATTGGGCGGCGGTGCACTTGCCGGCTCGGCGATGCCGGTGAGTCTGATGCGCCCCTGGTATCCCTTCTTGCTGCCGATGACGACCCAGAATGCCGGATGATCGAGGTCGAAGCTGACCCGGCTCCGGCCCTGACCGGCAGAGTCGTCGTCGTAGGTGATGTCGATGATCGAGTTGACCTGGGGTCGCCAGGCTTTCACGGCCATCACCGTATCGACGTCGCTTCCCTCGGTGGTCAGCGTCACCCGGTTGGCCGCTGGACTCCCCACCACGAGCCCGAACCAGATCGACGACCCGGCCGTCGCGCCCAGAGTGTCCCCTGCGCCGGCGGTGGCGCCGAGGTTGTTGGCGTCGATGGAGAGTCCGGGCGCTGGCCCGATCAGGAACGGAGTGTAGTTCGTCGCCATGTGGTCGTTCGGCGGGGCACCCATCGACCAGTTCAGCGTGAACGTGCCGGCTGCCATCGCCCGTGGCGCGACGCGGAGGACGAACGACTGCCCGGCCTGAACGGGAAACGCCAGTGGATAGTCAGCCGATTCCGTCTGGAGCTCACCACCGGACGCCCCTTTCGGCCGGTAGATGCGCCGGCTCGTCGCGATGGGCACGAGGTTTGCCAGCGTCGTGCTGCTGGTATTCACGAAGGCCTGGATTTCCTGCGGGTACGTGCCAGTCAGTGCGAAGACCGCAGTGCCGGTCTGCGGCGCCATCCAGCGATACCAGACCGACGCGGCAGCGCTGAAGCCGGGGCCGGAATCGTGGTCGAACACCGGCTCGCCGCTCTCGGCGGTCGCGCCCACGGTCGAGCCCGAGATCGAACCGCTCGCCCCGCTGAGCACAGGACCGAACGCGAACCGATCGTTGCCCGGCGGCGGCCCCCACTGCACGACGATGTCCCGGGACGGGCCGTAGGTATCGGCGGCGACCCGGATGTAGTAACTCGAGCGTGCCGGCGCGTTCACCTCGATACTCTGGCGGTTCGCGTTGACATACATGACGTTACCGATCGAGCCGACCCTGGTCAGCGCAGCGAGGTCCGAACCGTAATAGACGTCGGCGTAAGCGGTCCCGAGCGCGTATTGGGAAGAGCCGAGCGCCGGCCGCGACGCCGAGATGTCGAACACGACCGCCCGGCCGGTCGCTTCCGTGAAGCGGTACCAGATCGAGTTCTGCAGCGTCGGCGCGAGCGGCGGCTCGCCCGTCTGCACCGTCGCACCGGCGGTCGTACCGGTGACCAGGCCGGCGGTCGCGTTGATGAGCTGTGCCCCGGCGAAGGCATCATTCGCCGGCACGCTGCTGGTCTGGGCCGCGGCACTCTGGCAAACGCCCAGTGCGGTCACGAGCACGAGCCAACGCGCGCCCGGGCGCGCCACGGAACGGCGATCGCGATCGCTGTACATGGCCCCCCCTCAGCCAGGACAGACCTGGCCCTGACCGCGGGTGATGCTAGCACAGCCCGTTCCGGTAACATGCGTGGCGGGCGGCATCGCCGCCTGCAACGCACCGGGATCGCGGAGGACTTGTATGAGCTTTTCCCTGTATGCCGCAACGATTCCAACGTTCTGCCAGATTCTGGAGGCCGTCGCCGCCCTGCTGGACAAGGGGGCGGCGCACTGTGCCGCAAAGGGCATCGCACCGGCGGACCTGATCCGGGCACGGCTCGCGCCCGACATGTTCGATTTCGCCTACCAGGTAAAGTCCACGGCGGTGCACTCGCTCGGTGCGATCGAGGGCGTGCGCCGCGGCCTGTTCAGTCCGGACCTCGAGCCACCGCCGGAGGACTTCCCGGGTCTGCGGGCGCGGGTAACCGGCGCACTCACCGGGCTGCGCGCCATCGCAGCCGAGGAAGTCGACGGCTTCATCGGACGGGACATGCGCTTCGAGTTCCGCGACCTGCGTGTCGACTTCACCGCCGAGAACTTCCTGCTGTCGTTCACGCAGCCCAACTTCTTCTTCCACGCGACCACGGCCTACGACATCCTGCGCTGGCAGGGCGTCGCCATCGGCAAGCGCGATTTCATCGGCCGGCTGCGCGGCAACTACGCCAGTGGACAACCGGGCGCCGCGGCCGGCAGTCCAGCGACATAATCAGTCACTGCCCCACCCCGACGACAGGAGTCCACCGATGATCGGCTACGTCACCCTCGGCACGAACGACGTGGCGCGCGCCGCGCGCTTCTACGACGAACTGCTGGCTCTGATCGGCGCGAAGCGCTGGATGGAACACGACCGCGGCGTCGCCTGGACGGTCGCCCCGGACCGGCCGGGCCTCGGCGTCATGCAGCCCTTCGACCGCAAGCCCGCGACCGCCGGCAACGGGACGATGATTGCCCTGGTCGTCGACAGTCCGGCGCTGGTCGATGCGCTGTATGCGAAGGCGCTGGCGCTCGGCGGCACGGATGAAGGTCCCGCCGGCCCGCGCGGCAAGGGCTTCTACGCCGCGTACTTCCGCGACCTGGACGGCAACAAACTGAACGCGTTCTGCATGACTGCGGGCGGCTGAGGCGGCCTCCGGCCAGAACCTCGTCACGCACAGCCACGATCACAAGGACCGTTCCAAACAGGCGGCGCAGCAGGCCAAAACCGCCCGCCGCAGCCAACCCGATCAGCGGGCTCGCGTCCGCTGCGACGATGCGCCGCGCCATGCCGTCGCCGCCCTGGAATCTTCAGCGAGGGCCCCGGCACGTCCCCGGATCACCGGGATTCCTGCACGGGAAACGTGTTGCATGAATTCGGCCAGCGGCACATCGGCAAACCGGGCCGCCTGGCCTGGCGACAGGCTTTCCTCGCGATACAGGGCCGTGGCCAGACTGAGCCGGATCCCCGATTCAGCCAGCAGCCCTGCGTCATCCAGATGCACCAGCAGCGCCTCGGGCTGATCGCGACTGACAATGACCACCGGCGCCGCCGCGCGGCCCGGGCCGCGGCTGAATCCGCCCTACTGGCTGTAACCCCGCTCGCCGTGCGCGGCGAGGTCGAGGCCCTCGGTCTCCTGTTCGCCGCTCACGCGCAGGCCGACGGTGCGCGCCAGCAATTGCAGGATCAGCCAGGTCGCGGCGCCGCACCAGACGATCGTGGCCAGCACGCCCAGCACCTGAGTCCCGACCTGCGCGCCCATGGTCCGCCCTTCGGCAAGGCCGACGCCGCCGAAAGCGGCGGCGGCCAGCACGCCGGTCAGCACGGTGCCAAGGACGCCGCCGACGCCGTGCACCGGCGACACGTCCAGCGAATCGTCCACCTGCAGCACGCGCTTCAGGTACTGCGTGGCGAAATAGCAGACGCCGCCGGCCACCAGTCCGATCAGCACCGCGCCACCGGGGCCGACGAAGCCCGAGGCCGGCGTGATCGTGCCGAGTCCCGCGACCATGCCGGTGACCACACCGAGCAGGCTGGGTTTGCCGTAGCGCGCCCACTCGATCAGCATCCACATCAGCACGCCGGCCGAGGCGCCGAGATGTGTGGTCAGCAGGGCCATGCCGGCGCCCGCGTTCGCAGCGAGCGCGCTGCCCGCGTTGAAGCCGAACCAGCCGACCCACAGCATGCCGGCGCCGCAGACAGTGAACGGCAGGCTGTGCGGCGGCATCGCGACCGTCGGGAAACCGCGGCGCTGGCCGATGACCAGCGCGCAGACGATCGCCGCGGTGCCGGCATTCGTGTGCACGACGATACCGCCGGCGAAATCGAGTGCCCCGCGCGCGGCCAGCCAGCCGCCGCCCCAGACCCAGTGCGCGATCGGCACATAGACCAGCAGCAGCCACAGCACCGAGAACCACAGCACCGCGCTGAATCGCACGCGCTCGGCGAAGCCGCCGATCACCAGCGCCGGCGTGATGATCGCGAAGGTCATCTGGAACATGCAGAAGACACTCTCGGGCACGCTGCCGACGGCCGCCTCGCGGCCGACGCCGCCGAGGAACGCCTTGTCCAGCCCGCCGATCAGGCCCTGCAGCGCGCCGCCATCACCGAACGCGAGCGAATAGCCGACCGCCCACCACACCAGCGATACGACGCAGGCGATCGCGAAGCACTGGATCAGGATCGACAGCACGTTCTTCGCCCGCACGAGTCCGGCGTAGAACAGCGCCAGTCCCGGCAGTGTCATGAACAGCACCAGCGCGGTCGCGGTGATGAGCCAGGCAGTATCACCGGCGTTGATGGTCGTTGGCATGGTTGGTCCCTCCGCAGGCGCGGGACAGTATAGGCCGTCAGCGTGCCGAAGGAATCCACGCTGTACCGCCGCGCCGCCTGGCGCCTGCGGCAGGCCCAGGCTGTGCGTTCAGAATGCACCGCTGCGGTGCGCAATCTGCGCCGGTCGCACCGGCATGGTGAAACACTGAGCGCCGACCCCGCCGTGCTCAGTGCCACTGCCGGACACCTCACGCCTCCCGCAGCGTGCTCGCCGGCGGGTGCGTGACGACGCTGCGCGCGGCGAGGGTGCCGGCGCCGCCGACCAGCAGTGCGCCCGCGAGCAGGCCGTAGGCCCACAGCAGTGGATTCGGCCGGTACTCGAGCTCGAACACCTGCGCGGCCAGCAGCCAGCCGCCGAGGGTGGCGGCCAGCGCGGCGAGCACGCCGGCCAGCAGGCCGAGTGCGGTGAACTCCGCGGCCACGCCCGCGAGCACGACGCGCCGGCTCGCGCCGAGCGTGCGCAGCATCGCGCTCTCGTAGCGGCGCTCGTCGCGCGTCGACTGGATCGCCGCCAGCAGCACGGTGATGCCGGCCACCAGCGTGAACAGGAACACGTACTGCACGGCGAGTGCGGCCCGATCCATCACCTCGCGGACCTGCTGCAGGATCGCATCGAGGTCGAAGATCGATACCGACGGGAAGCGCCGCACCAGCTCGACCAGCAACGGTCGCTCGCCGGGTGAGAGGCGGACGCTGGTGAGCCAGGTGCCGACCAGGCCCTCGAGCGTGCCCGGCGGAAAGACGAGGAAGAAGTTCGGGCGAAAGCCATCCCACTGCACCTCGCGGAAGCTGGTGATCGTGACCTCGAGCGGCTCGCCCGCGACGTCGAAACCGAGCCGGTCACCGAGCGCGAGGCCAAGCGCCTCCTGATAATCGGTGGACACCGAGACGAACGGCCGGCCGTGTTCGTCCGCGCTCCACCAGCGCCCGGCGACGATGCGGTTGTCCACCTGCGGCTCGGCCGCCCACGACAGATTCTGCTCGCGCTCGGCAAAACCGCGCGCCCGCTCGCCGTGCAGCTCCAGCTCCGCGACCGGGCGGCCGTTGATCGCGGTCAGCCGCGCGCGGATCATCGGGAACAGCTCGGGCCGCGGCAGGCGGCGCGCGGCGAGGAAATCGGCCAGCGCGCCGGCCTCGTCCTCGCGGATGTTGATCAGGAAGAAGTTCGGCACGTCCGCCGGCAGGCTGCCGCGCCAGCTCTCGAGCAGGTCGTCGCGCACGACCGCGAGCAGCAGCAGCACCGTCAGCCCGAGCCCGAAGGCCACGACCTGCGCGACGCTCTCGCGCCCGCGCCGCGCCAGATTGGCGAGCCCGTAGCGCCAGGCGACGCCGACCGCGCCGCGCAGCCGGCCCGCGGCCCGCACCAGCAGCCAGCCCGCGGCGTACAGCACGGCGATGGCGATGGCGACGCCCAGCGCGATGAAGCCGACCAGCCGTACGTCGTGCACCAGCCAGAACAGCACGGCCAGCACCGCCGCCAGCGCCAGTCCCCACGACAGCGCATAGCGCAGCGGCGGCGGCTCGAGGTTGCGGCGCAGCACGCGCGCCGGCGGCACGCGCCGCAACTGCAGCAGCGGCGGCAGCGCGAAACCGATGAGCATCGCCAGCGCCGTCAGCAGGCCGAGCAGCGCCGGAGCCGCGGTCGGCGGTGGCAGGTCGGCGCGCACCAGCCCGCCCAGCAGCCACGCCAGAAGCTGCTGCGCCAGCCAGCCGAGTGCGCCGCCGGCCACGGCGGCGAGCAGCGCCAGCAAGCCGAGTTCGAGCACCGTCATGCGCAACACCAGCGCCTGCGGCGCACCCATGCATTTCATCAGCGCGACATTGTCGAGGTGGCGCCGCGTGTAACGGCGCGCCGCCATTGCCACCGCCACGGCCGCGAGCAGCACGGTGCTGAGCGCGGCGAGGTGCAGGAATCGCCCCGCCCGCTCCGTCGAGGCGCGGATCTGCGGACTGGCCTCGGCGATGTCGACCAGCCGCTCGCCGGGGGCTTTGCGCCCGGCGAGCAGGGCCTTGAACGTGCCGATCCGCGCCGGTGGCGCCGCGAACAGCAGCGCGTGGGTCGCGCGGCTGCCGGGGCCCAGCAGTTCAGTAGCGGGCAGGTCGCTGAGGTTCAGCAGCAGTGACGGCGCCAGATCGACGAAGGCCGAGCCCTGGTCGGGGCGGTAGTCGAGCACCTGCGCGATGCGGAACTCGCGGGCCCCGATGCTGACGCGGTCGCCGACCACCGCGCCCAGGCTTGCCAGCAGGCGCGAGTCCAGCCACACCTCGCCCGGCGCTGGCAACGCGGCAGTCGTGCGCGCCGGCGCAAACGGCGCATCCGCGATGCGCAGCCGGCCACGCAGCGGATAGCCCCGGCCGACGGCCCGCACGGCGGCCAGCGCCGAATCGTCGCCGAAGAACACGACACTCGGGAACGACACCGTCCGCGCCACCGCCACGCCGCGCGCCGCGGCCAGCGATTCGTAGGCCGCTGCCGGCGGATCCGGGGCCTGCAGGCGCAGGTCTGCGGCGAGCACCTCGGCCGCGCGCTGCTCCACCGCCTGGCCGACGCGGTCGGTGAAGAAACCGACGCCGGTCAGCGCGGTGACCGCGACGACCAGCGCCGCGACCAGCACCGCCAGCTCGCCGGAGCGCCAGTCGCGCGCGAGCGCCAGCAAGGCGAAGCGCAGCGCCCGCATCACGGCACCAGCCGCCCGGCGTCCATGCGGATCAAGCGGTCGCAGCGCGCCGCGAGATCGCGGTCGTGCGTGACCAGCACCAGCGTCGTCCCGTGGGCCGCGTTGAGCTCGAACAGCAGGCCACCGACACGCGCGCCGGTGACCGTATCGAGGTTACCGGTCGGTTCGTCGGCGAACAGCACCGCCGGCCGGGTCACGAACGCGCGGGCGATTGCGACCCGTTGCTGCTCGCCGCCCGAGAGCTGGCGCGGGTAGTGCCCGAGCCGGCCGTCGAGCCCGACCTGACCCAGCGCGGCGCGCGCCGCCGGGCGCGCATCGCGCCGCCCGGCCAGCTCGAGCGGCAGCATGACGTTCTCGAGCGCGGTCAGCGACGGCACCAGGTGGAAGGCCTGGAACACGAAGCCGACCGAGCGGGCGCGCGCGGCAGCCCGTCCGTCCTCATCGAGCGCCGACAGCTCGACGCCGTTCAGCCACACGGATCCGGCGCTCGGTTCATCGAGGCCGGCGAGCAGCGCGAGCAGCGTGGACTTGCCCGCGCCGGAGGCCCCGACCACCGCCACCGACTCGCCGGCGCACACGGCCAGGTCGACGTCGTCGAGGATGGTCAGGGATCCCTCCGGACTGCTAAGGAACCTCTGAAAAACTGGCCATGACAGCGGTCTGCGACAAGGAATTGGGACTGGGCGCGCGCAGCGGCACAGTTGCGCGCCGCTCCTCCGCGGTTTTCGCGGCCAACTCGGTCATTGCCCAACTTC
>VGVB01000003.1 GCA_016882265.1 Gammaproteobacteria bacterium
CCCGCACTCCGTTCGGCCAGGCCGCGCGCCATCGCGGCCGCGTACGTGTCGCCGCTGCGCCGGGCGGCGATCCGCGCGAGCCCTTCCCGCGCGTCCGGTACCCCCGGTTCCTCGGCCAGCGCCCGCCGGTAGCCCTGCTCCGCCGCCTCGAGCCGCCCGGCGCGCTCGTCAGCGGCGGCCGCATCGGCGAGCACCAGTGCCGCTTCGAGCCGGCCGGCCCGCTCGCGACCGGCCCTGGCCGCGGCATTCTGCGGGTCGATCGCGAGTACGAGCTCGAGCGTCTCGCGCGCCTCTCGCGTGCGTGACGCCTCGAGCGACGTCGTCGCCTGCGCCAGCAGGCGTTGCACCACTGCCGGCGCATCAGCGCTGGTCCGGTCGAGCAGCGCGCCGGCCTCCTGCCACGCAGCCGCAGCCTGCTCGAAATCGCCAAGATCGAACTGGCTGGCGGCCGCTTCGCCCTGTGCGCGCGCCGCGGCCAGCGCGGTCACGGCCCAGCGTGCCGCCTGGCGCGCATCGAGTGCGGCGAGTGCGCTGGCGTAGCGGTTGCGCGCGGCGCTGGCCGCAGTCCGCGCGGCAGCCTGCTGCTGCGCCTGTTGCTCGCGCTGCCGCAGCCGGGCTTCCTGCGCCACGGCCGCGGCCAGCGCCTGTTCGGTCAGACCGGCGTTGCGCTCCGCCGTCCAGCGCGGTAGCGCGACGAACACGACGGCCAGTGCCGCCACCGCCAGCACGCCGCCGCCCAGCCACAGCCACGTTCGCGCTGTCGCGCGGGCCCGGACTGGCGCACCGATCGCCGCGACCGGCGCCGGTTCCGCCGCCGGTTCTTCGACCCGCGCCGCAACGAGCGCGGCACGCACCTCGGTGAGCGCCGGTCGCACGGCCGCGGACTTGGCCAGCAGCCGCAGCGCCAGCTCGCGCACGCGGACCGGTACCGCTGCGAGCGGCAGCAACGGCGGAACCGGCTCGTACAGCACGCGCTCATGCGTGACTTCCGGGTAGTACGGCGGATGTCCGGCGATCAGCTCGTACAGCAGTGCGCCGAGTGCATACAGATCGTCGGCGGGCGCGGCCGGCTCGGCGCGCAGTTGCTGCGGACTCGCGCTGTACGGCGAACCGCCCCCGCTGCCCGGCTCACCGACCGCCGCCAGCAGACCAAAGTCGCTGAGCCGCGCCCGCCCGGCGTCGTCCAGCAGCACGTTGCTGCACTTGAGATCGCGATGCACCAGGCCGGCGGCATGCAGTGCAGCGAGCGCAGCGACGAGATCCTCGAGCGGGCCGGCCCAGCTCTCGAACGGGCGGCCGCGGAACTGGCCGAGATCGCCGCCTTCCATCCAGTCCATCACCAACAGCGCGTGCCCATCCACGCGCACGAACTCGTGCAGCGCGACGAAACCAGCGGCTGGCAGCGCCGCCTGGCTGGCGAGCATTCGGGTCAGTCCGGGCAGCGGTTCGGCGGCCCGGTCCAGCACCTTGAGCGCAACCGGGCCGCTACGCGCGCGGTCCTCGGCCAGCCACACCTCGGCGGTTCCGCCGCGGCCGAGCCGACGCAACAATACGAATCGGGCGCCGAGTTCGAGCCCGGGCCTGAGCTCAGTCATACGGTGTGTCAGCCCGTTCCGGGCACCGCCGCCTGCGCTTCACCGCCAGAGGCCGGTGCGGACGGCACCAGGCCGGTCTCCTCGCGGTACAGCTCGTGCAGCAGGCGGCGCCATTCCGCGTACTGCTCCTCGGCGGTGCCGGTCAGCCGCAGCGTACGACCCTCGACGTCGATGACCAGCGGCGCCGCCGCGGCATCGAAGCCGCTGGAGATCTCCCTGATCGATTCGGTGTGGATCTTCGCTTCACCGCGCTTGCGCAGCCCGCTGACCACGGCCGCGACACCGCCGGCGGCGGCGCCGTAGCGCGCCGCATCGGTCGCCCGTGCACAGGTATCGCTGCTGCAGCTATCCGGAATCAGGATCGCACCGAGCACCGCCGCGGCGCCGAGCCCGATGCGGTTGCGCGCCTGCGCCTTGAGCTTCTCCTCCGCCACGATTTCATCGTAGGTGTAGCGGCGCCAGTCGAGATACGGCGCGGCGATCTGTTCGCTGAACGACGCGTAGTGCTCGCTCACCGCATCCACCATGCCGTAGTCGCGCTCGCGGATCTGCCCGATCCGGCGCAGCAGCGGATCGTCCGCCGCCGGCAGGCGGGTGGCGTGATACCGGCCGGTCTTCGGTTCGCGCGCCAGGTACTGGCTGAAGGCCACCGGCGCGAAATCGGCCGCGAAGCGCAGTTCCGCAACCCGCCGGACTTCCGCAATCTCGGCCGGCGTCAGCCGGTTGCGCGCGGCGAGCAGGGCCTCCGCGACCGCGACGTAGACGTTCTCGAACGGGTCGCGCACGGACACACGGTCCGGCCGATACGCGCGGGTATCCGCCAGCCCCTGGAATTCCTGGCCGTCGAGCCACACCCGACCGGTCGCGTCCACTGCGGTCACCGCGATGCGCAGCGCAGTGCCGGTCGACTCGAGGATGCGCCCGTCCACGGTGACGTCGAAGGATTGGACCGACGCCGGCACGACCCGCGTCGCTCCCCAGTGGCCGGTGCCCTCCAGCACCCCGCGCAGATGCGTCGGCAGATAGCGCGCCTCGGCGCGCCGGATCTCCACGAAGATGCGCTGCTGCTCGCCGAGTTCCGGATTCTCGACGATTTCCGGCGCAACGCCCGGATGGAACACGTGCAGGCCGAGGTCGAGAAGCTGTTCCGGCGCGATGCTGGCCGTCGCCTGGGTCGCCTGCAGTTGCGGCAACGGCCGGGTTTCGTGCACGACGCAACCGGACGAGACGAGTACGATCGCCGGAAGAATCCAGCGCCAGCAGCGATGGTGGATCATGTGCTCTGCCTGCCGCGGTCCGCGTCAGCTCCCGCGCTTGTAACGCCGATATTCTTCCCAGAGCGCCGCGCGCAACTCCGGATCCGTCTCCTTCATCGCGGCCTCACGGATCTGGCGAGCGACGATGTCGTCGTCCTGGCCGTCCGGAATGTCCTCGGGGACGCGGTCCGGGCCGGCGCCGCCACCCCCCGCAGCGCCGGTGCCGTCACCCTGTCCCGCGACCGTCTGGCCCGCTTCACCCGCCCCGGCGCCGGCGTCGACCGATTCGAGACCGCCACTGCGCTGCTCCTCCGCCGTCGCGCCTGTCTCCGAATCATCGCCTTCGGCCGTCGAACCGCCGGCCGCGCCTTCCGCCGCCCGTTCGGCGCGCTCCTTCGCGACCGCCTCGTGGGCTGTGCGGATCGCAGCATCGAAGGTGCCGAAAGTTTCGTCGAGGCGGCGGTCGATCGCGGCGCGGCGGTCCTCACCCGGCTGCGCTCCGGCCTCGGAGTCCGTTTCCGTCCCGTCCTCCGCGGTGTCCGCGCTGCCGGTACTCGCCTCCGTGCCCGATTCCGGCCCCTGGCCCGCACTGCCTGCCTCGCCCGGCATCGGCAATGTCGCGGTCCCACCCGGGCTCCCGCCACTCGTGGGAAAGCTGGAAGCGGAGCCACCTCCCGATGATTCGCCGGGCAGCGGCTGGCCCCCACCGGGCGAACCGCCGCCTCCGGAACCGCCGCCGCTCGAACCTCCGGACGGCGCACCGCTGCCACCGGAGGAGCCTCCGCCGGAACGGCTGTTGGAGGTCTGGGTCAGGCACCCCGCCAGCGAGGCGATCAGCAACGCCAGCAGCAGCCCGCGCAGCACCGGAATCGATCCCGCCATGCCTGCTCCCAGGTCCGTGAACCGCTACGCCCCGGAGCGGTTGCCCCAGTACCGATGCCCCTTGGAGGGGCCGTCCCGCCTTTGGTTCACCGGCCCACTGCCCGGTCCGGACCGCTTCAGCGCTCGCCTGGAACGACCGACGGATCCTCGCCCCGCAGGAATGCGGTCAACTGGCTGGCCAGCCGATCGCAGGCGGCGCCCTGCACCCGGGCGACGAAGGGCAATGGCACCAGCACGCCCAGCATGGCCGAGGTTCCGGTGACGTTCGTCGACACCGAGCCCGCCGTTCTGTTGGTGTTGATGTCCCAGACGACCGCCTCGTAGTCCGATTCCTTCTCCCACCAGCCGAAGCCGAGGCAGCCGCCACCGGTCGGGCCGACGGCGCAGGCGATGCTCCCGCCGCCATCCGTCTTGCGGGTCGCACCGTCGATCCAGACGATGTAGCGGACACCGCTGTCGGCGACGCGCTGGGCCACGGCATCGCGGGCCAGCAACCGGCTCATACCCTCCGGCCGCTGCGGCGCGGTCGCCGGCTCCAGCCACGGGAACAGCGAATCGACGAACGCATCGTTCGGCCGCACCGGGATCCCGGCGCGGGCGGCCATGCGGTCGCCGACGCAGTCGATGAACTCGTCCTCGGTGGTGATGCCCTCGACCTGCGGCTTGGCCAGCAGCACGACCGCCTCGCCGGCCGCAATCGCCGTGTCCGCCCGGCGGTTCTCGTCCAGCTTCGCGGTCATGCAGGCGGACAGCAGCAGCGCGGCGGCGAACACGGTAGACCAGCGGAAGCTGCACGACATGGGCCTCTCCTTGGCGTGCGCGGGACATTGGCAGTATACGCCCGGGCCGCGCCGGCGGGATCCGGATGCCGGGAGTCCGACCGGCTGCTAGCGCCGGTGTTCCGCTGGAATGTCGAGCCGCGGCTTCGGAAAGCGGTCCATCCGTCGCAGTTGCGGAAACCAGCGCAGCCATAGCCCCGCGATCGCGACACTCACGCAGCCGCCGACCACGACCGCCGGTTTCAGGCCCCACCACGCCGCAGTGACGCCCGACTCGAACTCGCCGAGTTCGTTCGAAGCACCGATGAACACGGCACTGACCGCACTGACGCGGCCCCGGATCGAATCCGGTGTCTCGAGCTGTACGAGAACGTGCCGGATGTAGACGCTGACCATGTCGGCCCCGCCGAGCACGGTGAGCGCCAGCAGAGACAACCACATGCTCTCCGAGAGACCAAAGACCACGGTACCGAGCCCGAACAGCGCGACGCCGGCCAGCATGGCCGGCCCGACCCGGCGCGTGATCGGCCGCCACGCAAGCGTCAGCGCGACGAGGGCGGCCCCGATGCCGGGTGCGGCGCGCAGCCAGCCGAGGCCATCCGGCCCGACGGCGAGCACATCGCTCGCATAGGCCGGCAACAGGGCCGTCGCGCCGCCGAACAGCACCGCGAACAGGTCCAGCGAGATGGCAGCCAACACCAGCCGCTGGCGGAACACGAAGCGCAGACCTTCGAGCAGCGTGTGCCAGTTGTCGGGCTCCTGTTGCGCCACCGGCGCCGGTGCGCGCACGCCGCGCAGCAGCAGCACGCCGGCCACGGTCAGCACGGCGACCGAACCATAGACGGCCTGCGGGCCGAGCAGGTAGATCAGCCCGCCGAGCGCTGGGCCGGCAACCGTCGAGATCTGCCAGGTACTCGAGTTGACCGCCACAGCGCGGCTGAAGAGCTCCGGTGGAACCAGGTTCGGCAACAGCGCCTGCCCGGACGGCATCGAGAACGCGCGCGCCGTGCCGAACAGCACCATCACGGCGAACACCGGCCAGGTGCGGGTACTGCCGGACAGCGTCAAGGCGAGCAGCAGCGCCGCGCACACCAGCCCGAGGCTGTAGCAGAGACCGATGATCCGGGCGCGGTTGTAGCGGTCGGCAACCTGTCCGGCCGGCAGCACCAGCAGCACGAACGGGAGGAACTGCGACAGACCGATCAGGCCGAGATCGAGCGGGTCGCGGGTGATCTCGTAGACCTGCCAGCCGACGGCGACGGTCTGCATCTGCGCCGCCATCGACACGATGAAGCGGGCGATCAGGAACCGCATGAAACCCGGGTGCGCACGCAGCCCGGCAGGCCGACGCGAAACACCCGCCGGCGGGTTCATGCGGCGCGGCTCAGCGGGCGTCCAGCAGCAACCGCAGCATCCGGCGCAGCGGCTCCGCCGCCCCCCACAGCAACTGGTCGCCGACCGTGAACGCGGTCAGGTACTCCGGCCCCATCGCGAGCTGGCGGATGCGCCCGACGGCGATATCGAGGCGGCCGGTCACCGCCGCCGGCGTCAGTCGCGCCAGGCTCGCCTCGCGCTCGTTCGGCACCAGTCGCAGCCACGGGTGGGATTGTTCCAGCAGCGTCTCGATCCCGGCCAGCGGCACCGCGCGCGTGAGCTTCATCGTCACGGCCTGGCTGTGGCAGCGCATCGCGCCGATGCGTACGCACAGCCCGTCGATCGGGATCGGCTCCGCGCCGGTGCCGAGGATCTTGTTGCCCTCGGCGCCGGCCTTGAACTCTTCGCGGCTCTGGCCGTTGCCGAGGTCGCGATCGATCCACGGCAGCAGGCTGCCGGCGAGCGGCTGCCCGAACTGCGCGACCGGCAGTGCCGGATCCGTGAATGCGGCCGCGGCCACGCGATCGATGTCGAGGATGGCGCTGGCCGGGTTGGCCAGCAGTGCGGCGGCGGCGCCGTGCAGCCGGCCCATCTGCGCGAGCAGCTCGCGCATATGCTGGGCCCCGGCGCCGGAGGCCGCCTGATAGGTCATCGAGGTCAGCCACTCGACGAGCCCGGCACGGAACAGCGCGCCGAAGGCCATCAGCATCAGGCTGACGGTGCAGTTGCCGCCGATCCAGTCGCGCCGGCCGCCCGCGATTCCGGCCTCGATGGCCGGGCGATTGACCGGATCGAGGATGATCACTGCATCGTCCTGCATGCGCAGCGTCGAGGCCGCGTCGATCCAATGGCCGCGCCAGCCGGCCGCGCGCAGGCGCGGATGCATCGCCTGCGTGTAGTCGCCGCCCTGGCAGGAAACCAGCGTGTCGCAGGCGGTGAGCGAGCGCAGGTCATGGGCATCGCCGACCGGCGGACAGGGGCGCCCGACCTCCGGGGCCACGGCACCAGCCTGCGACGTGGAGAAGAACACCGGCTCGAACAGGGCGAAGTCGTCCTCCGCCCGCATGCGCTCCACCAGCACGGAGCCGACCATGCCGCGCCAGCCGATCAGTCCCACCTTCATCATTGCCCGGAACCGCCTGATTGTTGCAGTGCAAAGGAAGCACTATAGCGGGACCGGGACCGGATGCAATTCAGCCTGGCAGGACAACGGCCGGCGTCAGCCCCAGTCTCCGTGCGCGCCGGGCGAAACGGCGATCATCGAATGTCGCCAGCCCGCGGCAATTCCGATAGCTCGCGTAGTGCAGCGCGTCAGCCACGTCGAGGCCCGCTTCGCTATGGCGCAGAGCCTGCTCGACCGTATCGCGATCCTCGATGGTCACCTGCGGCAGAGTCAGCAGGTGGCGCAGAACCGTCAGCACCTCAACCGGCTCGAACTCATAGTAACCGCGCAGCACCCACTCAAATTCGAGGAGCACCGTCTTGCAGACCATCAGCGGCTGCCCGGACTCGATCAGGCGGCAGGCGGCAGCTCGCTGCCGCTCGGCCTCGGGATCGCCCCGGTCCGCCACGTAGTAACGGGCCAGCACGTTGGTGTCCAGACCGATCATCGCCGGATCAGCAGCGCCGGATCGAGGTCCGCCGGCACCGCGGTCCGCCGGCTTCTGAGCATGCCGAAACCGCTGGCGGTTGCCTGGGTCGCCGTGCCCCGGACTCTCAGTTCGGCGTGATCACCAACTACCGAAAACTCGATGCGGCTGCCTTGCCGGATGCCCAGTTGTCGCCGCACTTCTTTCGGGATGGTGACCTGGCCCTTGCTGGTGACCGATGTACTGTCCATGGTACTCGCAGTATTACTGCGTAATACTATCGCCCGCAGGTGCTGACCGCAACACCGCGAGCCAGACACGGCCGCTGCCACACGGCCGCTGCCACCTTGCCCCGCCGCCGGCGGGCGCCGACAATGCCCCGCAGAACCAGCTTGTGGGGATTCCTCATGCGCGTCCTGTGCCTGCGCCGCCCGCTCGCGGCGGCCGCATTGTTGCTGGTCGTCGTGCCGGCCTGGGCCGCCGACCGGCCGGTGCGGCAGTACACGATCGAGCAGTTCGTCCGCACGGTCAGCGTCGGCGGCGCGTCGTTTTCGGCCGATGAGAGCCGCATCCTGTTCCACTCGAACGCCTCCGGTGTGCCGAACGTGATGTCCGTACCGACGGCGGGCGGGTCAGCCACCGCCATCACCGAGTCGCCGGAGTCGACCTACGCGGTCGCGTACTTCCCGCAGGACGACCGCCTGCTGTACACGCGCGATGCCGGCGGTAACGAGCTCAATCACCTGTACCTGCGCGAGCTCGACGGCGCGGAGCGTGACCTGACACCGGGCGAGAAGCTCAAGGCCATGTTCGTGGACTTCACGCCGGACGGCAGCGCGTTCTACGTGCTCACCAACGAGCGCGACGCGCGGGCTTTCGATGTCTACCGCTACGACGCCAGGAGCTATGCGCGCAGCATCGTGTTCGAGAACCGGCTGAACGTCTATCCGGGCCCGCTGTCGCGCGACGGGCGTTACCTCGCGCTGACCCGACCGCGGACCTCGTCCGAGAACGAGTTGCTGCTGCTCGAGCTGCAGACCGGGCGGCAGGTGACGATTTCCGACGCCCCGGGCAACTGGGATCCGCAGTACTTCGACGTCGCCGGCGAGTGGCTGTACTACCTGACCGATGCCGGCGGCGAGTTCAGCCGCGTGCGCCGCTACGGGATTGCCAGCGGCCGCCACGAAGAAGTCGCCGCCTATCCGTGGGACGTCATGTCCACGGAGCTGTCGCACAACGGCCGCTACACCGTCACGGCGATCAACGAAGATGCCCGCACCGTGCTGTCCATCGTCGAGACCGCGACCGGCCGGCCGCTGCAGCTTCCGGCGCTGCCGCCGGGCGACATCACCGCGGTCAGCATCTCGCGCAGCGAGCGGCGCATCGCGCTGTACCTGTCCGGCGACCGCTCACCGCGCAACCTGTACGCGTTCACGATCGGTGACACAGCGGCCGTCCGCCTCACCGACACGCTGAACCCCGAGATCGATCCGGCCGATCTGGTCGACTCGACGATCGTCCGCTTCGCGGCCCGCGACGGCCTGGCCATCCCCAACGTGCTGTTCCGGCCGCAGCAGGCGAGCGCCGCGCGGCGGGCGCCGGCCATCGTCTGGGTGCATGGCGGCCCGGGCGGCCAGACGCGCCAGGGCTACAGCGCGGTGCTGCAGTACCTCGCCAATCACGGCTACGTCGTGCTCGGCATCAACAACCGCGGCAGCTCCGGCTACGGCCGGACCTTCTTCACGGCCGACGACCAGAAGCATGGCCGCGAGCCGTTGTGGGACTGCATCGACGCGCAGCGCTGGCTGGCCGGACAGGATTACGTCGACCCCGAGCGCATCGCGATCGTCGGCGGCAGTTACGGTGGTTACATGGTCGCCGCGGCACTCGCCTTCGAGCCCGAGGAGTTCACCGCCGGCGTGAACATCTTCGGCGTGACCAACTGGATCCGTACGCTCGAGAGCATCCCGGCCTGGTGGGAGGCGCAGCGCCAGGCGCTGTACCAGGAGATCGGCGATCCGGTGCAGCAGCGCGAGCTGCTGCATGCGATCTCGCCGTTGTTCCACGCCGACCGGATCCGGCGGCCGCTGCTGGTACTGCAGGGCGCCAACGACCCGCGCGTGCTGCAGGTCGAATCGGACGAGATCGTCGCCGCCGTGCGCAGGAACGGCGTACCGGTCGAATACGTGGTGTTCCCGGACGAGGGCCACGGCTTTTCCAAGATCCCGAACCAGATCGAGGGCTACGGCCGGATGCTGGCGTTCCTCGACCGCTACGTGAAGGGCGCGGAACGTTGACGCGGACCGGCGACGCGTAATTCCGTGGGCGGGAGCACTCGGTCCAACGGGCGCCGCTGCGCCTTCCTGACGCTCAACGATCCGACCGGCTACGTGATCGACGACGATCTCGCGATCGCGCCGCTCGCGGAACTCGGTTGGGCGGTCGACGTGGTGCCCTGGGACCGGCCCGGCGTGCGCTGGCAGGATTACGCGATCGTCGTGATCCGCTCGACCTGGGACTACTATGACCGGCCGGAACAGTTTCTCGCCGCGCTCGCCGAAATCGACGCCAGCGGCACGCTGCTCGAGAACCGACTGCCGCTGGTGCGCTGGAACCTGCGCAAGACCTACCTGCGCGAGCTGGCCGCACGCGGCGTTCCGATCGCGCCGACCCTGTGGCGCGAGCGCCTGCAGCCCGGCGAGCTCGCGTCTCTTTTCGCTGAACTCGGTGCTGACCAGGCTGTCATCAAGCCGGTGGTCGGCGCGGGGGCGAGCGGTGCCTGGCGCCTCGACCGCACCAGCCTGCGGCGGCAGGCGGTGGCAATCGAGGACTACTACAGCGACCGGCCGCTGCTGCTGCAGCCCTTCGCCGATGCCATCCTGACCGAAGGCGAGTATTCTCTGTTCTGGTTCGACGGCCATTACAGCCATGCGATCGTCAAGCTGCCGCAGGCAGGAGACTTCCGTGTGCAGGAGGAACACGGCGGCGACATCCGCGCCGTCGAGCCGGAGTCCTCGTTGCGCGCCGCCGCGGCCACCACGCTGGCCGCGCTCGGCGAAACACCGCTGTACCTGCGCGCCGACTTCGTGCGCAGCAACGATGGCCGCAACTGGTGGCTGATGGAGCTGGAGCTGGTCGAGCCGTCGCTGTACCTGCGCATGCACGCGGCTGCACCGCGCGCCTTCGCGGCGGCCGTGGTCGAGCGCGCCGGCGGCGGGCTCAGCTCGCCATTCGGGCCGCCGTACTGAGCAGCCGCGCGGTCTCCCGCTCCAGCAACGTCAGGAACTTGTCCTTGAGCAGCGTGCGCTGCTGGGCGTCGAGCGGAATGAAGCGCCGCATCTCGCTTGCAAACCCGCGTCCGTGGATGATGTCCGGCAGGCGATCGGCGAGGCGCTCCGCATTCATCCGGTACCCGGTCACGCGGTAATCGCGGATCTTGTTGCGGATCAGGGCGGGGTCGGGCTTCGCTCCCTGCTGCTGCAGCCACTGCAGATCCCAGATGTCGCGGTGGCGGACGTGAGCCGTGCAGTCGACCAGTGACACGAGCTTGTCCGCCATGATCTCGTCGAGCGTCTCGACCAGGATGATCAGGTCGCTGTATCCGTCCGGCAGGCAGTCATAATTCCGCCGCAACTGTTGCGGCGAGCGCGTGTACGCCGGAACTTCCGCCACCTCGATCCTGATCATCTGTTTCGGCAGGTCGCGCCGGGCCGGCGCGGTGACGACGCGGATCTGCCAGCGGTGAATTCCGACGCGTCGCGTCTCCGGCGACGCCGCCAGCTCTTTCGGTTCCGTGACGCTGACCTCCAGTCCGTACCGCGCCTCGAGATAGTCGGCGACGCAGGACTTCATGGCCTGCAGTCCGTGCCGGTCGGGCCGGTGGCCGCAGACGAGGTCCAGGTTCTCGCTGAAACGCGCCGATCCGTAGCAGAGCCTGAGTGCGGTACCTCCCTGAAAAGTGAGCTGATCCAGCAACGCCGCCTGGTCCAGCGCGAACAGGATGTCGTAGTGCAGCAGCTCCTTTTCAATCACCGGCCGCATTCGCCCGCGGCCGCCGGCACTCATCGCCCGCTCGACCAGTGCCGCCAGATCCACGTGCTCAGTCATTGCCGACAGCCGCGGCATCCACCATCGCGACGTTGCGGCCCACGCGCCTGAGATCGCGCCAGGCAGCAGCCCTCGTGGCGATGCGCAGTGGCCGGTCTTCAACCTGACGCATGCCGGCAACGACATCGACCACCGGCCGCTTCGTATGGGTGAATTCGATGACCCCGTAGGGCGTGCGACAGATCCCTTTGCGCCCGGTCGTCATGACCGTCAACCGGTCGACCGGCACCTGCGAGATCGCGCCGCACTCCGCAAGCAGCGACTCCAGACTGACATAGCTGTAGGAGCCCGGTCGCAGCGCCCGCGCGATGTGCTCGATGACACGCGAGTCGAAGGACCGCGCATGCGGATTCACGTAGACTCCGCGGCAGGCGCGGACCAGCAGACCCGCCTTCACCTGGCGCTGGAGCCCCTCGGTAAGTGCCTTCGGCCGGTCGTCCGGGAACAGCCGGGCAAGCTGGGAGCGGGTGAAGACGCATCGACCGCGCTGGTCCCAGATACGCAGGACTTCGGTAAGGCTGGTTCGGTTCATGCTTGCGGAGTCAGCACTGGTCTTAGGTGGACTGCAAATCTACTGTTTCATAGAGTTTCTGTCCACTTACTTACTTCTCGACTGACTGGTTTTCGCTCCCACCGGCGAGGAATGGGCACCGTTGAAGCCAGGGCGGCATGCGGAGCCGCGTGTCATGCGGTGCATTACACTGTCATCGGTGATGAGGACGTCGCTCGCATCAGACCTTTCGACGCCGCATAACACCTGACTGAATGGCGACAGCCATGCATCTTTTCATCCTGCTGTTCATCGCCTCGTTCGCCTCCGGCGCCATCGCCCAGGATCCCGGCCCGCTCGATCTGGCCAACGCGCCGGTGCCGCCCGGCGCGCAGCGGATCGCCTGGGGCAGCGAGCCGCTGCAGTTCGGCGAGCTGCGGCTGCCGGCCGGCGCCGGTCCGCATCCGGTCGCCGTCGTCGTGCATGGCGGTTGCTGGGTAGCGCACCTCGATTGGCTGGACGATCGCGCGATCGCGCACGACAACATGCGCCCGCTGGCGGCGGCGCTCGCTGCGGCCGGCATTGCGACCTGGAACATCGAGTACCGGCGGCTCGGCAACGCGGGCGGCGGCTGGCCGGGAACATTCCGCGACGTCGCCCGGGCCGCGGACTTCCTGCGCACGCTCGCCCGGGAGCATCCGCTCGATCTCAATCGCGTCATCGCGATCGGCCACTCGGCCGGCGCACATCTGGCACTGTGGCTGGCGGCGCGCGCAGCGATTCCGCCGGACAGCGAGTTGTATGCAGCCGCCCCGCTGCCGCTCGCCGGCGCCGTGAGTCTCGACGGGCCGGCGGATCTCGCGGCGATGATTCCGCTGCAGCAGATGATCTGCCGCGCACCGGTGATCACGGACCTGCTCGGCGGCAGTCCGGAGGAACGACCGGAACGATACCGGGTCGCCTCGCCGATCGAGATGCTGGCGGCCGGCCAGTCCGTCGAGTTCTTCGCCGGCAGGATGTTCGCGGCGCAGGCCGATCCGTTTGCGGCGCAGGCACGGGACCGCGGAACCGAGCTGCGCATCACGGCGCTCCCGGAGGCCGGGCATTTCGTCTTCATCGATCCGGAGTCCGCGGTCTGGCCGCAGGTGCTGCAGGCCAGCCGGCGTCTGCTCGAGTGAGCACGCCGGGCGGGCCCGCCGTCCGCTCACGATCAGGGGGCAACCATGCCAGCGGAGCCACGCTCACCGGGTAACGACGCCCGCTTCGAAACTGCAATGCAGCACGCGACGCTGCGGGTGCCGGTATTCGCGCCGGCCGAGGACGCGGCCACAGTGCGCCGGCGCCTGCCGGAGCGACGCTGGGACTGCGCCAGTCATGTAGTCGTCTGCGACGGTGAGCGGGTCGCTGGCATCGTCCGCATCGAGGACCTGCTGGCTGCGCCCGACACGGCCACGCTCGACGAGCTGATGGACCGCGACCCGCCGGTCGTCGCACCGGGTGCCGATCAGGAGGTCGCTGCGCGTCATGCGGTCCGCCACGGCGAAGCGGCGCTGACCGTGGTCGATGCCGGCGGGCGTTTTGCCGGTGTGATTCCGCCGCACCGGCTGATGGAGGTCCTGCTCGCCGAGCACGAGGAGGACCTGACCCGCCTCGGCGGCTTCACCCGGGCCACATCCGCGGCGCGCAGCAGCAGCGAAGAACCGGTCGAACGCCGCTTCCGGCATCGCCTGCCGTGGCTGCTGGTTGGACTCGCCGGCGCCCTGCTCGCCGCCGACATCGTCGGCTGGTTCGAGCTGCAATTGCAGCAGCAGGTAATGCTGGCGTTCTTCCTGCCCGGCATTGTCTACCTGGCTGATGCGGTAGGCACGCAGACGGAAACGGTCGTGGTGCGCGGCCTGTCGGTCGGCGTGCGCATGCGGCACATGGCCGCGCGCGAACTGCTGGCCGGCCTCGCGATCGGACTGGCGCTCGCCGTCGTTGCGGGTCCGCTGGTCTGGTGGCGCTGGGGCGAGACCGATCTCGCGCTGATCGTCGGGTTCGCGGTGTTCGCGGCCTGTTCGACCGCCACACTGGCGGCGCTGGCGCTGCCCTGGCTGCTCGATTCCTTCTCGTTCGACCCGGCATTCGGCAGCGGACCACTCGCCACGGTGGTTCAGGATCTGCTGTCGATCCTGATCTACTTCGCCATTGCCGCGGCCGTGGTCGGATGATCGGCCCCGGCCGCTCCGCGCGGGCCACCCACTGACAGGAGGTCAACCGATGTCCACTGAGCCCGACAAGTCCGCTTTCGATACCGCGCGCGCGGAGGCCTTCGCCGGCAGGATGCTGGCGGCGCTCAACGACGGCTCGCTGTGCCTGATGACCTCCATTGGTCACCGCACCGGCCTGTTCGACACGCTGCAGGCGCTGCCGCCCGCGACCTCCGCTGAAATCGCCGCCGCCGCCGGACTGCATGAGCGTTACGTGCGCGAATGGCTCGGCGCGATGGTGACCGGCGGCGTAGTCGAAGTCGATGAATCCGGCACGCGCTACCGGCTGCCGCGCGAGCACGCGGCCTGCCTGACGCACGCGGCCGGAGCCGACAATCTCGGGGCCTTCACCCAGTACATCGCGGTGCTCGGCGGCGTCGAGGACCGGATCGTGGACTGCTTCCGCAACGGCGGCGGCGTACCGTACGCGGAGTTTCCGCGCTTCCATGCGGTCATGGCCGAGGACAGCGGCCAGTCGGTGCTGGCGGCGCTCAAGTCCCACATCCTGCCGCTGGTACCGGGCCTCGTCGAACAGCTCGCGCGTGGCATCCGCGTTCTCGATGTCGGCTGCGGCAGCGGCCGGATCATGAACCGTCTGGCGGAGCTGTTCCCGCTGAGCCGGTTCGCCGGCATGGATCTGTCGCCCGAGGGGATCGCCGCGGCCCGTGCGGAGGCCGCGCGCCGCGGGCTGCGCAACATCGAGTTCCTGGTCCGCGACCTGTCGGACTTCCACGAAACTGCCGAGCCGGAGGCCTTCGACCTGATCACGACCTTCGACGCGATCCACGATCAGGGCCAGCCGCTGCGCGTGCTGCAGGGCATCTGCCGCGCGCTGAAGCCGGACGGCCTGTACCTGATGCAGGACATCCGCGCTTCCAGCAACGTCCGGCGCAACCTCGACCATCCGATCGGCACCTTCCTGTACACGGTCTCGACCATGCACTGCATGATCGTGTCGCTGGCGCAGGACGGCGAAGGGCTCGGCGCGATGTGGGGCGAGGAGAAGACACGCGAATACCTGGCCCGCGCCGGCTTCCGCTCGGTCGCGACCCATCGGCTCGCGCACGATATCCAGAACAACTGGTACGTGGTCCGGAAGTGACGAGGAGAGCGACGATGTCGGACAACCCGGTCGGCTGGTTCGAGATCTACGTGCAGGACCTGCGGCGGGCGCGGCAATTCTACGAGACGGTGTTGCAGCTTCCGCTGCAGCAGCTCGCGAGCCCGGGCCTCGAAATGTGGGCCTTCCCGATCGTCAGCGGCGGGCGCGGTGCGAGTGGCGCGCTCGTGCGCGCCCCCGGCGTGCCGTCGGGCGGTAACAGCACGCTGGTGTACTTCAGTTGCGCCGACTGTGCCGAGGCCGGCGCGCGTGTCGTACCCGCTGGTGGCCGGCTGCTGCGTGAACGAATATCGATCGGCGAGTACGGCTTCGTTGTGCTGGCCTATGACACGGAGGGGAACCTGTTCGGGCTGCATTCGCGGGAGTGAGACCGGGCTGATCCACTCGCCGTGTGGCTCGGCCGCCCCCGCATGCACGCGGGATGGCTGACTCCATGACCGGTGTCCGGGCATGCCCGGCGGCTGACAACTTATGACAAATGCCGGCTGGGGAGGGCTGAGACGGCCCGCCGAGTCGCGCCCGGCGTATCGCCGACCGGGCCATCGCGTGCGTCAGGCGGTAGCGCGCAATCGCGAAGTCCGGTGCCTCCTGCACGGCGACCTCGAACAGCCGCCGCGCAGCCTGATAGTCGAACTGGAGGAAATGCTCCATGCCAACGACAAAGGACTCGTAGGCCGCGATGTTGTGGGTGGCGAAGTCGGCGGCGAAGACGTCCACCTGCTCGGTTCCCGGCACGCCAAGGCCCTGCTTGACCAGCGAGCCGATCGCAGTGGATACGCCGAGGATCTCGTCCGGCTCGAGCGCCTGCTGGCGATTGGCGCCAATCTCGACGTTGCGGCGCAGGTCGGTCAGTCGGGAAGTAATCGTCAGACCCTTCGGCGTGCGCAGAATCTCACCGGTGAGCACGTGGGAAATGCCGGCGTCGGCAGCGGCGCCGCGATGAACGGTCTCACCCACCAGTCGCGCGACCGGGAAACCCGCAAACGACCGTACCAGCACCGCGCGCATGACCCAGTCGGGTAAGCCGAACGCCGGGAGCGTGTGCCGGAGCGTCCATGGGCTTCCCGGCACACCTGTGGGCGGGCCGCGGCCGGGGCGAGGATGTCAGCGCAGCGCGCTGACCTCGACCGAGATGAAGTGCCACGGCGCGGAACACTCAAGTCGGAATCCGTGGACCCCAGTGGATGCCGACTCAAATACCGCCGGAATCATAGTGGATTCATCGCCGCTCAGACGAACGCTCTGCTCGCCACCACCGCTGCCAAACATCCGACATCGGTTTTCAAAGCCCGCCGCAACGCCTCCGGATACCTGCCACTCTGCAAGGTAGAGTCGCCCGGGGGCGTCGGGAAGGACCAGCAGTTCCACCGCCCCCCCCTCTGGACCTGGGCGCCAATCATGGTGCTCGCGGGAGTGACGCTTTCCGCCTGCCAGAAGGTGATCTGACCACGTCCCTCAGTCCGCATATTCGCGCGCGAGAGCATCAGGTACGGTCCCACCGACGATCCGACGGCGGACCCGCCGCTGGTGCCGGCCGCGCGCTGAACGAGGGCCAGCTTGTCGGCGGAAGACAGGCCCTTGCTCGGCAGGGAAACGTCCTTGAGCTGTGCCGACCACACCGTCGCTGGAGGGCCGCGGAAGACCAGTGGATCACGGATGCCCTGCGGCATCGGCAGAGCCTTCACCGCGTCAATCTTCAGACCGCTGACGGAGGGAGGCTGTTTGGCCTGCGCCAGCGCAAGCGACGGGATGACGATCAGGGCGAACAGACAGCGGGCAGAATTCGACATGATTATTCCCTCCCTCTCGTTGATTTACTCCGACTATGAGCGCCGACAGTAGATCGCGATTACGCGAAAGCGCTGGACATTGTTTCTGCGCTCCGGATCGGCGAACCGGCCATCCGGGTCCACGATAACGTCGAAATCCCGCACGTAGTCGCTGCCATACCGAAGGTCCGGCGGGAGAGTCAGCGTCCACCAGAGGGCCGCCGATTGATGCGGTTCGAGCGGACCGATGGTGGTATCGCCGCGCACGTCCGGGCGCCCGACGTCGACGGCGCGAACGGTAACTGGTCCGCCGGTTGCGATCGAGGACCGGTTCCACACCGTGCCCGCGAACAGCGGGGAAGCATGAATCCCGCCGTCGCACACCGGCCTGGTGGAATGGGTTTCAGTGTAGATGCTGAGGTCTACTGCTGCTCCCTGCGGCCCAACCGCCCCGGGAGTCGCACTGACGATTGGCGCAGCGCGCGGAATCACCGTTCCCGGCGTTCCGCCACTGATGGGGGCAGCCTTGATGGTCGGCGACTCGGCGCATTGTCTGGTGACGCAGACACCGCGAGCCCGGTCCAGGGTTGCGCTGTCTCCACACGTCGGTGTGTAACCGGCACCTCCCGGACGGGCCCGCTCCCAGCGACAGTGATAGCCGTCCCATCGTGCCCCGGGAAGGCACGCCGGTTGCTCGCAAGATGCCGCCTGCTGGGCCGCGACGGGCGCTGCACTCACGAACAGCAACAATGAGATCAGGCACGGCGCACAACGAATCGATATCGGCATCACCAGCCTCCCCGTTCTGACCGGGACGAGCGCCAACGCCATCCTTGCGCGTATTTGACGACATAGCAAGGGACAAACCCGGGACCGACGACGATCCACAGGCTGAGCAACGACGCGGCCGCCTCACCGCCCCATAACAACGAGGCCCGCGAGCCCCGCCAGCACCGCAATCAGCAGCGCCGCGCCGACCCGCAGGCCGAGCGCGCGCCCGCCAATCCCCAGCGCGAGCGCGGACTTCACCAGCGAATTGACCACCGCGGCCAGCAGGATGGCCGCAGCTGCGGTCGACAGCGCCAGCTCCCGGCCCGCCATGCCGGCGAGCGACAGTGTGATCGCATCGACATCGGCGAGCCCGGCGGCCGCCGCGAGGCCATGGACACTGGCCGCGCCGAAGCGGTCCACCAGCGCTGCCGACAGCAGCATGACGAGCGCCAGCAGTCCGGCGAAGATCAGCGCTGGCCTGAGTTCGAAGGGATTGCGGACGTTCATGCCATCGCCGCCGCCAGACCCGCCGCGCCGCCAGTAGAACCAGGCCGCGAGGAAGCTGACTCCGCCCATCAGCAGCAGTGGCCCGGCCAGCGCAGCGGCGAGCGGCCAGCGAACGATGCTGGCGACCACGAGGATGCGCAGGAACATCGTCGCACAGGCGATGATGATGCCGGCGGCCAGCAGGTCGGCCGGTACCGCATCGCGGGACCGGCGCGCGAGGCTCACGGTGACCGCAGTCGACGAGGCCAGGCCGGCGAACAGGCCGGTCGCGAGCACGCCGCGTCGCTCACCGGCGATGCGCAAGGCAACATACCCGGCGAAGGAGATACCGCTGATCAGCACGACCATCCACCAGATGCGGTACGGGTTCAGCGCCTGCCACGGGCCGAAGCCGCGATCCGGCAGCAGCGGCAGCACGACCACCGAAATCAGCAGCAGCCGGAACGTCGCGTACAGCTCCTCGGCGCGCAGTCGCGCCACCCAATCGTGCAGCAGCGGCTTGCTGCCGAGCAGGATGACCGTGACGACCGCGCCGGTGGCCGCCAGCAGCTCATGACCGAGCACGGCCATGACGCCGAAGGTGAAGGTCAGCAGCGCGGCGATGATGCTGGTGACGCCGGCGTCGTGAATCCGCTGCTGGCGGAGCACGTAGGCGACGAGCAGCACGCCGGCCAGCGTCACGAAGGCGACCGCCGGCAGCCCGATGCCGAAATGCGGAGTCAGCAGTGCCACGGCGCCGCCGAGCAGCCCGATCAGCGCGAAGGTCCGGATGCCCGCGACCCGCTGGCCCTCGCCGAGATCGCGTTCGTGCCAGCCGCGTTCGAGCCCGATCAGCAGGCCGAGCGCCAGCGCCATGCCAAGCGCGTAGAAGGGTTCGAGGCTGCCCACGGCCGCAGTATGCCACCGGCCACGCCGGCGGGATTCGGGCGTATGATCGGCGGCCGGAGCATGTCCGCGATCCTGCCTGTCACGGTTCACACACGGGAAGGAGGTCTGCCATTGGTTTCATCGCTCTGCTGTACGGGACTCTCTGCTACGTCCTGTTCCTTGCCAGCTTTCTCTACGCGGTCGGGTTCGTCGGCAACTTCATCGTGCCGAAATCGATCGACTCGGGCGTGGCGGGACCGCTCGGCACCGCGCTGCTGACGAACGCAATCCTGCTCGGCCTGTTCGCGGTGCAACACAGCGTGATGGCGCGACAGGGATTCAAGGAGTGGTGGACCCGCATCGTGCCGAAGTCGGTCGAGCGCAGCACCTACGTGCTGCTGTCGAGCCTGCTGCTGTTCCTGCTGTACTGGAAGTGGCAGCCGCTGACCGGCGTCGTCTGGTCGGTGGAGAACCCGACCGGCCGACTGGTGTTGCAGGTGCTGTTCTGGGCCGGCTGGGCGATCGTGCTGTTCGGCACGTTCATGATCGACCACTTCGACCTGTTCGGCCTGCGTCAGGTCTGGCTGCGGTTCCGCGGCCTGGACTACACGCCGCCGCCGTTCCAGAAGCGGGCCCTGTACGGTTACGTCCGGCACCCGCTGATGACCGGCTTCCTGATCGCCTTCTGGGCCACACCCGAGATGAGCCAGGGGCATCTGCTGTTCAGCATCGCGACGACCGGTTACATCTTCGTCGGCCTGATCTTCGAAGAGCGCGACCTCGTGAAGCAGATCGGCACGGCCTACGTGGAGTATCGCGCAGAAGTGGCGATGCTCTTCCCGTGGCCGGGCCGCAAGGCGAAGTAGCCGGCGCGGCATGCGGTTGCTGTCCATCCAGGCCGGCCGGCCGCAGGCGCTCGGTCGCGCGGCTGCGTGCGACTGGTGGGAGCGGCCGTGGACCACCGGGTTCTGCAAGCAGCCGGTCACCGGCCCGGTCCGGCTCGGGCGCGCGAACCTGGCGGGCGATGAGCAGGCCGACCGGCGTCATCACGGCGGACCGGACAAAGCTGTCAACGCCTATCCCGCCGAGCACTACGCGTTCTGGCAGCGTGAGCTCGGCCTGCCGGAGTTGGCCCGCCCGGCTTTCGGCGAAAACTTCACGACCGCGGGTCTCCTCGAGGCGGAGGTCTGCATCGGCGACGTGCTGGCGCTCGGCACGGCCGTTGTGCAGCTCTCGCAACCGCGTCAGCCCTGCTGGAAGCTGAGCCGGCGCTGGCGGATTCCGGACCTGGCCTGGCGAGTGCAGCAATCCGGCCGCACCGGCTGGTACGTCCGCGTGCTGCGCGAGGGCGAGATCGAGGCCGGCCAGTCGTTCGAACTCATCGAGCGCCCGTATCCGCAGTGGACGGTGGCGGCCGCCAACGACGTGATGCACGTCCGCGTGCATGACCTGGCCGCAGCGCGCGCCCTCGCCGACTGCCCGGCCCTCGCCGCGAGCTGGTGCGAATCGCTCGCGCGCCGGGCGGCGACCGGTCAGATCGGGGACGCGTCGGCCCGGCTCACCGATCCGGAAGCGCCGCGGGAGCTGGCCTGACCGGCACCGCGGCGCTGGCGGGTCAGGTGAGTTTCAGTGCCGCGAACAATGATCCCAGGCCGAGCATCAGCATCGAGCCGAGCCGCACCGTGATCGTCGTGGACAGGATCTCCAGGTCTTTGCGGACCAGCGCGATTTCCTGGCGCAGTTCACTGACGTTCGCGCTGAGCTGAGCCAGCAATTCCTGCTTCAACAACTGCAGGTCGGCCTTCGTCGCGATCGTCGCCGCCATGTCGCGCTCCATCGCATCCACGACGGCCCGGGCCTTGTCGTTCGGAACGTGGATGCTGACGAGCGCATCATACAGCGAATATAGATGGTCCACGACCTGCCTCCGACTGTAACGTTGCTGCTCCGACCCTGTTGAGAGTGCACCGTAGAAACCTGGTACGCCAGCGGCATTCGTGGCCGGATCACTCAGAAAGTGGCAGGCCGGCAACGGCCTCGGCAACCGGCCTACGCCAGTGCTGCCACCCGTGCGCGCAGGTCGCGGATACTGATGGCTTCGGCCCAGTCGTTGAGCGGATAGGATCTGTCACCCGGATGCACAATGAAAACTCGTTGCAGCTTCAAGTCGCCGTGCGCCACGTTCAACGACTTCGTCACGACCGGTGCATCCGCATATTGGAACTCGAATCCGAAACGTTCGCCGTTGAGGAACACCAGCAGGTCCAGCTCGGCGCCGCCCTGCGTGTTCCAGAACCAGGCTTCACTGTCCCCGGTCACGCGCAACACCTCCTCGAGGGCGAACCCTTCCCAAGACGCCCCGAGCCGGGGGTGGGCCTCCAACGCGGCAAACGAGTGGATGCCCAGCAGTTCATGCAGCAGGCCGCTGTCACGCAGGTACACCTTGGGTGATTTCACCTGGCGTTTACTGATGTTCTCGAACCACGGCGGCAGTTGCCGCATCACGAACGCGCCGCACAGAATGTCCAGGTGCCGCTTCACGGTCGTGTGCGCTTCGCCGAGCGAGCGCCCGATTTCAGAGGCATTCCAGATCTGCCCGTGATCGTGTGCAACCATGTTCCAGAACCGGCGCAGAGCCGTCGGCGCCACCTGCACGCCGAAGCGCCGCAGGTCACGTTCCAGAAATGTCCGGATGAAATCCGCCCGCCACTGCCGACTCTCACGCTCGGACGCAGCGAGGAAGGACTTGGGGAATCGGCCCCGCCACCAGAGTCGTCGGAGTGCCTTGCGGCCTGCCTCGTCGAGACTGAAACCCGACATGGGCACCAGCGCCACGCGCCCCGCCAGTGAATCTGTTGTGCCTCTGACCAGTTCCGGTGAAGCGCTGCCCAGCAGCAGGAATCGGGCCGGCAACGGCCGCCGATCGACCAGGACGCGCAGCAGGCCAAACAGCTCGGGTTGCATCTGGGCTTCGTCAATCACCACCCAGCCGCGCAGCGGCCCCAGCGCAGTCATCGGCTGGGCGAGGCGCGCCTGGTCGGCCGGGGATTCCAGATCGAAGTACTCGGCCTTGTGGCGGCCGGCGAACTGCCGGGCCAGCGTCGTCTTGCCGCACTGCCGCGGGCCGAGGAGCAGCACCACGGGATTCGAGCGGAAGCGCGCGGCGATCTCCGCCCGCAGTTCCGGCCGGGCCAGCGTCTTCATGATGCGTGCATTTTGAGCGATCGTCGCTCATTCTTGTAAGGACTCGCCAGCGCGGGCCCCACGCCCGGTGCACACGGCGGCCCGGCCCTGCCATAATCGCCGACAGCGCCGGCCACAGTCATGACGGGCCGTCGTTCAGGGGACGCCACCGCATGACACCCAATCCACTGCCAGCCATCGCGCTGGTCACGCTGCTCGGTTGTGGCCTGTTCAGCGGCTGCGCCACGCAGGCGAGCCGCGCACCCGCCGCGGTGACGCGGGCGCCCGGCGTTGCTGCGCCCGCGCCGTATCCTTCCACCTATCGCCCGCTGCCGGCGACCGACACGCTGATCCGCAACGCGACCGTGCTGACCGGCACCGGCGCGCGTCTCGACGCAGCCGACGTATTGCTGGCGGCAGGCCGGATCGCTGCGGTCGGCACCAGCCTCGTGGCCCCGGCCGGAGTCGTTGTCGTTGACGGCAGCGGCAAGTGGGTCACGCCCGGCATCATCGACGTGCACTCGCATCTGGGCGTCTACCCGTCTCCCGGTGTGCGCGCACACAGCGACGGCAACGAGATGACTGCACCGAACACCGCGGAAGTGTGGGCCGAGCACAGCGTCTGGCCGCAGGACCCGGGCTTTGCCGCGGCACTCGCCGGCGGCGTGACCTCGATGATGATCCTGCCCGGTTCGGCCAACCTGATCGGCGGCCGTTCGGTGACGTTGCGCAACGTGCCGGCGCGCACCGTACAGGAGATGAAGTTTCCGGGTGCGCCGTACGGGGTCAAGATGGCCTGCGGCGAAAATCCCAAGCGCGTCTATGGTGAGGGCCGCAAGACCGCGCCGGCCACGCGCATGGGCAACATGGCCGGCTATCGCGCAGCATTCATCGAGGCGCGCCGTTACCTCGACGAGCAGGACCGCTACGAGCGCGAACGCGCCAGGAAACCGGACGCCGTACCGCCCGAACGCGACCTGCGCAGCGAGACGCTCGCCGGGGTACTGACGGGCGGGATCCTGGTCCACAACCACTGCTACCGCGCCGACGAAATGGCGCAGATGCTCGACCTGGCCCACGAGTTCGGTTTCCGCATCACCGCTTTCCATCATGCGGTCGAGGCCTACAAGATCGCCGACCTGCTGGCGCGCGAGAACACCTGCGCGGCGATGTGGGCGGACTGGTGGGGCTTCAAGATGGAAGCCTTCGACGGCATCCGCGAGAACATCGCGCTGGTCGAGGCGGCGAGCGCCTGCGCGATCGTGCACTCCGACTCCGAAATCGGCATCCAGCGCCTGAACCAGGAGGCCGGTAAGGCGCTTGCCGCCGGCCAACGCATGGGCCTGGCGCTCGGCCCGGAGCAGGCCATCACCTGGCTCACGCGCAATCCGGCGCGCGCAATCGGTGTGCTCGAGCAGACCGGCACGCTGGAGCCCGGCAAGCGCGCCGACGTCGTGCTGTGGAACCGCGACCCGTTCAGCGTCTATGCGCGCGCCGAGCGCGTGTACGTCGATGGCGCGCTGGTCTGGGATCTCGCCGACCCGGCCCGCCAGCCGGTCAGTGACTTTGCGCTCGGCACGACCGAGGCCGGGGGTGGGCGATGAATACGCGAGTAC
This sequence comes from Gammaproteobacteria bacterium, assembly GCA_016882265.1. Taxonomy (GTDB): domain Bacteria; phylum Pseudomonadota; class Gammaproteobacteria; order Steroidobacterales; family Steroidobacteraceae; genus SCUD01. Next base: position 24,155 of record VGVB01000003.1, read on the forward strand.
TGGCGGCGTGTCTGCTGCTGGCCGCCGGCCCGGCATGCGCCGGCGTCATCGTGATCCGCGGCGCCACGGTACACACGCTCGGTCCGGCCGGCACGCTCGCGGCGGCCACCGTGATCCTGCGCGACGGCCGCATCGAGCAGGTCGGCCGCGATCTCGCTATACCGGACGGCGCTGCGGTCGTCGAGGCCGCCGGCAAGGAGGTGACGCCGGGGCTGTTCGATGCGTACGGGCGGCTCGGCATCGAGGAGGTGGACCTCGTCGAGGAAACCGTCGATTCCGGCGCGAAGGGCCTGCCGTATTCGGCCGCATTCAGCGTCGCCGAGGCCATCGATCCGCGCTCGGTGCGCCTCGCCGTCAACCGCAGTGAGGGGATCACGAGCGCGGTGGTCGCACCGGAGGCGGTGCCGGACGCGACCGGCATCGCCCCGGTGATCGCCGGTCAGGCCGCGCTGCTGCACCTGGGCACCGCCGCGGAGCCACAGGTCAGCACTCCGGCCGGCTTCGTCTTCACTTACGGCGAGGCCGGCGCGGAAAATTCCGGTGGCGCGCGCGGCATGGCGCTGCTGCGGCTGCGCGAGCTGCTCGACGACGCGCGCGACTACGCGCGCAACCGTGCCGCATTCGAAGCCGGCGCCCGTCGCGACTATGCCGCGACCCGTGTCGATCTCGAGGCCCTGCAGCCGTTGCTCGCGGGGCGCGTGCCGCTGCTGATCGAGGCACAACGGGCCAGCGACATCCTCGCGGCACTGCGCGTCGCCGGCAACTACGGCCTGCGCAGTGTGATCATCGGCGGCGCCGAAGCCTGGCGCGTCGCGGACCAGCTTGCGCACGAGGACGTGCCGGTGATCTTCGATCCGTTCGACAATCTGCCGGCGGCTTTCGAGTCGCTCGACGCGACGCTCGCGAATGCCGCGCGGCTGCACGCCGCGGGCGTCGCCGTCGCGTTCGTGACCTCCGCTCACTACAACCCGCGCAATGTGCGCCAGCTCGCCGGTAACGCCGTCGCCCACGGCCTGCCGTACGCGGCTGCGCTGGCGGCAATCACGGCAGTGCCGGCCCGCACCTTCGGCGCGGCCGCGACGACCGGCACGCTGGAGCCAGGACGCCGCGCCGACCTCGTGATCTGGAGCGGCGACCCGCTCGAGACCTCGAGCTTCGCCGAGCAGGTCTTCATCGGCGGCGAACTGATGCCCGCGCAGAACCGGCAGACGCTGCTGCGCGAGCGCTATCGCCGGCTCGGCGGGCCGCTGCCGCCGGGTTATACGAAGCCGCCGCGCTGACAGCCGACTGCTGCGGCGTCGCACCGCGAGGTGACACGATGGCCGAATCCTGGTACGACCGCCACGTTCTTCCGTACCTGATCCACTTCGCCTGCGGCGTCAAGCCGGTACGCAGGCAGCGCGAGAAGGTGGTGCCGCACGCCGCGGGCCGGGTGCTCGAGTTCGGCCTCGGGACCGGCCTCAACCTGCCGTACTACGACCGCCGCCGGGTCGCGGTCATCGTCGGCGTCGAACCATCGCGGTCGATGCACCGGCTGGCCCGCCGGCAGATCGAACACAGCGGCCTGCGTGTGGAGTTGGTCGGCCTGTCCGCTGAGCAGCTTCCGCTCGATGACGCCAGCTTCGACACCGTCGTCTCGACCTATACGCTGTGCACGATCCCCGATCCCGTCGCCGCGTTGCGCGAAGCTCGCCGCGTGCTCAAGCCCGGCGGGCGGCTGCTGTTCTCCGAACACGGGCGCGCGCCGGACGAGGGCGTCCGCCGCTGGCAGGAGCGCCTGCAGCCCTGGTGGACGCCGTGGACCGGCGGCTGCCAGCTCGGCCGCGACATCCCGGCGCTGCTGCGCGCCGGCGGCTTCGAGCCCGCGGTCCAGGCGGCCTACATTCCCGGCCCGCGGCCACTCTCCTACCACTACTGGGGCGAAGCGGTCGCCGCCTGAAACCCGGATGGAGGCCGCGGACTACGAGCGCTGGTACGAAACGCCGCCGGGACGCTGGATCGGCGCGCGCGAGGCTGCGCTGATCGCGGCTGCGCTCGCGCCGCGGCCCGGCGAGTCGCTGCTCGATGTCGGCTGTGGCACCGGATATTTCACGCGCACGCTGGCGCCCGCGATCACCGGGCAGGTGACGGGCGTGGACCTGAACGCGGACTGGATCCGCTACGCACGCGGGCGCGATCCGGTTCCCGGCCGTTACCTCGTGGCGGATGCGCGGGCACTGCCATTCGCCGACCGCGCCTTCGACCTGGTCGTCTCGGTGACCGCGCTGTGTTTCATTCCCGACCAGCGCGCCGCACTCGCCGAGCTGCTGCGCGTGGGACGCCGGCGCTTTGCGCTCGGCCTGCTGCACCGGCACAGTCTGCTGTGGTGGCAGCAGGGCCGGGGCGGTGGCCGCGGCGGTTACGCCGGTGCACACTGGCACACACGGCCCGAGGTCCGCGCGCTGTTGCGCGGCCTGCCGATCGCTGATTTGCGGCTGTACTCAGCGATTCAGTTTCCGGGTGGTGGTCGCTGCGCGCGCTGGCTCGAGGCCAGCCCGGCCGGCGCGCTGCCGACCGGCGCGTTCCTGCTGGCCGCCGGGGACATCCTCCGCACCGGGAGCAGCCTGCCATGAAACGGCCCTTCGACCCCGCAACCGAGATCCAGAACTACCTCGTGTTCGGCGAGTTCGGCGACGTCAACCCGTCGATCTGCGACTCCTCGACCTACACCTTCCTCAGCGTCGCGAAAATGGAGGAGGTCTTCGAGCACGAGCTGGAAGGCTGCTTCCTGTACTCGCGGCACTGGAACCCGACCAACCGCTACCTGGCCGACGCGCTGGCGCGGATGGAGAATGGCGCGGCGGCCCAGGTCATGGCCTCCGGCATGGCCGCGATCAGCACGACGCTGCTGCAGATGTGCTCGGCCGGCGACGAGATCGTTTCCGGGCGGACCATCTACGGCGGCAGCTATGCGCTGCTCGCCAACCTGCTGCCGCGCTTCGGCATCACCACGCGCTTCGTCGACCTCGGCGATGCAGCGGCGGTGCGCGCGGCACTCACCGAGCGGACCCGCGTACTGTACTGCGAGAGCCTCAGCAACCCGCTGCTCGAGGTCGCCGACATCCCGGCGCTGGCGGCGCTGGCGCACGAGCGTGGCGCGCGCCTGGTTGTCGACAACACCTTCAGCCCGCTGTTGCTGTCGCCGCTGCGGCTCGGCGCCGACGTCGTCGTTCACAGCATGACCAAGTTCATCAACGGCACCAGCGACTGCGTCGCCGGCTGCGTGGTCGCCGCGCACGACTTCATCGCCGCGCTCAACGACATCAACCACGGACCGAGCATGCTGTTCGGCCCGGTGCTGGACAGCATCCGCGCGGCCAGCATCCTGAAGAACCTGCACAGCCTGCACATCCGCATGGCCCGGCACAGCGCCAATGCGCTGTACCTGGCCGAGCGCCTGGCCGGACTCGGCCTGCCGGTGCACTACCCCGGGCTGCCGGCGCACCCGCAGCATGCGCTGCTCAACCGGCTGATGAACCCCGGCTACGGCTGCGGCGGCATCCTCGCGCTCGACGTCGGCAGCAAGGAGCTTGCCGACCGGCTGATGCTGCGGCTGCAGGAGGCCAGGGTCGGCTACCTCGCGGTCAGCCTCGGCTACTTCAAGACGCTGTTCAGCGCGCCGGGGCACAGCACTTCGTCGGAGATCCCCGCCGAGGAACGCGCACGCATCGGCATGGGCGACGGGCTGATCCGCTTCTCGGTCGGCCTCGACAATGACATCGGGCGGACCTGGCGGACGATCCGCGGCATTCTGGCCGAGCTCGGCATCGGGAGTCGGGAATGAGCGAACCGCAGCATGCGGTCACCGACCGGGACATCGCCGACTGCTTCGACGTGATGACCGAGCTGCGCCCGCAGCTCGAGCGCGCGACGTTCGTGCCGCTGGTGCGCGGCATGCTGGCCGAGGGCTTCCGGCTGGCCTGCCTGCGCGAGGGCATGGAGCTGTCGAGCTATCACTTCCGCGAGGAACTGCGCGCCAGCGTCACGGGCGGCGCAGCGGGTCCTGCGATCGCGTCAATCCCGGCCCGCGACAGTTCTTCGGAGTGAGCACCGCGAAGAGGCCTGTGAGCCTCGCTTGAGCCGCCGTCGCGGCGCGGCTATTCTGCCTGCCGGCGCGCGATGACGAGGACGGCGGCAGGCAGATGAGCAGAGCGGTTCTCGGAATCCTCGGCGGCTCGGGCCTCTACGACCTGCCCGGGCTGCAGGACCCGCATGAGCTGCGGGTGGCCTCACCGTGGGGCGAGCCCTCGGACGTGCTGCGCTGCGGGCGCATCGGTCAGACCGAGGTCGTGTTTCTCGCGCGCCACGGCCGCGGTCATCGCCTCGCGCCGGGCGGAATCAATTACCGCGCCAACATCGATGCACTGAAGCGCGCCGGCGTCACGGACCTCGTATCGCTGACCGCCTGCGGGTCCTATCGCGAGGAACTGCCGCCGGGCAGTTTCATGCTGGTCAGCGACTTCATCGACCGCACCGGCCAGCGCGAACGCTCGTTCTTCGGCAACGGCTGCGTCGCCCACGTCGCGCTCGCCCATCCGGTCGGGCCGCGGCTGCAGGAACGGATCGCACAGGCCGCGCTGGCCGAAGGTATCTCGGTCCACGTGGGTGGCACCTGCGTCTGCATCGAGGGACCGCAGTTCTCGACGCGAGCCGAATCGCTGGCCTACCGTGCGCAGGGCTGCGACGTCGTCAATATGACTTCGATGCCCGAAGCCCGGCTGGCGCGCGAGGCGGAGCTGACCTACGCGGTAGTCGCCATGGTCACCGACTACGACGGCTGGCACCCGGCGCACGAATAGGTCGACGTTGCGGCAATTCTGCGCGTGATGGCGGCCAACCGCGAGCGCGCGCAGCGGCTGGTCGCACGCCTCGCCGCGGATTTGCCCGCGCTGCGCGAGTCCTGTCCGGCCGGCTCGGAGCATGCGCTCGATGGTGCGATCCTGACCGCAGCGGAGCAGCGCGATCCGGAGCTGGTCACCAGACTGGCTGCCGTAGCCGGCCGCGTGCTCGGCGCAGCGGGCGAGGACCGCACATGACCGATCTGCGGGCCGCGATCCGGACTATTGCCGACTATCCGAAGCCCGGGATCCGGTTCCGCGACATCACCACACTGCTCGGCGATGCGCGCGCCTTCCGCCGCGCGGTCGATGAACTCGTACAACCCTGGGCCGGCGCCAAGGTCGACAAGGTCGCCGGCATCGAGGCCCGCGGCTTCATCCTCGGCGGCGCAGTCGCGCATCAGCTCTCGGCCGGCTTCGTGCCGATCCGCAAGAAGGGCAAGCTGCCGCATCAGACGGTACGCGTCGCCTATTCGCTGGAGTACGGTCTCGACGAGATGGAGATGCACAGCGACGCGCTCAGCGGCGGCGAGCGGGTCATCCTGATCGACGACCTCGTGGCGACCGGCGGTACCGCGGCGGCGGCCGTCAGGCTGCTGCGCTCGATCGGCGCCGACGTGCTGGCCGCCTGTTTCGTCGTGGAACTGCCGGAGCTCGGCGGCGCGGAGCTGGTGCGGCGCCTTGGCGTGCCGGTGCGCGCGCTGGTCAGCTTCGCGGGGCACTGAACCGTCATGCTGGTGGCAGGGCGTCGCTGCCGCGCGCTCGCACTCGCCGGCGACGGCTGCTCGGTCGAGGTCGTCGACCAGACGCGGCTGCCTTTCGCCTTCGAGCTGCGGCGCCTGCGGACTCTCGGCCAGGTGGAGCAGGCGATCACCGGCATGGTCGTGCGCGGCGCGCCGCTGATCGGCGTGACGGCGGCCTGGGGCGTGGCGCTGGCGATGCGCGCCGAGGCCAGCGATGCGGCGCTCGAGTACGCACTGCAAACGCTGGCCGCCACGCGGCCGACAGCCGTCAACCTGCAGTGGGCGCTCGCGCGGATGGCGGCGGTGTTGCGGCCGCTGGCGCCGGCCGCGCGGCCGCGGCAGGCCTGCGACGAGGCGGAGCGGATCACCGAGCAGGACGTGCGCTGCTGCGCGGCGATCGGCCGGCACGGCCTCACGCTGTTGCGCGAACTGGCCGCGCAACGGGCGGGGTATCCGCTCAACATACTGACCCATTGCAACGCCGGCTGGCTCGCTTGTGTGGACCACGGCACGGCGCTTGCGCCGGTCTATGCCGCGCACGACGCCGGCATGCCGGTGCATGTCTGGGTGGACGAAACCCGGCCGCGCAATCAGGGCGCCGCGCTGACCGCCTTCGAGCTCACCGCTCACGGCGTGCCCTGCACGGTGATCGCCGACAACGCCGGCGGTCACCTGATGCAGCGCGGCCGGATCGATCTGTGCCTCGTCGGCAGCGACCGCGTGACGGCCGCCGGGGATGTGGCCAACAAGATCGCCTCTCTTCAAATCTGAGTGGGTAAGCTGGGGTCTTGGGTAGATCGGAGGTGGACATGACGGCAAAGCTGTTTGAGGCCGCTCTGGGGGTATCGACGCCCTGGCATGTAGCGGGTACGGACTTCGATGCGCAGGCCGGGACGCTCACGATCCGGGTGGACTTGACGGCCGGCAGCCGGTTTGCGCTGCCCGGCGTGGACGGCCAGCACCCGGTTCACGACACGCTGGCGAAGCGTTACCGGCACCTGAACTTCTTCCAGCATGAGTGCCTCCTGGAGGTGCGCGAGCTGGCGATCGATGAGACCTGCCGCGCACGGGGCCATGACTACATCAGCCTGGCGGCCGATGCCGTCGGGCGCCGCGTCGTGGCGGTCACCGAGGGGCGCAGTGCCGAGGCCATCGGGGAGCTGGCCCGGGAACTCGAGAGCCGCGGCGCGGCCGCAGCACAGATCCGTTCCGTCAGTATCGACATGTCGCCCGCATTCATCAAAGGCTGCACCGAACATCTGCCCAATGCGCGAATCACCTTCGACAAGTTCCATGTCATCTGGCACGCCAATGCCGCGGTGGATCGCACGCGGCGCATCGAGCAGCGCACCGACTGTTCGCTCAAGGGCCTGCGCTGGTCGCTGCTGCAAGATCGCTCGCGTCTCTCGGCACCGGCCAGCGCCGATCTGGATGCCCTCGTCGCCTACATGACCACGGTACGCACGGCTCGCGCCCGGGTCTACAAGGAGCAGCTGCGCGAAATCCTCGAGCGCCAGCAGATCAACGTCGTGCGCTCGATGCTTGCTCATTGGTACCGGTGCGTCATGCGCTCGAAGGTCGCGCCGATGAAGGAAGTCGCCGCCATGATCCGCAACAACCTGGAAGGCATCGTCGCCTGGGCGCAAACGCGCCAGACCCATGGCTTCCTCGAAGCTCTCAATGGTCTGTTCCAGTCCGCCAAGCGCCGCGCGCGCGGCTTCACCCGCCTGTCCACCATCCGCACCGTCATCTTCCTGATCGCCGGCAAACTCAACTTCCGCACGATCAACCCTCATGCCGCGTAACCCACTCGAAATCCAACAGAGCCAACAAGATCGGTGCCTATCTCAAGGCGCTCGCCGCGCAGGACAACGGCGTGCCGTTCTACGCGGCGCTGCCGTATTCAACCATTGACTGGACGCTGGACGAGGCTGGTGCGCAGATTCCCATCGAGGAGCGCAGCGCGCGCGAGGTCACGCACATCGCCGGCCTCGATGAACAGGGGCAACGCATTGAGCTGCGCATCGCCGCTCCCGGTGTTGACGCCGCGAATCCGGCCTTCGACGTGACGCCGGCGCGTCTGCTCACCGGCCTCATCACCGAGCGTGGCGTCACGGCGGCCAGTCGCGCCGGGCTGGCGGCGCTGTACCCCGATGAGCGTGCGGCCCGGAGCGCCGGGTGATGAGCACGACCAGCGAGTCCGGACGCGAGGCACTGTGCCGGGCGGCGCAGGCACTGCATGCCGCCGGGCTGGCGCCGGGCACTTCGGGCAATCTCTCGCTGCGCTGGGCTGACGGACTGCTGATCACGCCGTCCGGGCAGCCGTACCCGACGCTGCAGCCGGCCGATCTCGTCGAGATCGATGCGGCCGGCAGGGTCCGCGCCGGGGCGCAGCAGCCGTCCACGGAATTGCCGCTGCACCGGACGATCTACGCGGCGCGCGCCGAGGTCCGCGCCATCGTGCACACGCACAGCCGGCATGCGACCGCGCTCGCTTGCGCGCGCCGCGGCATTCCGGCGTTGCATTACCTGGTGGCCGTCACCGGCGGCAGCGACGTGCCCTGCGCGGAGTACGCGACCTTCGGCTCGGACGAACTCGCCGCCCACGCACTGCGCGCGCTCGCGGGCCGCAAGGCCGCGCTGCTCGCCAACCATGGCGTGGTCGCCGTCGGCGCCAGCCTCGACGAGGCACTGGACCTCGCCGGCGAAGTCGAGAATCTCGCTTGCCAGTATCTGCTGCTGCTCGCCGCGGGCCTCGAGCCCACGGTGCTCGACGCGGCCGAGATGGAGCGCGTGCGGGCGCGGTTTGCCGGCTATCGCCGCGACCGGTGAACGGTGCGCGACCGCATCACATCTGCGCCAGCCAGTTGAAGCGGATCACGCCGCGCCGGCTGCGGGTGGCCGGCAGGCCGGCGCCGCGCCAGGTCAGCGCGATGCTCCCGGACCGATGTTCGCCGCCGCAGATCCCGCCAGCCGCAAGTTCCGCTTCCCGGGCCAGCGGCCGCTCCGGATCGGAGCCGGCCGTGAACACCAGGTTCCAGCGCTCGTCGTCGCCGGCCGGCCGACGACATCGCGGTACAGCCCGAACGGCGCCGCCAGCCTTTCGTGCCGGCGCTGCAGGCTCGCGCCGATGCGCAGGTCGTTCTTCCAGTCCACGCGGAAACCGGCCGCGAACGTCGAGATCGGCGACTACCGTTGCGGCGGCGTCGCTTCGACCGGCGACGAGCGGGCGCAGCGCGCCGAACTGGTCGACGCGAGCTGCGCGGTCATGCTGCACCCGGGCGAGAGCTACCGCGTCTCGCACCCGGGCCGCTGCCATGGCGACCACTGCCTGGTGCTCGCCTTCGGGCCGGAGGCGATCGCCGGGTCACCACCGTGCGCGCGCGGCCGCCGCGCGGCTCACCGACGGCGAACAGGACCTGACCACGCTGGCGCTCGACCTCGGCTTCGCCGAGCGCGCCATTTTCGCATCCAAGGTCATCAGTCCTGCACCGCAGCGTTGCGCGATGGCGATGTTGACGGCATCGGGCGTGCGCAGCCCGGGTTCGAACCCGCGCACGAGTGCGATTGCGGCCACAAGGTCCGCCGCAACGATGTTCTCGTGGCGCACAGCGCGGGCAATCCAGGCGTCGAAAGTGGCGCACACGGTGCTCGCCTGAGCCGTCGTGATCTCTCCCAGCCGGGCGCGGCGCGCGACCGCGGATGAAAATCCGGCGACGGCGAACTCGCTGACCACAAGCACGTGACCGCGCAAGGCTGCCTGCGCATCATGGCTGCGCGACTCGGCGACGAACAAGGCCACCAGGACGCTGGCGTCGGGGTACAGACTCAATGAGCATCCTCATCGCGGATGCGTGACAGGAGTTCGCCGGAATGTTCCGCGGGAGGACGTCGGGGCTGCAGTCGCCGGGCCGCCAGCCAGTCCAGGTCCGCATCGGTAACCGGCCCGACCCGGGCCCGTACCGCCTTGAACTCGATCACCGGCGTCCCGTGACGGGTGATCACTACGTCCTGGCCCTTGAGCGTGCGCTCGATCAGCTCGGAAAGTCGGTTCCTGGCTTCGGCAACGCTGTAGGTCTACATGGCCTGAAATATGGCCATCTGATAGACAGAAGTCCACGAGCCGGGCAATTCCGGGGTCATGCGCCGGGTGGTGGACCGGCAGGTGGAGCGCCGCCGCGCGCGCCGCTGACCAGCCCGTTCGCGGTCGCCCGCAGTCGCTTGAGCCAGCGCCGGGCCCAGGCAAACTCGAACCCGAGGATCGCCAGCCCGATCGGCATGACGACGATCGCCGGGCCCGGCAGCATCAGCATCGCGACGCCGGCCAGCAGTACGGTGCCGCCGATCGTGCCGACCACGATCCGCCGCGCCCAGCGATAGGTGATGTTGCGGCGCAGCCAGATGCGCAGCCGCCGCCACAGCGACCGCGCCGGCTTCGGTGGTCGGGGCCGCGGCGGCAGTTTCATCGCGGATCCCCGAGGAATTCGCGCAGCAGCGCCGCGACGGCGCGCGGCTGCTCATAGTGCAGCATGTGACCGGCCTCGGGCACGGTCACGACCCGCAGATCGCGCACACAGGCGGCAATCGGCCCCGGTCCGACGTCCGGCCCGAGCCGATCGGTCAGGTCCGATTCGCCGCCGAGCACGAGCAGCGCGGGCGCGGTGATCCGGCGCCAGCAGGCCGCGTCCTCCTCGTTCCGGTTCAGCACCGGGTTGACCCGGTGATGGGCCGGATCCATGCGCAGGCGCAGGCCGCCGGCCGGGTCCGGCTCGGCGCGGCTCTCGGCCAGAAAGCGCGCGCGCGCGGGCGGCAGCCGCGGATGCTTGCTGCGCAGGCGCTCCGCGAGTGCGGCGTAGTCGCGGTAGCCGCCGTGCTGCGGTGGCTCGCGCAACTGCTTGAGCCACTGCGCCAACCGACCGGGCGCCTCGGTCGGCTCGCGGCGCGGCATGCCGACGCCCTCGAGGCTGGCGACGCGGGCGACGCGCTCCGGCCGGATGCCGGAGTATGTCAGCGCGATGCGCCCGCCCATGCTGTGGCCGACGATGCGGGCCGGCGCCGCCGGCGACAGTTGTTCGAGCAGCGCATCGAGGTCGGCGTAGTAATCCGGGAACCAGTAACCGCCGGGACTCCAGTCGCTGCCGCCGAAACCGCGCCAGTCGAGCGCCGCACAGGACCAGTACTCGGGCAGCTCGTCGACCAGGAACTGGAACGGATCGGCGGTATCGGCCCAGCCATGCAGCAGGATCAGCGGCGCCGCGTCGGGCGGACCCCAGTGCAGCAGCCGGTGGCGCAGACCGCGAAGCTGCAGGAACTCCGTCCGCGCCAGCCGGCGTGCCGCGTAGCGCGTCAGGTCAGTCATTGCCGAGGCGCTGGACCAGCAGCTTGTCGATGCGCCGGCCATCCATGTCGACGACCTCGAAGCGCAGCCCGCTCCAGCGGAAATTCTCGGCGGTCACCGGCAGGTGACCGAGCTGCGCCAGTACGAAGCCGGCCAGCGTCGTGTAGTCGTCGCCGGAGCGCATACCGCTGCAGCCAAGCAGCCGCTCGACCTCGTCGATCGCCATGCGCCCGTCGATCAGCCACGACTGGTCGTCGCGCGGTACGGCCTCGGGGGAGTCCTCGCTCGCCGTATCCGGCAGGTCACCGGCGATCGCGGTCAGGATGTCGGCCGGCGTCGTCAGGCCCTCGATCGAGCCGTGCTCGTCGACGACGATCGCGATGTTGGTGCGCGACTCGCGGAACAGGTCGAGCAGCCGCAGGATGCGCGTGGACTCGTGCACGATCAGCGGCGCCTGCAGCCGCGCCGCCAGCTCGCCGCCGGCCGGATCGCGCAACCAGTCCACCAGCACGCTGGTGCCGACGATGCCGAGCAGCTCGTCCAGTTCGCCGCGGCAGACCGGGTAGCGCGAGTGGCCACACGCGCGCACCGCATTCAGCACGGTCTCGCGGCTGTCGCCGGTATCGAGCCAGACCACCTCGCCGCGCGGCACCATGATGCTGCGCACAGTGCGGTCAGCGAGCCGCAGCACGCCGTCGATCATCTGCTGCTCAGCCCGCTGGAACACACCGGTGCGCGTGCCCTCGGCGATCATCGCGCGGATCTCGTCCTCGCTGATGTCGCTGCGCCGCGCCCGGCGCAGCACCGGGAAACGCAGCAGCAGGTCGGTCGAGCGTTGCAGGATCCACACCAGCGGAGCGCTGACGAAGGCCAGCAGCTCGAGCGGCCGGGCCAGCACCGCAGCCACCGCCTCGGGGTTCACCAGCGCCCAGCGCTTGGGCACCAGTTCGCCGATGACCAGCGACAGGTAGGTGACGGCGACGACGACCAGCCCATAGGCGATCGCCGTCTCGTGCCCGGCCAGCGGTTCGGGCAGACCGAGACCGGCCAGCCAGTCGCCGAGCGGCATGGCGAAGCGCGCGCCGCTGTAGACGCCGGCCAGCACGCCGATCAGCGTGATGCCGATCTGCACCGTCGACAGGAAGCGGGTGGAATCGTCCTGCAGCCGCAGCGCCGCGCGGGCGCCGGCGTGACCGGCCTTGGCCAGTTCGCGCAGGCGGGTCGGGCGCGCGGACACGACGGCCATCTCGGCCATTGCCAGCAGGCCGTTCAATAGCAGCAGCGCGAGCAGGATCAGGAAATCAGCCAGCATAGTGGGCGGCGCGCCCGGCGCCGGCCCGGAGGATTCTAGCAGCTCTGGCTGCGCCGCCCGGCGGCAGGCAGTGGCTGTGCTCAGGCCGTCCCGTGGCCGCCGCCGGGCCCCGCGCCCGTGCGATAGCGGAAGCAGACGCTGCCGAAGGCAAGCTGGTCGCCGTCGGTGAGCTCGGCATGGCGTACCTGGACCCCGTTGACGAACACGCCGTTGCGGCTGTCTGCGTCGATTACGGTCAGCGTGCGGCCGCGGCGCTTCAGCACTGCGTGCAGGCGGCTCACGGTCGGATCCATGATGCGCAGATCGTTGTCATTCGTGCGGCCGACACTGCTGCGGGCGCGTTCGAGTTCGTGCACGTGGCCGGGCGGATCCACGCTGATCAGGTAATGCCGCAGGGCGGTACCGGCCTGCGGTTCCGCCGTGCGCCGCGGTGGCTCGCCGTCCTCGATCACGACGCGGCGTGGCGTCGGGTCCTCGAGCGGGCCCGGCGGTGCAGCGACCGGCGCGGGCGCATCCGGCTGCGGCGGCACCGGCTCGTGGCCTCCGAAGAAGCGGCGCAGGATGCGATGCAGATCGCCGCGGCGCTGCCCGCTCTCCAGTTCGCGCAGCCGCACATGAAGCTGCTGGATGAAATCGCCGCGCTCGGCCAGGCCGGCCACGAGCTGCTCGCGGTCCGCGCGGAGCCGGTCGATTTCCTCACGCGCGACCAGCAGCGCGCGGCCGCGTTCGTGCATCCGCTCGCGCAGCGCCCGGATCGCCGTTTCGCCCGCCACATCCGGCGGCGCCTGGACTGCTGGCTCGATCGGCCCGGACTGATGCCGCTGCTCGCGCAGGTCGGCGCGCAACCCGTCACGCTCCAGCGTCATCGAGGCCAGTCGCGCCGACAGCTCGCCGATCTCGGCTTCGCGTTCCGCGATGATCCGGTTGCGCGCGGTGAGCTCCGCTTCGAGCGCCGCCACCCGTTGTTCCCAGCGTGATCGTTCGCCGGCCAGCGCCGCGGCGAGTTCAAGCTGTTCGTCCTCGACCTGGCGCAGGCGCTGGTTGAGATCGAGCTCGGTCTCCGTGAACAGTTCGAGATCGGGCGCGATTTCGCCCGGTTCCTCCGCCGGCCGCAGCATGTCCGTATCGAGCAGCAGCGGCGCGTCCTCGAGATCGGCCGGCGCCATCAGCTCCCAGTCGGTACCGTCCGGCAGCGGCTGTTCGCCGGTCAGTTCGATGTGCTCGACGAACTGCGACACGTCCTCGGCAACGAGTCCATCGTCGGCTTCCAGGTCCGGCGGCCTGCGTTCAGTCATCGATCTCCATCCCCTGCGCCGGCAATTCACCGGCGGCCCCGCGTTGTGATTATGTTCAACAGTCAGCGCGGGCCACGGTCAGTATCAGGCCGCGGCGGTCACGAAGACTGTGACGTGAATCACAGCACGAAGCGGCTCAGCGATCCAGTGCGGCGCGCACTCTGGTGGCATCACCCGCGGCGCCGATGGCGACGACGCGGCGGACCAGCCCGGGCCGCGCGCGCGCCAGTTCGCGCGCTACCCGCTCACCAAGGCCCGCGCCCAGCAGGTCCACCGAACGCAGCCGGAGTTCCTCCAGCGCATCCGCAACCGCTGCGGCGAGCCCGGCCTCGCCTGGCGCCGCCGCAGGCCCATCCGACGCTCCGCAGCCCGGCAGGTCCGGCGCATACACCGGCCGGTCCTGGCCCAGCGCCTCCGCCAGCGGCCGGAAGTCGGCACCGCAGCCGCCGTGATCGTGCAGGCAGACCACCGGCGTGCCCTCACCGAAACCACCACTCGGCGGGATGGCGACCAGCAGGTGCAACTGCCCGTAGCGACAGTCCAGGTACATGCGCCGCAGCCGTGCCCCTCCCGGAGTCGTCTTCTGGTTCCGGCCGCGCTGGTCAGCGTCCCGAGGCATGCGCCGATGGTGCACCGCCCGACGCGGGGCTGCAATTGCCTGACCACAGCCGCGGCCAGTGACCGCGGTGGCGGTCAGCGCGCATGCTACATTTCGGGCTGCCGGAGGTGCTCTCATGAACCGCCTGCCCGTTCTCGCTGGTCGCGCTACTGTCCTCGCCCTGCTGCTCCTGCCGCTGGTCGCCAGCCGGGCCGAGGATCCGCCAGCACCAGCACCAGCGCCGACCGTACCGGCCGCGCCGGCCGCGGCGCCCGACCAACGGGCGACCTGGGAGCGCCTGCAGGGTCTGGCCGGTACATGGACGGGGCGCATGGAGGATCCGCTCAACGGGCCGCCGGTGACGGTGCGCTACGTGGTCGCCAGCAACGGCCACGCGCTGCTCGAGTTCCAGAACCCGGGCCAGTCCTTCGAGATGGTCACGGTCTATTACCTCGACCGCGGCGAGCTGCGGGCCACGCACTACTGCGCAGCCGGGAACCAGCCCGCCTTCCGTCTCGGCGCCGCGTCCACCACGGAACTCGCCGTGCTGGAGTTCAACGGCGGCACCGGCTTCGATCCGGCCGCGGACGGGCATGTCCATGGCGGCGACATCCGTTTCGTCGCCCCCGACCGGATCGAGCATCGCTGGCATCACTACGTCGGCCCGAAACAGCTCGGCACGACCCACTGGTTCCTGCAGCGCGAAAACGGCGGTGCCGGTGTTACGGTTTCGGAAATCGGGTCGCCGGCCGCGCCAGCGGATCCCGAAGGGCCATCCGGGTTGCCGAAACCGTAACACCGGCACCGTCTCTGGCGTAGGATTGCGTCATGCGAACCGTGCGCCAGTTGCTCGAGGGCAAGCCGGCAGCCGTCTTCACCGTCGATGCCGAGGATCCGGTCCGCACGGCGATCCAGCTCATGGCCGACCATTACGTCGGCGCGCTGCCGGTGCTGCGCGGCGGCCGGCTCGTCGGCATCGTCTCGGAGCGCGATTACGCGCGCAAAGTCGTGCTGCTGGGGCGCAGCTCGCTGGAGACGCCGACCTGGCAGATCATGAGCGAACCGGTCATCCACGTCGGCCGCGAGCACACGGTCACCGACTGCATGCGGCTGATGACCGATCACCGCATCCGCCACCTGCCGGTGGTCGAGGACGGCGTGCTGCTCGGCATGATCTCGATCGGTGACTGCGTCAAGACGGTCATCGACGAGCAGCGCCACGAGATCGAGGACCTGAAGCGCTACATCGCCGGCTGAGACGCGCACCGTCTCAGGCGCACGTTTTGACCACTGCGCCTGCAAGGCGCCCGGGAGCCCGCTCGCAAACTCGGCCGATCTTTACGAGTTTGCTCCCGGGCTCCCGGGCGCCCTGGCGGCGCAGTGACAGCGGGCTGGGGGCTGGGACGTCGCGAGCGAGCGCGTAAATCGGGCGCGCGCGAGCGAGCGAGTGGCCCGGTCCCCAGCCCGCGTGGCTACGGCCCGAGGTTGTCCCTGCCGCCCCGGTCCGCCGGTATCAGAACATCTCCGACGGATCCGGCGGCCGCGGCGTGCCGCTGCCGCGCGACACGATCCAGTCGCCGGTGACCATCTGCTCGCAGGTCTGGCCCGGCGGGATCATCGGGTACACCCCCGCGTCCGGATCGATGACGACCTCGAGGAAGGCCGGCCCCGGACAGGCCATGAACTCGCCGATCACCCGCGGCACGTCGGCCTTGCGGTCGAGGCGCACCGCATACTCGAAGCCATCCGCCTGCGCGGCGCGCACGAAGTCCTTCTTGTGCAGCGACTTGTCGGAACCGGACATGCGGCCCATGAAGAACAGCTTCTGCCACTGCCGGACCATGCCGTCGCCGAAGTTGTTCAGCACCACAACCTTGACCGGCAGGCCATAGGTAGTCACGGTCTCGAGCTCGCCGAGATTCATGCGGATGCTGGCGTCGCCGTCCACGTCGATGACCAGCCGGTCGGGGTGCGCGAACTGCGCGCCGATCGCGGCCGGCAGGCCGAAGCCCATCGTGCCCATGCTGCCCGAGGTCAGCCACTGGCGCGGCGCGCTGAAATCGAAATACTGCGCCGCCCACATCTGGTGCTGGCCGACGCCGGTCGTGATGATCGCCGCCCCGCGCGCGATGCGGTTGATCTCCTCGACCACGTAGTGCGGCTGGATCAGCGGGCTGGCGCGGTCGTAGTTCATCGGGTGCGCCGCCTTCAGCGCCGCGCAGTGCGCGCGCCAGTCCGACCAGTCGGCGCGGAAACCGTAGTCGCGCGCGCGGTCACGCAGGCGCGTGAAGGCATCCGCCAGCAGGCCGACGTGGTGGAACTGCACGGGCTTGACCTTGTTGATCTCGGAGGCGTCGACGTCGAAGTGGGCGATATGCCGCGCATGGCGCGCGAAGCGGCCCGGCACGCCGGCGACGCGGTCATCGAAACGCGCCCCGACCGCGATCAGAAAGTCGCAGTCGTCGACCGCGTAGTTGGCGTACGCCGCACCGTGCATGCCGAGCATGTGCAGCGACAGCTCGTGGCGGGTGTCGAAACAGCCGATGCCCATCAGCGTCGTGACCACCGGGATACCGAGCTCGAGCGCGAAGTCGCGCACCGCCGCTGCGGCATTGCCGTTGATGACGCCGCCGCCGGCATACAGCAGCGGCCGCCGCGACTGGGCCAGCAGGCGGAAGAAGTCCGCGCAGGCTGCATCCGGCAGCCGCGCGCCATGCAGCCGCGCGAGTCGCTGGCGGTAGCCGGGGATCGCGAGGCGGCTGCCGCCGTCGAAAACGCCGCGCCAGTTCTGCACGTCCTTCGGCACGTCGATGACGACCGGACCGGGCCGGCCCGTGCGCGCGACCTCGAAGGCCGTGCGCACGGTCGCCTCGAGGCGGGTCGGGTCGGTGACCAGGAACACGTGCTTGGCGACCGCGCTCATCGTCGCCGACACCGGCGCCTCCTGGAACGCATCGGAGCCGATCGCCGGCACCGGGACCTGGCCGCAGATGGCCACGATCGGCACCGAGTCGGCCATGCAGTCGCGGATCGGCGTCACCAGATTCGTCGCCCCAGGCCCCGAGGTCACGAGCGCGACGCCGACGCGCCCGCTGGCCCGCGCGTAGCCGGCCGCCATGAAGCCCGCGCCCTGCTCGTTGGCCGGTACGATCAGCGGCATGCCCGGCCGGCCCGCGGCCTTCTCCTCGCGGTTGTGCACGAACACGGCGTCGTAGGTCGGCAGGATCGCACCGCCGGAGTAGCCGAAGATCGTGTCCACGCCCTCATCCGCCAGCACCTGGACGAGCATCCCGGCGCCGGTCAGCGTCTCGCCGGCACGGGCATGCCGTGCTGCGCTGGCGTCGTGGATCAGCGGATCAATGGCGTTCACGTCCCGGCCTTGCGGATTGCTGCAGTGCAATAGAGACTAGCAGTCCGTTTCCGTGCCGTCCATGCCGCCCGACGCGGGTATCGGCCCGGGGGCAGAGACAACGAGGAGAGCGGCATGCGGCACATCGTTTCGATCCTGTTGCAGAACGAGGCCGGGGCGCTCGGCCGCGTCGCCGGCATGTTCTCGACCCGCGGCTACAACATCGAGTCCCTGTCGGTGGCGCCGACCGACGAGCCAGCCGTGTCGCGCCTGACGCTGGTGACGACCGGCGACGACGCGGTCATCACGCAGATCGTCAATCAACTGCAGAAGCTCGTGGACGTCGTCCTCGTCGACGATCTCACGCGCGGCGCGCACTTCGAACGCGAGATCGCACTGCTGAAGTTCCGGGTCAGTGAGGCCGGCCTCGATCCGCTGGCGCGGCTGGTGACCGAAGCCGACGGTAAGATCCTGTCCGGGGCGCTCGGCAGCTTCGTCGTCGCGCTGACCGAGAGCGAGGCCGCGATCAACCAATTCATCGCCGAGGCGACGCAGCACGCGCCACTGATTGAGGTGGTGCGCAGCGGCGCACTCGCGATCGGCCAGGGCCCGCGCGCGCTGCGACTCGCGCCGGCGGCTGCCGCGCAGCGCCGGGCCGCCGGACCCGACGGCTGCTGAGTTTCAGGCCGGGGCGCCCGGGCGCAGCAGCGCCAGTACCTGTCGCGCGGCACGCTCGCCCGAGCGGCGGGCGCCGTGCAGTGTGCCGTAGGCCGACTGTTCGGTGTGCTCGCCCGCGAAGACGACACGGTCCGCCAGCGGCCGGCACAGCAGTGCGCGCGCGCCGTAGCGGCCCGGCACGCAGTAGGAATAGCTCCCGCGACTGAACGGATCGCTCGACCAGGCCGTCGCCGCGCCGCGCTCGAACTGCTTGCGCAACTCGCTGCCCAGCATGGTCGTGAGCTCGGCCAGAGCGTACTCGATGGCGGCGGCCTCGCCCGTTGCCTCCAGTTCATGCGCGACACTGCCGGCGCTGGTACTGACGCAGGCGTTGCTGGACTGCGGGCGCAGCTCGTGGTTCAGGCCACGGCCATCGGCGCGGCGCAGCCGCAGGAACTCGGTCACCTCGCGCGGGAACACGTTCCGGCGAAAGCGCAGCGCGACCTTGTTCATCAGGCCGAGCGGCAGATCGTGATGCGCGGCCTGAATCGCCGCCGGCAGGTGCGGCTCGAACGCGACCGCGCCGGAGGCGATCACCGCGACCGGCAAGGCGACGATCACCGCACGCGCCGTGACCGTGCCGGCCCCGGTCTCGACGGCAACCCCGCGCCCGCCCCAGCGGATCCGCCGCACCGGAGTCCGCAGGCGGACATCGATCGACCGGCCATAGTGCGCGAGCAACGTACCGTAGCCGCGCGGAATCAGCAGGTCCTCGCCGCGCTCGACGAACTGGTAGCGATCGAGCGCGGAGAAATTAGCGGGTTCGGTCCCCTCCCAGGCGGTCAGGCTCGCGGCCGCCAGCGGATACCACGGGTGTGAGCGCGTCGCCAGCGTGACAGCGGCCTCGGCGGGAATGTCGAGACCGCGCCGCCCGGCCTCGGCCAGCTCCGCGCGCAGCCGCGCACTGACGTCCCGGTAGCCCGCGGTCTGTGCACCCGAGAGCCGCTGCGCCGCTTCGTAGAAGTGACGCTCCTGGCGGTCGGAGCCGAGCTCGAAATCGTTCCGGCGCGCGTCGTCGACCCATGGATTGATCGCGGAGGAATGCAACCTCGAGCAGCCACGGTCCCAGTTGAAGCCGAGGCTGCCATCGGTGAGTGCGCGACCACCGATGCGATCCCGGGCCTCGAGCACCAGCACCGGCAGCCCGGCTCCGAGCAACTGCCGCGCGGCGGCGAGCCCCGCGGCACCCGCACCGACGATCACGACCTCCGGGGCCGTCGACTGGCCGTGCCCGCGCCGGTTCAAGCCGGCCGCGGCGGCGCCGGCGACGAGTCCCAGCAGCAGCCGGCGCCGTGCCGGTGACACTCCTGGCTGCAAACCGATCACTCCGTTCCTGTGGATGCCGAGCATACCGGGCTTCCGGTCGCGCGTGGCGGAGCCTCAGCGCGCGCGCAGGATCCGCCATGCGCGCAGCTTGCCGGAATAACTGAGCGCGGCATGTGCCGGACTCGTCGACGGCAACCGGCGCAGGCGCAGTTCCCGGCGCAGCGACAATCCCGGCGCCACGTGGCGCCGCCAGACCTGCTCGGCCTGGCTGCCGTTGAAGAAGATCTGCGCAATGTGCGGGTGCGCCACGAGGAAAGCCTGGAAATCGTTGACGCGGACCGAGGCCGGTTCGATTGCCGCATCGAGGCTGCCGCGCCGCACGCAGCAGCGGATCACGTCCCACAGCGCCACATCGGCGGCGCGCAGGCCAGCCACCCGCCGCCGGTAGGGAGCCGCCGCATCGAAGCCGCACAGCGTGCCGGTGATCCGCCAGAACTGGTTGCGCGGGTGAGCGTAGTACTCGCCGGCCGCGAGCGATGCAGCCCCCGGCATGCTGCCCAGCACGAGGACGCTGGCACTCCTGCGCGCGATCGGCGGGAAGCCTTCCAGCATCGGAAAAGGAAAGACCCGCCGCAGCGGGTCTTTCGTCGGTCGCGGAACCGGCGTCTTACCAGCGCCCGCCACCACCACCGCCACCGCCGGAGCGGAAGCCGCCGCCACCACCCGGGCGACCACCACCCGGACCACGCGGGCGGTCCTGGGCCTCGTTGACGCGAAGCTGGCGACCGCCCAGCGAAGCGCCGTTCAGCGCCTCGATGGCCTTGGCCGCATCCGCCTGCGGCATTTCGACGAAGCCGAAGCCCCGCGGGCGTCCCGTCTCACGGTCAGCCGGCAGCGCGACGCTCTCGACGGTACCGTGCTGGGCGAACAGGTCACGGACCTGGGCCTCGGTCGCGGAAAAAGGCAGGTTTCCAACATAGATCTTCATAATCTCAAACTCTCTTTCGTTGTTGCACGCCGAATCACGCCATCCGTTCGATGGACGCAGTCAGCTCTTCTACACGGCAGGAAACACGGTCGGGATCGTCTGGCGGGCTTGAGCCGGGCTAGGGCGAACCTTGAAACAGCGGGTCCTGTCACCTGATCGCTGTCGGTCCGGGCTGCACCGGATGCGGATGAGCACCGGGAATTGCAGCGGGATCGGCCGACGATCGCGGCGGAGAATAGCATGCCGTCGGGCGATGCACCATCGCCACCCCGGAACCGCGCATTCCCGGCCAACTGCGGCGCCGGCGCAACAACCCGCCGGCCCGGTCCAGCGGCGCCGGCGCGGCGGCGGCTGTCAGACTGGGCGGCGCAAGTGCCACGCGGGCTGGGGACTGGGACAATCGCTCGCTCGCGCGCGCCCGATTTACGCGCTCGCTCGCGCCGTCCCAGCCCCCAGCCCCGCCGAAATGCCGCCGGCGAAACCGCAGCATCACGGGGCGCTGGCGAGGCGGCGCCGCATGAGGCCCCGCCCCGTCGCGCGGTTCAGTCGAGCCGCTTGTGGAAGCGCAGCAGTGCGGCGCTCATCGTCACCAGCAGGAACAGTGCGAGCTTGCCGAGCTGCGGCTGCAGGTCGGCGAGCACCGCGCCGCGCAGCACGATACCGCGCACGATCTCGTTGAAATGCGTCAGCGGCAGCACCTGCGCCAGTGCCTGCGCGAACGGCGGCATGCCGTCGAACGGGAACATGAAACCCGACATCAGGATCGACGGCAGCAACGTCACAAAGGCCATCTGGATCGCCTGGAACTGCGACTGGGCCACCGTCGACACGAACAGGCCAAGCGCCAGCGACGCCGCGATGAACAGCAGCGCGCCGAGGTACAGCTCGGCCAGACTGCCGGCGATCAACACGTCGAACAGCCACCAGGACAACAGCAGGATCAGCGTCGTCTGCACGAGGCCGATCGCGATATACGGCAGCAGCTTGCCGAGCATCAACTGACCGCGGGTCAGCGGCGTCGTCATCAGCAGCTCGAGGTTGCCACGCTCACGCTCGCGCACCAGCGCCATGGACGTGAACACGACCATGGTCAGCGTCAGGACCACACCGATCAGTGCCGGCACGATCTGCACTGCGGTGCGCTTGGCCGGGTTGTATTCGACCCGGATTTCGACCGGCCTTGCCATTGGCTGCGTACCGGGCCGCTGCAGCAACGGGCTGGACACCAGCCCCTGCGCGATGTTCTCAAGCGATGGCTGGCTGCCATCGACCAGGATCTGCAGCGCCGGCCGCCGGCGCTCATACAGCCGCCGCTCGAGGTCGGGCGCGATCACGATGCCGATGCTGGCCGCGCCCTCCTGCAGCGCCCGCCGCAGTCCCGCCTCGCTGTCGACCGCCCGCACCGTGCCGAGCACCTGGGTCGCGCGCAGGTCAGCGATGAGCTGCCGCGCCAGCGCCGTGCGCGACTGGTCGAGGACTACCGTGGCCACGTCGCGGACATCGAAGTTGATCGCGTAGCCGAACAGCAGGATCTGCATGACCGGCACACCGACGATCAGTCCGAAAGTGGTCCGGTCCCGGACGAGCTGGCGGGCCTCCTTCGAGGAGATCGCCAACAGCCGGCGCAGCCAGTTCATGCGGCGTGCTCCGCCGCGGCATCCCGCAGTCGTGTGGCTGCGACGAAAACGTCCTCGAGGTTCGCGCCGACCTGCTCGACGCCGGCTGCCAGTCCCTGAGCGGCCAGCAGCTCGCGCAGCCGCCGCGCCGGCTCGATCGCCTCACGCGCGAGCAGGGCGTGCAGCCGGCTGCCGAGCTGGGCGATGCTCAGCACCGCCGGATCCTGCGCCAGCAGCGCCCTGGCGCGGGCCAGGTCGTCGCACTCGATCTCGATCACGGTCGCGTCGATATCGCGGGCCAGGACCTTCGGCTCACCTTCGGCGGCGATGCGTCCGCGATCGAGGATCGCCAGCCGGTGGCAGCGCTCGGCTTCGTCCATGTAATGCGTCGACACCAGGATCGTCGTGCCGAGCGCGACGAGCGCGAACAGGCTCTCCCAGAAGTCGCGGCGCGACTGCGGATCGACCGCGCTGGTCGGTTCATCGAGCAGCAGCAGCTCGGGCGTGTGCAGCGTCGCCGCCGCGAGTGCCAGGCGCTGGCGCTCGCCGCCGCTCAGGTCGCCGGCCCGGCGGCCGGTGAACGCACCGAGCTCGTAGCGGCGGATCCGATCCGCGATCCGCTCGCGGCGCGTCGCCCGGTCGAGCCCCTGCACGCGGCTGACGAAATCCAGGTTCTCGGCGACGCTGAGGTCGTCCCACAGCGAGAAACGCTGCGTCATGTAGCCGAGCTTGCGGCGCACGGCCTCGGCCTCGCGCGGCACCGCGTGGCCAAGGACGGTCGCGCTGCCACGCGTCGGCCGCAGCAGTCCGCACAGCATGCGCAACGTGGTCGACTTGCCCGAGCCATTCGGACCCAGAAAGCCATAGATCGTCGCGCGCTCGATTTCGAGGTCGATGCCGTCCACGGCCACGACCGGGCCGAAGTGGCGCGCCAGGCCGCGCGCGGAAATCGCCGGAATCACGGCCCGCCTGCGGTCACCGGCAGCCGGACCTCGACCGGCATGCCGGTCGGCAGACTGGCGGCGTCGGCTTCGGTCAGCACGACCTCGGCCAGGTACGAGAGCCGGCTGCGATCGCGCTCATTCAACGCGTAGTACGGCGTAAACGCGGCTTCGGCCGAGACGTAGCGCACCTCGCCCCGCCAGTCGCGCGGCGAGCCATCGATCCGGACGGTCGCCCGCGTGCCGGCCCCGACCGCCGTGCGGAGCGGCTCCGGCACGTAGACCCGTGCGTATGGCTGCCCGGCAGCCAGCAGGACGACCACCGGTGCGCCGCGCGGCGGTCGCTCGCCGTGTTCATACGGCAGTGCGTCCACGACCCCGGCGCGGGGTGCGCGGACCTGGTGCCGCGCAAGTGCGAGTTCGAGTTCGGCGACCTGGCCGCGGGCGCGTTCCAGCGCCGCCGCCGCCTGTTCGACCACCTCCGCACGCGTGCCGCGCTCGAGTTCCGCAAGGCGCTCCGCGGCGGCATCGCGCTCCGCCGCGGCACCGTCGCGCAATGCCCGCTGCCGGTCGAGCGCACTGGCCGGCAGCACACCCTGCCCCACCAGCGGCTCGACCCGCCCGAACTCACGCTCCTCGGCCAGGGCCCGGGCCGCGGCCGCCGCTGCCAGCGCACGGGCCTGCCGGCGCTGTTCCACGCGGGCACCGGCCTGCAGTTCCGCGAGCTGGCGTTCGGCCTGCAACGCGGCGGCCCGCGCCTGGGCGAGCCGCGCCTCGGCCGCCTGCGGGTCGAGCCGCAGCAGCAACTGATCGATCGCGACGGCCTCGCCCTCGCGCACGGCGATCTCGATGATCGGTTCCTGGGCTTCGGCGACCAGCTCGATGCGGTCACGTTCGAGCGTGCCGAGCAGGGCGTCGTTGTTGCCGCCGCCGCAGGCGGTCAGCAGCACGGCACCGAATACCACGACGTGGGGGCAGCGCATGATCCCGATCCCGCGGGGCTCTGTCCGCCGGCCCCGGTGCTCGCCGATAATAGCGCAGGGAGGCAAGGAATATGCTGCGCACGAGCCTGGCGCTGCTCTGGTCCTGCGTGGTGATCGCCGCGCCGGCGCCGGCGGCAGCGGTGGAGGGGCCGATGATCTCGATCGCGATCCATGGCGGCGCCGGCGTCCTGAGCCGTGCCGCGCTGACTCCGGAACATGAGGGCGCCTATCGCGCCGACCTCGAGCGGGCGCTGGACGCCGGCTACGCGGTGCTCGCCGCCGGCGGCAGCAGCCTCGACGCGGTCGTCGCCGCGGTGCGGATCCTCGAGGACTCGCCGCTGTTCAACGCCGGCCGCGGTGCGGTGTTCAGCAATGCCGGGATCAACGAGCTCGACGCCGCGATCATGGACGGCCGCACGCTGCGGGCCGGCGCGGTCGCTGCTGTCCGCCACGTGAAGAACCCGATCGAACTGGCCCGCCGGGTCATGGACGCGTCGCCACACGTGCTGCTGACCGGCGCCGGCGCCGAGGAATTTGCGCTCGAGCAGAGCCTGACCCTGGTGCCTGGGAGCTACTTCTACACCGAGCGGCGCTGGCAGCAGCTCGAACAGGCGCGGCGCGGCGACCGCGCCGCGGCCGCCGACATCGACATCGGCTACTTCGGCACCGTCGGCGCCGTGGCCCGCGATCGCGACGGCAACCTGGCGGCGGCGACTTCGACCGGCGGCCTGACCAACAAGCGCTGGGGCCGGGTTGGCGACTCGCCGATCATCGGCGCCGGCACCTATGCCGACAACGCCTCCTGTGCCGTCTCGGCGACCGGCAGCGGCGAGTACTTCATCCGCGCGGTGGTCGCGCATGAAATCTGTGCGCGCGTGCGCCTGAGCGGCGTCACTGCCGCGGCCGCGGCGCAAGCCGTCGTGCACGGAACGCTGCGCAAACTGGGCGGCGACGGCGGGGTCATCGTCGTCGACCGGGACGGCCACCTGACCCTCGCGTTCAACACCGAGGGCATGTTCCGCGGCGCGCGCGATGCCAGCGGCCGGCGCGAGATCGCGATCTATTGAGTGTCGCGGCTGCCGCCGGTCGGCCGGCGGAAATAGCCGGTCTGCAGGTGCTCGTACTCGGTGGCCAGCAGGTGGACCCGGTTGCGGCCGGCGTCCTTGGCGGCATAGAGCGCCTGATCGGCAAGCTGCACGAGACCGGCGGCGCTGCGCCGCGGCGCCGGCACCACGTGGCCGATGCCGACGCTGACGGTCAGGACCGTGGCGGCCGGCGAATGCTCGTGTGGAATACCGAGCGCGCGCACGCCGTCGACCAGGCGCTCCGCGACCTGCCGGGCCCCGTCCGGCGAGGTCTCCGGCAGGATCATCGCGAACTCCTCGCCGCCGTAGCGAGCCGAGCTGTCGGCGGGCCGGCGCGCGCAGCCGGCCAGCACTCTGGCCACGGCCTGCAGAGCCTCGTCCCCGGCCTGGTGGCCGTAGTGATCGTTGTAGGCCTTGAAACAGTCGATGTCGGCCATCAGCAGCGCGATCGGCCGCTGCTCGCGCGCCGACCGGGCCCACTGCAGCTTGAGATCGCGGTCGAAGCGCCGCCGGTTGGCGATGCCGGTCAGCCCGTCGCGTTCGACCAGTTCGAGCAGCAACCGCGCCTCCAGCCATTCGCGCCGGCGTGTGCGCTCGACGTTGTAGGCCACGGCACCGCCGATCACATTCGCGGCGACCAGCACCAGCGCGTTGTAACCGAACTCCCGCAGCGCTGCGCCGGCCGCGCCGGCACCATAGATGTAAACGGCGAGGGCCAGCAGATTGGTGCTGACCGCGCCGAAGAACGGCAGGCCGATCAGCAGATACACGGAGATCATCGCGAGGATCAGCGCCGGGAACACGCGCGGCTCCCCGTACGTCCAGGCGATGATCACCAGCACCACGATCGCGCCCATGCCGAGCGGCGCCAGGACAAGGATCGCCGGCTGATACCAGCGGCGGCCGTCTTTGAGGAAGGTCACGGTCAGCGCCAGCACCAGCGCCGGAATCAGCGCTCCGAAACGCACCAGATTCATTGCCGGCTGGCTGTCGGCCGGCATCACCTGGTGGCTCAGTTGCGCGAAGCCGAGGAAGACAACGATCGCGATGCACAGGTTGACGCGCAGGTACGCGCGCCATTCCGCGTACCAGTCAGTCCAGTAGGCGTTCTCGAGCTCCGGCGAAAAGCGCAGCCAGCGGAAGCCGCGGCGAAGCTGTGCGGCTACCGGGGACTCGGGCAGGGTACCGTCAGGTACCTGCTGGTCAGTTGGAATCTGCATCTCCCAAGCCTGGAGCCTGGCCAGGATGCGTCCAAACTATCTGGATCCGGTCCCGACCGACAAGGCCAGTTTCAGTTTCTGCCCCGCCGCTGGCCGTTCGGGCCGGGGCCGGCGCGAACCTTGACCCGCGTGCGCCAGACCTGCCAGGGATCCCAGCCGCGCGCCGGGGCGGACTGTTCCCGCAGGCGCTCGTCGTTCGCGGCCGCGACCAGCGCGTGAGCGGCGAACAGGGACCCGAAACCGACCGTTACCGGTTTCATCATCAAGGTTTCCGCCTGGGCAGCCGAGAGGGATGCGGCTGCGGTCGCGGCGGATTATATACGCACAAGTCGGGCCGTTTTCGGCTTTGTTGTACGGGTACTGTCGCAGCGGACTTATGTCAAGTCGTGCCGGCGAGCCGGCCGGCGAACCAGCGTGCGACGAATTCGTCGAAAGCGAGCGCATCCGCCGCCTCGACCGCTCGTTGCTCTGCGTGCGACTCGGCGGCCAGTACCGTCAGATCGGCAAGCTGTCGCTCATTCGGCGGATAGAGTTCGTTGAAGTAATCGCGCTGCAGCCGCGACATGCCGAGCGCGAGATCGCGGAACGCAACGTCCTGCCCCAGCATTTCGTGCAACAGGCGCGCCGACGGCAGCAGCGCCGGATCGTCCAGTTTCGCGCGCTGCCGCTCGAGCGCGACCGAGTATGGCCGCGCCGGGTCGGCGGCATCGAGCAGCTCGCAGATGCCCTGCATCTGCTCGAGCACTTCAGCCGCCCAGTCGGCGAGCGCGAGTTCGCGCCCACCATGCCACAGGCGCAGCCCCGGTTCACGGCCGTCGCGCGCCACGCGCAGGTGGTTGGCTTCGAAGTGTCCCGACTCTTCCGGCGCCAGCGGGTCGCTCGCCCGCAGTGCGCACAGCGCCGCGAACGCCTCGAGAAAACACAGCTTGTGCTGGTTCACGCCGACCGGATCGAACGCGCTGACATCCAGCGACCGCATCTCGACGTACTGCACACCACCGCGCTGCAGCGCCGTCGTCGGCCGCTCACCGGAACGGGCCACGCGCTTCGGCCGGATGAAGCTGTAGTATTCGTTCTCGATCTGCAGCAGGTTGGCATTGAGCTGCTGCCACTGGTCATCCACGCGGACGCCGAGGGCCTGATACGCGGGGTGCGGGGTCGACACCAGACGCGAGAGGTCGCGCACGTATTCCTCGAGCGAGTTGACCGAAACGTACACGCCGGCCTGGCTGCGGTTCCGGTAGCCAAGATCGCTCATCCGCAGCGACGTGGCGTAACGTCCGTACAGCGTGGCCGTACCATGCGGCTCGAGGTCGGCCGGCGCCTCGCGGCCGCTGAAGAACGAGCGGCACACGGCCGGCGAGACGCCGAACAGGTACAGGATCAGCCAGCCGTGCCGCCGGTAATTGCGCAGCAGCGCGAAGTACACTTCGTCGACGAAGTCCTGGCCGGCCCGGCGCGCCTGCAGCGCTTCATGCAGCACCGGCCACAACCGGTCCGGAAACGAGTAGTTGAAATGAATACCGGAGATCGCCTGCATCGCCCGCCCGTAGCGCAAGCCGAGCCCGATCCGGTAGACGTGCTTCATGCGGCCGATGTTCGAGCTGCCGTAGCTCGCAATCGGGATGTCGGCGTCGCCACGGAGCAGGCAGGGCATGCTGGTCACCCACAGCAGCTCGTCACCGAGATGCCGGTAGACGAACTGGTGGATGTCGCACAGGTACTGCTGCAACTGCCAGTGCGCCGCGAACGGCGGCGTCACCAGTTCGAGCAGCGCCTCGGAGTAGTCGGTCGTGATGTAGGGGTGCGTCAGCGCCGAACCGAGTGCGGCCGGGTGCGGGGTCTGCGCGATGCGCCCGGCGGGCGTGACCCGCAGCGCCTCGCGCTCCACGCCCTTGAGCCCGCCGGTCAGCACGCCCGGTTCACGGGCGTTGACCAGGCGCGCCAGCCGGCGTTCGAATTCGCGGTCGGTCCGGGGGGCTGGCATGGTCCCGGCATTCTGCCACCGGAGCCGGCATCGGTGTCTTTCAGGACCCGTTCAGGCGGCCGGCCCCAGGCTTCGATGCCATGAATTCCGGGGTGCGCCTGATGCTCGGCGTGGTCCTGCTGCTCGGTGCGGCGGTGGGCCGGGCGGACTCGCTGCGCTGCGGATCGCGGCTGGTGACGGACGGCGATCCGCTGGCGAAGGTCGAGGCGCTGTGCGGACCACCGGCGACCATCGAGCACAGCGAGGTGTGGCGGCGCCCGGTCTTCTGGCACCGGGGCCGTCCCTACGAGGCGGGGCCGGAACCGGTCGCGGTCGCCATCGAGTACTGGATCTACAACCTCGGGCCGTGGCGGCTGATGCGGCGCCTGCGCTTCGAGGACGGCGTGCTGGTGGAGATCGAGACGCTCGGGCACGGGTATCATGTGCCCGATGACGACTGACGCCCGCATCCGTCCGATTCGTCCTGCCGATGACCGGCCCGTCGCGGCGATCATCCGCGAGGTCATGACCAGCTTCGGCGCCTGCGGGCCGGGCTTTGCGATCCACGATCCGGAAGTCGATGCGATGAGCGCGAACTACGCGGCCCCGCGTTCGGCCTACTTCGTGCTCGAAGCCGACGGCCGCGTGCTGGGCGGCGCCGGCATCGCACCGCTCGCCGGTGCCGAGCCGGACGTGTGCGAACTGCGCAAGATGTACTTCCTGCCGGAAGTGCGCGGCCGCGGACTCGGCGCGCGCCTGCTCGCGATCTGCCTCGACGCCGCGCGCGGCTTCGGCTATCGGCGCTGCTATCTGGAGACGCTGACCGGGATGGACGAGGCGCAGCGGCTCTACGCGCGCGCCGGCTTCCGCCGGCTGTGCGCAGCGCAGGGCGCCACCGGGCATTTCGGCTGCGACCAGCACTTCGAGCTCGAGCTGCAGCCGCCGCCGGAGGACCAACCATGCTGGTAGGAAGCGAAGTCCGCAAGGTCGCCGTGATCGGCGGCGTACGGATCCCGTTCGCGCGCGCCCACGGCGCCTACGCGACGGCCGGCAACCAGGACATGCTCGCGGCCGCACTGCGCGGCGTGGTCGACCGCTGCGGCCTGCAGGGCGTGCGACTCGGCGACGTCGTCGCCGGCGCGGTGATCAAGCACTCCAGCCAGTGGAACCTGGCGCGCGAAGCCGTACTCGACTCCGGCCTGGCGCCCGACACACCCGGGCTCACGCTGCAGCGCGCCTGCGGCACCAGCCTCGAGGCCGCGATCAGCATCGGCAGCCGCATCGCGCTCGGACAGATCGACGCCGGCATCGCCGCGGGCGTGGATACGATCAGCGACGCACCGATTGTCTATCCGCGTGAGTACCAGCAGTTGCTGCTGGCGAGCTTCCGCGGGCGCACGGCGTGGCAGAAACTGCGTCCGTGGCTGGGCCTGCGCCCGCGCCATTTCCGGCCGCTCACCGGCGGCGCAAGCGAGCCGCGCACCGGGCTGTCGATGGGCCAGCACTGCGAGCAGATGGCGCGCCTCTGGGGGATCGCGCGAGAGGAACAGGATGAGTTCGCCTGCACGAGTCACCGGCGCGCGGCCGCCGCCTGGTCGTCCGGCTTCATGACCGACCTCGTGGTGCCGTTCCAGGGACTCGCGCGCGACAACAACGTGCGCGCCGATTCGAGCGTCGAACAGCTTGCGCGCCTGCGGCCGGCCTTCGCCGCGGACGGCACGCTGACCGCCGGCAACAGTACGCCGATGACCGACGGCGCCGCTGCCGTGCTGCTGGCGAGCGCCGAATGGGCGCAGGCCCGCGGCCTGCCGGTGCAGGCCTGGCTGACCTACGGCAAGGTCGCCGCCGTGGACTTCGTCGGCGGCGAAGGCCTGCTGCTGGCGCCGGCTTATGCGGTGCCGCGCATGCTGGCCGATGCTGGTCTGCGCCTGCAGGAGTTCGACTTCTACGAGATCCACGAGGCCTTCGCCGCGCAGGTGCTGTGTACGCTGCGCGCCTGGGAATCCGCCGACTTCTGCCGCGAGCGGCTCGGGCTGCCGGCACCGCTCGGCAGCATCGACCGCGCCCGGCTCAATGTCCGCGGCGGCTCGGTCGCGATCGGGCATCCGTTCGCGGCCACCGGCGCGCGCGTACTGGCGACGCTGGCGAAACTGCTGGTTGAACGCGGCCACGGTCGTGGCCTGATCTCGATCTGCACCGCCGGCGGCATGGGCGTCACGGCGATCCTCGAGCGCTGAGTGGCGCGACCGCCGGAACGCGCCCACCACATGAAGATCAGTATCAGGAGACCGCATGACCCTGCCCCTGCATGAACCGGCGCTGTTCCGCCAGCAATGCTTCGTCAACGGCGCATGGATCGATGCTTCCGGCGGCGCCACGCAGGCCGTGACCAACCCGGCCACCGGCGCCGTGCTCGGCACCGTGCCCATGCTCGACGCCGCCGCCACGACTGCCGCCGTCGCCGCTGCCCACGCGGCCTTCCCCGGCTGGGCCGCGCGGACCGCCGGCGCGCGCGCGCAACTGCTGCGCCGCTGGTATGAGCTGATCGTCGCGCACGCCGACGATCTCGCCACGCTGATGACCGCGGAACAGGGCAAGCCGCTCGCCGAGGCGCGCGGCGAGGTCCTGTATGCGGCGTCTTTCGTCGAATGGTTTGCCGAGGAAGCCCGGCGCATCTATGGCGACGTGATCCCGCCGCATCAGGCGGACCAGCGCATCCTCGTGCTGCGCCAGCCGGTCGGTGTCGTCGCCGCGATCACGCCGTGGAACTTCCCCGCAGCGATGATCACACGCAAGGTCGCGCCGGCGCTCGCGGCCGGCTGCACGGTCGTGTGCAAACCGGCGGCGCAGACGCCATTCTCCGCGCTGGCGCTGGCCGAACTCGGCGCCCGCGCCGGTCTGCCGCCCGGTGTGTTCAACGTCGTCACCGGCAAGGCCGGCGTCATCGGCGGCGTGCTGACCGGCGAGCCGCGCGTGCGCAAGCTGTCGTTCACCGGCTCGACCGAGGTCGGCAAGCGGCTGATGGTGGCCTGCACCACGACGCTGAAGAAACTGTCGCTGGAACTCGGCGGTAATGCGCCGTTCATCGTCTTCGACGACGCCGGCGTCGAGGCCGCGGTCGCCGGCGCGATCACCAGCAAGTATCGCAACACCGGGCAGACCTGCGTCTGCGCCAATCGCCTGCTGGTGCAGTCCGGGATCCACGACGCTTTCGTCGCGAAGCTGGTCGCGGCGGTGCGCGCGCTGCGGGTCGGCGACGGTCTCACCGGTGCGACCGACCAGGGGCCGCTGATCGATGCGGCGGCGCTGACCAAGGTCGAGGAACACGTCGCCGACGCACTCGGCAAGGGCGCCGTGCTCGCGACCGGCGGGCGCCGCCACGCGCTCGGCGGCACCTTCTACGAGCCGACCGTGCTGACCGGCGTAACGCCGGCGATGCTGGTCGCGCGCGAAGAGACCTTCGGGCCGGTGGCGCCGATCTTCCGCTTCGACACCGAGGCTGATGCCATCGCGCTCGCCAACGACACCGAGTTCGGTCTCGCCTCGTACCTGTACACGCGCGACCTGGCGCGGGCGTGGCGCGTGTCGGAAGCGCTCGAGTACGGCATCGTCGGCCTCAACACCGGCCTGATCTCGACCGCGGTCGCGCCGTTCGGCGGGATCAAGGAGTCGGGCGTCGGCCGCGAGGGCTCGAAGTACGGCATCCTCGATTTCACCGAAATGAAGTACGTCTGCGTCGGTGGCATCGACGCCGCGCCCGCCTGATGCCGCGCTACGCCGATCCGCCGTTCACCCACGGAGCGCCGGCCCGGATCGGCGTGCTGGTCGCGAACCTCGGCACGCCGGACGCGCCGACGCCGGCGGCGGTGCGGCGTTATCTCGCCGAGTTCCTCGGCGACCCGCGCGTGGTCGAGTTGCCGCGCGCGTTGTGGTGGCCGCTGCTGCATGGATGGATCCTGCAGATACGCCCGCGGCGGACCGCTCATGCCTATCGCCAGATCTGGACGGCTGACGGCTCGCCGCTGCTCGCCGGCACGCGGGCGCTGGCGGAAGCGCTGCGGCAGCAGATGGCCGCCAGGCTGCCGGCGCCGCCGGCGGTCGCCGTCGGCATGTGCTACGGCAATCCGTCGCTGCCCGCGGCGCTCGCCGAATTGCGCGCGCAGCAGGTCCGGCGCCTGCTCGTGCTGCCGCTCTATCCGCAGTACTCGGCGACGACGACTGCCGCAGTCTTCGACCGCGTGACCCGCGAACTGCAGAACTGGCGCTGGCTGCCGGAGCTGCGCTTCGTCAATGATTACCACGCCGAACCGGACTACATCGCGGCGCTCGCCGGCACGCTGGCCGGGCGCAGCGCCTGCGACAACCCGGCCACGCACCTGCTGTTCTCGTTCCACGGCCTGCCGCTCAGCTACCGCGATGCGGGCGACCCGTATTACTGCCAGTGTCTGGCGACGGCGCGCCTCGTCGCGGAGCGTCTGGCACTGCCCGCCGCCGCCTGGTCCGTGGCGTTCCAGTCACGCGTCGGGCGGCAACGCTGGCTCGAGCCGTACACGGAGAATCGCCTGCGCGAGCTGGCGGCGGGCGGTACGCGCGAGGTCACGGTGATCTGCCCGGGTTTCGCCGTGGATTGCCTCGAGACACTCGAGGAGATTGCGCTCCGCGGCCGTGCCATGTTCCTCGCTGCCGGCGGCAGCCGCTTCGACTACGTGCCGGCGTTGCATGACCGGCCCGAGCACGCCGCTGCGCTCGCGGCACTCGTCACGCGGCATTGCCGCGGCTGGGCTGACGGCGGGAGCTGAGCGCATGATCGGCCGCTTCCTCGAGGTCAGCGTGCATGCCGCGGACGTGCTCGCCTCCCTCGAGTTCTATGAGAGCCTCGGCTTCACGCAGGCATCGACCGGCGAGGCCTGGCGCCATCCGTACGCGGTCGTCACCGACGGCCGGCTCGCGATCGGCCTGCATCAGCACGAGATCGCATCGCCATCGCTGACTTTCGTTCTGCCCGAACTGCTCGTTGGGGTCGAACGTCTGGAGCAACTCGGCCTCGAGTTCGAATCGCTACGGCTCGGCGGCGATGTGTTCAATGCAGCGGAATTCATCGCCCCGGGCGGGCTGGTCGTGCGGCTGCTCGAAGCGCGCACGTTTTCGCCGGTCAGCCGGGCACCGGGCGCGGTCTCGAAACTCGGCTGGTTCGAGGAAATCGCGCTGCCGGCTGACGACCTGGGGGCGGCCGTGAGTTCCTGGGAGCGGCTCGGCTTCGTCGCGGCCGAACAGGCCGGCGACCCACCCACGCGCATCGGCCTGACCAGCGACACGCTGAACATCGCCCTGCTCAGCGCAGCGGGACTGCAGGGTCCGGCGCTCGTGTTCCATGACCCGGCCATGGCCGGGCGGATCGCGGCGATCCGGGATGCCGGGTTTGCCTTCGCGCCACGGCTGCCGCTGCCACTCGATCCGGCACATAACCGCCTGCTACTCGCTCCCGAGGGCACGCAACTGCTGTTGTTAACCGCCGAGTAGCGGGCCGGAATCGAGCCCCGCCTCGCACCGCGAGTCAGTTCCCCGCCTCGCCCCCAGCGCGCGCGAAAGATGGCCGGATGCTGCCGGCTGGCGTCAGATTGTAATTAATATCAGTAAATACAAATAGTTATAAGAGCGAAGGTCAGTTAGTAGGCCTAACTCTCTTTTTCAGGACCAAGCCCATTTCATGCTTATTCCGCGCGTTGCCAAGTTGGCACCGTGCTTAGCACTAGCGGAAGTATCAATTCGATACTAATTTTGGTGATACTAGTATTTTAAATGCTGGCCGGCCGCTTCGACCAGCCGGCCGAACGGGCGCGAAACGCGGGCCAGCGCGATGACCGCATAGGCAAGGAAGCGCCGCTCCAGCCGGTCATCGCCGTCGAGAGTCAACCAGGCGGGCGCAGCGCCGCGGGCCGCGAGCGCTTCGTACAACTGCACCAGCACGGTGGTCTTGCCGTAGCCGGCGGGCGCGGCGACGACGGCGAGCCGGCGGCCGAGCACGCCGGCAAGCTGCTGCACGGCCCGCCGGCGCTCCAGCACGTGGTGCCGCAACCGCGGCACCGCGAGCTTGCCAGGCTCACACCATTGCGGCGTCTTCACGGCTCCGGAGAATCGGGAAGTTGCCCCGGTAAGTCAACGGGGCGACGGCGGACCCGGGCCGTGGCGGCGGCTTCAGCCCAGCCAGCCGCGTACCAGCTCAGCCAGCTCGGCGTAGTTGAATCCCGCCCAGACAACCAGCAGCAGCAACCCGAACACGTAGACGCTCGCGATCAGCGTCAGCAGATAACCGAGCACGATGACCAGACCATCGCGCTCGGCCATGCCAAGGCACAACAGCATGATGGCGAGGCCGGGCAGCGTGTTGGCGAACGGCACCAGCGGCAGCGGCGCCATCAGCGCCACGACGCTCAGCACCAGCAGGCCGCCGTTGATGATGTTGATCACCGCGCCGCCGCTCAGGGGCAACAGCCGCGGCCGGACCAGGTGCTCGAAGCGCGCCGCCCAGTTGCTGGTGCGTTCCAGCACCTGCTGCACGGTGACCGCCGGCAGCGGGCGGTCCAGCAGCCGAGCCGGCAGCCAGACCACGCGGTTCAGCATGATCGCGCTGCCGATCAGCAGCATCGGCAAACCGAACAGCGTGCTCATCATCGGCACGGTGACCGGCAGCAGGAACGGCACGGCCAGCAGCGCGCAGAACACCAGCAGGCCCTGTTCGCCGACCAGCGCCAGCAGTTCGCGCAGCGTGACCTCGTGGCCGCGCACGGCCGTGGCGGTGCCGGCCAGCGCGGCGGACAGCCGGGTCTCGGGGTTGCGGAAATGGACGACGGTCACGCGTTGCCTCGTGGCCGCGCTTCCAGCCGATAACGGATCACAATCGTCTCGGCGACCCGCAGCGCGCCCATGCCGACGGCGAAGGGCCTCAGGCCGAGATCCGCATGGCTGACCGTGAATTCTCCGGTAGCGATCAGCCGCGAGCCATCGATCTGCAGCCGGACCGGCACGTCGATGCTGTGACTCGCGCCGCGCAGCCCGACCTGCGTGCGGGCGACGAATGACTCCGGCCCGCCGGAGATCTGCTGCGCGGTGAGCGTCAGCACCGGAAAGCGCGCGGCATCGAGCACGGCCGGGCCGAGCATGTTGCGACGGGTTGCTAAGCGCCGTTCCTCGGGCACGTCGGCAACGGCATCCGGCGGATCCACCTCGAGGCTCGCCAGCGGCAGTTCGAGGGTGAAGCCCGTCTGCGTCACCGGTTCACCCATGGCGACCGTGCCGGCCAGCGCCTCGCTGCGGATCAGGTGACGGTGGCCGAGTCCCGCCAGTGGTCCGTCCGGATCGACCCGGATCACGACCGATCCGGCGACGACGTCGTGGGAAGGCGCCGTGACCGCGGGTGGCGGCGGCGCCCCGACCGGCGGCCGCGGCGGCAGCGCGCAGCCCGCCGTCACGCTCAGCCACAGGATCGGCACGAGCCGGCGCATGCTCACCGCCGCGACCAGCGGCTGACCGCCCAGATCGCCAGCCACGACAGCGCGAAGCCGGGTACCAGTTCGTAGAGTTCGAAGATCGCGCCGTCGAGCCGCGGCCAGACGATCACGGTCAGGCCGCCGGTGACGATGCCGGCGATGGCGCCGCCGCGGGTCATCGCTGGCCAGTACAGCGACAGGATGATCGCCGGCCCGAAGGCCGCGCCGAATCCGGCCCAGGCCCAGCTCACCAGCGCCAGCACACGGCTGTCCGGATCGAGCCCGAGCAGGAATGCGATCACGGCGATGCCGAGCACCGCGGCGCGGCCGACCCACAGGAGCTCGGCCCGGCCCGCCGCCGGGCGCAGCAGTCCGCGGTACAGATCCTGCGCGAAGGCCGCGGACGACACGAGGAGCTGCGCAGCCGCGGTGCTCATCACCGCGGCGAGGATCGCCGCCAGGCAGATGCCGGCGACGATCGGATGGAAGAGCTGGGTCGCCATGCGGATGAAGACCCTTTCACTGTCGGCGCCGGCGAGCGGCGCATCGAGCACGAGCACGCCGGTGAACCCGACCAGCACCGCTGCGACCAGCACCGTCACGACCCAGACCATCGCCACGCGGCGCGCAGTCGCCATCTCGCCGGCGTGACGGATGGCCATGAAGCGCGCGAGGATATGTGGCTGGCCGGCGTAGCCGAGGCCCCAGCCCAGCAGCGAGGTGATGCCGATCCAGCCGAGCGGCGCGCCGCCGTCGCCCGCCAACGGGTCGAGCAGCGCCGGATCGCGCGCCGCGAGCGCCGCGAACGCGTCGCTGCCGCCGGCCAGGTGCAGGCCGAGCGCCGCGACCAGCACCAGCGCGAAGAACATCAGCGATCCCTGCAGCACGTCGGACCAGCTCACCGCGAGGAAGCCGCCGAAGAACGTGTAGGCGAGCAGCACGATCGAGCCACAGAACATCGCGGCGACGTAGGGCAGATCGAACAGCGACTGGAACAGCTTGCCGGCGGCGACGAAGCCGGAGCTGGTGTAGAAGGCGAAGAACACGAGAATGAACAGCGCCGCGATGGTGCGCAGCAGGCGCGTGCGATCGTCGAAGCGCCGCTCGAAGTAATCCGGCAGCGTCAGCGCGTCACCGAGTTCCTCGGTGCGCGTGCGCAGCCGCGCGGCGACGAAGCGCCAGTTGAGCCAGGTGCCGGCGATCAGGCCGAGCACCAGCCAGACTGCGTCGAACCCGGCCAGATAGGCGAGTCCCGGCAGGCCCATCAGCAGCCAGCCGCTCATGTCGGAGGCCTGCGCGGACAGTGCCGTGACGAAGCTGCCGAGGCGCCGCCCGCCGAGAATGAAGTCGCCGAGCGTCTGCGTGCGCCGCCAGGCGAGGAAGCCGAGCGCCAGGCAGATCGCCATGTACACCGCCAGGCTCAGCGCAATCATAAAAGGGGACGCTTCCCTTTTTCCGCGCGAAAAAGGGCAGCGTCCCCTTTTTCGATGCGGGCGGCCTGGCGGCGCAGCGCGGCGCCGAAGCCGGCGCGGTCGTAGAGGTCGTCGAGTGCGGTGAGATCAGGCGCCCGGCGGGCGACATCATCGGGCGCCACGTCGAGCGGCATGTCGCAGGCGATCGTGGTCAGTCGGCGCGCGCGCCAGGCGTCCTCGCGATGCGCGCGCAGCCGCTCGGGAAGCTGCGCGGCGCCGCGGATCGGCAGCCGCGCCACCTCGGTGAGCCCGGCGTAGATCTCTTCGAGCGAGGCAAAGGTCGAGAGCAACGCGGCCGCCGTGCGCGGCCCGATGCCGGGCACGCCGCGGATGTTGTCGCTGGCATCGCCGGCCAGTGCCAGGAAGTCGGCCATGCGCTCCGGCCGTACGCCGAAGTGTCCCTCGATATCCGCATACCCGAGCCGGCGCTCCGCACTCCAGTCGAGGAACGCATCGCCCTCGCGGATGAGCTGCGCGAGGTCCTTGTCGCGGGTCACCACGACAGCGCGGTGGCCGTGCGGCCGCAGTCGCGTCGCCAGCGTGCCGATGATGTCGTCGGCCTCGTACTGCGCGCTGCTGAAGGTCGCGAGCCCGAACCGGCGGCAGGCCTCGCGGCACAGCTCGAACTGGCGCCGCAGCTCCGGCGGCGCCGGCTCGCGATTGGCCTTGTAGGCCGGATCGATGCCGCTGCGGAAGGAGCGCGACAGGCTCTCGTCAAAGGCCACCGCCATGTGGCTCGGCCGCTCCTGCTCGAGCAGGTCGCCGAGGAAGCGGACGAAGCCGTAGAGCGCATTGACCGGCGCCCCGTCGGGATCGGTCATCTCCGCACTGACCGCGAACCAGGCGCGGAAGACGTAGCAGCTCGCGTCGACCAGATGAACCGGCGGCGCCGCGCGGCCGGTCACTGCATGAATCGCTGCAGGCGCGCGTGCAGCCGGCTGCGGCGCGGGAAGTGCGCGAGCAGGTACTCCATCTGGTCGGCCAGCACGCGCCGGCCCTTCAGGTAGATGTACTCGGCGTAGGTCGGCGTGAACGGCACCGCCAGGAGCTGCATGCCCGCCTGCTCCGGCGTGCGCGAGGCCTTGCTGTTGTTGCAGCGCCGGCAGGCCGCCACGACGTTGTTCCAGACGTCGCGGCCGCCCTGGCAGAAGGGCCGCACGTGGTCGCGCGAAAGCTGCGCCGGCGGGCAGCGATTGCCGCAGTACATGCACAGGCAGGCGTCGCGCCGGAACAGCGTCTCGTTGTTGAGCGGCGGCACATAGTCGGCGCTCAGCGTGCCCGGATTACCGGAGCTGCCGAGCGTCGCCAGCATCGAGCTGATCGCGATCGTCGTCTGCAGGCCGCTCTTCGCGTTGGTGCCGCCGTGCAGCGTGTACAGCGGCGTGCCGAACGCGTAGGCGACCTGGTCGAGGCAATGCAGCCGCACGGCCTCGCGGTAGTCGATCCACTCGAGCGGCATGCCGGAGGCGTCGGTGCGCAGGACCTGCTGGCTGAGGCCCCGCGCAGCGGCAGGCCGGACCTCGAACGTGTCCAGCCAGTCGCGGTCGGGGAACGCCAGCTGCGTTTTCATTGCGGTCGGCCCGGGCCTGTGGATTACCGAAACCGCGCAACAATACTGCATGGATATGCTATGTTTCAACGCGCCTTGTGCGGTGCAAGAGCGCCACATGCGGCTGACATCGGTCGCTCCGGCCAACCCTTGAAGAACGGACGATCCGGCAACGGCTGGCCAGGCCGTGCGCCCGGGTTACGCGGGAGGAAATTTCGCCATGCCCATGACGATCGGCGTGCCGTGCGAGACCTTCGCCGGTGAGAAACGCGTCGCCACCGTACCCGAGGTGGTCGCGAAACTGGTGCAGCTCGGTTTCGGCGTCACGGTGGAAACCGGCGCCGGGGCGGGCGCCAATTTCGGTGACGAGGACTACCGCGCGGCCGGCGCCGAGATCGCGGCCACAGCGGCCGAGCTCTGGGCCAGGTCCGACGTCGTCTTCAAGGTGCGCACGCCGACGCCGGCCGAAGCGAGCCTGTTGCGCCCAGGCGCCACGCTGATCGGCTTCATCTGGCCCGCGCAGAATCCCGAGCTGATGCAGCAGTTCGCGGCGCGCAAGGCCACGGTGCTCGCCATCGACTCCCTGCCGCGCCAGCTCTCGCGCGCGCAGAAGATGGATGCGCTGACCTCGATGGCCGGCGTCAGCGGCTACCGCGCCGTCATCGAGGCCGCCAACGCCTTTGGCCGGCTGTTCAACGGCCAGGTGACCGCCGCCGGCAAGATCCCGCCGGCCAGGGTCTTCATCGCCGGCGCCGGTGTCGCCGGTCTCGCCGCGATCGGCACGGCCGCCAGCCTCGGTGCGATCGTCCGCGCCAACGACACGCGCGCCGAGGTCGCCGACCAGGTCGTGTCGCTGGGCGGCGAGTTCGTCAAGGTCAATTACGAGGAGGAAGGCTCCGGCGGCGGCGGCTATGCCAGGGTGATGAGCGAGGGCTTCCAGCAGGCGCAGCGTGAGATGTACGCGCAGCAGGCCCGCGAAGTCGACATCATCATCACGACCGCGCTGATCCCGGGCAAGCCCGCGCCGCGGCTGATCACCGCCGAGATGGTGCGCAGCATGAAGCCCGGCAGCGTGATCGTCGACATGGCGGCCGAGCAGGGCGGCAACTGCGAGCTGACCGAACCGGGCCAGGCCGTGGTCCGGCACGGCGTCACGATCATCGGCTACACCGATCTCGCCAGCCGCATGGCCCGGCAGTCCTCGACGCTGTACGCGAACAACCTGCTGCGCCTGACCGAGGAGCTGTGCAGGGCCAAGGACGGCGTCATCGACGTCAACATGGAGGACGACGCCATCCGCGGCCTCACCGTCATCCACAACGGCGCGATCACCTGGCCACCACCGCCGCCGAAGCTGCCGGCCGTGGCGCCTGCCGCGGCCCGGCCCGCTGCCGCGCCGGCGACGGCGCCGGCGAAGAAATCCGGACACGGCCACGGCGCCGGCGAACCCGCCTCGGCGAAAAGCCTCGCGATCGTGTTCGGCGTCGGCGCGCTGCTGTTCTGGCTGGTCGGCGCCTTCGCGCCGGCCTCGTTCCTCGCGCACTTCACCGTGTTCGTGCTGGCCTGCTTCGTCGGCTACATGGTGATCTGGAACGTGACGCCGGCACTGCACACGCCGCTGATGAGCGTCACCAACGCGATCTCCAGCATCATCGCCGTCGGGGCGCTGATCCAGGTGGCGCCACCGCTCGGCGACGATATCGCCGGCCGGCCCGGCGCGCTGATCCTCGGTCTCGCGGTGCTGGCGCTGACGCTCACCGCAGTCAACATGTTCGGCGGCTTCGCGGTCACGCGGCGCATGCTGGCGATGTTCCGCAAGTAAGGGGGCGCGGACATGGCGGACAATCTCGTCACGGTGGCCTACCTCGGCGCCACGATCCTGTTCATTCTCAGCCTCGGCGGCCTGTCGCACCCGGAGAGTTCGCGGCGCGGCAACCTCTACGGCATCGTCGGCATGACCATCGCGGTGCTCGCGACCGTGTCCGGTCCGCGCGTGCTGGCCGCCGGCCTGCCGTGGATCGTCGCGGCGCTGGTCGCCGGCGGCAGCGTCGGCCTGTATGCGGCGAAGAAGGTGCAGATGACGCAGATGCCCGAGCTGGTCGCGATCATGCACAGCCTGGTCGGCCTCGCCGCCTGTCTGGTCGGCTTCGCCAGCTACGTCGACACGTCGATCGTGTTCACCGGCGCTGAGAAGACCATCCACGAAGTCGAGATCTACCTCGGCATCCTGATCGGCGCGGTCACGTTCTCCGGTTCGGTGATCGCCTTCGGCAAGCTGTCCGCGCGCATCGGCGGCAAGCCGGTACTGCTGCCGGGCCGCCACTGGCTGAACCTCGCCGGACTGCTCGGCGTGATCTGGTTCGGGGCGCGGTTCTTGCAGGCCCACGACGTGCAGGACGGACTCGTGCCGCTCATCGTGATGACCGTGATCGCGCTGCTGTTCGGCGTGCACATGGTCATGGCGATCGGCGGCGCCGACATGCCGGTCGTCGTGTCGATGCTGAACAGCTATTCCGGCTGGGCCGCGGCCGCGACCGGCTTCATGCTGTCGAACGACCTGCTGATCGTGACCGGTGCGCTGGTCGGCTCGTCAGGCGCGATCCTGTCCTACATCATGTGCCGGGCGATGAACCGCAACTTCGTCAGCGTCATCGCCGGCGGCTTCGGCACCGGTGAAGGCGCGGCGGCCGCGGCCGGCGCCCAGCCGGCCGGCGAGGTCACCGCGATCAGCGCGGCCGAAACCGCCGAACTGCTGCGCGGCGCCAGCAATGTCGTCATCGTGCCCGGCTACGGGATGGCGGTCGCGCAGGCCCAGCACGCGGTGTACGAGATCACGAAGCAGCTCCGCGAGCAGGACGTCAACGTGCGCTTCGGCATCCATCCGGTCGCCGGGCGCATGCCCGGGCACATGAACGTGCTGCTGGCCGAAGCCCGCGTGCCCTACGACATCGTGCTCGAGATGGACGAGATCAACGGTGACTTCCCCGACACCGACGTCGCGATGGTGATCGGCGCCAACGACATCGTGAACCCGGCCGCGCAGGAGGACCCGACCAGCCCGATCGCCGGCATGCCGGTGCTCGAGGTGTGGAAAGCGAAGACCTCGGTCGTCATGAAGCGCTCGATGGCCTCCGGCTACGCCGGCGTCGACAATCCGCTGTTCTACAAGGACAACAACCGGATGCTGTTCGGCGACGCGAAAAAGATGCTGGACGAGGTGCTGGCGGCGCTGAAGGGGTGAGGCGGACAGCGGCAACACCGGTCCCGGAGCGCTTACGCCTCCGCTTCCGGCATCACCAGCCAGAGCACCAGGTAGGCGATGATCCCCGGAAACGCGGCACTCAGGATCGACAGGATCACGTAGAGGATGCGGACCTTGTCCGCCGGCCAGCCGATCCATTCGGCGATGCCGCCGCAGACGCCGGCGATCATGCGGTCGTTCGAGCGACGGAGCTTCATCGGCTGCCCCTCCCGGTTCGTGGAAAAGGGAAGCGTCCCCTTTTCCGCCGCAAATGGGAAGTGCCGCGATTAACCGCGCGGGCGGGGTCGCGGCGGAGGGTGCCGTTGTGCGCGCTCGCGCATCAGCCGCTGGCGCTCGGCTGGCGGAAGCTGGCGCCAGCGCTCGCGCAGTTCCTGGCGGCGCTCGAGCGGCAGTTCGCGGAAGCGGCGCCAGGATTCCCGCAGGCGCTGCTGCTCCGCGGGCGGCAGCGCGTGGAACCACTGCCAGCGCTCGCGGATCCGCCGCCGCTGCTCGGGCGGCAGTTGCTGCCAGTGCTGCCAGCGGTCGCGGGCGCGGGCCTGCTGTTCCGGGCTCATCGCCAGCCAGCGTTCGGAACCGCGGGCCATCGCCTGCTGGCGCCCCGGCGGCAGACTGTCCCAGGTCTCTGCATGCTTTGCCAGCAACTGCTGCTGCTCGGGCGACAGCGAAATCCAGGCGACACCCGGTTCCGGGACCGGGTCCTGTGCCACAGCGGCCGGTCCCGCCAGCGCGAGCCATGCCGCGACCAACCATGCCCATCTAGCGCTCATCGCCGTTTCCCCTGCTGTCCTGCTGCCTCTGGCTGATCCTGCGTCGCTCCCGCTCAAACGCGCTGCTCAGCAGATAGTCCTCGAATCCCTCGTCCTCACCCGCGGCCTCGCCCAGGAGCTCCAGCAGTTCCGGATCGGGCGGCGGGGCATCGTCGGCAACTGCGGGCGTCGCCAGCAGTACGGCCATCAGCCAGGGCTCCGTGCGCACGGCCTCAGCCCGCTGCATCCGTGGCCTGCCCGGCGGCCCAGGCGTAGAAGGCCGCGTCCTCGTCAAGCATCTCGAAATCCTCGCCCGTGGCCAGTAGTTCCAGGTCTTCAAACGGCGTCGGCAGCGCAGCCGGGGCCCGTGTTTCGCGGCTGAACCACAACGTCACGGCCAGCACCGCCGCTGCGGCCACGGCCCCGGCCGGCACCCAGCCGGGGAACACCGCCGGCCGGCGCCGGATTTCGCCGATCGCCGCCTGGCGAGCGCGCACGAGGCGCGAGCGCGTCGCACCTTCCAGACCGGCGACACTGGCCTCGAAGGCCGCCCGGCTGCGCCGCTCGAATTCCTGCCGTTCCGATTCGTTCATGCCCCGGCTCCGATCCGTTCACGCAGTGCGTGCACCGCACGGAAATAATGCGTCTTCACGCTGCCCTCCGAGCAACCCATCGCGAGCGCCGTCTGCGCGACATCGAGACCCTCGAAGTTGCGCAGCAGAAAGGCTTCGCGCTGGCGGTCCGGCAGCTCCGCGAGCGCCTGCTCCAGCCGCTCGAGCAACTGCCCGCCCTCGAGCTGTTCCTCCGGTCGGCCGGCCGGGTCCGGGACCTGCTCGGGCAGATCCGCGGCCGCATCGTCCGGTCCCGTGGCGGACCACCAGCGCAGCACCCGCCCCCGCACGCGCCGCCGGCGCAGGCAGTCGGTGATCCGGTTGCGCAGGATCCCGTAGAACAACGGCGGCCACTGCTGCTGCGGATGCCCGCCATAGTGGCGCGCGAGCCGGATCATCGCGTCCTGCACGATGTCGAGCGCGTCGTCGCGGTCGCGGACCGAAAGCTGCGCGATCCGGAACGCCCGGCGCTCGACCCCCCGCGAGGAATCGCTCGAGTGCCCGCTCCTGCTCCAACGAGGTCTCCTGTCGCGCCGTCCCGACCCAGTGCCCCGGCTGCGGCAACGGCACAGAAAGCGTAGCAGAGTCCACCGACAGGACCTCCCGGCGGTCACCCGCACCAACCCGCTCGTCACGGTGCTATAACGATGCTGGCACCGGCACGTTGACCGGCGGCCGATTCCCGTCGATCACCCGTCCGCGAGGTCGCCGCTTGGCCCCGTCTCCGCCCATCCTGCAGGTCGTCTTCGACACGCCGCTGCGGCGCCGCTTCGACTACCTGCCCCCGGCGGATGGCCCTGTGCCCGCTCCGGGCGCGCGGGTCCGGGCGCCGCTCGGCCGGCGGACCGCAGTCGGCGTCGTCGCCGCCGTGGCGGACCACAGCGAGCTGCCGCGCAGCCGCCTGAAGCGGCTCACCGGCGTGCTCGACCCCGCCCCGTTGTGGGATCCGGTGACCTTCGCGCTGCTGCTGTGGGCCGCCGATTACTACCATCACCCGGCCGGTGAGGTGCTGTTCGCGGCGATGCCCGCGGCGCTGCGCGCCGGCCGGCCGGCCTGGCAACCGGACCTGAGCTGGCGCCTGTCACCGGCCGGCCATGCCGCACTGGCCACCGGGCCACGGCTCGGCTCGCGGCAGCGCGAGCTGCTCCAACTGGTCGCCGCCGGCGCCGCGGCCGCAGCGATCACCTCCGCGGGCCTCGCCGCGACGCTGCGCGATCTCGCCCGACGCGGCTGGCTCGAGTCGGTGGAGCACGCGCCGCCGGTGCCGGATGCCGGGACCGGCAGCGCGGGACCGGAGCTCAACGCCGCTCAGGCGCAGGCCTGTGCGGCCATCGCCACAGCGCCCGGCGGCTACGCCGCCTGGCTGCTGCACGGCGTCACCGGCAGCGGCAAGACCGAGGTCTATCTGCGCCTGATCGAGCGCGTGCTCACGGGCGGCGGCCAGGTGCTG
The DNA here is from genome assembly GCA_016882265.1 of Gammaproteobacteria bacterium. Classification (GTDB taxonomy): domain Bacteria; phylum Pseudomonadota; class Gammaproteobacteria; order Steroidobacterales; family Steroidobacteraceae; genus SCUD01. The sequence goes on from VGVB01000003.1 coordinate 69,026, forward strand.
GTACTGGTGCCGGAGATCGCGCTGACGCCGCAGTTGCTGGCCCGCTTCCGCGAGCGCCTGCCGGTGCCGGTCGTCGCGTTGCATTCCTCGCTGGGTGACGGCGAGCGGCTGGCCGGCTGGCGTGCCGCGGCCAGCGGCGCCGCGCCGGTCGTGATCGGCACGCGCTCGGCGGTGTTCACGCCGCTGCCCGCGCTGGCATTGGTCGTGGTCGACGAGGAGCACGATCCGTCGCTCAAGCAGCAGGAAGGCTTCCGCTACTCGGCGCGCGATCTGGCCGTCGCGCGGGCACAGCGCCAGGGCGTGCCGGTCGTGCTCGGCTCGGCGACGCCGTCACTCGAGAGTCTCGCCAACGTCGCCTCCGGACGCTATCGCCGGCTCGAGCTCCCGGACCGTACCAACCAGGCGGGCCAGCCGCGGCTCAGCCTGATCGATCTGCGCCATCATGCCTGCCGCGACGGCATCGCCCAGCCGGCGCTGGCGGCGATGGAACGTCACCTCGGCGCCGGCGGGCAGGTTCTCGTGTACCTGAACCGGCGCGGCTGGGCGCCGACGCTGTTCTGTCCCGGCTGCGGCTGGGTCGCGCCCTGCCGGGCCTGCGACGCGCGGCTGACGGTCCACCTGCGCGCGGCGCGGCTGCGCTGTCATCACTGCGGCGCGGAGGAGCGGCTGCCGTTCGCCTGCGCGCGCTGTGGCAACGAGGTCCGCCCGGTCGGCGAGGGTACCGAGCGCCTCGAGGCGACACTCGGCGAGTTGTTCCCGGGCGTGCCGCTGGCGCGCATCGACCGCGACGTGATCCGCCGGCGCGGCGACATCGAGCGCGCGCTCGAGGCAGTCGCGAGCGGGCGGGCGCGGATCCTGCTCGGCACGCAGATGCTGACCAAGGGCCACGATTTCCCCGCGGTCACGCTGGTCGTGGTGCTGTCCGCGGACCAGGGCCTGTTCGGCGCCGACTTCCGCGCCAGCGAGCGCCTCGCGCAGCAGATCGTTCAGGTCGCGGGTCGCGCCGGGCGCGGCGACCGCGCCGGGGAAGTGCTGATCCAGTCGGCCTTTCCCGAACATCCGCTGCTGGTCAGCCTGATCACCGAGGGTTACACCGGCTTCGCGCGCCGCGCGCTCGACGAACGCCGCGCGGCCGGCTGGCCGCCGTGGTCGCACCTCGCGCTGCTGTGCGCCGACGGCCCGGCGCGCGACGAGGTGTACGCGTTTCTGCGTGCCGCGCGGGAACTGGCGCCGGTCACCGGCCGGCTGCGCCTGCTCGGACCGGCGCCGGCGGCGATGGAGCGCCGGGCCGGGCGGCACCGGGCCCGGCTGCTGCTCGAGTCGCCGTCCCGCGCGCCGCTGCAGCAGCTTCTGTCGCGCTGGCTGCCGGCACTCGAAGGGCTGCGCCGGCCGCGCGGGCTGCGCTGGGCCATGGACGTGGACCCGCTCGAGGTGGACTGAACGAGGCGATGGCGGGCCCGGTTGCGATAGACTGGCGCGCCCGTTTTCTGCCCTCCCGGAACCAGCGTGAAGGAACGGATCGAGGATCTCGTGGCGCAGGCTGTGGCCGCGCTGCCGGCAGCCGAGCGCGGCGCCGCTGGCGAACTGCGCCCCGAGATCGAGCACAGCCGCGACCCGGCGCACGGGGATTTCGCCTGCAGCATCGCGCTGCGGCTGGCCCGCGCCGCGCGCAGCAACCCGCGCGCGCTGGCCGCGCGCATCGTGGCTGCGCTGCCGGTGGACCCGCTGATCGAGCGCGTCGAGATCGCCGGACCGGGCTTCATCAACTTCTTCGTCGCGACCGCTGCCTGGCAACAGGAGGTCGCCCGCGTACTGGCAGCCGGCGCGGATTACGGGCGCTGCAATGACGGCGCCGCCCGGCGGGCGCTGGTCGAATTCGTGTCCGCGAATCCGACCGGGCCGCTGCACGTCGGGCATGGCCGGCATGCCGCCTACGGCGCGTCGCTCGCCAGCCTGCTCGCGGCGACCGGCTGGCAGGTCGAGCGCGAGTACTACGTCAACGATGCCGGCCGGCAGATGGACATCCTCGCGGCCAGCGTCTGGCTGCGCTATCTCGAGCTGTGCGGCGAGGACTGCACGTTCCCGGTCAATGGCTACCGCGGCGAATATCTGCGGCCGATCGCCGCGGATCTGCACCGCCACCACGGCGCTGCGCTGCGCCGCCCGGCCAGCGCCGTGTTCGCCGGGCTGCCGCCGGACGAGCCGGACGGCGGCGATCGCGAGCGTTACATCGACGCGCTGATCGCGCGCATGCGCGAGCTGCTCGGCCCGGCCGACTGCGGCGCCGTATTCGAGCGCGCGCTGGCCGACATCCTCGCCGACATCCGCGACGATCTCGCCGGCTTCGGCGTGCACTTCGACCGCTGGTACTCCGAGCGCGGGCTGGCCAGCGGCGGCGCGATCGCGCGGGCGCTCGCGCGCCTGCGCGAGCACGGCCACGTCTACGCGCAGGATGGCGCGCTGTGGTTCCGCGCCACCGCCTTCGGCGACGAGAAGGACCGCGTGGTCGTGCGCGAGAACGGCCAGAGTACGTACTTCGCCTCGGACATCGCCTATCACCTCGAGAAGCGCGAGCGCGGTTTCGACCTGCTGCTCGACGTGCTCGGCGCCGACCACCACGGTTACGTCGCGCGGGTCCGCGCCGGGCTCGTCGCGATGGGCGAGCCGGGCGCTGCGCTGGAGGTGCGCCTGGTGCAGTTCGTCGCGCTGTACCGCGGCGGCGCCAGGGTGCAGATGTCGACGCGCTCCGGTGAGTTCGTCACGCTGCGCGAGCTGCGCGCCGAAGTCGGCGACGACGCCGCGCGCTTCTTCTACGTGCTGCGCTCGAACGACCAGCACCTCGACTTCGACCTCGAGCTGGCCCGGGCGCGCTCGAACGACAACCCGGTGTACTACGTGCAGTACGCGCACGCACGCGTCGCCAGCGTGCTGCGTCAGGCGGCCAGCCGCGATCAGCCGTTTGATCGCGCCGCCGGGCTCGCCGCGCTCGACCGGCTCATCGCGCCGGCGGAACGCACGCTGCTCGGCGAGCTCGCGCGCTGGCCGGAAGTGCTGCGCCAGGCCGCGGCGCTGCGCGCGCCGCACGCCGTCGTGCACTACCTGCGCGAGCTGGCGACCGCCTTCCACGCCTGCTACAACGCGCTGCCGTTCCTGGTCGACGATGCCGCACTGCGCAACGCCCGCCTCGCGCTGATCGTCGCGGTACAGCAGGTGATCCGGAATGCGCTCGGGCTGCTGGGGGTCGGCGCGCCGGAGTCGATGTGACCGTCGCCCGCGACTACAAGCGCAATCACCTGCGGCGCGAGCCGCTGGCGGGCTGGCGCGGCGTCGCGCTCGGCGCCGCCGGCGGGCTCGCGGTGGCGCTCGCCGTCTGGCTGCTGGTCCGCGACGGCAACGAGGCTCGGCCGGCGCGGACTCCGGCGGCGGAGGCCGCGGACGAGACCGCGCCAGTGGCCGCCGATCCGGCCGAGCGCTACGACTTCTACGAGATGCTGCCGAAGTTCGAGGTGGTCGTCCCGGAGCGCGAGGCCGCGCTGCCGCGCGGCGCGCCGCCGACGACCGCTGAGCCGGCCGGTGCGTACGTGCTGCAGGTCGGGTCGTACCGCAATTTCGCCGAGGCCGACCGCGTGCGCGCGCAGCTTGCACTGCAGGGCATCGAGTCCCGCGTGCAGCGCGTCTCCGTGGACAACGACACCTGGCATCGCGTCCGCGTCGGGCCGATCACCGACCTCGATGAGCTGAACCGCATCCGCGACCGGCTGCGCGAGGCCGACATGGACACGCTGCTGATCCGCGTCGGCGACTGACGTCGGCCGAAAAAGGGGACGCTTCCCATTTTCTTGCCGAACCTGGTCAGTCAGCATCTCGACCGGGCTCCCGGAAAAGGGAAGCGTCCCCTTTTCGCGCGCGCCCGGGCCCGCGCGACCGCAAGGGGCGACCGCTGTCCCGCTCCAGCGTCTCGATGAAGACCGGTGAACCGCAGGGCAGGTTCTGCTCGGTACAGCGACGGAGATCTTCCTGACTGTGCGAATCGTCGCTGATGGCAAGCCACTGCGACCAGTCGCCGACGCATTCCAATGCCTCATGCCATCGCGACGCCGAAGTCAGCACCGGATCGCGCCCGAATCCGCAGTGGGCCCCGGCGCTCGACCAGAAGTACTCCTCGGCCCGGCTGACCAGCCCCGCCCGGACCGGGTTGCGCTCTACATAGCGGACAGCCATGAGCAGCCCGGTCTCATCGAGCGCGGAGGAATGAAACCGGCCCTGCCAGACGTGGCCTTTCCATTCGCGCAGGCGGTTGATCCGTTGCGCGAAGCGCATGTTCAGCGGCTTCAGAAACTGGTACAGGCCATGCGTCACTGCGGGCACCACCACCAGATGCACGTGGTTGGTCATGAGGCAATACGCCACGACCTCGACGGCAGCAGCGGCGGCGTACTGCCGCAGCCAGCTCAGATAGACGCGCCGATCCGCATCCGTGAAGAAGACCTGACCGCGCCGGTTGCCACGCTGGGTGACGTGGTGCGGAACGCCGGCAAAGACCGTGCGGGGTTGACGCGGCATACCGGCAAGCTACCACGCGGCCGCCACCGTTCCTGGCCCGGAAACCGGTGGCAATGCGCAGAATGTCGCGAGCCGGGCCGGATGCGCGGAAAAAGGGAAGCGTCCCCTTTTTCAGTCCTCGCTGATCTGGCGGAAGTCGATGCCGAGCGCACGCAGTTTGCGGTACAGGTGGGTGCGCTCCATGCCGACGCGGCGGGGGAGCTGGCCGACCTTGCCGTTGCAGAGCTGAAGCTGCTGCAGCAGATAGGCGCGCTCGAAGTGCTCGCGGGCCTCGCGCAGCGGCAACGCCAGCAGGTCCTGCTTGACCAGCGGTTCGTCGGGCGCGCGCTGCGTCGCCAACTGCTGCTCGACCTCGGCCAGCGAGATCTCCTCGGGACCACCCATGATCAGTACACGCTGTACCAGGTTGCGCAGCTCGCGCACGTTGCCGGGCCACGGATAGTTGCGCAGCCGGTTCTGCGCCGCGACGCTGAAGCGCCGCAGCGGCAGCCCGCCCTCGTCGGCCAGCCGGTCGACGTAGTGGCGCAGCAGGTCCGGCACGTCCTCGGCATAGTCGCGCAGCGGCGGCACCCGGATCGTGACGACGTCGAGGTGCGCCAGCAGGTCGCGGCGCAGGCCACCGTCACCACCCTCGTGGCCGGGCTGCACCGAGGCGATGCAGCGCAGTGCGGGTGCCGTGCCGCCGGCACCGCCGGGGTGTCGCAGGCGCCCCTCCTCGAGACCAGCGAGCAGCACGCGCTGCACTTCCGCCGGCAGGTCTTCGAGGCCGTTCAGGAACAGCGTGCCGCCGGCCGCCTGTTCCCAGGCACCCGGCTGCGTCACGCCGTCCTGCACAGCACCACGCAGGCGCGCCGCGGCGTTGTCTGCGTCGAGGCTGGCGCAGACCAGCGCGACGAACGGCCCGCCGGCGCCCGGGCCGAGCGAATGCAGATAGCGCGCAAAGGCCTCGCGGCCGGTCCCCGGCTCGCCGACCAGCAGCACCGGCGCGTCGTGCGCGGCGACGCGCGCGAGATCCTCGCGCAACTGCTGCATCAGCCGGCTGCGCCCGACCGGCACGACCAGTTGCGGCAGCAGCGTGCGCTGCGCCAGCCGCTGGCGCCGACCGGATTCCAGCGCGCGCTCGACGGTGCGCAGCAGCTTGGCGATCGACAGCGGCTTCTCGACGAAGTCGAAGGCCCCGAGCCGGGTCGCCTCGACCGCGGTCTCCACGGTGCCATGGCCGGACAACATGACGACCTGGAAGTCGAGCTGCTGCCGCTGCGACCATTCGCGCAGCAGCGTGATGCCGTCGGTGTCCGGCATCCAGATGTCGAGCAGCACGAGGTCCGGGCGCTGCCGGGCGCAGGCCTCGCGGGCCTCGGCGGCGTTGGCCGCCGCCTCGACCTCATAGCCTTCCTCGGCCAGGATCTCGCACAGCAGGTCGCGGATGTCGGCTTCGTCGTCGACCACCAGAATGCGGGCGGAACTCATGCCTGTTCTCTCCTGGCTTCGCCGGCGCGCGCGTCCCGGGCGACCGCCGGCAGGAATACAGTAATACGCGCGCCGCCGCCGGGAGCGTTGGCGAGCTCGACGTGACCGCCGTGTTCCTCGACGATCCGGCGCACGATCGCCAGCCCCAGCCCGGTCCCCTTCGCCTTGCTGGTGACGTACGGGTCGAAGGCCTGCGCGGCCAGGCCGGGCTGGAAACCGGGTCCATTGTCGGTGACGGTCAGCAGGATCTGGTCTCCGGTGCGGCGGGTCTCGATCATGATGAAAGGATCCGCGCGCCCGTCGAGCGCCTCGAGCGCGTTGGTCAGCAGATTGTTCAGAAGCTGGCGGATCCGGCCACGATCGGCGGCCAGCGTCGCCGCCTCCCGGTCGAGCCGCAGGCCGAAGGCGACGCGGGGATCCTGCGCGTGAAAGAGATCAGTCACCTGGCGGATCATCGCGGCCAGGTCGAACTCGGCGATCTGCATCTGCGGCGCCCGGGCGTACTCGCTGAAGGCCGCGACCATCTGCTTCATCGCCTCGACCTGCTGCACGATCGTGTGGGTCGCGCGGTCGAGCAGCTCGGCCTGCGGCGGCGTCAGCCCGTCGTGGAGCTTGCGCCGCAGCCGCTCCGCCGAAAGCTGGATCGGCGTCAGCGGGTTGCGGATCTCGTGGGCGAGGCGTCGCGCCACTTCGCCCCAGGCCGCCTCGCGCTGGGCCTGCAGCAGCGCGGTGATCTCGTCGAACACCAGCACGTAACCGCCGCCCGCGGCACCGCTGCCCGGCAGGGTCGCGCAGGCGCAGACCAGTTCGCGGCGCGAGGATTCGCCGCGCAGCGTGAGCTGCTCGCGCCAGTCGCCGCCGCCGGCCTGCAACTGCGCCTGCACGAAATCCAGAAGCTGCGCGAGCACGGGGTGGCCACTGGCCAGCTCGGCCAGCGGCCGGCCGGCGACACCGCTGAAATCCACGCCGAGAATCTGCCCGGCTGCCGCGTTCGCGACCCGGACCCGCAGGTCCGGCTCCAGCGAAATGACGCCGCTGGTCAGGCGCGCGAGCACCGCGGCCAGCGCGGCGCGCTCGTCCTCGACCGCGGCGCGGCTGCGCTGCGCCTCCTCGCGCGCCCGGGCCAGGCGCACGGTCATGTCGTTGAACGAGGTCACCAGGTAGCCGACTTCATCATGCGAGGCCCGCGCCAGGCGCGTGTCGAAATCACCCTTGGCCACGGCACGCGTGCCGGCGATCAGGTCCTGCACCGGCCGCACCAGCCGCTGCGAGAAATACAGCGCGCCGTACAGCGCCGCGAGCAGCGCGAGCAGCAGCACCAGCGACAGCGTCAGTACGAACGATACCTTCAGCGGCTCGCGCAGGAATGACAGCCGGCCATACTCCTGGTAGGCCCCCTGCACGGTCTCGGCCAGTTCGGCGAGCCGCTGCGGCACCGGGTAGGTCGCGATCAGCAGGCGCGGCCCCGGCCGGCCGGCGCCGGAGCCGAGCGCGGTCGCCACGCGGATCAGGTAGCCGTCGCTGGCCGGCTCGAGGCTGACGTACGGCCGCCCCTGCCGGACCTGCAGCAGCAACTCCTCACCGGCCACGGCCGGCAGGCCGTGCTGCAGGCTGGCGGTGCTGTAGGCCTCGGGCTGGCCGCCCGGCGCGGCCACGATCAGTTCCTCGGCACCGGACAGGCGGCGATGACCATCGAGGGCCGCGACCAGCGGCAGTCCACGCATCTCGTCCAGCTCGTCGGCGATGCGCGTCGTGCGCTCGGTGACCTCGCGCATGCGCAGGTCGAGCGCCGCGCGTGACAGGCCGAGTGCATCGCTGAGCCCCTGGCGCACTTCGGCATGGAACCAGCTATCGATGCCGCGGGTCAGGAACAGCACCGAGAACGTGAACACGACCAGCAGCGGCGCCACCGCGAGCCCGGTGAACATCAGCATGGTCCGGCCGCGCAGCCGCGAACCGGGGATATGCTGGCGCCAGTCAGCGACGAAGCCGGCAAGCTGCCGGCCGATCAGCGTGATCAGTGCGACCACGCCGATGGCGTTGACCAGCAGGATCCACGGCTGCCACTCGTCGAAGCGGCGCGAACCATCGGACACCAGCGCCAGCAGTCCGAGTGCGGTAACCCAGGCGACGATGCCCGCCGCGACCCCCGCCGGCAGCAGCCAGCGCCAGCGCGTCATGGCCGCACCGTCCACGTGTACCACTCGGTGGCCTGGCTGAAGCTGCGCCAGAACAACAGCAGGCGCACGGCTGCCGGCACGTCGCCAACGTCGATGATCGCGCGGACGCGCACGTCGAAGCGCTCAGCCGGCGGGAGCTGACTCGTGGCCGCCAGCGGCAGCACGCCGGGCCGGGCGAGCGCCGCCAGCGCCTCGTCGGCCGAAGTAAAGCTGGCCGCCGTGGCCGAGCCGGGTTCGCTGACGACATAGCGGTTGGCCAGCGCGTCAAAGCCGAGCTGCCATTGCCGTTCGAGCACCGCGACCTTTTCGTCGGGCAGCAGGCGCCGGGCCGAGTGGGCCTCGGCCTCGAGACGCAGCGTCAGCGGAATGCCCTCGTGCAGCGCCGCGAGCGCCGCCTCACCGAGCTCGAGATCGAGGCTGACCTGGAGCTGCCACTGGTCGCCGGTCAGCTCGACAAAGGCGTTACGCACCGCAAACCGTTCCGGGCCTTCGGCGCCCGCCTGGCCGCCATGCAGCAGCGGGCCCAGCAGCAGTGCCAGGCTGAGCAAAGCGGGCTGTGGCCAACGCATCCGCAACACGCCGGTCCCCTCAGGCCCGCTTCGCCAGGCAGGCGTAGTAGAAGCCATCGGCGTCGGCCGCGCCGCAGGGCAGGGCAAACCCCGGCCCCGGCCCCTGCACCGGCGCGGAGCCGGGCAATGCAAGCCTAGCAGATCGGCTGCAATCCTTCGCCCGCGGCTCCCCCTCGAGGAACGCACGTACGACCGCGGTGTTTTCCGCCGCCAGCAGCGAACAGGTGACGTAGAGCAGCCGCCCGCCCGGCGCCAGGACCTGGAATCCCGCCGCCAGCAGCTCGAGCTGCCGCGCCGCGAATCGGGGGATGTCGTCCGGCCGGCGCAGCAGCCTGATGTCCGGATGCCGGCGGATCACACCGGTCCCGGAACACGGGACATCCAGCAACACCCGGTCGAACGGCCGGCCGTCCCACCAGGCGCCGGTGTCGGCAGCGCTCGCAATCCGCACCTCCGCGTGCAGCCCGAGACGGTCGAGATTCTCGTGGATCCGCCCCGCGCGACCGGCGTCGACGTCGAGCGCGACGACGGCGGCCAGTGCCGGCTCCCGCTCCAGCAGGTGACAGGTCTTGCCACCCGGCGCTGCACAGGCATCGAGCACCCGGAGTCCGGGCCTGAGGTCGAGGCAGTCCGGCACGAGCTGGGCAGCCAGGTCCTGCACCGAGACATCGCCGGCGGCGAACCCGGGCAGCGCCGCGATGTCGACGGGCTCGACGAGTCGCAGGGCTTCGGGCGCGATCGGACTCGGCTCGGCAGCCTGTCCCGCCGCGACGAGGCGCGCCAGGTAGTCCTCCCGGCTGCCGCGGCGCAGGTTGACCCGCAACCACATCGGCGGCTCGAGGTTGGCAGCGGCCACGATCTGCGGCCACTGGCCGGGCCAGTCGCGGGCCAGGGCATCGAGCAGCCAGGCAGGATGGGCGTGGCACGCGGTCGGCTCGGCCCGCGCCGCGGCCAGGATCGCCGCCGACTCCCGTTGGAAGCGGCGGAGCAGTGCATTGATGAAGCCGGCAGCCCGCGGCCGCTGCAGGAGCCGGGTCGCCTCGACCGTCTCGGCGACCGCGGCGTGCTCGGCGGTCGCCCCGTGTGCGAGCTGGTACAGGCCGACCAGTGCCAGCGCACGGACCACCGGTTCGACCGGGGTCTTCGGCCGGTCCAGCAATTTCCGCAGGCAGCCGTCGAGCTCGAAATACCAGCGTACCGTGCCGAAGGCGAAGGCCTGGACGGCGGGCCGGCAAGCTGCCGGTCCGAGCGCCGGGTCCGCCAGCGCCGACTCCAGTGTCCGGCCTTCGCTGGCGACCGCGGCAACCACCCGCGCCGCAGCCGCGCGAATCCCTGCCGACGCACTCATGCCGCGCCGAGCACCTGTCCGACCAGCGCCCGCGAGCGCGCGAACTCCGCGGCCGCCATCGGCCGTCCGCCGGCCGCCTGCAGCCGCTCGATGGCGAGGGCCGCCGCGCCGGTCATCACGACGATCCCATCGGCGCCGGCGTCGAGGACGGTCCCAGGCGTCGGGCCGGGCGGGGCGTCCACGACCCGCGCCGCCTGAATCCGAAGCTGGGCACCCGCATAGATCGCTTCCGCGACCGGCCAGGGATTGAACGCCCGCACCCGGCGCTCGATGAGCACAGCGGGCCACCGCCAGTCGATCCGCGCCTCCGCCTTGCCGACGCGCGGCGCCAGTGTGACGCGTGCCGGATCCTGCGCCGCGAACGTGGCGGTTCCCGCGGCCAGTGCATCGAGCGCGGGCAGGATCAGCCGCGCGCCGACGTCAGCCAGACGATCGAGCAGTTCGCCCGCAGTCTCGCGGGCGCCGATCGGCGTGGCTTCGGCCAGCAGCACCGGGCCGGTGTCGAGCCCCTCCTCCATGCGCATGATGCTGACGCCGGTCGCCGCGTCACCGGCCTCGATCGCCCGCTGGACCGGCGCCGCGCCGCGCCAGCGCGGCAGCAGCGAAGCATGGATGTTGATGCAGCCGAGACGGGGCGTCGCCAACACCGCTCGCGGCAGCAGCAGACCGTACGCGACGACGACCAACACGTCCGGCGCCTGGCTGGCGAGTCCGGCCTGTACCTGCGGATCACGCAGCGTGAGCGGCTTCTCCACCGGCAAACCGAGGGTCGTCGCGCGCTGCGCGACCGGGCTCGCTGTCAGGTGCCGCCCGCGCCCGGCGGGACGGTCCGGCTGGGTGTACACGGCGACCAGCCGATGCCTCGAGGCGGCGATGGCCTCGAGTGCCGGCAACGCGAAGGCCGGGGTGCCGGCGAACGCGACCGCCAGGGCGCTGGTCACGGCGGCTGGGACCGTCAGATCGCCGGCACGCGGGCCGGCGCTGTGGACTGCCCGTCGGCGCGCTGGCGCCGCTCCTTCTCCAGCCGGATGCGCACCCGCTGGCGCTTCAGCTCCGACAGGTAATCCACGAACAGGCGGCCATCGAGATGATCGATCTCGTGCTGTACGCACACCGCGAGCAGGCCGGACAGCTCTTCCTCGAAGGGCCGTCCGTCGCGCCCGAGTGCGCGGACCCGGATGCGCTCCGCGCGCTCAACCTCGTCGTAGTAACCCGGCACCGACAGGCAGCCCTCCTGGCCGGTGATCGCGCCTTCCCGGTGCAGGATCTCGGGATCGATGAACACGCGCGGGTCGCTGCGCTCGCCGGAAACGTCGACCACCAGCAGGCGCCGGTGGACGTCGACCTGCGTCGCGGCGAGGCCAATGCCGTTCGCCGCGTACATCGTCTCGAACAGGTCATCGACCAGCCGCAGCAGACCGGCGTCCACCCGTTCCACGGGAACGGCCCGGGTCCTCAGGCGGGGGTCCGGATACTCCAGGATTGTGAGGCGCGTCATGCGTCCGAAACCGTCAGTGCGTGTATCCGACTGAAAAATACTGGTAAAGTTCGTCGCGGCATCGACTCACGCCGGCGTCCGGCTCCAGCCCATTGGCCCGCCGGATGCGCCGGGAGTATACGATTCCCCGGGTCGCCCCGGCAGTCATGGAGCAATGCGCATGACCTCCTTCCGATCGATCGGCTCCCGCCGTTCACTCCTGGCCACAACTGTGCTCCTCGCGACCCTCGCCGCCGGGTTCGGTGCCGTCGTGGGCCCGGCCAGCGGGCAGACACAGGGCATCGACCGCAGTGTCGTGCCGCTCGCCGCCGATGCACCCGAACGCTACGTCGTGCAGCCCGGCGATACGCTGTGGGACATCTCGGCGCGGTTTCTGCGCGATCCGTGGTACTGGCCGGAGGTCTGGTACGTCAATCCGCAGGTCGCGAATCCGCACCTGATCTACCCCGGTGACGTGCTCGCGTTGATCTGGGTGGACGGCCGCCCGCGGCTCGTGCTCGAGCGCGGCGGGCCGCTGCGCCTGTCGCCGCGGGTGCGGGCCGAGCCGCTATCCGAGGCGATTCACGCGATCCCGTACGATCGCATCGCCGCCTTCATGTCGCGCCCGACCGTGCTGGCGAAGGAGCAGGTCGTGGGCGCACCGTACGTGGTGCGCGGGCGTGACGACCGCCTGATCTCGGCGACCGGCGACGACCTGTACGTGCGGCGCTTCGGCCGGCCGCAGCCCGGCAGTCGCCACAATGTGTACAACGTCGGTGCCGAGCTGCGCGATCCCGACGACGGCAACGTGCTGGGCTACCAGGGCCTGTTCACCGCGCAGGCGGACGTGACCCGGCCAGGCGATCCGGTGACCGTGCGCATCGTGAGTTCGGCGCGCGAGACGCTGGAAGGCGACATCCTGCTGCCCGACGTCGTGGATGTGCCGATGGACTTCATCCCACGCCCGCCGCCGGCCCAGGTGGCGGGCTCGATCATGTCGGTCGTCGACGAACGCTCAGTCGTCGCCGAGAACGACATCCTGATCATCAACCGCGGTTCGCGCCATGGACTCAAGCCAGGACACGTGCTCGCCATCTGGGAAGCCGGCCAGCAGGTCCGCGACCGGACCAAGCACCGGGAATCCGGCAAGGTCGAACTGCCGGATGAGCGCAACGGCCTGTTCATGGTGTTCAAGACCTTCGACCGGATGAGCTACGGGCTGGCGCTCGAGGCCAGCCGCGAGATCCACGTCGGCGACACCGTTCGCGCGCCCTGATCCCGGCCGCGCGGCCGGCGGAAAACTGCTCGTTCCCACCGCCTGATCGCCGGGTCCGCGCCCGGCGCGGGCCCGATCATGGGTCCGTTCGGGTCGGGGGAGCGGAACCATGGATGGGGATCGGGAACAGCTTCGCGCCTGGCGTTCCGTCTGGCTGCGTCTCGCGCGCCGGCCACGCCTCGACGCCGCCCAGGCCCTCGCGCTGCTCGCCGCCGCCGGTGATCCGGCGCGGATCGCACTGCCGGCTGCGGCGGATGGCCCCGCCCTCGAGGCCGACCTGCGCTGGCTCGAAGGCCCCGCCCGCCACCTGCTGGCCGCGGGCGATCCGCGCTACCCGCGCCAGCTCGGCGAACTCCGCGGTGCGCCGCCGGTGCTGTTCGTCGACGGCGACCCGGACTGGCTCGCACTGCCGCAGATCGCGATCGTCGGCAGCCGCAATGCCTCGGCGGCCGGGCGCGAGACTGCCTTCGAGTTCGCGGCCAGCCTCGCCGCGGCGGGACTGGTCGTCACCAGCGGCCTCGCTGCCGGGATCGATGCGGCGGCACACAGCGGCGCGCTGGCCGCCGGCGGCGCGACGATCGCGGTCTGCGGTACCGGGCTCGATCGGGTCTATCCCGCCGCACACGCGGGTCTCGCGGCGCGCATCGCGGCCCGCGGCGCGCTGGTCTCGGAGTTCCCGGTCGGCACTCGGCCGCTGCCGGAGAACTTCCCGCGTCGCAACCGCCTGCTGTCGGGCCTGGCCCGCGGTGTGCTGGTCGTCGAAGCGGCGGCGCGCTCCGGCTCGCTGATCACGGCGCGGCTGGCCGGAGAACAGGGCCGCGACGTGATGGCGATTCCCGGTTCGATTCACGATCCGCTGGCGCGCGGCTGTCACCGGCTGATCCGGGACGGGGCCGCGCTGATCGAGACGCCCGCCGACGTGCTCGAAGTGCTCGGCATCCCGGCGCTGCCGCCCGAGGGGCGACCGGCGACGCAAGGCCCGGATCGGCCGGAGATTTCTGCTCCGACGTTGGACAGCGCCGGGGAAATGCTGTTGAATGCGCTCGGCTTCGGTCCGGCGGACATCGACAGACTGGTCGCGCGGACGGGTTGTCCGGCCCACATCGTCGTGTCGTTGCTTCAGTTGCTCGAGCTGCGCGGACTGGTCGAGTCGCTTCCCGGCGGGCGGTACCGCCGGCTCCCCGCGAGGCAGTCGCCATGAAGGAAGGCGTTCTCGACATCCTGATCGATCTGTTCGAGGACTTCCTGGACGCCGACCTGGACAGCGCGCCGGATCGCGACTCGCTGCGCCGCGAGCTGGAACGGGCGGGCTATCCGGAGGCCGACGTCGAGCGCGCGCTGTGCTGGATCGAGGGTCTGGCCGAGGCCACCGGCGACGGTGCCGTGGGTGGCACGCAACGCACGATCCGCATCTTCAGCGGCCACGAGCAGATACGGCTCGACACGGACGTGCGCGGCTATCTGCTGCACCTGGAGAACCTCGGCATCCTGTCGGCGGCGCAACGGGAACTGGTGATCGACCGGCTGCTCGCGCTGGAGGGCGAGGATCTGGACATCGCGCAGTTGAAGTGGGTGGTGCTGATGGTGCTGTTCAGCCAGCCCGGCGAAGAAGTCGCCTACCAGCGCATGGAAGACCTCGTGTTCGACGAGGAGCGCGGGGCGATGCACTGAGCGGCGCCAGCACCGGACGTCCGCGCAGCCGCGGCCCGGACCGCGGCTGCCGCGTTTCCGGGGACCGCTAACCCCGGCAGGATGGAATGAGCGAGAATCTCGTCATCGTCGAATCGCCCGCGAAGGCGAAGACCATCAAGAAGTACCTCGGAGCGGATTTCGAGGTGCTGGCTTCCTATGGCCACGTGCGCGACCTCATCGAGAAGGAAGGCGCCGTCGACCCGGAGCGCGACTTCGCGATGCGCTACCAGTTGATCGAGCGCAACCGGCCACGGGTCGATGCGATCGAGCGGGCCCTGCGCAAGGCGCAGGCACTGTACCTCGCGACCGACCCGGACCGCGAAGGCGAGGCCATCTCCTGGCACCTGACCGAGATCCTGCGCGAGCGCGGCGCACTCGACGGCCGCGCCGTACGCCGCGTGCGTTTCTATGAGATCACGCGCGATGCGGTGCGCGCGGCGGTCGCCAACAGCGAGGGCCTCAACGAAAACCTCGTCAACGCGCAGCAGGCGCGGCGTGCGCTCGACTACCTGGTCGGCTTCAATCTGTCGCCGCTGCTGTGGAAGAAGATCAAGCCGGGCCTGTCGGCCGGCCGCGTGCAGAGCGTGGCGCTGCGGCTGATCTGCGAGCGCGAGGAGGAAATCGGGCGCTTCGTCCGCCAGGAATACTGGACCATCGAGGCCGACGCGGCGCGCAACGGCACGCAGTTCCCGGCCCGCCTGACCGAATACCGGGGTGAGCGCTTCGAGACCGACACGCAGAAGGGCCGGTTCTCGATCACCGGCGAGGCCGGGGCCCGCGCGGCCGAGCGCACGATCCTGGCCGCAGCCGCCGGCCAGCTCACGGTCGTCGCGGTCGAGCGCAAACCGCGCCGGCGCAATCCGCCGCCGCCGTTCACAACCTCGACGCTGCAGCAGGAAGCGGCGCGCAAGCTCGGTTGCACGGCGCGGCGCACGATGCAGGCGGCGCAGCGCCTGTACGAGGCCGGCTTCATCACCTACATGCGCACGGACTCGCTGTCGTTGTCGCAGGACGCGGTGGCCGGCATCCGCGAGACGATCCGCGCCACCTGGGGCGAGCGGGCGCTGTCCGAGGGCATCAACGTCTACCGGACCCGGGCCAAGAACGCGCAGGAGGCGCACGAGGCGATCCGCCCGACCGCCGCGGCCCTGACGCCGCAGCGCGCCGAGCACGACATCCACGACGCCGAGCAGCGGCGTCTGTATGCGCTGATCTGGCGGCGCGCGGTCGCCTGCCAGATGGCGGCGGCCGTGTTCGATACGGTTGCCGTCGACCTGCGCGCCGGGCCGGAACCGGCCACGCCCGCCGACCGCCACCTGTTCCGCGCCAGCGGCCAGACGCTGCTCGAGCCGGGCTTTCTCGCCGCCTACCACGAGGACCACGACGAGGACGAGACCGACCTCGAGAGCGAGGAGGAGCAGCGACTGCCGGCGCTGGCGACCGGCGACGTCGTGACGCTGGCGGCACTGCGCCCGGAGCAGCACTTCACGCAGCCGCCGCCGCGCTACACCGAGGCCAGCCTGGTGAAGTCGCTGGAGAGTCACGGTATCGGCCGGCCGTCGACCTATGCCTCGATCATCGAGACCCTGCGCTTCCGCAAGTACGCCGAGATGAACGGCCGCGCGTTCGAACCGACCGACATCGGCAAGATCGTCAACGGCTTCCTGGTGCGCTATTTCGAGACCTACGTGGACTACGGCTTCACCGCGCTGATGGAGGACTCGCTCGACGAGATCTCGAACGGCGAGAAACAGTGGCGGCCGGAGCTGGCGCGCTTCTGGAAACCATTCGTCCGCCAGGTGCGGCACATCGGCGCGACGGTCACGCGCGAGCAGGTGGCGCTGTCGCGCGAGGTCGGCCACGATCCGGCCACCGGCAAGCCGGTTTCCGTGCGCATGGGCCAGTACGGGCCGTTCGTCCAGCTCGGCAGCCGCGATGATCCCGACAAGCCGAAGTTCGCCAGCCTGCTGCCCGGCCAGCGCATGGATGAGGTCACGCTCGACGGCGCGCTGCGGCTGCTGTCGCTGCCGCGTGCGCTCGGTCACGCGCCGGACGGTACGCCGGTCAGCGTCGGCCGCGGCCAGTACGGGCCGTACGTGAAATTCGGCAGCAAGTTCGTCTCGCTCGGAGCGGACGACCCGTTCAGCCTCACGCTGGCCCGCGCGCTCGAGGTCGTCGCCGCCAGACAGCAGGCCGACCGCGAACGAACGCTGCGCGACTTCCCCGAGGCCGGCATTCAGGTGCTGAAGGGCCGCTGGGGTCCCTACATCACCGACCGCAAACGCAACGCCAGGGTGCCGAAGGATCAGGACCCGGCGACGCTGACGCTGGCGCAATGCCAGGAGCTCCTGGCGGCGGCGCCGGAACGCAAGGGGCGTTTCGGCCGGCGGCGCACAGCACCGTCCGCCGCGGCCGCCAGGGCCCCGGCCAAGCCGACGCCGCCGGCGGCCGCAGCCCGCAAGACGAAGGCCCCGGTGGCGCTCAAGTCGGCGGCCGCCGGCAGGAAGAAGAAGGCCGCCGCCCCGCGCCGGACGCGCAAGTCCGGAGACTGAAAGCGGATGGACCGTGCCGCGGTTCGCGCCTGGCTGGTCGCGCTGCACGACGAACTGACGCTGGCCGTCGAGCGCTGCGACGGCGGCGCCCGCTGCCGGCGCGACACCTGGCAGCGCGCTGCCGGCGGCGGTGGCGAAACACGCGTGCTTCGCGACGGCGCGCTGCTCGAACAGGGCGGCATCAGCTTCGCGCACGTCCACGGCTCCACGTTACCGCCCGCCGCGACCCGCGCGCGTGCCGGACTGGAAGGCGCCGCCTGCGAAGCGATGGGCGTGTCGCTGGTGCTGCACCCGCGCAGTCCCTACGTGCCGGCGACCCACCTGAACCTGCGCTTCCTGGTCGCCGAGCCGGCGGCAGCGACACCGGTCTGGTGGTTCGGCGGCGGTTTCGACCTGACGCCGTGTTATCCGTGGCCGGAGGACGTGCTGCACTGGCATCGAACGGCCGCGGCCGCCTGCGCCGATTGCCCGCCCGGCACCTACCAGCGTTTCAAGGCCTGGTGCGACCGCTATTTCTGGCTGCCGCACCGCCACGAAACCCGCGGCGTCGGTGGCCTGTTCTTCGACGACCTGTGTGAATGGGGTTTCGACGCGACCTTCGCCTTCGTGCGCCGCGCCGCGGCGGCGTTCCTCGCCGGCTGGCTGCCGATCGTCGAGCGGCGCCGCTGCCTCGCCTGGGGCGAACGGGAGCGCCAGTTCCAGCTCTACCGGCGCGGCCGCTACGTCGAGTTCAACCTGCTGCACGACCGCGGCACGCTGTTCGGGCTGGAGTCGGGCGGACGTACCGAATCGATCCTGATGTCGCTGCCGCCGCTGGCGCGCTGGGAATACGACTGGCAGCCGGTCGCCGGTTCGGCGGAGGCGCTGCTGTACCGCGACTATCTGCGTCCGCGCGACTGGCTCGGCGAGGCCGCCGCGCGTTGAAGTACCGGCATGCGTATCACGCCGGCAACTTCGCCGACGTCACCAAACACGTCGTGCTGGTCGCGCTGCTCGCGCGCCTGGCGCTGAAACCGCGGCCGCTGTTCTTCCTGGAGACGCACGCCGGACGCGGCCGCTACGACCTGACCGCGCCGGCCGGCGGCGAGGCCCGCACCGGCATCCTGCGCCTCGCGGCCGCACCCCGCGCGACGCTGCCGGCCCTGCTGGTGCGTTATCTCGACCTCGCCTGCGGCCCGGCCGAACTGCCGCGCAGTTATCCGGGCTCGCCGCTGCTGGCCGCGGCGTTGCTGCGCCCCGGCGACCGCGCGGCATTCGCCGAGTTGCGCCAGGACGAGGCCGCCGCGCTCGCCCGCGAACTGCGCCACGATCGCCGCTGCAGCGTGCACTGCCGCGACGGCTGGGAAGCTCTCGGCGCGCTGCTGCGCCCCGCGGAGAAGCGCGGCCTCGTCCTGATCGACCCGCCGTATGAAGAGCCGGCGGCCGAACTGGAGCGGGTCGCCACCGCTCTGGCGCAGACCGCCCGGCGCTGGCCGCAGGGGGTGCTGCTGGCCTGGTACCCGATCAAGCTCGGCGTCGTCACCGCGCGTTTTCACCGGCAGTTGCGGGCCGCGCAGCCGGGCCCACTGCTGGTCGCGGAGCTGTGCGTACATGCGGACGATTCGCGGGCCGGTCTGAACGGCTCCGGCGCCGTGATCGTCAACCCGCCGTGGCAGCTCGACGCGGACCTGCATGCCGCGTGGCCGGCACTGCACGCCATCCTCGCTCCGAACGGGACCGGGCGCAGCCAGGTCGCCTGGCTCGTGGGTCCCTGAACCTGATCGAGACCCCGCAGCACCGGCGCATGTAGAATCGCCGGCGAACCGCCGCGGTATGGAGTGATGAGCCGATGAGTTCGCGCGTCACCGGTCAGTATCCGGCCACGAGAATGCGCCGTATGCGCCGCGACGCGTTCTCGCGCACGCTGATGCGCGAAACGACGCTCGGCCCCGGCGACCTGATCCAGCCGCTGTTCGTGGTCGAGGGTCACGAGCGCCGCGAACCGGTCGCCTCGATGCCGGGCGTCGAGCGCCTGAGCATCGATCTGCTGGTCGCCGAGGCCGGCCAGCTTGCGGCGCTCGGCATCCCGGCCGTCGCACTGTTCCCGGTGCCGGATCCGGCGACCAAGACCGCCGACGGCCGCGAGGCCTGGAACCCCGATGGCCTCGTCCAGCGCACGATCCGCGCCTTGCGTCAGACCGTGCCCGGGCTCGGCGTGATCGGCGATGTCGCGCTCGATCCGTTCACGACCCACGGCCAGGACGGCATCCTGGACGCCGCCGGGAACGTGAGCAACGACCTGACGATCGACGCGCTCGTACGCCAGGCCCGTGCGCAGGCCGCGGCGGGCGCACAGGTCGTCGCGCCGTCGGACATGATGGACGGGCGCATCGGCGCGATCCGGGCGGCGCTCGAGGAGGACGGCCACCACGACACGCGCATCCTCGCCTACTCGGCCAAGTACGCTTCCGGCTTCTACGGACCGTTCCGCGAGGCGGTCGGCTCGGCCGCCAGCCTGGGCCAGGGCGACAAGCGGACCTACCAGATGGATCCGGCCAACGCCGACGAGGCGCTGCGCGAGGTCGCGCTCGATCTGGCCGAGGGTGCCGATATCGTGATGATCAAGCCGGCGCTGCCATATCTCGACATCATCCGGCGGGTAAAGACGGAATTCGGCGCACCGACCTTTGCCTACCAGGTCAGCGGCGAGTACGCGATGCTGATGGCGGCGGCCGGACACGGCTGGCTGGACGAACGCACCGTCGTGCTGGAGAGCCTGACCGCGATCCGGCGCGCCGGCGCCGATGGGATCCTCAGCTACTTCGCCGGCCGCGCCGCGCGCTGGCTGGGCGAGGACTGAAGCGGTGGCACCGCGCACCGACCCCGATCGCTACGTGCTGTTCGGTCACCCGGTCGGCCATAGCTGGTCGCCGTTCATCCACGCCCTGTTCGCACGCCAGTTCGATCACCTGATCGACTACAAGCTGGGCGACGTGCCGCCGGCCGAATTCCGCCGCGCGGTCATCGACTTCTTCGTCGCCGGCGGCGCGGGCGCCAACGTCACGCTGCCGCACAAGCCGGCCGCCGCCGAGGTCGTCAACGAGCTGTCGGCGCGCGCCGAACGCGCCCAGGCGGTCAACACGATCATCCGCCGCAGCGCCACGCTGCTGCTCGGCGACAACACCGACGGCGTCGGACTGGTGACCGACCTGCTGCGCAACCAGGGCGTTGCGCTGACCGGCGCGCGGGTGCTGATCCTCGGCGCCGGCGGTGCCGTCCGCGGCGTGCTGGCGCCGCTGCTCGAGCAGGAGCCGCGGCAGCTCTGCATCGCCAACCGCACACCGGACCGGGCGCAGCGCCTGCAGCGGGAATTCTCCGACCTCGGCGAGATCAGCGCCTGTGGCTTCGACGCCGTGGATGACCGCCCCTGGGACCTCGTCATCAATGCGACCGCCGCGAGCCTCGCCGGTGAAGTACCCGCGCTGCCGCCGCGCACGGTCGGGGCGGCGACCGTCTGTTATGACATGGCCTACGGCCGGGGCGAGACCGCGTTCCAGCGCTGGGCCGCGGCCCGCGGTGCGGCGCGGGCCTGCAAGGGCTGGGGCATGCTGGTCGAGCAGGCGGCCGAGTCCTACCGGCTGTGGCGCGGCGTGCGGCCGGCGACGCGCCCGGTGCTCGATGCCCTGGAGCGGCTGTAGCTCGCCGGGCTCCTGACCGGGCCGATCAGCGCGAGCCGGATGATCCGGCCAGATAGTCGTCCTTCAGCCGTACGTACTGCGCGGCCGACACGGTGAGCGTCTCCAGCTCGGCCGCCGTCAACGCGCGCGCCGGCCGCGCGGGGCAGCCCAGCCACAGCGTGCGCGACGGCAGCTTCTTGCCCGGCGGCACGAGGCTGCCCGCACCGACGATGACCTCGTCGCCGATGACCGCGCCGTCCATCACGATCGCACCCATGCCGATCAGGCAGCGCGCGCCGACCGTGCAGGCGTGCAGGATCACCCGGTGTCCGACCGTGCAGTCGGGACCGATCCGGAGCGGGATACCGTCGCCGCCCACCAGCGCGGCGCTGGCCACGTGCAGCACGCTGCTGTCCTGGATGCTGGTGCGCGCGCCGATTTCGATGAAGTTCACGTCGCCGCGCGCCACCACTCCCGGCCAGATCGACGCGTCGTCGCCGATCGTGACCCGGCCGATCACGACCGCCGACGGGTCGATCCAGACGCGCGCGCCCAGGGCAGGCAGGGATCCCAGGTACGGTCGCAGCGGGCTCATGGCATGGTCCGGTGTATTTCGGGGCAGGAATCGGCGGAACATGATGGTAGCGGCGAACGCGCGCGGCGTCGCCTCCGAACCGCGGCCCCGAACCGCGGCGCAACCGCGCCGCACGATCCGCTACACTCCGCGCCCATGAGCGTCGGGGGGATCCTGCTGGCGCTGGCCGTGCTGCTCGCCGCCTGGTTCGGCCTCCTGCGCCGGGGCCTGCTGCGCCTGCGCGCCGCGGAGGAGCACGCGTGGGCCCGGGTCGCGGCCCTGCTGCAGGAATGCCACAGCGGACTGGCCGAGTTTGCGCAGATCTGTGGCCGTTGCCTGCCCGAGGAACCGGCCGATATCGACCGGCTGCTGCGCGCGGCCGCGGCCGTGCGCGCCGCCGCCGCCAGCCGTGATCTGCCGGCACTGGCCGGCGCGGAACGCCTGTTGCAGGACGCAATCGCCCGGCTGCGCGCGAGCGCCGCCACCAGCCAGAAGCTGCTGGCCGATGCCGCGGCGGGCGGGCTGCTGGAGCGCCTCGAACGCGCCCAGCAGTCGCTGGCCGAACAGCGCGAACTGCACGATGCGGCGCTGAACCTGCTGGAGCTGCGCCGGCGGCACTTCCCGGAACGTCTGGTCGAACGCGCGCTCAGTCTGCCTCCGGCCGGCGCGCCCGGTGCCGGTACCCCGCGGTAGTCCGCGCATGCGCGTCGTCACCTGGAACGTGAATTCGCTGCGCGTGCGGTTCGAGCACCTGGCGCGCTGGCTCGCGGACCACCCGGCCGACGTCATCGCGCTGCAGGAGCTGAAGCTGCCGGATCCGGAATTTCCGCGGGAGCCGATCGCCGCGCTCGGCCTCGAGTCGGTCCACTTCGGCCAGCGGACCTACAACGGCGTCGCGCTGCTGGCCCGCCAGCCACTGGCCGACGTGCAGCGCGGGATCCCCGGCTGGGACGATCCGGAACGGCGGGTGCTGGCCGCGACCGCGGGCGATCTGCGGATCGTCGACGTCTACGTGCCGAACGGTCAGGTCGTGGGCTCCGAAAAGTTCGCCTACAAGCTCGAATGGCTGGGCCGGCTGCGGGATTACCTGGCCGGCGAGATCGCCCGCCATCCGCGCCTGGTCGTACTTGGCGACTTCAACATCGCGCCCGCGGATTGCGATGTACACGATCCGGCCCGGTGGGAGGGCTCGGTGCATGTCAGCCCGGCGGAGCGCCAGGCGCTCGGCGCGATCACGGCGCTCGGCTTTGCCGACGTGTTCCGCCGCTTCCCGCAGCCGCTGGACGCCTGGTCGTGGTGGGACTACCGGATGAATTCCTTCCGCCGCAACCATGGCCTGCGCATCGACCTGATTCTGGCCACCACGGCGCTCGCCGAGCGCTGCACCGCCTGCCGCATCGACCGGTTGCCCCGTGGCTGGGAGCGCCCGTCGGACCACGCGCCGGTGATCGCCGACTTCGCGGATTGAGGCAGCCGCGCCGGCGCCCGCGTTTGACATAGCCGGTCGCGCGTCGCCCGGGATGTGACGGCGCGCAAGACGGCACACAGCGGGATGGCCGGCCATCGGGCCACCGGCGTAGACTGCCGGCCGTACCGGTTCAGCTCGAGGGCTCTGCAGGGGTGGCCCGTCCGTACCGCCGCAGCGACTATGACGTCACCGACACGATCCGGGTCAGCAGCCCGGCGGCGGTGCGCGATGCCGTGCTCGAGCTGTTCACCGCCACCTGGCCCGGTGCGCCGACCCAGTTGCTGCGCACTGCCTTCGCGGACTTCGAGCAGCTCTTCAGCGGCAAGCTGCCCGGCTACCTCGGCGTGGATACCGTCTACCACGATCTGCAGCACTCGCTGGACATGGTGCTGGCGACGGCCCGCCTGCTCGCCGGTTGCGAGCGCAGTCAGCCGGCGGCCGCGCGGCCCGGCGCGCAGCGCGCGACGATGGGCCTGGTCACTGCGCTGTTTCACGACTCCGGCTACATCCGCACGACCAGCGAGCAGGACGTGCCGAACGGGGCCATGTTCACGCGCCAGCACGTCACGCGCAGCGCGCACTTCCTGGCGCGCTACCTGCCGCAGGTCGGCCTCGCGGAGCAGGTGCCGGTCGCGACGCGAGTCGTGCACTTCACCGGCTACGAGATTCCGTTCGAGCTGATCCGGGTCGCCGAGCCGCGCGATCGTACCGTCGGCCACGTGCTCGGCACGGCCGACATGCTGGCACAGCTTGCCGACCGCTGTTACCTGGAGAAGTGCCGCGACCGGCTGTATGCGGAGTTCGTGCTCGGCGATGTCGCGGTGCATCCGTCGCCGCACGGTATCAAGGTGCTGTACGGTTCCGGGCTCGATCTGCTGCGCCAGACGCCGCGCTTTATCGAGCACACGCTCGAGCACCGCCTCGGCCAGGGGTTTGGTCACGCCTACCGCTATGTCGAGCCGCTGTTCGGCGGCGCCAACCCGTATCTGACTGCGATCCGCCAGAACATCGACTACCTGCACTCGCTGGCGCGCAGCAACCGCTGGCCGCTGCTGCGGCGCAATCCGCCGGTATTCACCGTGGACGAGCGGCCGATGGAAACGGTCCGGCAACTCCTCGTGCGTCACCTGCGCGAGCTGTGGTCCGCACCGCCGGCGGTCCCCGCCCCGGGCTGAATCCGCGCCCAGCGCGAGCGCATTCGCGGCGGCGACGCCACCGCCAGCACGTAACGCCGCCGGATCGTCGGCAGGCGCGCCAGGATTTCGGCCTCGCCTTCGATCCCGGCGCCGCGGATGACGGCCGCCAGCAGCTCCAGCGTCATGCCCTCGAGCGCACCGCGCGCGATCGGCGCATAGCTCAGATGCCACGGCTCCGCACCGACGCCGGTGCCCGAGCGCGGGTAAGGCCGGTAGAAGCCGTAACGGTGGAGGTGCCGGCCGAGCCAGTCCGACAGCGCGGCGAACGGCCCGCCGCGCCGGTACTCGGCCGGTTCCAGCCGCGGGCTGTAGCCGCTGGCGAGCACCCGCCCGTCGACGACATCGACGTCGGTACCCCAGTGATGGCGGCTCGCACCGGGCAGCGCCGACCAGCACAGCAGCGTTTCGACGCGCCGGCGCGGCGCCAGCGTCGCGACGTCGAGCGGCCGGCCGCGGCGGTCGAGCACCGGCCGTTCGCCGCGGTATTTCGCGTTCCAGATCCGGCACTGTTGCGCAAAATCGCGGAACGACGACACGACCTGCAAGTCGAAGCCGGCGTGGCCCGCGGCGCGGCACAAGGCGAGAAATGGCTCGACCGCCGCGCTGTGCAGCGTGCAGCGCGGCGCCGCCACCGCCATGACGTGGTCGGCCACGCGGCCGGTCAGCTGCAGTGCGTTCAGGCGTCCTCCCGGACCCGGACGGCATGGCGGCCGCCGGGTGGTGGCGCGATGCTACGGTCCGTTGCGGCGGGTCACAAGCGGCGGGCGTATCATGGCGGCCGGGTCCGCCGGCACGGCCGGGGCCGGGAATGACCAGCGGGGATCGGCGGTACGCCGTCAGGATGGCATGAACTTCTCGTTCCGCAGCAGAACGCTCGCGATGGCGACCACTGCCTGCGTGCTGGTCGTGCTCGTGTGTATCGCGCTGGCGGCGCTCGACCTGCGCCCGGATGCGCCCGGCGCCGCGGCCCGGCTTGCGGCCTTCGAACAGCGCCTGCTGGCGATCGGCGCCGGGGGACTCGTGCTGCTCGCCATCGCGCTGGCGCTCGCCTGGCGTCTGGTGCGCCGCGTCGAGATCCCGCTCGAAGAACTGCGCGCGGCCGTCGATCGTCTCGCCAGCGGCGACTGGGGCACGCGCATCGCCGCTCCGGAAGGCGGCTACGGCGCGGACCTCGCGCATGCGCTCGACCGGCTGCGCATCGGCCTCGGCGATCACGCTGCGGCCGGGCGTGCCCTCGACCTGATGCTCGACAGCATGAACGATGCGGTGTTCGTGACCTCGCCGGACGGCCGGATCAAGCGCCTGAACCTGGCCGCGACCCAGCTTCTCGGCTGGTCGCAGGCCGAGCTGCTCGGCCGCGAGTTCGGTTACGTGCTCTCCGATCAGGACCGGCCCGCATTCGCGCTGGAGCGCGCCACCAACGAGACGCTCGAGCTGACCGTGCGGACCCGCAGCGGCCAGACGATTCCGGTTTCGCTGTCGGGTTCGGTCATCGCCGCCGAGGACCCGCGCTTCCAGGGCTGCATCTTCGTTGCCCGCAACATCACCGAGCGCAAGCGCGCCGAGCGGCGCATCCGTTACCTGGCCCGTTACGACACGCTGACCAAGATTCCGAACCGCCTGCAGTTCCAGCACTCGCTGCAGCAGGCGATCGCGCGGGCCCGCCGTGCCGGCTCGGCGCTGGCGCTGCTGTACCTGGATCTCGACCGGTTCAAGGAGGTCAACGACACGTTCGGCCACGCGGCCGGCGACCGTGCGCTCGAGATCCTCAGCGAACGCCTGATCCGGCGACTGCCGCCGGACACGATGCTGGGCCGGCTGGCCGGCGATGAATTCGCGCTGCTGATCGAGAATCTGCCTGGTGCGGCTGACAACCGGGTTGCGCTGCAGGCGCTGGCCCGGGAACTGCTCGACGCGCTCGGCCGGCCCTTCTACATCGCCCAGCAGGAGCTGTACGTGACCGGCAGCATCGGCATCGCCTGCTGCCCGCGCGACGCCGACAACGTGGTCGACCTGATCCGCAATGCCGATGCCGCGATGTATCACTCGAAGCAGAACGGCGGCAACAGTTCCAGCTTCTACACGCCGGAGATGAGCGCGGTCGCGGTCGAGCGGCTGATGCTGAAAAGCAAGCTGCGGCGGGCGCTGGAGCGCGACGAGCTGGTCATGCTGTACCAGCCCAAGGTCGACCTGCACACCGGCCGCGTGGTCGGCGGCGAGGCGCTGCTGCGCTGGCGGCTGCCGGGGCACGGCGACATCTCGCCGGCGCAGTTCATCCCGCTGGCCGAGGAGACCAACCTGATCCAGGAGATCGGCGAGTGGGTCCTGCAGCGGGTCTGCACTGACTATCGCATCTGGCAGGACCAGGTGCCGCAGCCGGGGCGCATCTCGATCAACCTGTCGCTGAAGCAGCTCCGCCAGGCGGAGTTCCTGACCCGCTACCGTTCGGTGTTCGACGACACCGGGGTCGCGCCGGCCAACTTCGAGCTCGAAATCACCGAGACGACGCTGATGACCGATGCGCGCCGGATGATGCGCCTGCTCGACGAGCTGCACGCGATGGGCGTGCATCTCTCGATCGACGACTTCGGCACCGGCTATTCGTCGCTGTCCGCGCTGCAGCAGTTCCCGGTCGGCACGCTGAAGATCGACCAGTCGTTCGTGCGCCACGCGGCGATCTCGCGCGAGGACGCGACGCTGGTGCGCACGATCATCGAGATGGGACGCAACCTCGGCCTCGAGGTGGTCGCCGAGGGCATCGAGACCGCGCAGCAGCTCGCCTTCCTGCGCGGGCTGGACTGCCACTACGGCCAGGGACGGCTGTTCGGCGAGCCGCTGACGGCTGGCGAGTTCCTGGCGCTGCTGCTGACCCAGGCCCGCGGCACCGCCGGCTTCGCCACGTTGTTCGGCTGACTCCTGCGCTCGGCGGCATACCGGTATTGCCTTCGCCGCCGCCGCGCGGCCAACATGACGGCACCGGCGGAGTAGGACCGATGCCAGCCAGCGCACTCGAGGACATCCTGCTGCTGCTCGCGGCCACGCTTGCGGTCATGATCGCCGTGCGCCGTCTGCGCCTGCCGCCGATCATCGGCTTCCTCGCCGTCGGCATGACGGTCGGACCCCACGCGCTCGGCTGGGTCGCGGCGAACCTGACCACGCAGACGCTGGCCGAGTTCGGCGTCGTGTTCCTGCTGTTCACGCTCGGACTCGAGTTCTCGCTGCCGCGCATGCTGGCGATGCGCCGCGAGGTCTTCGTGCTCGGCAGCCTGCAGGTGGCGGTCACGACGATCGCGGTCGCGGCCGGCGCCTGGCTGCTCGGCATGCCGGCGGCGGTGGCGGTGCTGCTCGGCGGCGCGGTGGCGATGTCGTCGACCGCCATCGTCATCCGGCAGCTCGGCGAGCAGGGCGAACTGAACCGGACCCACGGCCGGCTCGCGTTCGGGGTCCTGCTGTTCCAGGATCTGGCCATTGTGCCGTTCCTCGCCCTGGCCGGCGTCATCGCCGGAGCCGAGGCCGGCTACACCTCGGCCCAGATCGCGCTCGCCGTCAGCAAGGCGGCGATGGCGCTGGTGATCGTGATGGCGGCCGGCCGCTGGCTGCTGCGCCCGCTGCTGCACGAGATCGCGGCCAGCGGCGGCGGCGAGCTGTTTACGCTCGCCGTCCTGTTCGTGGCCATGGCGGCCGCCTGGATCACGCAGGCGGTCGGGCTGTCCCTGGCCCTCGGCGCATTCCTCGCCGGGATGATGCTGGCCGAGACCGAGTACCGCTACCAGGTCGAGGCCGGCATCCGGCCGTTCCGGGATCTGCTGCTCGGCCTGTTCTTCGTCACCGTCGGCATGCAGCTCGACCTGTCGGCCCTGTTCCGGCAGCTCGGCACCGTGACCCTGCTCACCGGCGGCCTGCTGGTCCTGAAGGCGCTGGTGGTTACACTGGTCGCGCGCCGGCTCGCGGGCCAGTGGTTCAAGTCCCTGCGCACCGGCATCGTGCTGGCCGAAGGCGGCGAGTTCGGCTTCGCCCTGCTGACGCTGCTGCTGCAGAACCGCCTGGTCGGCATCGACGTGATCCAGCCCCTGCTGGCGGCGATCACGCTCAGCATGGTGCTATCCCCGATCCTGATCCGGCACAACCGGCAGATCGCGCGTTTCCTGCTGCGCGAGTCCAGGCCGGAGCAGCCGCCACCGCCGCCCGGCGACGAGGCGACGCGGGCGCTGGCAGCGCGCGAGCACGTCGTGCTGTGCGGCTTCGGCCGGGTCGGCCAGAACGTCGCGCGGGTGCTGGAACAGCTTGGCTTCGAGTACCTGGCGATGGACCTCGACCCGTTCCGCGTGCGCACCGCCCGCGAGGCCGGCGATCCGGTGATCTATGGCAACGCCGCCGACGACGGCATGCTCGAGGCGGTCGGCATCGGCCACGCCAGCGCGGTCGTCGTCACGTTTTCCGATCCGGAGCGCGCGCTGCGCATCGTCGAGGCGGTACGCCGGCAGCGAGCCGATGTGCCGGTGCTGGTGCGCACGGCCGACGACAGTCAGATGGAACGGCTGCAGGCCGCCGGCGCCACCGAGCTGGTGCCGGAAACGCTCGAGGCGGCGCTGATGCTGGTGTTCCATGCGCTGCTGGTGCTCGGCGTACCGATGTCGCGCGTGCTGCGCAGTGTCAACGCGATCCGCCGCAATCGTTACCGGCTGCTGCGCAGCATCTTCCGCCGCGAGGGGGCCGCGCTGCTCGACGACAGCCATGCGCTGCGGGAGGAATTGCACAGCGTCGTGCTGCCGCCGCGCGCCTGGGCGGTCGGCCGGACCATCCAGCAGATTCGGGAACACGGCGCGGAAGTGTCCTTCACGGCGGTACGCCGCGCCGGTATCGTCGGGCGCGATCCGGATGGGAACATGCTGCTGCGCGAGGGCGATGTGGTCGTCCTGTTCGGGACGCCGGAGGCGCTCGAGCACGCCGAGGCCGTATTGCTGGCGGGCTGAGCCCCGCGGCCGTTCAGTTCTCGCGGTAGCGCCGCAGCCAGATCGCGGCGCCGAGCAGCAGGCCGGCTACGACGACACCGAGCCACAGGTCGGCCGAGACATAGAGACTCTGCAACGCGCCGAGCGGATCGAGTTCCGACAGGCGCGCAATACCCTCGCGCGCCGTCGCATCGTCCACGGCGACCTGGTCGCCGTTCACCGTGATGCGGACCTGCCGGTCATCGTCGTTGCCGAGGAGCTGATACAGGCCGAACAGGCGCTCCGAGATGAAGTCACCGACGTGCGCGCTGCGCAGCAGCATGCGTTCCAGCACCGCAGCCCCGACCGGCGGCAGGACCGCCCACAGGAATGGCCCGCGCGGCGCCCAGGCCGAAGCCAGCATCAGGTAGGCGATGACCGGTGCATACCAGAGCATCGCGGTGAGGCTCCACAGCAGACCGATGCCGAACGCGCCGCCGAGCACAGCCGGCTGCCACAGCAGAGCGGCCGGCCCGCCAGCCAGCGCCAGGCGCACCGAACCGCCGGTCGCCACCAGCAACTGCGCCAGCAGCGCGCCAGCGCAGGCCACCAGCGGAATCACGCAGGCCCCGACCAGGAACTTGGACAGCACCGTATCGGCGTCCGACAACGGCAGCGACTTCCAGAACAGCACGCTGCGATCGCGCCGGTCGGCGTACAGTGAATCGAGCGCATAGAAGAACGCGACCACCCCCATGACCATGAACATCACGAGCGCGATGCCGGCATAGACGAGCAGCAGCAACAGCAATTGCCTGTCTTCGGCGAGGGCGCCCAGCGGCGTGGCAGTGTCCATGCCGCCGATCGGGCCGAAGCGCACCGGCCCGGCCAGCACCAGCAGCAGCAGTGCGCCGAGCACGACCAGCGGCGTGATCCAGATGGCGCGGTTCTCCCAGATCTCCCGGCGGATCAGCCACAGATAGCGTTTCATGCGCGGGCCCCCTGGATCACGGCCACGAACAGGTCGGCGACCGAGGGCACACCGACTTCACCGAGCCGCTCGAGTTCGGCGCGCGCCGGACCGCGGAACAGCATGTGCGTGCGCCCCAGGCCCGGCCGTTCGGCCAACGGCCCCAGCGCCCGCGCCGCGGCGAGCTGCTCCGACCGGACCGCCACCTGGGCGTACTGCTCCTGCACTTCCTCCATTGCGGCATCGAGCACGATGCGGCCATGGTCGATGAACAGCAGGTTGGTCAGGATGTGCTCGACCTCCTCGACCTGGTGGGTGGTGACCAGAATCGTCCGCTGCTCGTCGTAGTACTCGTTGAGCAGCGTCTCGTAGAAATACTTGCGCATCAGGATGTCGAGTCCGAGGGTCGGCTCGTCGAGCACCAGCAGCTTCGCGTCGATCGCCATCACCAGCGCCAGATGGACCTGCGTGACCATGCCTTTCGACAGCTCGCGGATGCGGCTGGCGGGTTTCACGTCGGTGCGCCCGAGGAACTGCTCGCAGACCTCGCGGCGAAAGCGCGGGTGGGTCGCGGCGACGAAATCGATCAACTGACGGACACGAATCCAGCGCGGCAGGACTGCGACGTCGGCGATGAAGCACACGTCCTGCATCAGCCGGTGCCGCTGGCGCCACGGGTCGAGCCCGAGCAGTGACAGCTCGCCGTCGAAGCGGGTGAGCCCGAGCAGGGCTTTCAGCGCCGTGGTCTTGCCCGCACCATTCGGTCCGATCAGGCCAACGATGCGACCGGCACCGATCCGGAAGGAGACGTTATCGAGCGCGCGCGTCGCACCGTAGTTCTTGGCGAGACCGCGCGCGACGATCAGGTCACTCATGCTGCTGCTCCGGGACGGTACCGCGCGGTGCGCCCGGCGCCGGTGGCTGATCGAGCGCCGCCAGCAGCTCGTCGCGCGCCAGACCGAGGCTCTGAATGCGCGCTGCGATCCTGGGCCATTCCTGGTCGAGGAAGCGCTGGCGCTCGTCCTTCAGCAGCGCGCGCCGCGCGCCCTCGATCACGAACATGCCGCGGCCGCGCCGCTTCTCGACCAGTTGCTCATCCACGAGCTGCTGATAGCCCTTCAGGACGGTCAGCGGATTCAGGCGGAACTCCGCAGCGACCGCGCGGACGGACGGCAGCGGATCGCCGTCGTTGAGCGTCCCTTCCAGGATCATCGCCACCACGCGGTCGCGAAGCTGGCGATAGATCGGCAGGCTTTCGTTCCACTGGGTTTCCATCGTCGTCATGCCGCGTGAGCTAGCCTGCTACCGCACTACTGTAGCAGAGCACCGGCGGCTGGCGTGCTGCTGCGAATCCCGAGACCGTCACCGGCACCGCCCAGCGACGCGACCTGCGCCACGACCCGCTCGGCTTTGACGATCACTTCCGGCAGGCTCGCCGCCATCAGCACCGGAGCCTGCTCGGCGCGACCGACAACAATGATCTCGGGTAGCAATACGGCCGAGGTGACCATCGTCGCCTCGGCCGGGATCAGCTCGCCGATTTCCACGACACCGCGCGGTGCCGCCGCGATGTGCCCCTGGTCGAGGACCAGGACGCTGAATCCAACGATGGCAACCGCGGACAGTGCACCGATGAAGTTGCGGATGCTTGAACCGATCTGCGTTTCCATGTCTGACTCCTTACTTTCTGCAACGGCGGGGCCTTGTCTCCGCCAAGTGATATGCCCATCCGGTGTTGTAGTGAACTACACCACTGATACGAATGCAAGCACTTTTTGCTTCCCGACAGAAGAATATTTTTTTGTCATTTAAAAACATAAAGTTACGATCGTATTTCTTTCACGAGTGCCCGCCGGATGGCCGCAGCCACCCCGATTCCCGTCTCGACTTGCGCCAACCGCAAACTCCGCGAGCGGCCCAGGACCGTTCATAGGCACAGGAGGGATGGCGGCGCGGCTAGACTGCGGCCGATGAGGGAACGTGATGCCGACGCCGACCTGATGCTGCGCTACGCAGCGGGCGACGAGCGTGCATTCGAACGGCTGTATGAAAGGCATCGCCGCGGCCTGTGGCGCTATGTCCTGCGACTGCTGCGCAATCCGGCCGTGGCGGACGATGTCTTTCAGGAGTGCTGGTCGCGCGTGATCGCGAGCCGCACCCGCTACCGGCCCGAAGCACGCTTCGCCACCTGGCTCTGGCGCATCGCGCACAACTGCTGCATGGATTATTTCCGCAGTGATCGGCGCCGCACCGGTCGCGAGACCTCGGACGAGGACGCGCTGACCGTCGCCAGTGATGACCCGGCGGCGGGCCCCGAAGAGATGGCTGCCGGAGAACAGGCGGGAGAGCGCCTGACCCAGGCGCTCGGCGAACTGCCCGAAGCGCAGCGGGCCGTGTTCCTGCTGTACGTCGAGGGGGGCCTGTCGGTCAGCGAGATCGGCGAGCTGACCGGAGTCGGCGCCGAAACGGCCAAGAGCCGGCTGCGCTATGCGGTCGCGCGATTGCAGGAGGCGCTCGGCGCCGCAGCGCCGGAGTAAGGTCATGCACGCGAACAGCGACGACGAACCGTTCGACCGCCGCCCGTGGCGCGAGCTGCTGGCGCGCGACGCCAGCGAGCCGCCACCGGCAACCGATGCCCGGATCCGCGCCGCGGCACGGCGGACCGCACGCGGCGCCGGGCGCCGTTGGATCCTGCCCGCCTCGCTCGCTGCCAGCGCCTTGCTTGCGGTCCTGCTGATGCAGCAGGAGCAGGAGCACAGGCCGGAGCAGCCACCGGCAACACGTGGCGCCGAAGTGGCCGCCGCGACCCGGGAACCAGCGGCACGAGCCGCGCCACTCGCCCCGCCGGCTGCCCAGGCGTCGCGCGCGGATGTTGCCGTGACGGCCGCAGCTCCGCCCGCTACGCCGGAAGAGTGGTACGCGCGGATCGAGGAGCTGCGCGCGGCCGGCCGCACCACCGAAGCCGAGACCGAGCTCGCCGCGCTCGAACGCGCACATCCCGGCTGGCTGGCGCGGCGGGCTGCAGCACCGCACTGACGCAGCGCGCGCGCCTGCCGGTGCAAGCAGCCTGTCGGACTTAGGGCATCGCAGCGCGGCGCGTGGGAATCGAGGCAGGGCTTTCGATCGCCCGAGGAGAATAGTGGTGACTATTTGACGAGGACGATCGGCAATATGGACCGATTCCCACGCGCCGCAGCAGATGATCCTATTGAGCCTTGCATAAATGCCTTGCAACTTTTCCGTATGCCGTGAGTCCAATCCGATGTACATTCCCGGACGGAGCGAGCATGCGGAAGTCAGAAAAGGTCGGTCGGGAGCTGCAGCGCCGTCGCCTGCGGGGAGGGCGTCTGTTGCTACGCGGCGAATCGCAGGCGGAGGTGGCACGGCGGGTCGGGGTAACGCGCTCGACGGTGAGCGACTGGAACGAGGCGTTGCGCGCCGGCGGGCTGGAGGCGCTCAGGCGCCGGCCGCGCGGGCGACCCCCCGGACTCG
>VGVB01000004.1 GCA_016882265.1 Gammaproteobacteria bacterium
CGCGCGGCGGCCGCGGCGCGTTCCCACGGCTTCGCGCCGGCGGCCAGCGACGACGCTCCGCTGCCGCTCGGCGCCCGGGTCCGGCATCCGAAGTTCGGCGAAGGGACGGTGCTGCGCTTCGAGGGCAACGGCGACAACCGCCAGGTGCACGTGAACTTCGAACAGGCCGGGCCGAAGTGGCTGATGTTCAGCCTGGCGCGCCTCGAACCACTGTGAGCGCCGTGCTGCGCTAGAATCGCCGGTCACGCGTGTCACGGGCGGCTCTGCCGCCGGAGCAGACCCGCCTTGAAGATCATCATCCTCGGCGCCGGACAGGTCGGCAGCACGGCCGCCCAACAGCTTTCCCGCGAGCAGGACAACGACGTCACTGTCGTCGATACCCAGGACGACGTGCTGCGCGAGCTGCAGGACCGGCTCGACATCCGCACCGTCTGCGGCAACGCCGCGCACCCAGCCGTGCTCGAGGCTGCCGGCGGTGACGGCGCCGACCTGATCGTCGCGCTGACCAGCAGCGACGAGGTCAACATGGTTGCCTGCCAGGTCGCCTGGGCCCTGTTCCGGACCCGGACCAAGATCGCCCGGATCCGCGCCGCCGACTACCAGAAGCGCGTCGAGCTGTTCGGCCAGGGCGGTCTGCCGATCGACGTGATCATCAGCCCCGAGCAGTTGGTCACCGATTACCTGGTGCGCCTCGTCCAGCACCCCGGCGCGCTGCAGGTGCTCGACTTCGCCGACGGGCGCGTCCGCCTGGTCGGCATGCGCGCCGTACAGGGCGGCCAGCTCGTCGGCCACCAGTTGCGTGAGCTGCGCGAGCACATGCCGCAGGCCGAGGTGCGCGTCGCCGCCATCTACCGCGAAGGCCAGAGCATCCTCCCCGAAGGCGGCACGGTCATCGCCGACCGTGACGAAGTGTTCTTCGTCGCCGCGCGCGATGCGATCGGCGCGATGGCCCGCGAACTGCGCACCGCCGAGGCCCCGATCCGGCGGGTCGTGATCGCCGGCGCCGGCAACATCGGCTTTCGCCTCGCCGGCGCGCTCGAGAACATCGCCCAGGTGAAGCTGATCGAGCGCAACCCGGCCCGCGCCCGGCGCGCGGCCGAGACGCTGCGCCGCACGCTGGTGCTGAGCGGCGACGCCGCCAGCGAGGATCTGTTGCTGGAGGAGAACATCGACGATGCCGACGTGTTCGTCGCCGTGACCAACGCCGAGGAAGCCAACATCCTGTCGGCGATGCTGGCCAAGGATCTCGGCGCGCACCGGGTCATGGCGCTGGTCAACAAGCCCTCCTACGCCAAGCTGATCGAGGGCGGCAAGATCGACGTCGCGATCTCGCCGCAGACGATCACGATCGGCGCTTTGCTCGCGCATGTCCGCCACGGCGACGTCGTGCGCGTGCACTCGCTGCGCCGCGGCGCCGCCGAGGCGTTCGAGGCGGTCGTGCATGACGACGCCCGCAGTTCGCCGGTGGTCGGCCGGCGGCTCGACCAGATCGAGCTGCCGGAGGGCACGACCATCGGCGCGATTGCGCGCGGCACCGAGGTGCTGATGGCCCGCCACGACCGGGTCATCGAGGCAGGCGACCACGTGATCCTGTTCCTGACTGACCGCCGCCACGTCGACGCGGTTGTCCGCCTGTTCGGCTCGACGCCGGGCCAGCACTGAGACCGGGAATCGCGCCCGATGAACCTGGCCGTCGTGCAGCGGATTCTCGGGCTGATGCTGCTGATGTTCAGCCTGACGATGCTGCTGCCGATCGGCGTGGCGCTGATCCTGGGCGACGGCCACTGGTATCCGTTCCTGCTGGCGTTCTTCGCCATTGCGGCCGTCGGTCTGCTGCTGTGGTTGCCGGCGCGCGGCGCGCGCCAGGATCTGCGGCTGCGCGACGGCTTTCTGGTCGTCGCGGTGTTCTGGATCTGCCTCGGTCTCGCCGGCGCCGCACCGCTGCTGATCAGCGACGTGCCGGATCTTAGCTTCACCGATGCGGTGTTCGAAGCGGTGTCCGGCTTCACCACCACCGGCGCCACGGTGATCATCGGCCTGGATGAGCTGCCGAAGTCCATTCTCTGGTATCGCCAGCAGATTCAGTGGTTCGGCGGCATGGGCATCATCGTGCTGGCCGTCGCGCTGCTGCCGATCCTCGGCATCGGCGGCATGTCGCTGTACAAGGCCGAAACGCCCGGACCGATGAAGGACCAGAAGCTGACGCCCAGGATCACGCAGACCGCGAAGGCGCTGTGGGCAGTCTACGTCCTGCTGACCGCCGCCTGTACGCTCGGCTTCTGGCTGGCCGGCATGAGCCTGTTCGACGCCATCGGCCATGCCTTCGCGGCGCTATCGACCGGCGGTTATTCGCCCTATGACGCCAGCCTGGGCCATTTCGACAGCGCCGTGGTCGATGCCGTGGCGACGGTCTTCATGTTTCTGGGCGGCGTCAATTTTGCCCTGCATTTCTCGGCGCTGCGCCAGCCGGATCTGCGGCTATACGCCCGCGATACGGAGTTTCTGGCCTTCTTCTGGCTGAGCGTCGCGATCATCGCCGGCATGAGCGTCTACCTGTGGTGGCACGGCGACTACCCGTCGCTGTGGACCGCGCTGCGCTATGCCAGTTTTCACGCGGTTTCGATCCAGACCACGACCGGCTTCACGACCGCGAACTTCGCTGCCTGGCCCGGCGCGCTGCCGGCACTGCTGATCCTGCTGTCCTTCATCGGTGGCTGCGCCGGCTCGACCACGGGCGGCATGAAGGTGATCCGCTGGCTGCTGGTGTTCCGGCAGGGGGTCGCCGACCTCAAGCGTCTGGTACATCCGAGCGCGGAAATCCCGGTCAAGCTGGCTGGCCGGCCGATCCCGCAGCAGGTGATCAGCGGCGTCGCCGGATTCTTCGCGATGTACTTCGTCGTTTTCGGCGTGCTGATGCTGACCTTGATGATGCTCGGCCTCGACCAGGTCACGGCCTGGTCGGCGGTCGCTGCAACGATCAATAACGTCGGCCCCGGCCTCGGCGACGTCGCCGTCACGTTCCACTCGGTACCGGATGCCGCCAAGTGGGTCGGCATCGTCGCGATGATCGCCGGCCGGCTCGAGATTTCCGCGCTGCTGCTGTTGCTGACGCCGGCGTTCTGGAGGAAGTGAGTTGCCCGTCGCGGTGCCTGCGCTCCGGCTCGCCGCTGTGCTCGACACGGTCGCGCGGCGCATCGGTCAGGCGGTCGCCTGGCTGACGCTCGGCATGGTGCTGGCCACCCTCGCGGTCGTCGTGCTGCGCTACGGCGCGGGCGTCGGGCTGATCTGGCTGCAGGAGTCGGTGACCTGGATGCACGCGCTGGTGTTCATGCTCGGCGCCGGCTACACGCTCGGCGCCGATGAGCATGTCCGCGTGGATGTCTT
Organism: Gammaproteobacteria bacterium; assembly: GCA_016882265.1. Taxonomy (GTDB): domain Bacteria; phylum Pseudomonadota; class Gammaproteobacteria; order Steroidobacterales; family Steroidobacteraceae; genus SCUD01. The sequence continues at coordinate 3,385 of VGVB01000004.1, forward strand.
CTACCGCGGCTTCGGCCCGCGCGCGCGAGCCATCGTCGATCTGGCCGGCACGCTGCTGTTCCTGCTGCCGTTCTGCGTCTTCCTCGCCTGGCAGAGCTGGCCGTACGTCGCCGGCTCCTGGCAGATCGCCGAGCGCTCGCGCGAGGCCGGCGGCCTGCCAATGCTGTACCTGCTGAAGGCCGTGATCCCGCTGCTGCCCGCCGTGCTGCTGCTCGCCGGCAGTGCGCTCGCTCTGCGCTGCCTCGCCGTGCTGCGCCGGCCGCCGGAGCGCTGAGCGTGGAGTGGCTGGCCTTCGTGCTGTTCGGCCTGGTGGTCGCGGCGCTGTTCGCCGGTTATCCGGTCGCGCTGACGCTGGCCGGCGTGTCGCTCGGCTTCGCGCTGCTGTGCAGCGCCTTCGGCGCTTTCGAGTTCGCCTTCCTCACGGCGTTGCCGAACCGGGTGTTCGGCACGATGCAGAATGCGACGCTGGTGGCCGTGCCGTTGTTCATCTTCATGGGGCTGGTGCTGGAACGGGCGCGGATCGCCGAGGACCTGCTGGCGACGCTCGGCATGCTGTTCGGCCACGGGCGCGGCGGGCTGGCGATTGCCGTGATCGTCGTCGGCGCGCTGCTCGCCGCCAGCACCGGCATCGTCGGCGCGACGGTCGTGACGATGGGCCTGCTGTCGCTGCCGGTGATGCTGCGCGCCGGTTACGATCCGCGCATCGCGACCGGCACGATCTGCGCGGCCGGCACGCTCGGCCAGATCATCCCGCCGTCGATCATCCTCGTGCTGCTCGGCGACGTGCTGTCGTCCGCTTACCAGCAGGCCCAGCTCCGCCAGGGCAACTTCGCGCCGGACAGCGTCTCGGTCGGCGACCTGTTCACCGGCGCGCTGCTGCCGGGACTGCTGCTGGTGCTGCTGTACATCGGCTACATCCTGCTGGTCGCGTGGTGGCAGCCCGGACGGCTGCCGCCGCCGGCCGTGGCCGGGGACCGGCCCGCGGCGGCCGGCGCGTGGCGCGTGCTGCGCGTGATGGTCGCGCCGCTGGCGCTGATCCTCGCGGTGCTCGGTTCGATCATCGCCGGACTGGCCACCCCGACCGAGGCCGCGGCGGTCGGCGCCGGTGGCGCGCTGCTGCTCGCGCTGCTGCGCCGCAGCCTCGATCGCGCGCGGCTGCGCGACATCATGCAGGGCACGGTGCGCCTGAGCTCGATGGTGTTCCTGATCCTGATCGGCGCGGCGGTGTTCTCGCTGGTGTTCCGTGGCCTCGGCGGTGACCGGCTGGTGCACGAGCTGCTGTCGTCACTGCCGGGCGGCGCGGCCGGCGCCGTGTTCATCGTGATGCTGGCGCTGTTCCTGCTCGGCTTCATCATCGACTTCATCGAGATCACCTACATCGTCGTGCCGATCGTCGCGCCGGTACTGCTGGCGATGGGCCTCGATCCGGTCTGGCTCGGCGTGATGATCGCGGTCAATCTGCAGACCTCATTCCTGACGCCGCCGTTCGGTTTTGCGCTGTTCTATCTGCGCGGGGTCGCCCCGCCAGCGGTGCGGACACTCGACATCTACCGCGGCGTCATCCCGTTCGTCGCGATCCAGCTCGCGATGCTCGTCGTGCTGTGGTTCTGGCCGCGGCTCGCGACCTGGCTGCCGGATCTGCTCTACGCCGGCTGAACGGCGCGACCGCGGCTCAGCCGCCGCGCGTGTTCAGCATCGCCCGCTCGGCGACCGCGAGGTACGGATCCATGCGGCGCCGGAACGTCTGCCAGGATTCCAGCACGCGCGCGAACAGCGCATCGCGCCCGGCAGCTTCCTGCAGCACCTCGACCGACAGTTCCTGCAGGCGCGCCAGTACGTCCGGCGGAAAGGGGCGCAGCTCCACGCCATGCTCGTTGACCAGCGTCTGCAGCGCCTCGGCATTGCGCGCGGTGAACTCGGCCAGCATCCGGTCGTTGATCGCCGCGGCCGTCGTGCGCACGATCTCCTGCAGGTCCGCGGGCAGCGAATCGAAGGCCTGCCGATTGACGATCAGCTCGAGCGTCGAGCCCGGTTCGTGCCAGCCCGGGTAGTAGTAGAACTTCGCCGCCTTGTGCAAACCGAAGGCCAGGTCGTTGTACGGGCCGACCCACTCGGTCGCATCGATCGCGCCGGTCTGCAGGGCGGTGAAGATCTCCGAGCCCGGCAGCGTGACCGGCGTGGCCCCGGCGCGCGCCAGCACCTCGCCGCCGAGGCCCGGCATGCGCATCTTGAGTCCCTGCAGATCGGCCAGCGAACGCAGCTCGCGGCGGAACCAGCCGCCCATCTGGCAGCCGCTGCTGCCGCAGGGCAGCGGCAGCAGTCCGAACGGGGCATAGGCCTCCTGCCACAGTTCGAGGCCGCCGCCGTGGTACAGCCAGGCGTTCATTTCCTGCGCGGTCAGGCCGAACGGCACGGCGCAGAAGAACGGCGCCGCCGCGATCTTGCCTTTCCAGTAATACGCGGCACCGTGTGCCATCTCGGCGGTGCCGCTCGCGACCGCGTCGAACACCTCGAACGCCGGGATGAACTCGCCGTCGCCGAACACGCGGATCGACAGCCGGCCGCCGCTGCAGGCCTCGATCCGCCGTGCGAACTCGACCGCGCCGGTGCCGAGGCCGGGGAAGTTCGGCGGCCAGGTCGTGACCAGCTTCCACTCGAAGCGCTGGCCGGGCCCGGCAACCCGGGCCTCGCCATCCCGCCGGCTGCAGGCAGCGGTCGCCGCCGCGGCCGCGCCGAGTCCGAGGCCACGGATCAGGTCACGTCGCTGCATCGCTCTGCCCCTGTTGCTGCCGCCGCGCGGCGGCTACAGATACCATAGTCGGGGAGGTGCGCGCATGCCGAAGCGGAGTTGCGGTTGAATGCCAGGACGCCCTCTGGCGCTGCATCGCGCTGGCGTACGCTGCCGGCCGGCATCTGGTCGCTCGGCCTCGTGTCGCTGTGCATGGACGCGTCCTCGGAGCTGGTGCACAGCCTGCTGCCGGTATTCCTGACCGCGGTGCTCGGCGCTTCGATGCTCACCGTTGGCCTGATCGAGGGCGTTGCCGAAGCGATCGCGGCCTTCACCCGCGTTGCCTCCGGCACGCTCAGCGACCGGCTCCGGCGGCGCAAGCCGCTGGTCGTCGCGGGTTATGGTCTCGCGCTGCTGGCCAAGCCGCTGTTCCCGCTGGCGACCTCCGTTGCGTGGGTTTCGGCCGGCCGCTGCATCGACCGGATCGGCAAAGGCATTCGTGGCGCCCCACGCGATGCGCTGGTTGCGGATCTGACCCGGCCAGGTGAGCGCGGCGCGGCCTACGGGCTGCGCCAGGCGCTCGACTCGGTCGGCGCGCTGCTCGGCCCGCTGCTCGCTGTGCTGCTGATGCTGGCCTTCGCGAACGATCTGCAGGCCGTGCTGTGGGTGGCGGTGGTGCCCGCCGCGCTGGCCGTGCTGGTGCTCGTCACGATGGTGAACGAACCGGACCGGCCGCAGCGGCAGGCGGGCGGAACCAGCCGTCTCACGCTCGCCGGTGCGAGCGCACTGCCACGGCGGTTCTGGCTGATCGTGGCCGGCGGGGTCGTGTTCACGCTCGCCCGCTTCAGCGAGGCCTTTCTCGTGCTGCGCGCACAGGATCTCGGAGTCGGCCTCGCCTTCGTGCCGGTGATCCTGATCGTGATGAATCTCGCCTACGCGCTGGCTGCTTATCCGGCCGGTGCGGCCAGCGACCGCATCGGGCGGCGCCGGTTGTTGCTCGCGGGGCTCCTCGTGCTGGTCGCAGCCGACGTGACCCTGGCCTTCGCCGCCGGCCTCCGGACCGCCTGCGCCGGGGCAGCACTGTGGGGCCTGCACATGGCACTCACGCAGGGATTGCTGGCGGCGCTGGTCGCCGACGCCGCACCGGAGGAGCTGCGTGGCACGGCGTTCGGACTGTTCAACCTGATGACCGGCGTCGCCGTGCTGCTCGCCAGCGTCGTCGCCGGGCTGCTGTGGAGCCGGTTCGGCGCCCCCGCCACGTTTCTGGCCGGGGCCGTCTTCGCTCTGCTGGCGCTCATCGGCCTGCTCGCCCCCCGGCCGGCGACTGCGCCCCGATGATCGGGCTGCTGCAGCGGGTGACCGGTGCGTCGGTGGAAGTCGCCGGGCGCGAGGTCGCCCGGATCGGCGCCGGGTTGCTCGTGCTGGCCGCGGTCGAGCCCGGCGACTCGTCGCGCGAGGCCGCCCGGCTGGCCGAACGCCTGCTCAATTATCGCGTGTTCGACGACGGGCAGGGCCGCATGAATCGCTCGCTGCTGGATACCGGCGGCGGCCTGCTGCTGGTGCCGCAGTTCACGCTGGCGGCCGACACGAAAAAAGGGAACCGTCCCGGTTTCAGTACCGCAGCGGCGCCGGCGGCGAGCGAGCGCCTGTTCGGCGAGCTGCTGGCGCAGACCCGCGCGCGCCTGCCGGCCACGCAGGCCGGGGTGTTCGGCGCACACATGCGTGTACAGCTCGAGAACGACGGCCCGGTGACCTTCTGGCTGCGGGTCGCGCCGGCCGGGAGCTGAGGGCCGTTTGGCGTATCATACCCTCCCGTGCCCACCGGGCACGTTGGAGCAGGAACATGGGAATCGGTTTCAGAGAGTTGCTGATCATCCTCGCGATCGCCCTGCTGATCTTCGGGGCCAAGCGGCTGCGTACGATCGGCTCCGACCTCGGCGCCGCAGTCAAGGGCTTCAAGAAGGCGATGAGCGACAGCGATCAGGAGGAGTCCGGCAAACAGCTCGGTCAGGAGCAGCGGCCGGACGCGACCTTCGACACAGGCCAGAAGCCCGAAAACGCCGGCAGCGACAAGCACGCCTGAACCGCGATGTTCGAGGTCGGCTTCACCGAGATCATCCTGATCCTCGGTATTGCGCTGCTGGTGCTCGGCCCCGAGAGGCTGCCGAAGCTCGCCGGCCACGTCGGACGCTGGGTCGGCCGCGCGCGCGCGATGGCACGCCAGTTCCGCGAACAGCTCGATGAGGAGGTGCGGCTCGGCGACATGGAACAGCGCCGCACCCGGACCCCCGCGGCTGCCGCTGCCAGCGCGCCCGCCGAGCCCGCGACGCCAGCGGCACCAGCGGCGCCAGCGACGCCGGCGGCCGGGCAGGAGCCGGTTACCGAAACCGTAACACCGGCACCAAAGGAATGACCGCGGCGCCGGAACCGGAGGAGCTGCCCGAGAGCTCGCTGCTCTCGCATCTGCTGGAGCTGCGCGACCGGCTGCTGCGCGCGCTGCTCGCGACCTTCGTGATCGCGGTGCCTTGTCTGTTGTTCGCCAACCGACTCTTCACCTGGCTGGCGGCGCCGCTGCTCGAACGACTGCCGGAGGGCAGCAAGCTGATCGCGACCAGCGTGGTTGCGCCGTTCATGACGCCGTTCAAGCTGGCCCTGCTCGCGGCGATCTTTCTCGCCATGCCGGTCATCCTGTACCAGGTCTGGGCCTTCGTCGCGCCGGGGCTGTACCGGCACGAGCGGCGCTTCGCCCTGCCGCTCTTTGTCTCGAGCGTGCTCCTGTTCTATGCCGGCGCTGCGTTCGCCTACTACGTGGTCTTCCCGCTGATCTTCGCGTTCTTCGTCAGCACGACACCAGCCGGCGTGCAGATGATGACCGACATCACCCAGTATCTCGATTTCGTGGTGCTGCTGTTCTTCGCTTTCGGCCTCGCCTTCGAGATCCCGGTCGCGACGGTGCTGCTGGTGCGCACCGGACTGGTCAGCCGCGAGGCGCTCGGCCGGCATCGCGGCTACGTGCTGCTCGGCATCTTCATCGTCGCCGCGTTCCTGACTCCGCCGGACGCGGTGTCGCAGACGATGATGGCGCTGCCGATGTACGTGCTCTACGAGATCGGGCTGCTGCTGTCCCGGGTGCTGGTGCCGAAATCCGCTTGATGTTGCACCGCAACATCGCGGAGACTCGCCCGGTTGCGCAGGGAGTCGCCGCATGACCGCTGACGTACACGTCCCGCCCGGGACCTTCCTCGGGCACCCGCGCGGGCTGTTCCTGCTGTTCGCCACCGAAATGTGGGAACGGTTCAGCTTCTACGGCCTGCGCGCGCTGCTGGTGCTGTATGCGGTGGCCGCGACCGAGGCCGCCAATCCCGGCCTCGGCTGGGGCAGCGCCCAGGCACTCAAGCTCTATGCCTGGTACACCGGCCTGATCTACCTGACGCCGCTGCTCGGCGGCTGGCTGGCCGACAATTTTCTCGGCCAGCGCAAGGCGGTGATCATCGGCGGGATCATGATGGCGCTCGGCCAGTTCTCGCTGGCGTCGCCGCCGGATCTGCTCGGCAGCAGCGCGCCGTGGTCGCTGGCCGCGCTCGGCATCGACTTCCCGGCGACGCCGACCAGCTTCTACCTCGGCCTCGCGCTGATGATCCTCGGCAACGGCTTCTTCAAGCCGAACATTTCGACCATGGTCGGCGAGCTGTACCTGCCGGGCGATGCGCGCCGCGACGGCGCGTTCACGATCTTCTACATGGGCATCAACGTCGGCGCCTTCCTCGCGCCGCTGGTGTGCTCGACGCTCGGCGAAGATCCGGTCTACGGCTGGCGTACCGGTTTCCTCGCCGCCGGCATTGGCATGACGCTGTCGGTGATCATCCAGCTCGCCTTCGCCCGTCATTACATCGGCGATCTGGGTGTCGTCCCCGCCGCCAGGCGCTCGCTCGCGCTGGCCGGGGGGCAGCAGCAGCCGCTGACGCCGGTCGAGCGCGACCGGCTGCGGGTGATCTTCGTGATCTTCATCTTCGTCATGATGTTCTGGGCCGCGTTTGAACAGGCCGGCGGCCTGCTCAACCTGTTCGCCGACCGCCACACCGAGCGCGTGGTCGGCACGTTCACGGTGCCGACCGGCTGGTTCCAGTCGCTGAACCCGTTGTTCATCGTGCTGCTCGCGCCGCTGTTCTCGCTGCTGTGGAGCCGGCTCGGCGCCCGCGGCCGCAACCCGCCGACGCCGGTCAAGATGTACAGCGGCCTGCTGCTGGTCGCGGTCGGTTTCATGTTCCTGGTAATCGCGGTGTTCGAGATGCAGCGCAGCGCCGACCTCAAGGCCGGCATGGTCTGGCTGGTGCTTGGCTACCTGTTCCACACGATGGGCGAGCTGTGCATCAGTCCGGTCGGCCTGTCGATGATCACCAAGCTCGCGCCGCTGCGGCTCGGCTCATTGATGATGGGCGTCTGGTTCCTGATCAACTTCTTCGCCAACACGCTGGCCGGTTACGTCGGCGCATTCTCGGAAGACATGGGCAGCTACGGCTGGATGCAGGCGCTGGCGTTGTCCGTCGGCGTGCGGGCCGAGCATGCCGGGCTGCTCGGCATCTTCGGCGGTGTCGCGCTGGTGCTGGTCCTGTTCACGTTGCTGCTGTGGGCGCTCTCAGGGCGCATCGTCGGCTGGATGCACGGGGCGGAGGGGCCGCAACGGCTGCCCGAATCGCAGCGCACGGCCCAGGCCGGCTGAGCGTGCACGCCCGCCGCCTGCTGTGGGCCGCTGCCGCACTGGCCCTGCTGGCGGGCTGCGCCAGCCGCGCGCCGGTTCATGGACCTGCTGGCGCAGGGCGCCAGCCGGCCCTGGCAGGACGCGCTCGAAGAACTGACCGGTTCGCGGCAGATGGATACCGCGGCCCTCATGGCGTACTTCCAGCCGCTGCTGGGCTGGCTCGAGGATAGGAATCGCGGCCACCAGTGCGGCTGGTGAGCCCGGGGAGCGGACCATGAACCATGATCACGGCGCGCCGCAACTGACTGCGCGCGCAATCCTGCTGTCACTGGCCCTGACCGTGGCGCTGGCGGCCGCCAACGCCTATCTCGGCCTGTTCGCCGGCATGACCGTAGCGACCGCGATCCCGGCGGCGGTGATTTCGATGGGCGTGCTGCGCCTGCTCGGGCGCGCCAGTATCCTCGAGAACAACATCGTCGCGACCGGCGCCTCGGCCGGGTCCGCGATCGCCGCCGGAACGATCTTCACGATCCCGGCGCTGGTGATCATGGGGCGCTGGACCAGCTTCGACTACTGGTGGGTGCTCGCGATCGCCGGCCTCGGCGGCCTGCTCGGCGTGCTGTTCTCGGTACCGCTGCGCCGCACGCTGATCGTCGAGCAGAACCTGAAGTTCCCGGAGGGTGTCGCGACCGCGGAGGTGCTGAAGATCGGCGAGAACCCCGGTCCCGGGCTGCGTGCGCTCGGCCTGGCGGCGCTCGCCGCAGCCGCCTTCAAGACCGCGCTGGCCGGACTGCGCCTGTCACCCGAGGCGTTCACCGCGGCCGGCTATCTCGGCCAGCGCACGATCGCCGTGTTCGCGATCAACCTGTCGCCGGCACTGCTCGGCGTCGGTTACATCGTCGGGCTCAACATCGGTTCGCTGATGGTCGCCGGCGGCGGGCTGTCCTGGTGGGTGTTCATTCCGTACTACTACAGCTTCCTGCTCGACCAGGACCCGGCGCTGGCGGCGCGGGTCGCCGGCGCCGCGGCCGGCGACGCCGCCTACATGATCTGGAGCGCGAAGATCCGCTACATCGGCGTCGGTGCGATGCTGATCGGCGGATTGTGGTCGCTGTGGACGTTGCGCCGTTCGCTGCTGTCCGGTATCCGCAGCGGCCTCGCGCTCCACGACGGCCAGCGCGGCGACCGGCCACACACCGAGCGCGATCTGCCGATGGCGGCCATCCTGACCGGCATCCTCCTGTTCGTGCTGCCGCTGTTCGCGCTGTACCAGGCGGTCGTCGGCCAGTTCGGCGTGGCGCTCGCGATGGCGGTGATCATGGTGATCGCCGGTTTCGTGTTCTCGTCGGTCAGCGGCTACATGGCCGGCCTGGTCGGCTCGTCGAACAACCCGGTGTCGGGCATCACGATCTCGACGATCCTGTTCGCGGCGCTGGTGCTGCTGGGCCTGCTCGGCCCCGGCTCGACGGTCGGGCCGGTGGCGGCGGTGCTGATCGGCGCGGTGATCTGCAACGCCGCGGCGATCGCCGGTGACAACCTGCAGGACCTGAAGGCCGGCCAGCTCGTCGGCGCAACGCCGTGGCGCCAGCAGGTCATGCTCGGCATCGGCGCGCTGGCCAGCGCCGCGGTGATGGCACCGGTGCTGAACCTGCTGCTCGAGGCCTACGGCATCGGCACGCCGGCCCGCGCCGGCGTCACCGCGCTGCCGGCTCCGCAGGCGACGCTGATGGCTTCGGTCGCCAGCGGCATTTTCGGTGCCGGCCTGCCGTGGAACATGGTCGCGACCGGCGCCGTGGTCGGCGCTCTGGTGATCACGCTGGACGAGTGGCTGAAGCGCCGCGGCCAGGGCTGGCGCACGCCCGTACTCGCGGTCGCCGTCGGCATGTATCTGCCGCTGGAATTGTCGACGCCGATCTTTGCCGGCGGCCTGCTGGCCGAGCTGGCCACCCGCTGGCACCGGCGCCGCAACCCGGGTGCGGATCCCGAGCTGCAGAAGCAGAACGGCCTGCTGTTCGCCGCCGGCCTGATCGCCGGCGAGGCGCTGATCGGCGTCGCGCTCGCGGTGCCGATCGTGCTCTCCGGTGACGCCGAGGTGCTCGCCGTTGCCGGGCACCTGCGGCCCGGCCAGTGGCTCGGCATCGTCGCGCTCGCTGCGGTCGGCTGGTGGCTGTTCCGGACCGCGACCGCCGGTGCGCGCCGCAACGCCTGAGCGCACGGCTGTTCGCCAGCGGCCCGCTCCGGTGCGGAGGCGCCGATGAGCGTCTGGGTCCTGTACGCGGGCGTGGTGCTGATCTGGGGTACGACCTGGTACGCGATCGAGCTGCAGCTCGGCGTCGTGGCGCCGGTGATCTCGCTGCTGTACCGCGTGGCGCTGGCCACCGTCTGCCTGTTCCTGTATGCGCTGGTGACGCGCAGCCCGCTGCGGTTGTCCTGGCGCAATCATCTCTGGGTCGCGCTGCAGGGCGTGTTGCTGTTCTCCGTCAACTACTGGCTGATCTATCTCGGCAGCCAGTACCTGACCAGCGGGCTCGTGGCCGTGCTGTTCACGATGCTGGTGCACCTGAACCTGGTCAACGCGCGGATCTTCTTCGGCCAGCCGGTGGAACCGCGCATCGTCGTCGCGGCAACAGCCGGCGTTCTCGGCGTCGCGCTGCTGTTCCTGCCGGAGATCCTGGCGGCCGCCGGTGACGCCACCGTACTGCGCGGCGCCGCGCTGGTGCTCGGCGCAACCTTTCTCGCCTCACTCGGCAACATGGCCGCGCTGCGTAACACCAGCCACGGTCTGCCGGTCGTGACGGTCAACGCCTGGGGCATGGGCTATGGCACAATCAGTGTGGCCGTTGTCGCCGGAGTGACCGGCGCCCGCTTCGATTTCGATTCGACCTGGTCCTACGTCGGCTCGCTGCTGTACCTCGCGATTGCCGGGTCAGCGCTGGCTTTCGGGCTGTACCTGGCACTGATCCGGCGCATCGGCGCGGCGCGGGCCGCCTATACCAGCGTGCTGATTCCGGCCGTAGCGCTCACGGTCTCGACGGTCCTCGAAGGATATCGCTGGACCGTGCCGGCGGTGGCCGGCCTGCTCGTGCTGCTGGCCGGCAACGCGCTGGCGCTGCCCCGGCCGGCCCGTGGCCGCGGCGGCTCCGCTACGATGCGCGGATGAGGGATTCCGGCAAGCTGCGACTGCAGATTCGCCTTGCGCTCGCGATCGTCTACCTGGTCTGGGGTTCAGCCTACGTCGCGACCAAAGTGATGGTTACCGACGAGCCGCCACTCAGCGCTGCCGGGCTGCGCTTTACCCTCGCCGGGCTGCTGCTCGGTGCATTTGCCTGGTGGCGAAGCGGACCGCCGCGGCTCAGCCGCGTGGAACTGCGCCACGTCGGCATCGTCGCGCTGTTCGCGATCGTCGTCAGCAATGGCTGCAACGTGCTGGCGATGCAGCACGTACAGTCGAACGTGGCGGCGATGCTGAACGCGACACCGGCCCTGTGGATCGCGTGGTTCGGGACGTTCGGGCGCCATGGCACGGGTTTGTCCGGGCCCGCGCGCCTCGGGCTGCTGGTCGGGCTCGCGGGCGTCGTGCTGGTGCTCGCCCCCGCCGGCGCAGTGCCGACCGGGCCGCTGCGCTGGCAACTCGTGATCCTGCTCGGCTGCATCGGCTGGTCACTCGGCACGATCTACTACCGGCATGCCGCGGCCGCGAGCGAGCCGCTGATGTTCACGGCACTGCAGATGTTCGCCGGTGGTCTGGCGCTGCTGCTGCTCGCCGCCGTGCACGGCGAGCCGTTGGCACTCACCTGGACGCCGCGCGGCATCGCGGCGTTCCTGTGGCTGATGCTGCTGAGCTCCTGCGTCGCGTATTCCGCTTACGCATTCCTCGCCCTGCATACGACGCCGGTCATCGTCGGTTCGTTCGGTTTCGTGAACCCGGCCGTCGCTGCGCTGGTCGGCTGGCTGCTGCTCGGCGAGACCCTGGCCTGGACACAGATCGCCGGGATGCTGGTGATCCTCGCCGGCATGGCGCTCGTGACCGGCTACTGGCGACCCTTGCCGCGTGCGCACGGATAGCCGCGGACCGAAAAGGGAAGCGTCCCCTTTCTCAGCGCGGAGCGGTGCCGGGCTTGAACAGCGCGTTGCCGATCCAGCTCACGACGCTCACCAGCAGCGCGGACCAGAACGCGGACCAGAAACCGCTGATCGTCATGCCCGGCAGCAGCAAGGCGACCAGTCCCAGCATGCCGGCATTGACCACCAGCAGGAACAGGCCGAGCGTGACCAGCGTCAGCGGCAGCGTCAGCAGGATCGCCAGCGGCCGCACGATCGCGTTGACGATGCCGAGCAGGAGCGCCGCGAGCAGCAGCGTCGCCGGACCGTCGACGCCCAGTCCGTCGACCCATTCGGTCGCCAGCCACAGGCCGAGCGCGGCGATCAGTGCACGCAGAACGAACCGGGTCATGCCGGTCAGCGTACCCGAAGGCCGCGGCGGATCACAATGTCCACGGACTGCAGCAGCGCGGGGTGGCGGAGCACATCGCCGCGAACCGCGATCACATCGGCGTACAGACCCGGCGCGAGCATGCCGGATTCGTGACCGGCGCCCATGGCGGCGGCGGCGTCACGGGTCGCGGCCTGGATCGCGCGCTGCACCGGCAGGCCACAACTGCGGACCCAGAAGTCGATTTCCTGCCAGGTGGCGCGCGAGTGCAGGTGGCCCGGCACGCCGGCATCGGAACCGAGCACGAGGCGCAGCTTCGCCTCGTCGAGCTGGCGCAATCGCGTGCACTGCCCGCGCGCCTGTGTCGCCGGCATTTCCCACCAGTCGCTGCGCCCCGGATCCGCGAGCGAGGCGAGGATATCGGCGCGCACCAGCGGCGGCAGCACGGCGGTGGCGGCGGCGTCATCCAGCGGCTCCGGGTTGTCGCGCAAAGACTCAAAATTCAGCAGGGCGGAAATACCCGGGCTCCAGCTCAGCGGGCGAGCCTGTGGATCGAACCGGCGCTCGTTCAGCATCTGCACGACTTCGCCGGGCAGCGATGGCAACCCGGCCATCCCGATGCCGACGAAACCGTCGATCTCCAGCGCCAGTCCGCGCAGGACGTCGGCCGGCCGCTCGGCCCAGGCGTGCACCGGCAGGCCGCGCGCGCGGGCCTCGGCGATGGCGGCATCGAGTTCCGCCGCGCTCCACAGGTCAAGATCGGCGAGCAGCAGGTAATCGACACCCGCATCCGCCAGCAGACCGACTTTCAAACGAACGTCCGGCACCCCAGCCACGATCCACTGCCAGTCTTCCGCGCCGGGGCCAACCTGCTTGCGCAGTTCCGGGCCAGCGACGTACAGCGCCGGCCCGCGGATGAATCCGCTGCGGGTGCGATGCCGGACATTCAGCGCGGCCTCCAGCGGCGCACCGACATCACGCGCGCTGGTCACGCCCGCCTCGAGAAGCTGGCGGGCGGCGAGCGGCATGACCACCCGCTCCGCGAGTGGCCCATAGGTCGTGTTCCAGCGGGTGCGGTCGCCGTGGCCGAGACGCATCAGGTGCACCTGCAGGTCCCACAGCCCCGGCAGCACCGTCATGCCCTCGGTGGAAATCCGCTCGGCCGCTGCCGGCACGTGCACCTGCCCGGCCGGGCCGACGGCGGTGATGCGCTCGCCCTCGATGACGATGACACCGTTGCGCAGCGGCGTGCCGCCGCTGCCGTCGATGACCGTACCGCCCTCCAGCACCAGCGTCGCGGCACTGGCCGGACCCGCGGCCAGCCACGCAGCCAGCAGCCAGCCGGGCCCACGCCGTCTGCCGCGGCACCCGCTCACTCAGGCTGTTCCGTCGGCAGCCGCCGTGCCCTTCTGCCGGCGCAGGTTCTTGTCGCTCAGCATTCGCGTCGTGGCCGCCGCAACGATGTCGTCCGGGTTCGCTCCGTCCTGCGGGTAGCTCGCCGCCCCTACGGCGACGCTGCTCCGCTGCAGCCGCTCTCCGACCGGAAACAGGCTGCGGAAGACGTTGTTGCGGATCCGCTGGGCCACACCGTCGGCGACTTCCGGGATCGACTCCGGCAGAAAGATCACGAATTCGTCGCCGCCGCTGCGCGCGACGATGTCCGTAGCGCGTACGGCGCGCTGGATCGCTGCGGCCACGGTTGTGATCGCGAGGTTGCCGGCGGCCTGGCCATGCTCGTCATTGAGCTTCTTGAGCTGATCCATGTCCACAATCAGGATGCCATAACTGCCACGGCCCGCGCGCTGGCGCAGGTGGTGCTCGCGCTTGAGCAGCAGCCCGAAGGTGCGCAGATTGAAGGTGCCGGTCAGCGCGTCCCGTTCGGCCATCGCTTCGATGCGCCGCCGCGCGGTCACGATCGAGCGACTGAGCGCATGGGTCAGGTAGGCCACCAGCGCGAACGGACAGAGTGTGCCGAACAGACCCGCCAGCAGCTCCGCCGCCGGCGGCAGTTGCGGCTCGCCCAGCACCAGTGATGCATAGGCCAGCGCGACACTGAGGAACACGACGATGGCCCCGCTCCGCCCGAGCGTCATCGCCACCAGCACGATCGGCAGCAGGTACAGGTTGACCAGCGCGCTGCCGGCCGCGCCGGTCTGCATCGCGACGATCGTGATGTAGGCCACCATCGCCGCGGCACCGAGCGCGATGCGCGGCCCGCTGCCGCGCACCGGAAAGCGGTGCCAGCGCAGGCCGATCACCACGACCGCGAACAACGCGGTCGCGATGCCGAGCAGCAGTGGCTGCGGCGGCGGGGCGCGCCGCGCCAGCAGGTACAGCGCGACGACCAGCAGCACCAGCCAGTCCACGCGCGCGACCGATTTCGGCGCCAGCCCGTCGCCCCGGTCCCGGCCGTGCCTGCTGCGATCCGGTACTGGCGTGAGCACGCTGCCTCCGGGAATGTCAGCGTCGGCGCGTCCGGGGGCCGGACGGCCGCTGCCGTTCATCGCGCCATCGCTTCGTACAAGGCGAGGTCACCGAGCACCTCGTCGAGCGGCACCGGACGACCGATGGCGAAGCCCTGCCCGTAGTCGACGCCGAGCCCGGCCATCCGGCTGCGCAGCTCGTCGGTTTCGACGTACTCCGCCACGGTCTGCATGCCCATCGTGTGGGCGAGCTGGGCGATCGCCCTGACCATCGCTTCGGTGCGCTGGCTGGTACCGGCATCACGGACGAAACTGCCGTCGATCTTCAGCACCGACACCGGCAGCGACTTCAGGTAAGCGAGCGAACTCAGGCCGGTACCGAAATCGTCGAGCGCGAAGCTGCAACCGAGCAGGCGCAGCCGCTGCATCAGGTGGTCCGCGCGGGTCAGGTTCGACACGGCGGCGGTCTCGGTCAGCTCGAAGCACAGCACCTCCGGCGGCAGCCCCGAGCCGCGGATGCTGCTCTCCAGAAACTCGAGGAACTCTTCGGCGGCGACCGACGGCCCGGACACGTTGATCGAGAACGACAGTCCGCGGCCGCGCAGCGCGCGCGCCTGCGGCCGCAGCGCGGCGAGTGCGTGGGTCACGACCCAGCGGTCGATGGCGGGCAGCAACTGGTAACGCTCGGCGGCCGACAGGAATTTCTCCGGCGGCAGGATCTCGCCGTCGGGCCCGAGCATGCGCAGCAGCAGCTCGAAGCGCGGCTCGCTCAGCTCGCTGCCGAGCGGCAGAATCGGCTGCGCATACAGCACGAAGCGGTTCTGCTCGAGCGCCTCATGCAGGCGCTTGATCACCAGTACGTCGGTATGCCGCCGCATGATGCTCTGGTCGCCATCCTGGAACAGCTCGACCCGGTCGCGGCCGCGGTCCTTGGCCGCCTTGCAGGCGATTTCGGCGCTGGCCAGCCCATGCGCCAGCGGATTCGACGAGTCCGGCAGCTCGGCGATGCCGAGGCTGACCGACACCTGCATCGTGCCCTCGCCCCGCATGCCGGACAGTTCCGCGCACTGACGCCGCAGCATCTCGCCGATCTGCTGGGCGAAATCAAGGGCACAATCCGGCAGGAATACCGCGAACCGGTCACCGGCGATGCGCGCCGCCAGCGCTCCGGGGCGCGGCTTGCGGCGCAGCAGTTCGGCGATCCGCGCCAGCAGCTCGTCGCCGACATGCATGCCGAAGTTGTCGTTGATCACGTGCAGCCGGTCCACGTCCAGGTACAGCACGCAGTCCGGATGCGATCCGGTACGGCCGGCCACCAGCGCGCGCACCTGGGTCTCGAACGCCGGCCGGGTCAGCAACGCGGTCAGCGCATCGAAGTTGTTCTGCAGGATCGTGGTGATCTTGCGCGACAGCAGCTCGACCAGCCGCTCGCAGCGCGGCGCGAAGTCCGCGCCGTCTTCCTCGCGGAACAGCGCCAGGAAACCGACCACGCGGCCCGAAGCGTGGCGGACCGGCGTCGACAGAATCTTGAACGGCGGCAGCTCGACCGGCCGGGCCCGTACGCGGTTGATGGTCAGGTTGCGGCGCTGCAACTGCGCCCAGTTCAGCAGGTGGCGGTGAATGCGGGTCAGGACCTCGACCTTCGGCTTCTGGCCCGCCGGCGCTTTGCAGATCGCGACGTTGCGCTCCGGCACGACCAGCGCACCCAGTGTGCAGCCAAGGTGATCGACGCAGGCCTGCACCAGACCACCGAGCTCGTCGCCCTGCGCCGCGCCATCCGGTTCCTCCGGTGCGATCCGCAGCAGCAGATCGAGGTCGTCATCGCGCTCGCGCAGGTCGCGGCTCAGTTCACCGAGACTGCTGCGCGCGTCCAGCTCGCGCTGCAGGCATTCCAGCGCCGGCTGTACCAGGTGCTGGACATAGGAATACGGCCGGTTCTCGTTGTCGCGAGTCAGCAGCGTCGCGATGGCGATGACGTCGCCGCCGCCGTCGCGCAGGCGGAAAACGTAGGCCGGGGCGCCTTCGTAAGCCTGGCTGAAACCGTCGATCCGGTCGGTCGTCGCCGGCGGCACGTCGGTGAGCGCCGCCCGCACCAGCGGCAGCGGGTCGGGACCGTCGTAGCCATCAGCAACCCACAGCGCCTTGCCGTGCGAGTCGTAGAAGGCAATTCCAACCGCACGTGGCATCAGCATGCGCAGCAGATGCCCGTACGGATCCAGGTTCGGCCGTGCGGTCGTCAGGTGCTGCGGCAGGTTCAGTGCGATTTCGGCCATGACATCCATGCCTGCGGCCGGCGCGCCGCCGGCCCCGGCGCACAGGATCCCCGAAATCCGGCCGCCTGCTCTTTGACGTAATCCGCAGTTTGCATCGGTGTGGACCCTCCTCAGGGCGACGGGCGGCGGAACCAGGGCACCGGGTCGACCGGCTGGGCGCCACGGCGGATTTCGAGATACAGGCCCGGCTGGCTCCGCCCGCCGCTGTCGCCGACGGTGGCGACCATTTCGCCCCCCTCGACCCGGTCGCCAGCGGACTTGTAGAGCTGGTCATTGTGACCGTACAGGCTCAGATAGCCGCCGTGATCGACGATCAGCAGCAGGCCGAGGCCCGGCAGCCAGTCGGCATAAGCAACCCGGCCGTCATAGAGGGCCCGCACCTCGCTGCCCCGTGCGGCCTCGATCAGCACACCGTTCCAGCGCAGCCCGCCGCCGCGCGGCTGCCCATAGCGGGCGGCCAGCCGCCCGCCGACCGGCCAGGCGAGTCGGCCGCGCACCCGCTCGAACGCCTGACCGCCGGGCGGCGGCAGGTCCCGCAGGGCCCGTCGCAGGTCCGCAATCAGCTTCTCGAGGGCCGCCGCCTCGCGGCGCAGCTTCGCGATCGTGTCGCTGTTGTTGCGGATCTGCGCGTTCGTCGCCTGCAGGGCGCGCGTGCGCTCACCGCGGGCCGCATCGAGCGCGGCCAGTTCGCCACTCACCGTCGTTTCCAGCTCGGCGAGACGGGCACGTTCGGCGGCTTCCAGCGCGGTGGCCTGCTCGAGTCGCGCCACCGCCGCCTCGATGTCAGCGATCTGATCGGAGCGCGCGCGGCCGAGGTAGGAGTAGTAGACGAGCGCGCGGCTGAGCGCCGCCGGGTCCTGATGCCCCAGCAGCAGGCGCAATGGGTCCCGGGGCCCGAGCATGTAGGTCGCGCGCAACTGTGCCGCCAGCACCTCACGGTGCGCGTTCAGCGCCTGCTCACTGCGCTGGCGCTCGGCCGTGAGTTCTGCCAGCCGGCGATCGCTTGCGGCCAGTTCCTTGCGGACCGCAGCAACCCGGGCTCCTGCTTCCCGGACCTTTTCTTCGGCGTCACGGAGCTGTACCGCCAGCGTGTCACGGCGGCCCGTGTCCTGGCGCACATCCCGCTGCAACCGCTCGATGCGCTCGCGGACCTGACGTAACTGGTCCTCCGGATCGCGCTCGGCCGCCCTCGCCAGGCCCAGGGAGAGGCCCAGGAGCATGCTGAGGATTGTAATGGCAACTACTTGTTTCGAAAGGATAAACATGCCAGTTACCCGCAGCACGGCGGGCCCGCGACGGCTTGCTATAATGCGCGGCCCTGTGCCGTGCCCCGGCCGGAATCCTGCCCGCCATCCATGGACCGACTGCTGAATTATTTCGCCAATCACCCATTCCTCGCCGGCGCTGCCGTCGTCCTCGCCATCGCCGTGATCGCCTACGAGTCCCGGCGCTGGGGCGAGCGCGGGCTGGCCATCAGTCCGACCGAGGCTGTGCGCCTGATGAATGACGGAGCCGTGCTCATCGACCTGCGCGGACCGAACCAGTTCAAGGATGGCCACATCGAAGGTGCCCGCAACGTGCCCGGTGATCAGCTTACCGCGAGCCACAGTGGTTTCGCCCGGTTTGGCGACCGTCCGCTGATCCTGTGCTGCGACAGCGGCGCTGCGGGCGCGGCCGCCGCGCGCACGCTGGCTCGCGGCGGTCACGGCGGCAGGCTGTACGCGCTGCGCGGCGGTCTCGCGGCCTGGCGGCAGGAGAACCTGCCCGTCGTCAGGGGTTGAGCCGATGGCCGATCCCACTCCGATCACGATCTACACGTCCCACTGGTGCCCGTACTGCAGGCGCGCCACGGCGCTGCTGCAGCGGCGCGGCATCGGCTATCGCGAGATCAACGTCGAGGATGATCCGTCGGCGCGCGCCCTGATGATTGCGCGCAGCGGCCGCCGGACCGTACCGCAGATCTTCATCGGCGAGCACCCGATCGGAGGCTCGGACGAACTCGTCGCCCTCGAAAAAAGCGGCGAACTCGACCGCCTGCTGGCCGCGCACGCACCCCATCCACTCTCCGATCCAGTGAGGACCAACCATGACCGACAGTAATCAGCTCCCGGCCGGTACGCCGGCTGAAGGCGGCGCGAACGGGCAGGGCCCGACCGTGGCGCTGCAGAACGTGTACATCAAGGACCTGTCCTTCGAAGCGCCGAAGGGGCCCTTTCTGCCCGCGCAGGCGCAGGATCCGAAGATTGCGCTGAACCTCAACACCGTGACGACCAGCATCGGGCCGGATGCTCACGAGGTCGTGCTGACGGTCACGCTCGAGGCGAAGAACGGCGAGATCGCCGTGTACCTCGCCGAGGTGAAGCAGGCCGGCATCTTCGTCGTGCGCGGCTTCGGACCGGAGGAAATGCGCCGCATTCTCGGTGCGTTCGCGCCCGGCATCCTGTTCCCGTACGTGCGGCAGACCGTGTCCGACGTCGTGACCAAGGGTGGCTTCCCGCCGTTCCTGCTGCCGCACGTCAACTTCGATTCGCTGTTCGAGCGCTCGCTGCAGGAGCAGGCAGCTCGCCAGGCGCAGGCATCCGGGCCGGCTAACTGAGCCACGCATGCGTCCGATCGTCCTGCTCGGTGCCGGCTCGTGGGGCACCGCACTCGCCGTACAGTTCGCCCGCGCCGGACGCCCGACCGTGCTGTGGGGTCGCGCCGAGGATGAGCCAGAGCTGCTGGCCCGCGTGCGCTGCAACGAGCGCTACCTGCCGGGCGTGGAGTTCCCGCCGCTGCTGACGGTACAGCCGGACCTGGCGCGGGCCATCGAGGCTGCCGACGATGTCGTCGTCGCGGTGCCGTCCGGTGCGCTGCGCACGGTGCTGACCACGATCCAGCCGCTGCTCGACCCGCAGGCGCGCGTCGCCTGGGCCAGCAAGGGCTTCGAACTCGCCACCGGCAAGCTGCCGCACCAGGTGACGCTCGAGGTACTCGGCCCCGGCGTACCGATCGCCGTGCTGTCGGGCCCGACCTTTGCCCGTGAGGTCGGGGCCGGGCTGCCGACCGCGATTGCGGTCGCCTCGCCGGACCCGGCGTTCGCACTCGAACTCGCGCGCAGCATTTCCTCGGGCCGCTTCCAGGCTTATACGCAGCCCGACATCGTCGGCGTCGAGGTCGGCGGCGCGGTCAAGAACGTCATCGCGATCGCCGCCGGCGCCTCGGACGGCATGGGCTACGGCTCGAACAGCCGCGTGTTCCTGATCACGCGCGGCCTCGCCGAGATGGTGCATCTGGCGGTCGCGCTCGGCGCGAAGGCCGAGACGATGATGGGGCTCGCCGGCCTCGGCGATCTGGTGCTGACCTGCACCGACGACCAGTCCCGCAACCGCCGGCTGGGCCGGGCGATCGCCGCGGGGAAACCGGTGGACCAGGCGCTCACCGAGATCGGCCAGGCCGTCGAGGGCTATCACGCAGCACGGGCGGTGCGCATGGTCGCGCAGCGCCTCGGTGTCGGGATGCCGATCTGCGAACACGTGTATCGGGTGCTGTACGAGGGCATGCCGATCCCCGAAGTCGTGGCCTCGCTGCTGACCCGGGAAGTGACGCCGGAGAATTGAGCGGCGCGCGAGGCACCACCGCTACCCGGACAGCGGCTACGGGCGGGCGGCTCCCGGCGCTCGCCCGCTCGGAAGACAGGACACTCGCGGGCTCGCCGAGGGGAGCCGCCCGCCCCGCGCCGAGCCGGCTACCGCGCGCGACCCTATAATCCCGCCATGCCCGCGTCGGCCACGCCGCCCGATCCGATCCTCGCCGTCGACTTCTGCGGACTGCGGCTCACCTCACCGATCGTGCTGTTGTCCGGCTGCGTCGGCTTCGGCGACGAGTACACCCGCGTCGCGGGGTTCTCGAACCGCGATGCGGGGGCCATCGTGCTGAAGGGCACGACGCTCGCGCCCCGCCTCGGCAACCCGCCGCATCGTCTGGCCGAGACACCGATGGGCATGCTGAATGCGATCGGCCTGCAGAATCCCGGCGTCGATCATGTGGTGCGCCATATCCTGCCCGCTCTGGACTGCAGCGAGACGCACTATTTCGCCAATGTCTGCGGCTCGAGCATCGACGAGTACGCGGAGGTCGCGCGCCGCTTCGACGACTCGCCGGTGACGGCACTCGAGATCAACATTTCCTGTCCGAACGTCCGCGCCGGCGGCGTGCATTTCGGCAACGACCCGGACATGAGTGCGCGGGTCGTCGCCGCCTGCCGCCAGGTCACGCGCAAGCCGCTGATCGCGAAGCTGTCCCCGAACCAGACCGACATCCGCGCCAATGCGCGCCGCTGCATCGAGGCCGGCAGCAATGCACTGTCGGTCATCAACACGCTCGCCGGCATGGCGATCGACCTCGCGACGCGCCGGCCCGTGCTCGGCAATGTGCAGGGCGGACTGTCAGGCCCGGCGATCAAGCCGATCGCACTGCTGAAGGTCCGCCAGGTCTGGGAGGTGGCCGCGCCACTCGGCGTGCCGATCATCGGCCAGGGCGGCATCACCAGTGCCGATGATGCGCTCGAGTTCCTGATCGCCGGCGCCACCGCCGTCGGCATCGGTACCGGCCTGTTCTACGACCCGCTGCTGTGCCCGAAGGTCAATGCCGGCATTGCCGCCTGGCTGCGCAACGCCGGCCTGCAGTCCGTCGGCGAACTGACCGGTTCGCTGGTCACGACACCGCCGGTCGCCGCCTGCGACTGATTACTGCGACGCCGGGGCCGGCGGTGCCAGCGGCACCATATAGTGCTTCGCGGTCGGGTAGGCGAACTCGATGCCGCGGCGGGCGAATTCACCGTGGACCTGCAGGTTGATCGCCTGCTGGATGTCCATGTAGGTGTGGTAAGCGGCGTCGAGGACGAAGTACACCGCCTCGAAGTTCAGCGCGAAATCCCCGTGACCGGCGAAGTGCGCCCGGTCGAAGCGGGTCTTCGGCTGCGCGCGGATCGCCGCCTCGAGGATCCGCGCGACCTCGCTGATCTGCTCGAGCGGGGTTTCGTAAACGATGCCGATCCGGAACACGACGCGTCGCTCATACAACAGGCCGTAGTTGCGTACGCGGCTCCGCAGCAGATCGCTGTTCGCGATGACGATCTGTTCGCCGGACAGCGACCGCAGCCGCGTACTCTTGATGCCGATGTGCTCGACCGTGCCCTTCTCCTCGCCGACCACCAGCAGGTCGCCGACTTTGAACGGCTTGTCGAGCGCGATCGACAGCGAGGCCAGCAGGTCGCCGAGCACGTTCTGCACCGCGAGCGCGACCGCCACGCCGCCAATGCCGAGTCCGGCGAGCAACGGCATGATCTCGACGCCGAGGTTCGCCAGCAGCATCAGGAACGCGACAATCCACGCCGCCGCGACGCCGACCGCGCGCAGGATATTCAGGCTGGCCTCGCCATCGGCAGCGGCGGCGCGGCGCTGCTCGACCATGTGCCGGATCGTCGTTGCCCCCACAGCGCAGCCTGGATCCAGACGATGATCAGCAGCGCCGTCGCCACGGCGCGATCGAGCCGTTCTGGTATCTCGAGCCAGCGCAGCGCGAGATACAGCGCGACCGCGACCAGGAACAGGCGGGTGGTGCGTCGCAGCAGCGCCTGGAGCAGAACCAGCGGCGCCGCGGACTGCTCCGGCGCCAGCCGCTTCAGGCGCCGCGCGATGGCCGCGCGCGCCAGCGGCAGCACGGTGAACCACAGTGCGAACTGCGCGAGCGCAATCAGCCAGGCGCGCAGGTCGTTGCCGAGGAACATGGCGGCGGCGGCAGTGCCGTTCTCGGTCAAGCGCTCTCCCGGAAACGCTGGCGGATATGCCCGCGGCGGCGGGATTCTAGCCGGCGCTGGCCGGCAGCGACATCCTGCACATTCTGCTGTACCTCGACCACCAGTCGCGCCGAACGGCCAGTATGTCGTGCCGATCGCGGTGCTCAAGGCGCCTGCGGACGCGAACAACCCCGCGCACTGAGAAACCTGGACCTCGCCGGTGATCACGATCGAGCGGCCGTAACGACGCTCCGCCTGCCGGGGGCGCTTCCGCTAAAAGGGAAGCGTCCCCTTTTTCATCTTGCGGGTCAGCGTGTTGCGGCCCCAGCCGATCAGCCTGGCCGCGTCCTGGCGGCAGCCGCGGGCGTGGGTGAGCGCAACGCGCGCCAGCGTGCGCTCGAATTCCGGGCCGGCAAGATCCACGAGCGGTGCGCCGCCCCCGGCGAGGTGGCGCGCCGCCCAGGCCGCGAGTTCGCGGCTCCAGGCTTCCGGCGATGGCGCCTGCCCGCTGGCGCCACCGAGATCCGGCGGGATGTCCTCGGCACGGATCTCGCGCCCCGGCGCGATCACGGTCAGACGGCGTGCGGCATTGACGAGCTGGCGGACGTTGCCGGGCCAGTCGAAGGCGATCAGCAGCCGCTCGGCCTCCGCCGTCAGGCTCTTCGGCTCGACGCCGAGTTCGCCGGCGGCGAACGCAAAGTAATGCGCCAGCAGTTCGGGAATGTCCTCGCGCCGCTCGCGCAGCGCCGGCACGCGGATCCGGATCACGTTCAGGCGATGCAGCAGGTCCTCGCGGAACAGGCCCTGGCGCACGCGCGCGTCGAGATCCTGGTGGGTCGCGGCGATCACGCGCACGTCCACACGGATCGGCACGCTGCCGCCGACGCGGTAGAACTCGCCCTCGGCCAGCACGCGCAACAGCCGGGTCTGCAGCGCCGCCGACATGTCGCCGATCTCGTCGAGGAACAGCGTGCCGCGGTCGGCCTGCTCGAAGCGGCCGCGCCGCTGCGCGTCGGCACCAGTGAAGGCGCCCTTCTCGTGGCCGAACAGCTCGGACTCGAGCAGCTCGGAGGCGATCGCGGAAGTGTTCAGTGCGATGAACGGTCCGGCCGCGCGCGGACTGTGCTGGTGCAGCGCCCGGGCCACGAGTTCCTTGCCGGTACCGGACTCGCCGGTGACCAGCACCGACAGGCTCGACCGCGACAACCGGCCGATCGCACGGAACACCTCCTGCATCGCCGGCGCATGGCCGAGAATTCCGGGAATCGTCGCTGCGGCCGGTTCGACCCGTGCGGCCTCGCCCTGGGTCGCGGCGCGGCGCACGAGGGCCACGGCCTCGTCGATGTCGAATGGCTTCGGCAGGTACTCGAAGGCCCCGCCGCGATAGGCGCTGACCGCGCTGTCGAGGTCCGAGTGCGCGGTCATCACGATCACCGGCAGGCGCGGATGGCCGCGCCGTACGGTCTCCAGCAACTGCATGCCGCTCGGCCCCGGCATGCGCACGTCGGTAATCAGCACGTCGGGCTGGCCGCGGGCCAGCGCCGCGAGGGCCGTGCCGGCATCCTCGAACGAGCGCGGCTGCAGCCCGCCCTGGCGCAGCGCGCGTTCCAGCACCCAGCGGATCGACGCATCGTCGTCTACCAGCCAGACATCAAGTGGCCTGCTCATGGCGCTCCTCCATCGGCAGCAGCAGCGAGAACACGGTGCGTCCCGGCCGGCTGTCGAACTCGATGATGCCGCTGTGCCGGGTCGCAAGGTCCTGGGCGATGGCGAGACCGAGGCCGGTGCCGCCCGGACGTGCTGAAACCAGCGGGTAGAAGATCGTTTCACCGAGTTCCGGCGGCACGCCCGGCCCGTCGTCCTCGAATTGCAGCGAAGCGACCAGCCGATGCCGTTCGGCGCCGATCGTCGCCTGCGTCAGCGCGCGGCTGCGCAGCACGAGGCGTCCCTGGCCGGCCAGCGCCTGGATCGCGTTGCGCGCGAGATTCAGCATGGCCTGTACGATCAGGTCGCGATCGAGCGCGAGCAGCGGCAGGCTCGGGTCGTAATCACGCTCGATCGCGACACCGGCGGGAGCCTCGGCCCGCGCCAGCCGATAGACGTGATCCATCAGCTCGTGCACGTTGACCCGTTCGGGCCGCATCGGCCGCGTCGGGCCGAGCAGGCTGTCCACGAGCGCGCGCAGCCGGTCCGCTTCGCCGATGATCACGCGCGTGTATTCGCGCAGTTCCTCGCGCGGCAGCTCGCGCTCGAGAAGCTGCGCCGCGCCGCGCAGTGCGCCGAGCGGATTCTTGATCTCGTGCGCGAGTTGCCGCGCCATCGCGCGGGTACCGCCCTGCTGGGCGAGCAGCGCGTTATCGCGCGTGATGCGGCTGGGGCGAGTCGTGTCGCTGAGCTCGATCAGCACCGCGCCGGGTACGGCGGCCAGCGCCACCGGCGTCAGCGTCACGTCGACGACGTAGTGCGCGTCGCCACGGGCGCTCGGGGCCAGCTCGTATTCGCGCAGCGACAGCGGTTCACCGCTGTCCCGCGTCCGCTCGATCAGCGCATCGACGCGCTCGCCGGCAGCCAGCAGCGTCGCCAGAGGCCGCCCGCGGGCGGCCGGCAGTCCGACCGCCAGCAGGCTGGCGGCGGCGGCGTTCTGCCAGACGACCTCATTTCTCGCGCCGACGACGATGATCGCGGTCGCCAGCAGGTCCGGCAGCGGCGCCGGATCGAGCATGCCTGGCGGCGCGCTGAGTTCACGCATGGCGGGCTGCCCCGCCGCGCGCAACGCGCCCGGGCTGAATCAGCGGCGCGGCGTAACCGGGGCCGTCCGTGGCGGCGTTGGCTGAGGGGCCGGCGCCGGCGCGGGCGCCGGTGCGGCGGAGGGCTGACGCTGCGGGTTCAGCAACGAGGTCTGGCGCACGTGGAACGGCACCAGCGGGCTGCTGATCACGGCGTGTCCGTTCGCGTCTTCGACCGTCGCCCGCAGCACGTGCGTGCCCCGCGCCAGCGGGCCGAGCGGCGCCGACAGGCTCTCCGCAACGACCTGGCCGTCGAGGAAGATCCGGATTCCATGCTCCGGCTGCAGTTCCCCTTCCAGCTCCGCGACCACCGTCACTCCGGCGGCGCCGTCGAAGAACACCTCCTCGGCTGCCGGCTGCACGATGCGCAGTGCTCGATATGGCGAAACGGCGGCCGGCGACGCCGCCTCGGCGGTCTCCGGCTCGGCCAGTGCACCGCCCTCGTAGACGCTGAGTCCCTGTAGCGTCACCCGTGCGGCGTCCGGGGCGCCGGGCTGGTCCGCGTAATGGACGATGCCGTCCTTGTCGACCCACCGGTAGATCTCCTGCGGCTGCGCCGCCAGGGACAGGAGCCATCCGGCCAGGAACAGGGCTATGCGCATGGTCGCAGCATAGCCCGGAGCGGGCCGGACGGACAGGACGGGAGCGGCATTTCGTGAACACCGCCCCCGCCGCCTGGCCCGGGCACCTCAGAGGCTGTAGTACATCTCAAACTCGACCGGATGCGTCGCCATCCGGAAACGGGTCATCTCGCCCATCTTCAACTCGATGTAGGCATCGATCAGGTCGTCGCTGAATACACCGCCCCGCTTCAGGAACTCGCGATCACGGTCCAGGTGCTCGAGCGCCATATCCAGCGAGTGGCAGACCTCGGGGATGTTCTTCGCTTCCTCCGGCGGCAGGTCGTACAGATCCTTGTCGGAAGCCTCGCCGGGGTGGATGCGGTTCTGGATGCCGTCGAGGCCGGCCATCATCATCGAGGCGAAGGCCAGGTACGGATTGGCGAGCGAATCCGGGAAACGAACCTCGATGCGGCGGCCCTTCGGGCTCGACACCCACGGAATGCGGATCGAGGCCGAGCGGTTGCGCGCCGAGTAGGCCAGCATCACCGGCGCCTCGAAACCGGGCACCAGCCTCTTGTAGCTGTTGGTGCCGGGGTTCGTGAACGCGTTCAGCGCGCGGGCGTGCTTGATGATGCCACCGATGTAGAACAGCGCGAGATCCGACAGGCCCGCGTAACGGTCGCCCGCGAACAGGTTCTTGCCGTCCTTGATCAGCGACATGTGCACGTGCATGCCGCTGCCGTTGTCGCCGACGATCGGCTTCGGCATGAAGGTCAGCGTCTTGCCGTGTCCGTGCGCGACGTTCCACAGCGCATACTTCAGCAGTTGGACTTCGTCGCCCTTCTTCGTCAGTGTGTTCGCGGAGACGTTGATCTCGCCCTGCCCGCCGGTCGCGACCTCGTGATGGTGTACCTCGACCTTGAGGCCGAGTTCCTCGCAGGCCAGGCACATGGCGGTGCGCAGATCCTGGAAGCGGTCCATCGGCGGCACCGGGAAATAGCCGCCCTTGACCCCCGGCCGGTGGCCGAGATTCACACCGTCGTAGCTGGTGCCCGAGTTCCAGGCGCCCTGCACGGAGTCGACCGCGTAGCTGCAGCCATGCATCTCGTTCGTGTAGCGCACGCTGTCGAAGATGAAGAACTCGTTCTCCGGACCGAACAGCGCGCCTTCGGCAATGCCGGTGGACTTCAGGTAGGCCTCGGCACGCTTGCCGAGCGAGCGTGGATCACGCCCATAGCCCTGCATCGTCATCGGCTCGACGATGTCGCAGCGCAAGAGCAACGTGGTCTCTTCGAAGAACGGATCGATGACCGCGGTGGACGGATCCGGCATCAGGATCATGTCGGAGTCGTTGATGCCCTTCCAGCCCGCGATCGAGGAGCCGTCGAACATCTTGCCGTCGGTGAAGAAGTCCTCGTCGACGAGCCGCGTCGGGATCGTCACGTGCTGTTCCTTGCCGCGCGTATCCGTGAAGCGCAGGTCGCAGAAATGGGCCTCTTTGGCCTTGATCAGGGCGAGGACTTCGGCAGGGGTCATGTGATTCTCCGTTGGGCGTGCGCTGCGGCGCGGTCTCCAGTTTAGTGCAATGCCCATGCCAAAGCGGATCTTCTCATTTGTAGCAGTATAATCAATGTCTTACATCTACATACCCCGCCAGGAATCCTGATGGTGCACCACATCAGTGCTCCCTGGAACAGGTCGCGCTCTATCTTGGTGCGCTGTTCGGCGCTTCTCTTGCCTGCGGGCAGGCCGGCAGAATCACCAGCCCATGAGGCTCAACAAGCACATCAGTGAAACCGGGCTGTGCTCACGCCGCGAGGCGGATGCCTGGATTGCGGCCGGGCGAGTCACCGTCAACGGTCGGGCGGCCGCTGTCGGTACGCAGGTCGCACCCGGCGACGTCGTGCTGGTCGATGGGCAACCACTCGGCCAGGCGCGCAAGGACGTGTTCATCGCCCTCCACAAGCCGGCCGGCATCACCTGCACCACCGAGAGCGACGTGCCGGGAAACATCGTCGAATTCGTCGGCCACAGCGAGCGCATCTTTCCGATCGGTCGCCTCGACAAGGACTCCGAGGGGCTGATCCTGCTGACCAACAACGGTGACGCCGTCAACGAGGTCCTGCGGGCCGAGCACGGTCACGAGAGGGAGTACCTGGTCACGACCGAGCATCCGGTCAGCGATGTGTTTCTGGCGATGATGGCGGCCGGTGTCAGGATCGGCGGCCAGCGGACGCTGCCGTGCCAGGTCACCCGCACCGGCCCCGCTGCCTTTCGCATCGTGCTGACGCAGGGACTGAACCGTCAGATCCGGCGGATGTGCTCGGCCCTCGGCCACCGAGTTCGAATGCTCCGGCGGGTGCGCATCATGCACATCCGCCTCGGCTCCCTGCAGCGCGGGCAGTGGCGACCGCTGACCGCAGCCGAGTTGCGCCCGCTGCTCGAGCTGGCCGGCCGGCGGACCGCGACCCGGCGCTGAGCGCGGCCGCTATACTTGGCGGCCTTTTGCCGCAGCCGCGCCCCATGCCGAAGACCCGTGTTGCGAACGCCAGCCCGCAGACCTTCCAGGACCTGATCCTGGCGCTGCAGCACTACTGGGCCGCGCAGGGCTGCGTGCTGCTGCAGCCCTACGACATGCAGATGGGCGCCGGCACGTTTCACACGGCGACCTTCCTGCGCGCGCTGGGACCCGAGCCGTGGAGCGCGGCCTATGTCCAGCCCAGCCGCCGGCCGACGGACGGCCGCTACGGTGACAACCCGTTCCGGCTGCAGCACTACTACCAGTTCCAGGTCGTCATCAAGCCGTCGCCCGAGGACATCATCGAGCGCTATTTCGGCTCGCTCGCCGCGCTCGGCATCGACCCCCTGGTCCACGATCTGCGTCTGGTCGAGGACAACTGGGAATCACCGACGCTGGGTGCCTGGGGTCTCGGCTGGGAAGTCTGGCTGAACGGCATGGAGGTCACGCAGTTCACGTACTTCCAGCAGGCCGGCGGGCTCGACTGCCGGCCGGTCACCGGCGAGATCACCTACGGCCTCGAGCGCCTGGCGATGTACCTGCAGGGCGTCGAGAGCGTCTTCGATCTGGTCTGGACCGACGGCCCGCTCGGGCGCGTCAGTTACGGCGACGTGTTTCACCAGAACGAGGTCGAGCAGTCGGCCTACAACTTCGAGCACGCCGACGCGGCCGCCCTGTTCGCGAGCTTCGACGAGCACGAACGGACCTGCGGCCGGCTGCTGGAACTGAAGCTCGCGCTGCCGGCCTACGAGCAGGTACTGCAGGCCTCGCAGACCTTCAACCTGCTCGACGCACGCAAGGCGATCTCCGTGACCGAACGCCAGCGCTACATCCTGCGCGTGCGCACGCTGGCCCGCGCGGTGGCCCGGGCGTACTACGACAGCCGGGCGGCGCTCGGTTTCCCGATGCTGCGCGGCAGCTCCGGGAGCGCGCCGTGAAGCGCGCCGACCTGCTGCTGGAGATCGGTACCGAGGAACTTCCGCCGCGCAGCCTGCTGGAGCTCTCGGCAGCGCTGACTTCCGCACTGACCGCAGGCCTCGATGCCGCCGGCCTCGCCCACCGCGGCGCCACGGGTTTTGCGACGCCGCGGCGGCTCGCGGTGCTGGTGCGGGCGCTGGCCGATCGCCAGTCGGCGCAGAAGCTGGAGCGCCGCGGCCCGCCGGTCAGCGCCGCTTTCGACAGCGACGGCCGCCCGACCCGGGCCGCACTCGCCTTTGCGGCGTCCTGCGGAACCGAGGTGGCGCAGCTGCAGCGGCTTCACGACGGACGCCGCGAACTGCTGTACTGGTCCGGCGTGAAGCCCGGTGCGCCCTGTATCGAGCTGCTGCCCGGCATCGTGCGCGACGCGCTCGCTGCGCTGCCGATCGCGCGGCGCATGCGCTGGGGCGCCGGTGCGACCGAATTCGTACGACCGGTGCACTGGGTTGTCCTGCTGCATGGCCGCGACGTCGTGGACTGCGAAATCCTCGGCCGGCCGGCCGGGCGCGAAACGCGCGGCCATCGCTTCCACGCACCCGCTGCGCTGCGCCTGCGCTCGCCGGCCGGTTACGCCCGCCGGCTCGAATCCGCCGGCTATGTGATCGCGGACTTCGCCGCCCGGCGCGGCCGGATCCGCTCCGGCATTCTGGCGGCTGCCGAATCGGTCGACGGCGAAGCCGTCATCGATCCGGAGCTGCTCGATGAGGTCACCGCACTCAGCGAGTGGCCGGTGCCGATCCTCGGCCACTTTGACCTCCGTTTCCTGGAGCTGCCGCCCGAGGTACTGATCGCGACGCTGCAGGATCATCAGCGCTGCTTCCCGCTGCGCGGCCGCGACGGCCGGCTGCTGCCTGCGTTCATCGCCGTCGCCAACATCGACAGCCGCGAGCCCGCGCGCGTCCGTGCGGGCAATGAACGTGTGGTGCGGCCGCGTCTGGCCGACGCCGCCTTTTTCTACGCCGAGGATCGCCGCCAGCCGCTGGCTGCCCGCGTGCCGGCACTCGCCCGCGTGACCTACCAGGCACGCCTCGGTTCGCTGGCCGACAAGACCGCCCGCGTCACCGCGCTCGCCACGCACATCGCCGGTCAGATCGGCGAGGACCGCGCCACGGTCGAGCGCGCTGCGGCGCTGGCGCGCTGTGACCTGCTGACCGCCATGGTCGGAGAATTCCCGGAACTGCAGGGCATCATGGGCCGCTACTACGCGACACATGATGGCGAGCCGGCGGCAATCGCCGCGGCGCTCGCCGAGCAGTACCTGCCGCGCTTTGCCGGCGACGCGCTGCCGGCGACCGGCCCCGGTCGCGTGCTGGCGCTGGCCGATCGTGTGGACACGGTCGCCGGCGGCTTCGCGATCGGCCAGAAACCGACCGGCACCCGTGATCCGTTCGGTCTGCGCCGCGCCGCGCTCGGCGTGCTGCGGATCCTGATCGAGGCCCGCCTGCCGCTCAACCTGCGCGAGTTGATCGACTTCGCGCTCGATTCCGTACGCGCCGACCTGCTGCGCATCGGCGGCGGCAGCGCGCCGCCCTTGCCGGAGTCGCTGGCCGGCGATCTCTACGACTACATGATGGAGCGCCTGCGCGCCTGGTGGATCGAGTCCGACCGCGCGACGACCGAAATGTTCGACGCGGTGCTCGATACGCGGCCCGATTCGCCGCTCGATTTCAACGCGCGCCTGCAGGCGCTCGCCGGCTTTCTCGCATTGCCGGAAGCCGTCAGTCTGACGGCCGCGTACAAGCGCATTGCCAACATCCTGCGCCAGTCGCCGCAGGAGGCGGCGCCGCGCGTCGATCCGCGGCTGCTCGTGGAGCCGGCCGAGCGGGCGCTGGCCGTCGCCTTCGAGGAGCTGCGCGGTGACGTGCAGCGCCTGCTCAAGGCCGGCCGTTATGGTGAGGCGCTGCACCGCCTCGCGGCGCTGCGCCCGCAGGTCGACGCTTTCTTCGACACGGTCCTCGTGCTGACCCCGGAGCCGGCGGTCCGCGCCAACCGGCTGGCGCTGCTGACTGCGCTGCAGCGCCAGCTCCAGCACACGGCGAACCTGTCGCGACTGCCCGGTCAGGCATGACGGCGCCGGGCTGGCGGCAGCGCTGGTCAGTGCTGCAGTGGTCAGCCTCGTGCGCATTCACGGCGGTCCTGTTCGTGAGTGCGCTCGTCTGGGCCGCGGTGATCGTGTTGTGCGGCTGGCTGCCGGTCCGCCGGCTGCACGCGTTCGCGCGCGGCTGGGCCCGCTTCAACCTGTGGCTGCTGCGCCGGCTGTGCGGCCTCGACTGGGTGCTCGAGGGCCGTGAGCACATCCCCGCGACCGGCGCCCACGTCACGATGTGGAAGCACAGCTCGAGCTTCGAGACGATCGCGCAGATGCTGATTTTCCCCGCCCAGGCCTGGGTGCTGAAACGCGAGCTGTACTGGATCCCGCTGGTTGGCTGGGCCATCTGGTTGCTGCGCTGCATCGGCATCGACCGTGGCGCCGGGCACCGCGCCGTACGTCAGGTTCTGCAACAGGGCCGCGAACGCCTGGCCGCCGGCCTGTGGGTGCTGATATTTCCCGAGGGAACGCGCGTTGCGTCCGGCGAGAGCCGTCGCTATGGCGTCTCCGGTGTGCTGCTCGCCGCCGAGACCGGTGCCCTGCTCGTGCCGGTGGCGCATGATGCCGGCGAGTTCTGGGCCCGGCGCGGCCTGTTGAAACGCCCCGGCACGATCCGGGTCGTCATCGGCCCGCCACTGGCGGCACGCGGCCGTGACCCGCGCGCGGTCAACGCTGAGCTGCAGCAATGGATCGACGGGCAGACCGCGGCAATCACTGGCCGCGCGTCGGAGCAGCGTCCGGCACTGTAGGACCGCTGCCCGCAGCGGTCAAACGTCGAGGTTCTCGACCGCCAGTGCGTTCTTCTCGATGAACTCGCGGCGCGGTTCGACGGCGTCGCCCATCAGCGTCGTAAAGATGTCGTCCGCGGCGATCGCATCTTCGATGCGCACCTGCAGAATCCGGCGCGCCGCCGGATTAATGGTCGTTTCCCAGAGCTGATCCGGGTTCATTTCACCGAGGCCCTTGTAGCGCTGGATCACCTGACCCCTCCGCGCCTGCTCGAACAGCCAGTCCATCGCCTGCGGGAACGAGCCGACCTCCTGCTGTTCGCCGCCGCGGGTCACGCAGGCGCTCGTACCAACCAGCCCGGAGAGCGTCGCGCCGAGCGCCGCAATCCGCCCGTATTCCGCCGACTCGAAGAACTCCCGCTGCAGGTGTTTCTCGGTCGTGCTGCCGTGCTCGGTGCGGAGGACATCGACGCGCAGCGGCACTCCCGTCGCCGCCTTGCGGACCAGCAACTGGTAGCGGTGGCCGCTGCCGCCGTCGGCATTCAGCCGGGTCTCCAGGTCCTCGGTCCAGCGCTCGAGCCACGCGGCATCGCCGAACTCCTGCTCGCCGACCGGCGGCATTTCCAGAAGCTGCTCCAGCAGCCGGCGGTCGTAGCGGCGCGACCAGCGGGCAATGATCGCCTGTACCTCGAGATACTGGCGCGCGAGTTGCTCCAGCGCGGAACCGGTCAGCGCCGCTCCCGCGCCGGGCCGCAGCTCCGCGCCTTCCAGGGCGCTCTCCAGCAACAGTTTCTCCAGCTCGGCCTCGTCCTTGACGTACTGCTCCTGCCTGCCTTTCTTCACCTTGTACAGCGGCGGCTGCGCGATATAGATATGGCCGCGCTCGATCAGCTCCGGCATCTGGCGGTAGAAGAAGGTCAACAACAGGGTACGGATGTGGCTGCCGTCCACATCCGCATCGGTCATGACGAAGATACGGTGATAGCGCAGCCTGGCGAGGTCGAAGTCGTCGCGGCCGATGCCGGTACCGAGCGCACTGATCAGCGTCACGACCTCCTGCGACGACAGCATCTTGTCGAAACGGGCCCGTTCGACGTTCAGGATCTTGCCCTTCAGCGGCAGCACCGCCTGGGTCCGGCGATCGCGGCCCTGCTTGGCGGAGCCGCCGGCGGACTCACCCTCGACCAGGAACAGCTCTGACTTCGCCGGATCCTTCTCCTGGCAATCGGCCAGCTTGCCGGGCAGACCGGACGCGTCGAGCGCACCCTTGCGGCGCGTCATTTCGCGGGCCTTGCGTGCCGCTTCGCGCGCGCGCGCGGCCTCGATGATCTTCAGGCAGATGGCTTTGGCATCCGTGGGGCGTTCCAGCAGGAACTCGCCGAGTTTCTCCGCCACCGCTGATTCCACCGCGCCCTTGACCTCGGAGGAGACCAGCTTGTCCTTGGTCTGCGACGAAAACTTCGGATCCGGCATCTTGATCGACAGGATCGCGGTCATGCCCTCGCGGGCGTCGTCGCCGGTCAGCGTGACCTCCTCGCGCTTCGCCAGGCCTTCCTTGTCGATGAAGTCGTTGATCCGCCGCGTCAGTGCGGCGCGGAAACCGGCGAGGTGCGTGCCACCGTCCTTCTGCGGAATGTTGTTGGTGTAGCAGTACATCGCCTCCTGATAGGAGTCGTTCCACTGCGCCGCGACTTCGACCGTGATCGGCCCTTCCTGGCACTGGAAGTAGAAGATGTTCGGATGAATCGGCGTGCGGCTGCGATTCAGGTACTGCACGAAGGCACGCACGCCGCCTTCGTGCTGAAACATGTCGCGGCGATCTTCACGTTCGTCGATCAGCTCGATGCGGACACCGGAGTTCAGGAACGACAGCTCGCGCAGCCGCTTGGCCAGCCAGTCGTATGAAAACGTCGTATTGGAAAAGATCGCCGCGCTCGGCTTGAAACGGATCGTCGTGCCCCGCTCGCTGGTGCTGCCAATCACCGCCAGCGGCGCCACCGGTTCGCCCATCCGGAATTGCTGGCGATGCAGCCTGCCGTCGCGCGCGATGGTCAGTGTCAGTGTTGCGGACAGCGCGTTGACGACGGACACACCAACGCCGTGCAGGCCACCGGCCACCTTGTACGAGTTGTCGTCGAACTTACCGCCAGCGTGCAGGACGGTCATGATGACTTCCGCCGCGGAACGGCCTTCCTCAGCATGAATGCCCGTCGGGATGCCGCGGCCATTGTCGGCGACCGTAACCGACTCATCGGCGTGGATCGTGACGACGATCCGGTCGCAGTGGCCGCCAAGCGCTTCGTCGATCGAGTTGTCGACGACTTCGAAAACCATATGGTGGAGACCGGTGCCGTCATCGGTGTCCCCGATGTACATGCCGGGCCGTTTGCGGACGGCCTCGAGGCCTTTCAGGACCTTGATTTTCGTTGCGTCGTAACTGTCGTCGGCGGTCATGCGAGTACCGGATGTCTGATCGGTGGAATTATAACAGTTCGGTGCACATTTTTGCTTTTATTTTCATATGGTTGCCGTCCGCTCGAGGAGTCGGGAACAGGCGCAGATCAGCAGGCAGCAGGCCGCACCAACGCGGACTTGTCGCCGGCCGATCCAGGCGGATTTTTGTGCAGTGCACAACTGATGATCATCAGCGGACTTCTCTGATGACACCACGTTCCACGTGGAACCTCTTGCCGGAACCAGGAAGACCGGGCACCTCCCCTGTCAGGGAGCTGACCCATAACTGCGTACGGATCATTCCGATGATCCCCATCAGCTTCTCGAGACTTCTCTCATCCAGCTCTGCGGCGGGATCATCAAGCATCAAGGCACCCGGGCCGGCCCAGCCTTCCTGCTGAACGCGAAGTTGAGCGAGCAGTAATCCCGCCGCAAGCAATTTCTGCTGTCCCCTGGAGACGATACCCTTCGCCTCCCGGTCCCCGAGGTAGATCACGAGATCGGCCCTATGCGGCCCGATGGTTGTAGCCCGATTGCGCTCATCGGCCGCGATCGCCCTACCAAGCTGCTCTACGAGGAGAACTCCATCCGACCAGCCCCGAAGGTGCTTCAACGTGATCTCAGCACCAAGGGGGCTACGCCCTATTTCGCTCAGCGGGCCCGCCAGGCGCTCCAGGTACCTGCCTCTCTGTTCCGCCAGTCGCTCCCCGGAGCTGCCAACTTCCTGATCCCATGCGGCAACGGCCGATCGCCCCAAACCTCTGTTCAGGGCTGCATTTCTATTGCGCAGCGCAAGGTGATACCTGTGCCAGCCTGACAGAAACTCCGGTTCCACGTGGAACACGCCCCAATCCAGGAACCTCCGCCGCCGGGCTGGGCCCTCCTCGACGAGCTTATGCACATCCGGGTCCAGCGCCTGCGTTGGGTAGACCTCCACAAGAGAGGCGGTGCTCCGGACCGCACGTCCATTCACATGGATCTCGGCACTGTCAGGGGATGCTCGAATGCCGAGGCTGATTTCGCCATGCGCGGCAGTGCAGCGACCAGCAACAAGGAAATTCGATTCCCCATGCTGAATCAGCGGATTGCGACGGCGAGTCCGGAACGACCGGCCCCGGCCAAGGAAGAACGCGGCCTCAAGCAGGCTTGTCTTCCCAGACGCGTTCGGGCCAAAGAAAAGATTGACTGAAGGATCCAGCAGCAATTCCGTTTCGTCCAGGCACCGGAATCGCTCAACTCGAAGCCAACTGAGCGGCATTGACCCCTTACAACCTCATCGGCATCACGACGTAACGGCTGCTCGCAGCCCCGGGCGCCCGCACCAGACAGCTCGCATTACTGTCCGTCAAACCGATCTCGACCTCTCCGCCGTCCACCGCCGCCAGGGCCTCCAGCAGATAAACGACGTTGAACCCCACCTCCAATTCCTCGCCGGAATACTTCACCTCCACCTGCTCCTCCGCTTCCTCCTGCTCTGGGTTATGCGCCTGCAAAGTCAACGAATCCTTCTGGAACACAAGCCTGATCCCCCGATACTTTTCGTTCGACAGGATGGCTGTTCTTTGCAGAGCTCCCCGTAAAGCGTCCCGGTCTGCCAGAACCGTGCGCGGGGGCGATGATGGAATGACCCGACTATATTCCGGGAATCTGCCGTCAATGAGCTTGGATGTGAATCGAACTTCGCCGATCTGCGCTCTAATATGGTTGGATCCCAGAACCAGCGTGACTGAACCTTCACTGCCAAGAAGGCGTTGTAACTCCAAGACACCCTTCCGCGGAATGATGACCTGCTTGACGCTTGGTGATGCCGCCAACTCCAATTCACATAAAGCCAGACGATGTCCGTCAGTTGCGACAGTTCGAAGCATTTTTCCGTCAGTTTCCAGCAACATTCCATTCAAGTAATACCGTACGTCCTGTTGCGCCATCGAGAAGTGTGTCTTGTCGATGAGGCGGCGCAGATCCGATTGCAACAACTGTATAACCTGCTGCTCGGCCAAGTCATCAATTACCGGGAAATCTGTCGTCGGGAGGGTTGCCAGGACAAAGCGGCTCCGGCCTGCGCGTATCGTTGCTTTCTCACCTTCCTGGCTGACCGTCAGGCTGCTCTTTTCCGGCAAGGAACGGCAGATATCCAGCAACTTTCGCCCCGGCAGGGTGAGTTGCCCCTCGCCGCCGCTGGCAACCTTCGCCTGCGCGACCAGTTCAACCTCTAGATCCGTCGCTGTAACTGCCAGTTTCCCGGCATGCACCGCAACCAGCAGATTGCCCAGGATCGGCATGGTGTGTCGCCGCTCCACCACTCCGATCACCGCTTGCAGCGCCGCCAACAGATCTTCGCGCTCAACACTGAATTTCATCGTCATTCCCACCATTGCTGTTGTTCCGAGACCTCTTGAGCCAACAGTTCCCTCTTAGCAGTTATCGTAGCTGCAGAGCCAGCCGATTTCTGTGGAAAACCACTTTTCCTCCAGCACCAGCCAGCACTTACCTGCCTGAGAACGAGCCGAATGATCGCTGTATTACCTTCCGTCTGACTGTGGGCGACCTGTGTAAGCTCGCTTGTTCACAGCCGTCCCACAGGGTCTGCACATCAACCAGTCAATATCCGCAGCAGATTCTGATAGTCCTCTGCAGTCCGCCGCTCGGATTCGCGCAGCTCGCGGATCCTCTGGCAGGCATGCATTACCGTCGTATGGTCGCGACCGCCGAAGGCATCGCCGATTTCCGGCAGACTGTGGTTAGTCAACTCCCGCGCCAGCGCCATCGCCACCTGGCGGGGTCGCGCGATGGAACGGCTGCGTCGCTTCGACAGCAGCTCGGCAACGCGGATCTTGTAGTACTCAGCAATCGTGCGCTGAATGTTCTCGATCGTCACCAGACGTTCCTGCAGGGCCAGCAGGTCTTTCAACGCCTCGCGGGCAAATTCCAGCGTGACCGGTCGACCGGTGAACCGCGCTGTTGCCAGCACTCGGCGCAGGGCGCCCTCGAGTTCACGCACGTTCGAACGGATGCGTTTGGCGATGAAGAAAGCAACTTCTTCCGGAAGACTCTCGCCGGTCGCCTGTGCCTTCGACATCAGGATCGCGACACAGGTCTCGAGTTCCGGCGGCTCGATCGCGACCGTGAGGCCCCAGCCAAAACGTGACTTCAGCCTTTCTTCCAGGCCGGCTACTTCCTTCGGGTAACGGTCGCAGGTGAGAACGACCTGCCGTTGCCCCTCGAGCAACGCATTGAAGGTGTGAAAGAACTCTTCCTGGGAACGATCCTTGCCGGCGAAGAACTGGATGTCATCGATCAGCAGCATGTCGAGCGTCCGATACGCCTGCTTGAACTCGGCGATCGTGTTGTGCTGGAGCGCCCGGACCATGTCGCTGACAAAGCGCTCGCTGTGGACGTAGGCGATCCGCGCGCTGTCCTGGCGGGTCCGCAGCAGGTTGCCGACGGCGTACATCAGGTGCGTCTTGCCGAGACCGACGCCGCCGTAGATGAACAGCGGGTTGTAGGCGCGACCTGGATTCTCGGCGACCTGCACTGCCGCCGCCCGCGCGAGCTGGTTGCTCTTGCCCTCGACGAAGTTCGCGAAGGTGAAATCCGGATTGACGCGCCCGCCGACGACCAGCGGCTGGCGCTGCCGACCGGGCGGTAGAGGGACGGCCGGGGACGCCACCCCCTTGAGGCGTGAACCAACCTCCAGTACCAGCCGGGGTCCGGCTCCGGGGCTTCCGGCCCCGATCAGTTCGGCGATGCGGCCATACAGGTGCTGCTCGATCCAGGAGACCACGAAGCGGTTCGGCGCCAGCAGGCGGAGGGTCCCGTCCTGCTCGATGACCTGCAGTGGCCGCACCCAGGTGTTGAACTGCTGCTCCGGTATCTCGCTCTCCAACTGATTCAGACAGCGATGCCAAAGCGAGCCCTGCACGAGTATCCCCCTCGTTATCCGGCCGGTCACAGGAATGGCCGGTGAGTCTATAGCGTCAGACGGCGCGGCGCCATAGTTATCCACAAGCAAGAGCTGCCGGTGTTGCGGTTTCGGCTGGCTGACTCATCCGGACCGGAAAGGCTGTGGACCGGATTGGGCACTGCCGCGCCAACCGAAACCGTAACACCGGCACGTCCACCGGTTGACAGCGGCGGCCGGGGTTCTTACGCTTGCCGGCCCTTTCCGGAGCCGCAGCCCGCCGCCATGAAGCGTACGTACCAGCCCAGCAAGATCAAGCGCAAGCGTACGCACGGATTCCGCGCGCGCATGGCGACGAAGAAGGGCCGCCAGGTCCTGAAGCGCCGTCGCGCCAAAGGTCGCCGCCGGCTTGCGGTGTCTGCCAGCCGCTGACGATCGCCGCCACGTCGGCGCAGTACCGGTATCGTGCTGCCCAGCGACTGCGCTCTGCCGCGCCGTTCGAGCGCGTGCGCAGGTTCGGGCGCCGCGACGGTGACGCGTTGTTCGGGCTGCAATACGCAGCCAACGAACTTGGCACTGCGCGACTGGGCATGGCCGTCGGCCTGAAGGTTGCCGGCAGTGCGGTGGAGCGGAACCGGCTGCGCCGGTTGATTCGCGAGTCGTTCAGGCTGCATTGCCGCGAACTGCCCGCGGTCGATCTGTGTGTGACCGCCAGAGCTGCGGCCCGCGGGGCGACGGGGAAGGAATTGCTGGTGAGTCTCGACAGGCTGTGGGGCAGGGTCCGGCGCGAGCAGAGATGATGAAGCGATTGCTGCAGATGCTGATCCGCGGTTACCGCTGGTTCCTGAGCCCGTTGCTCGGGCCGAACTGTCGTTACCACCCGAGCTGCTCCGCGTACGCGCTCGAAGCACTGGAGCTGCATGGAGCTGGTCGCGGCACCTGGCTGGCGGTCTGTCGTATCGGGCGCTGTCATCCGTGGCACGAGGGCGGATATGACCCGGTTCCGGAGAGGCGCTGCTGATGGATAACGTCCGCATCATGCTCTGGCTCGCGCTGCTGTTCGTCGTGTGGCTGAACGTGGATGCGTGGATGAAGGACCGGGCGCCAGCCGAGCCCCCGCCGGCGGCGGCATCGCCCGCGGCACAGGAGAGAGACGCCGGAAGTCCGGCGGCCAGCAGCGGTGGCCAGCTTGCGGATGCCGTGCCGACGCTCACCGGCAGGCCAGAAATCGCCGCGGCCGCCGCTGACCCCGGCGCCGGCACGGTACCACCGGCAGATCAGGCGACAGTGCGGGTCGCCACCGACGTACTCGAGCTGGAGGTCGCACTGGTCGGCGGCGATGTCATCCGCGCCGATATCCTGCGTTACCCTTTGCGCAAGGAGAATCCGGGTACTCCGGTCCGGCTCTTCGATCATGGAACGGCGGGTTCCCGCTTCCTGTTCCAGTCCGGCCTGACCACCGGCGAGGTCGACCGGAGTGAACCGAATCACAAGGCGCTGTTCGCGGCCGAGGCACGGGAATACCGGCTGGAGAACGGTCGCGACGAGCTGCGGATCCCGCTGCGCTGGGCCGCTGGCTCGGGCCTCACGGTAACGAAGACGTACACGTTGCGCCGCGGCTCGTATGTGGTCGATATCGCCTATCAGGTCGACAACGCGGGCGGGCAGCCGGTCCGGCTGGCGTCGTACGCGCAGTTGCTGCGGCATTGGGAAGAGGTCAAGCGCTCGATGTGGGACGTCGAGAGCTACGCGTTCCGCGGACCGGCGATCTTCGATGGCGAAGGCTACCGCAAGCTCGACGTCGAGGACGAGGAGGACCAGGCGCTGTCGCTGCAGGTCACGAACGGCTGGGTTGGCGCCCTGCAGCACCATTTCGTTGCGGCGATCGTGCCGGCTGCGGGGCTGCCATATCAGTACGAACTGCGCGTGCAGGACCGCGACTACCTGCTGCGCGTGGTCGGTCCGGCGCAGACGGCGGAACCGGGTCGCCGGCTGGAATTCAGCGAACGGCTGTTCGTGGGCCCGAAGCTGCAGGAGCAGCTCGAGCAGGCCGGCCCGAAGCTGGAACTGACCGCCGACTACGGCAAGCTGACGATTCTCGCGCAGCCGCTGTTCTGGCTGCTGTCACGGGTCTACGAGCTGATCGGCAACTGGGGCTGGGCGATCGTGCTGGTGACGGTGCTGATCAAGGCCGTGTTCTACAAGCTGTCGGAGACCAGCGGCCGCTCGATGGCGAAGATGCGCACGGTGGCGCCGCGGCTGAAGTCGATCCAGGAGCGCTACAAGGACGACCGCGAGGGCCAGGCCCGCGCGATGATGGAGCTGTACAAGCGCGAGAAGATCAACCCGGTCGCCGGCTGCCTGCCGATGCTGGTGCAGATCCCGTTCTTCCTCGCCTTCTACTGGGTGCTGCTCGAGAGCGTGGAAATGCGCCAGGCGCCGTTCATGGGCTGGCTGCAGGACCTGTCCGTGCGCGACCCGTACTTCATCCTGCCGCTGCTGATGGGCGGCGCGATGTTCCTGCAATTCAAGCTGAACCCGACGCCGCCGGATCCGGTGCAGGCCAAGGTGTTCGCATTCATGCCCGTGGTGATGACGGTGATGTTCATGTGGTTCCCGTCCGGCCTGGTGCTGTACTGGCTGACCAACACCTTGCTGTCGATTGCGCAGCAGTGGAAGATCAACCGGGTC
This sequence comes from Gammaproteobacteria bacterium, assembly GCA_016882265.1. GTDB lineage: Bacteria > Pseudomonadota > Gammaproteobacteria > Steroidobacterales > Steroidobacteraceae > SCUD01. Next base: position 44,427 of record VGVB01000004.1, read on the forward strand.
GTCGAGGCCGAGGCGAAGAAGCAGCGCAGCGGCTGAAAGCAGCGCGGGCCTGCGGGGTGGCGACATGATCCTCGTCGGCGATATCGGCGGCACGCATGCACGGCTCGCACTCGCACGGCCGGTCGTCGCCGGCTGGCGCTTCGAACCCCAGCGTATCCTGTCGGCGCGCGACGACGTGGCCGCGGCTGTCGCCGATTTTCTGGCCGCGGCCGGCCGGCCACAGCTTGCGGCCGCGGCTTTCTGCGGCGCCGGGCCGGTGGCCGCGGATGGCAGCATCCGGCTCGTCAACGCGGCGGTCGAGTTGCAGCCGGCGGCCTTGTGCCGCGCGACCGGGCTGCCACGGGTGATCCTCGTCAACGACTTCGCCGCGGTCGCCCATGCGACGGTAAGCCTGCCGGCTACCGCGCTGCGGCATTGCGGCGGTGGGGCGCCCGCGCCGGACGCGCCGCGCGTCGTGCTCGGGGCGGGCACGGGGCTCGGTGTCGCGATCGCGGCACCGCGGCCCGGCGACTGGTGCGTGATCAGTGGCGATGGCGGTCACGCGGATCTGGCGCCGCTCGATGCCCAGGACTTGCCGGTGTGGCAGCGCCTCTGTGAGCGCCATGGCCGGGTATCCGCCGAGACGGTGCTCAGCGGCCCCGGGCTCGCGCGTCTGTACGCTGCGCTCGGCGCGGCACGTGCGCTGCCGGCGCCGGAGATCGCCGCCGCCGCGTGGCGCGGCGAGCCGCAGGCAACGCAGGCGGTGCAGATGTTTACGCGCTGGCTCGGTGCGGTAGCCGGCAACCTGGCGCTGACGGCGGGCGCGCGCGGTGGCGTGTACCTGGCGGGCGGTATCGTGCCGGCGTGGGGCGAGCGCTTCGACGCCCGACGGTTCCGCGCGAGCTTTGAGGACAAAGCGCCGTTCACGGACTGGCTGCGCGCGCTACCGAGCTACGTCGTGACCGAGCCGCAGCCCGGCCTCTGGGGCCTGGCGACGCTGGCTCGGGAGTCGCTGTCACGCCATCGGCTGGCATGACTGGCACGATCAGCGACCGCGACGACACGATCGTCGCGCCGGCGACGCCGCCGGGCCGCGGCGGCATCGGCATCGTGCGCATTTCCGGTCCGGCCACGCGCGGCATCGCCACGGCGATGCTCGGTGCGGTACCGGCGGCACGGCACGCGGCGCTGACGACGTTCAGCGACGCTGGCGGCGAGAGTATCGACAGCGGAATCGCGCTGTTCTTTCCGGCGCCGCACTCGTTTACCGGTGAGGACGTGCTGGAGCTGCATGGGCACGGCGGGCCGGTGGTGATGGACCGGCTGGTCGCGCGCGCGATCGGACTGGGTGCGCGCAACGCGCGTCCCGGTGAGTTCAGCGAGCGCGCGTTCCTGAACGGCAAGCTCGACCTTGCCCAGGCGGAAGCGATCGCCGACCTGATTGCGGCCGGCTCGGAAGAAGCAGCGCGGGCCGCGCTGCGCTTGCTGTCCGGCGAGTTCTCGCGGGCGATTGGTGAGCTCGCGGCGCGGATCATGGAGCTGCGCGTGCTGGTCGAGGCCGCAATCGACTTTCCCGACGAGGAGGTCGAGTTCCTGGGCGAAGCGGCGGTGCGGGAGCGGGCCGGGGACATCAGCACGCGGTTCGAACAGATCAGCCGGCTTGCCGGCCAGGGGCGGCTGCTGCGCGACGGGCTGCGCGTCGTGATCGCCGGCCGGCCCAACGCCGGCAAGTCGAGCCTGCTGAATGCGCTCGCCGGCCATGAGGCCGCGATCGTCACGCCCATTCCGGGCACCACACGCGACGCACTGCGCGAGCACATCCAGATCGACGGCCTGCCGCTGCATGTCGTGGATACGGCGGGCCTGCGTGAGACCAGCGATGTCGTCGAGAGCGAGGGCGTCCGCCGCACGCTGGGCGAGATCAGGGGCGCCGACCTCGTGCTGTACGTCGTCGATGCGGCGGCGGGTCTCGACCCGGCCGAGCGCGCGCACGTGGCGGATGCGCCGGCCGTGGCGGTCGTCTGGAACAAGACCGACCTGACCGCGGCACAGGCCGCGCCGACCGACCTGCCGGTGCCAGTCCTGCCGGTCTCGGCGCTGACCGGCGCGGGCATGCCGGCACTGCGTGAGCGGCTCAAGGCGCTGGCGGGCTACCAGCCGGCCGGTGCGGGGGTCTGGTCTGCGCGTCGCCGCCACCTCGATGCGCTGGGGCGAGCGAGTCGGCATGTGGTCGCCGCCGCCGCGCGGCTTGCCGACCGGACGGCTTGCGAGCTGGTCGCGGAGGAACTGCGGCTCGCCCAGCAGGCGCTCGGTGAGATCACCGGCGAGGTGACCAGCGACGAACTGCTGGCGGCGGTGTTCGCGGACTTCTGCATCGGCAAGTGAGCCCCACCCGCGGCTCGTGGCGCATTGCCAACCCGCGCGAAACAGGGTAACAGACGACGCCCAGGTCAGTCGTAGCGGCAGGTGCCATGGATCCGGCGCAATCCCTCGAATCCCTGCGGTTTGAGCCGGAGCGGCGCCAGTTCCTGCTGGCGCCGCGCTGGCACGGGCGCGAGCACTACCCGGAAGTGTTCGGCGGGCCGGAAGCGCCACCGCCCGGGCCGTAGCCGGGGCGGTGACGCGGCGCTCAGAACTTCTGCGAGAACTTCAGCCCGATCGTCCGCGGCGGAGTCGTCACGACGTACGGCTGTGCGCCGCAGACGCTCTGCGCGCACTGCGCGAAGCGATACAGCATCGCGCGTTCGTCGAAGACGTTGCTGACGTTCAGCTCGATCGTGTAGTTGCTGCGGCTGAAGCCGGTCGAGAAATCGACGATCTCGTAACCGGGCTGGTCGTGGAGGATGCTGTTCTCGTAGTCACGCAGATCGGCGCGGCTCTTGCCCTTGTGCACCAGCGACGCGCTCCAGTACGAGTCCCAGCTACCAAGCTGGAAATCCTGGCGCAGGGTCAGGTTGGCCTTGAACTCCGGCGTCACTGGCAGCTCGGTGCCCTTGGGGGCTTCCGGCGGCACGAAGTCGGTCGTGTCACCGTCGTCGTCGCGGTCGTAGAAGTCAGGGCAGGGATCCACCGCGACCGGGATCTGCGTCGCCGGATCGACGAAGCCGCAGTAGGCCGCCGACAGCTCGGAGTCGATGTAGGCAATGCCGCCTGAGACCTGAAATGAATCGGTCACCGCCCAGGTCAGGTCCATCTCGAGGCCGCGAATCCGCGCCGCCGCCGCGTTCTTGATTTCCGTCAGGCCGTTCTGCCCGAGCAGGGCGAACTGGAAATCATCCCAGTCCTCCTGGAACACGGCGCCGTTGAAGCGCAGCTGCCCGCCGGCCCAGGTGGTCTTCCAGCCAAACTCGTAGTTGGTCAGGAAGTCCGAGTCGTACGGCGGCAGCGTGCCGCGGCGATTGATGCCGCCGGGACGGAAGCCCCTGGACCAGGTCAGGTAGACCATGCGGTCGTCGTCGATCCGGTAGCTCAGGTTGAGCTTGTGGGTCGAGTCGCTTTCCTTGGTGGTCTTGTCCATGAACTTGCAGGGCGCACCGTTGAACGGCTCGGTCAGGCCGAGAGCGTTGCACTGGAACTCGCCGCTCGACGACCAGCCCCAGTCGGCGTAACCGAAGAAGCCCTCCAGCGAATTTTCGGCTTCGAAGAAGCGCAGGCCGCCGGTCACGGTCAGCTTGTCCGTCAGGTCATAGCTCAGCTCGCCGAACAGCGCGCGATCGCGGTCCACGCGCAACTGCTTGGTCAGCCAGATCGTGTCCGGCCAGCCGGTGACTGAGAGCGGGCCGGCGAGGTTCTCGACGAGGTAGCGCTGCTGGATGTCGTGGCCCTGGCGCTGGAAGAACAGGCCGCCGACGAAGCGCAGGCGGCGGTCCACCGGTGTCGCGATGCGCAGCTCGTGCGTGAACCGCTCGTAACGATCGCGGCCCTGGATGTACTGGCCGATGGTCGGGTTGCCATCGTCGTCGGTGATATAGAGCGAGAAGCCGGAGTAGTAGTCGTAGAAGTAGGAATAGTCCGAGTAGTCGGACTGCGTGTCGCCATCCCGATTCAGGAAGGCGCCGGCGTAGGTGACATCGAGGTTGGCGATCTTGCCCTCAACGGTCAGCGCTGCCTGCGCCCAACGATCTTTCGCGGTGTTGGGGTAGAACTTGCGGACCTGCAGTTCACCGATTGACGGGTCATAGCCGTAGACGCCATCGGCCTTCTGTTCCTGGGCCATGATCGTCGGCGAGATGGTCCAGCTTTCGCCGAGGTCGACGCGCAGCGCGGCGCGTGCACCGACCGTATCGACCTCATTGAAGTCTTTCTTCGCCAGCGCCGTGCTGTCGAGCGTGCAGGGAGCTTCATCTTCAAGATAGTCGGCGCAGGCCGGCCAGGTGCGGGTCGCCGCGACGTTGTCGATGAAGCCGCCATCGCGCCGGGCCCAGCCGACCAGGCGGATCGCGGACCTTTCGCCGAGCGGCAGATTCACGTAGCCCTCGGCCAGGTAGCCGGTGCTGCCCTTGCTGACCGTGTTGCCCTCGACGCCCCAGGCCGCCGAGAAGCCGGACGGATCCGGCTTGTTGGTGATGATGCGGATCGTGCCGGCCTGTGAACTCGCGCCATACAGAGTGCCCTGCGGGCCGGCGAGCGCCTCGACGCGCGCGATGTCGTACAGATGCACGTCGAGCGCACCCTGAATCGTCGTGATCGGCTGCTCGTCGAGGTAGATGCCAACCGATGGCAGCGGGCCGGAGTGATTGCCGTCGCCGCCGCTGGCGACACCGCGCATGTAGACGAGCGCGTAACCAGGTCCGAAGGTCTGGTAGGAGACCGACGGCAGGTGCTTCACGTAGTCGTCGAACTTCTGGATATTCAGCTCATCCAGTTTCGCCGTGCTGAAGGCCTGGATGCTGAGGGGGATGCTCTGGATGTTCTCCTCGCCACGCTTCTGCGCGGTGACGATGATCTCCTCCAGAGTCGATTGCGCGTGCGCCGGGGCGATCGCGAGCAGGATCGCGGACGCAAGTGGCGCTTTCGCAACAAGGGAAGCAGGGCGCTGGGACGGACGGTTCTTCGAGCGTTGCATTGTTGGGACCTCCCGCTGGATCGGCGAAGTTTACGCCTTATCGGGCGCGGTTCAAGTAGCCGGCGCTTCGGGCCAGTACTTCAGAACAGGTCCAAGAGCCTCCACGAGGGGCCCAAGCCAGGGCTCGAAATGGCGCCACTGATCCAGGCCCTCGCGATAGATGGGCTGGCGTACCTGTTCGGAACTGGCCGTGCGCACCGCGCGCTCGTTCTCCCAGAAACGCAGGCAGGCCGGCTCCCAGGGCAGCCCGCAGTAGTCGAGCAGGCGGCGGACCTCGCCCTCGAAGTCGGCAATGAGCTGTTCGTAGATCACGCGATGCACGCGCCCCGGCAGCACGGCGTCGAAGTGCGCCATCAGGCCGACGTAATCGCGGTAGTAGCGGCCGAGCTCGGCCAGGTCATAGGTGAAATGCTGGCCGCGCGCGAAGTGCTGTTTGAAGCAGGAAAAGCAGCAGGCCAACGGATGCCGGCGCGCGTCGATGATCTTCGCGTTCGGCAGCAGCAGATGAATGAAACCGACATGCGCGAAATTGTTCGGCATCTTGTCGATGAAGAACGGCGCAGTCGTCTTGCGCTGGATGCGCGTCTGCGCGCGGTAGCGCTCGCCCAGGGCCTGCAGATCGGCGGCACTCAGCGTGGCGAGGATTTCGGGATAGCGCGACGCCTGCTGGCGCGTCTTCTTCGCGCCGAGTTCACGCACGATGCCGGGCACATCCGGCAACTCCATCGTGCCCTCGACCAGCGGGTGGCTGGCGAGGATCTGCTCGAGCAGGGTCGAGCCTGAACGCGGCAGCCCAACGATGAAGATCGGGTCCGGGGCGGTGCAGCCGAAACCGCGGCGCTCAGAAAAGAACTGCTGGGACAACAGCCGCTTGGACCGCTCTACGAGGCCGGCCAGCTCCTCCGGGTCGTAGTGGACGCTGCCGCGGCGCAGCCGGTTGCCCTCGGCGTAGTGCCGGAACGAACCGGTCCAGTCGCCGCGATCTTCGAGCGCCTTGCCGATCGTGAAATGGAAATGGAAGCGGTCCTCGACGGTCAGCTCGGCCTCCGTGAGCCAGCGCTCGAACTGCGCGAGCTCGGCGTCGCTGAAGCGGAAGGTCTTCAGGTTGGCAAGGCTCCACCAGGTCTCGCCGCAGGCTGGCGCCAGCTCGAGGCTCTTCCGGTAGGCGGCGATGCATTCGTCCTGCCGGCCCGCGGCCTTGAGCGCGTGACCGTAGCTCATCCAGGCCTTCGCCTGACCCGGATACTCGGCCAGCACCTCGTGGTAGAGCTCGATGGAGCGCGAGTACTCGCCGATCCGGCCGAGGATCGCGGCCTTCAGGTTGCGGTAGCCGGGGTTGCGCGGCTCGACGGCCAGCGCGCGGTCGATCTCGGCGAGCGCGGCCTCGGCCCTGGTCTGGCGATGCAGCACGAGGGCGAGGTTGTGCCGGGCGGCCGTGAACCCGGGCGCCAGTTCGAGGCAGCGTTCGAGGAGCTTCTGCGCATCGCCATAGCGACCGAGGCGCGAGGCCACCTCGGCGAGCATGCGGATCGCGGCCACGTCGGTCGGGTGTTGCCACAGGTGCTGGCGCAGCAGCGCCTCGGCCACCGCGATGCGGTTGTCGCAGAGCGCCGCCGCGGCCTCGAGCAGGCGCGGATCGTGGGCCGCATGCTTCAGGTGCTGCGCGTAGGCCTGGTCGGCTCCGGCCGCATCGCCGAGCGCGGTGAGATGATCGGCCAGCGCCCGCCAAGCATCGGGCAGATTCGCATCGATCGCGACGGCCTGGCGCAGTGCGGCGACTGCCGCATCGCCATGGCCGAGCGCGCCCTCGGCCAGCCCAAGCAGCAGCAGCGCGCGTGGCTGTCCCGGTATGACGGCGAGGATCTCGCGGGCCTGCTCCACGGCGAGGCGCGGCTCGCTGGCCAGCAGTCTCTCGGCGTGCGCGAGGGCGACCTCGAGCGTGCCGCTCGGCTCGGCCGCAGTCACGCCTTCGGCTCCGGCAATGCCGCCGCGGCGGCGCGCCGGCGGCGCAGCAGCCAGATCGGGATGCCCGTCGCCATCAGTGCCAGCGCCCACAGGAACGGTTCCGTGCCGATGCCGGCGAACACGAACACCGTGTAGCCGATGCCGATGAGGCCGACGGTCACCGCCGGCCGCGGCAGACTGCCCGGCCGGCGCCGCGCCAGCACGACGAGCGCCAGCGCGCAGCAGGTATAGATCGGCAGATTTGCCGCGGTCGCGACCACGGTCAGGAAGGTGAAGCCCTCGACGAAACTGCGGCTGTAGTTCATCAGCGCGAGCAGCGTGCCGAGCACGGCGACCAGCAGCAGCGCCGCGGCCGGCGCGCCCCGGCGGTTGCAGCGGCCGAGCAGTGCCGGCAGCAGGCCATGGCTGGCGAGCGTCCGGGTCAGCTCGCCGGACAGCAGCGTCCAGCCGTTCACCGCACCCATGCCGCTGACCAGGATCAGGAAGCCGACCCAGCGGCCGTTGCCGACGCCGATGAAGTGATCGAGCACGGTGACGAACGGAGCGGCGGACGCCGCCAGCCGGGCCTGCGGGATCAGCAGCAGCGCGACCGCGGTGACCGCGACGTAGACCAGTGCCGCGAGCAGTGTGCCGGTCAGCGTTGCGCGCGGCAGCGTGCGCTCGGGATTCTGCACGCGGCTCGCCGGCACTACCGCCGACTCGATGCCGAGCATCGCGAACAGCGCGATCGCAGCAGCGGCCATCGTGCCCGACAGCGTGACCGGTGTCGGCGGCACGTTGCTGACGAAGGCGGCGGGTTCGCTGAGCAGCGTCCACAGCCCGAAGCCGAGCACCAGCACGAGCGGCGTCAGCTTCAATGCTGCGGTCAGCACCTGCACCCGGCCACCGCTGCGCAGGCCGAGCAGATTCACCAGCGTGAACAGCCACAGCATGCCGGCGGTCAGGATGGCTGGCGGAACGCCGGCGAACACCGGCAATTCGGTGGCGACGTAGCCCGCGACGCCGACCGCGATGGTCGCGGTGCCGACCCAGACGGCGATCCAGTAGCACCACAGTGCCGCTGCTGCCCAGACGCCGCCGAGGGCCGTGCCGATGTACGTGAACGGGCCGTCGGCCTGCGGCATCTGCCGCGCCAGCAGCGCGAGCGCGAGCGCCAGCGCGATGCAGCCGATGACAGTCACCGCCCAGGCGAGCAGCGCGTTCAGGCCATATGGCGCCAGCGAGGCCGGCTGGACGAAGATGCCGATGCCGATGATGTTGCCGACGACCAGCGCGGTCGCCATCCAGAAGCCGAGCTGCCGATCGACGCTCACTGGATCAATCTGCCGGCCACGGCGACGAGCCGGCCGTCCTTGATCACCGCGGCAACCTGCCGGAGCTGTTCGACATCTTCGAGCGGGTCGCCGGACACGGCGATCAGATCGGCCCGTTGGCCGGGAGCCACCGAGCCGAGTTCGTGCTGGCGGCCGAGCGCAGTGGCGGCGCCGCTGGTCGCGGCGCGGATGGTCTCGAGCGGACTCATGCCGTACCGCACCATGTAGGCGAACTGCCGTGCGTTCTCGCCGTGCGGATACACGCCACTGTCGGTGCCGAAGCCGATAAGCACGCCAGCCCGCACCGCCCGGCGGAAGCCCTCGCGCTGCGCGTCGGTGGTCTCCTCGTTCTTGCGCATCACCGCGGCGCTCCAGCCCTCGCGCCGGCCGGCGGCGGCGATGTAGTCGCCATTGTAGACATCAGCGACCAGCCAGGTGCCGTGCTCACGCATGAGCCGGATGCCCTCGTCGTCGAGCAGCGAACCATGCTCGATGCTGCGCACGCCGGCGCGCACGGCGTCGTGGATGCCGCGCGCACCATGCGCGTGGGCGACCACGTAGCTGCCCGCCCGGGCTGCTTCCTCCACGGCGGCGCGCAGCTCGCTCTCGTCATACTCGGAGGCACCAGGCTCGGTGCCCTCGGTCAGCACTGCGCCGGTTGCGATGATCTTGATGAAGTCCGCGCCGCCGGCCAGCAGTTCGCGCACACGCTGGCGGATTTCGTCGGCCGAATCGGCGACACCGCGGCGCATGTCCGCCGCCGGCGTCAGGCCGGGCGGCAGTCCGGTGACCTCGCCGCCGCCGCCGCTGACCGTGACGTAGGCCCCGGCGACGAACATCCGCGGACCTGGCACCAGGCCGGCGTTGATCGCATCGCGCAGCTCGACGTCGAGGAAGGCGCGGTAACTGCCAACGTCCCGGACAGTGGTGAAACCGGCGGCCAGCGTCTGGCGCGCATGCGCCGCGCCCAGCAGCACCTCGCGCGCCGGGGAGCTGCGTAGCGGCTGCGCCGGATCCGCGCCGAACAGGTCGCCGATCAGGTGGGTGTGCAGGTCGATCAGGCCCGGCAGCACGGTGTAGGCCGACCAGTCGATGTCCGGCGGCCGCGCGTCCGCGGCCCGGTCGGCCCAGGGGCCGGTCGCCGCGATCCGGCCGTCCACGATGCCGATGGCCTGATCCACGAGAACGATGCCGCGTTCGACGTCGAGCAGGTGCCCGGCGCGGACCAGCAGTGTTTCCGCCAGCGCCGGCGGAGCGGCCAACACGAGGCCGGCAGCGACGGTGGCCGCTGCGGCCTGCGCCATCAGGCGTCGTGCTGCGCTAGCATGGGGGGCGGGCAACACAGGTATCGCCATGCTCAGGATTCCCGGACTGGTGCTGAGTTTGACGCTTGTCGCGACAGTTGGCGAGGCCGCACCCCGCGCCCGCGACCTCGGCGTACCGTTCGACGGCCAGCCGGGGCCGTGGAACGCCATCACCGATGTCGCCGGCGTCACGGTCGGCCACACGACGCTGATCGCCGATGCCACCGGCGGCCGCAGGATCCGCACCGGCGTCACCGCAGTCCTGCCGCGCGGCCGCGACAGCCGCGACCGGCCGGCGTTCGGGGCGTGGTTCGCGCTGAACGGCAACGGTGAAATGACCGGCACCGCCTGGCTCGAGGAATCCGGCGAACTCGAGGGCCCGATCGTGCTGACCAACACGCACAGCGTCGGCGTGGTGCGCGATGCGGTGATCGGCTGGCGCGTCGCGCAGGGCGATGCCGACGCCAGCGGCTACTGGTGGTCGCTGCCGGTTGTGGCCGAAACCTGGGACGGCTACCTGAGCGACATCAACGGCTTTCACGTCAAGCCCGCGCACGTCACCCAGGCGCTCGACGGTGCCGCGAGCGGCCCGGTCGCCGAGGGCAACGTCGGCGCCGGTACCGGCACGATCTGCTACGAGTTCAAGTGCGGCATTGGCACCGCCTCGCGGCGCGTGCGCAGCGACGGCCGCGAGCACATTGTCGGCGTGCTGGTACAGGCCAACCACGGCGCGCGCGACAACCTGCGCATCGCCGGCGTACCGGTCGGTGAGCACCTGACGGCGGGCCGCATCTTCGACGAACCGGCGCAGGGCGAAACCGGCTCGATCATCATCGTCGTCGCGACCGACGCGCCGCTGCTACCGCACCAGCTCAAGCGCCTGGCCCGGCGCGCGAGCATGGGTCTCGCGCGCCTCGGCTCGGTGGCCGGCAACGGCTCCGGCGACATCTTCATCGCGTTCTCGACCGCGAACCGCGCGGCGACCGGCACTGCCGGTCTCGCGCTCGCCGAGTTCATGGGCAACGCGGCGCTCGATCCGCTGTTTGCGGCCACCGTGCAGGCGACCGAAGAGGCGATAGTCAACGCACTGGTGGCCGGGCGGGACATGGAGGGCAATGCCGGGCACCGCGCGGTCGCGCTGCCGCAGGCCGAACTGACCGCGCTGCTCGCCCACTACCGCCGACTGCAGGAACAGGAACCGCTGCCCATGCCGCTGCCGCCAGCCACCCGCATCGAACCCGTTCGCGAGACCCTGCACGGCGTCGAAGTCGTCGACCCCTACCGCTGGCTCGAAGGCGACAACGCGAATCCGGAGCGCATGGGCGAAGTGACGCCCGAGGTCGCCGCGTGGACCGACGCGCAGAACGCCTACACGCGGTCGCTGCTCGATGGTCTGCCGGGCCGCGCGGCGCTCGAGGAACGGCTGCGGCCGCTGATGGAAATCGGCAGCGTGACGAGCCCGCTCGAGCGCGGCGGCCGGTATTTCTTCTCGAAGCGCGAGGGCAGGCAGAACCAGCCGGTCTGGTACTGGCGCGAGGGGGTGCGCGGCGCGACGCACGTGCTGCTCGATCCCGCCGCGCTCGATCCTTCCGGCCTGACGACGATCACCTGGATCGCGCCGGGGCCGGACGGCCGGCTGGTGGCCTACGGCACTTACCGCGCCGGCGACGAGAACACGACCCTGCGCCTGTACGACGTCGAGCGCGCGAGCACGCTGCCGCTCGAGATCCCGAACCGCACCGAAGCGCCGGACTGGCTGCCGGACGGCTCCGGTTTCGTCTACCGCAATCTGCGCGACGCGAAGGATCCGTACAGCGGCCAGGTGATGTTCCATCGGCTCGGCAGCGAAGTCGCGAGCGACGCGGTGCTGTTCCGCCAGTACACGAAAGAGGAGAACGAAGCGCTCGCCACCACCTGGGGCCCGTACGCCAGCCTGTCGCGCGATGGCCGCTGGCTGGTGCTGATGTACTTCACCGGCACCCGCAGCAACGACCTGTGGGTCGCCGACTTCCAGCGCTACCTCGCCACCGGCGTGCTCGAGAAGCAGGCGATCTCGGTCGGTCAGGAGGGCACGATCTTTGGCACCGCGGTCGCCGGGCGCCTGTTCCTGCAGACCACGCAGGGCGCATCCAACGGCCGCATCGACGCCGTGGAACTCGCGAGCGGCGTGCGCCGCGTGCTGGTGCCGGAGCGCAGGGACGCGACCATCGAGAGCATGGCGCTCGGCCGCGGCGTACTCGCGGTGACGTATCTCGAGAAGGCGGCGAGCGCGATTCAGCTCTTTGCTTACGACGGCCGCGGCCGCGGGCGGCTGGCGCTGCCCGGCATCGGCTCGGCCAGCCTGACCGCGCAGGAGGAATCGACCGAAGGATTCCTGTCGTTCGAGAGCTACAACTACCCGGACACGATCTTCCGCGTCGATCTCACGCGGCCGCGCGCCGAACCGGAGATCTGGGAACGCCCCGACGTGCCGGTGGATCCGTCAGCGATCGAGGTCAGGCAGGTCTGGTATCCATCGAAGGACGGCACCCGGATCAGCATGTTCCTCGTGCATCGCAAGGGGCTGAAGGCGGATGGCGCGCGGCCGACGATCCTCTACGGCTACGGCGGCTTCAACGTCAGCCTGACACCGGCGTTCAGCGCGACGCTGTTCCCGTGGCTCGAGGACGGCGGCGTCTACGCGGTGCCGAACCTGCGCGGCGGCGGCGAATACGGCGATGCCTGGCACGAGGCCGGCATGCTGGCCAGCAAGCAGAACGTGTTCGACGACTTCATCGCCGCGGCCGACTGGCTGGTCGCGAACGGCTACACGCGCCGCGAGCGGCTCGCAATCCAGGGCGGCTCGAACGGCGGCCTGCTGACCGGCGCGGTGGCGATGCAGCGGCCGGACCTCTGCGAGGCCGCGCTCGTGCAGGTGCCGCTGCTCGACATGCTGCGCTACCAGAACTTCCTGATGGCTCGCTACTGGGTGCCGGAATACGGCTCCGCGGAGAAGCCCGAGGAGTTCCCCGCGCTGCTCGGCTATTCGCCGTACCAGAGAGTGCAGCCCGGCACGCGCTATCCGGCGATCTTCCTCACCGCCGGCGAGAACGACACGCGCGTGCACGCGTTGCACGCGCGCAAGATGGCGGCGCGACTGCAGGCCGCAGTGGCGGAAGCGCCGGATGCGCGGCCGGTGCTGCTGTGGGTCGACCGCGAGGCCGGCCACGGCCAGGGCAAGCCGCTGAAGCTGCGGATCCGCGACGCCGCCGACCTGCAGATGTTCCTGCGCTGGCGGCTGGGGGTGGGCGGCTGACCACGGCCCGATGACCGCGCCGCTGAGAATCCGGTCGTTGGCGCTGGTTTTTCCGGGCACCGGGTGCAGGCGGATGTCGTAGCGCAGGACGCCGGGCAAGGTCGGCGCGCAGTGAGGACGCTGGCCATGGACTATCTGTACTCGTTGTATGATGCATTGGTGAGCAGCAACGTCCCCGGCGAGAAAGCGCGGGCCGTCGTCGATTCGATGGAGCGGGACATGGGCACGACGCCGGCTACCAAGGCGGGCCTGCAGGTTCTCCGGCAGGACGTCGAGAATTGACTGGCGCTCGTCGAAGTGCTGCGCCTGTCGATGACCATCCGCCTCGGTTCCATGCTGTTCGTCGGCTTCGGCGCGATGCTCGCGGCGCTGCGGGCCTGGACCTGAGACCGCGGTCGGTCGGGACGAGCCGTTGATGGGCAGCGCCTGGGAGCACCTCGCCCTCGAGTGGCCGGCGGAGTTCGTGGCGGTGCTCTGCCTCAATCGCCCGCACCGCGCCAACGCGCTGAACACGGCGCTGGCGCAGGAGTTGGCCCAGGCCTTCACGGCCATCGGCGCCGGGACCGACTGCCGCTGCCTGATCCTGACTGGTGCCGGCGAGCGGGCGTTCTGCGCCGGTGCCGACCTCAAGGACCGCCTGAACATGGACCTCGCGGCGTGGCAGGCGCAGCACCAGGCGTTCCAGGAAGCAGCGGCGGCGATGCGCGCCTGCCCGCTGCCGGTCATCGTCGCGGTCAACGGCGCGGCCTTCGGCGGCGGCCTCGAAATCACATTGATCGGCGATTTCGCGCTGGCCGCCGATACGGCGCGTTTCGCGCTCACCGAAGTAACGCTCGGCATCATGCCCGGCCTCGGCGGCACGCAGCGCCTCGCCCGCGCGGCCGGCCGGCGGCGCGCGGCGCAGCAGATCCTGACCGGGCAGGTGTTCAGCGCGGCCGAGGCCTGCGCGTGGGGTATCGTCAACGAGGTGCACCCGCCAGAGCGGCTGCTGCCGCGCGCCATCGAGCTGGCCGGTGCGATCGCGGCCAACGCGCCGCTCGCCGTGCGCGCGGCGAAGGCGGCGATTCGGGCCACCGACGATTTGCCGCTGACCGAGGGGCTCGGCCGCGAGCGCGAGCTGTACCGCACGCTGATCGAGACCGCCGACCGCCGCGAGGGCATCGCCGCCTTCAACGAGAAGCGCAAGCCCCGCTTCACGGGCCGCTGACGGCGCGTTTCGGCCAAGGGCCGCGCGATGCCGAATGTCCCGCGATCACGATTGCGCGCCGCGGCCCTGCTTGGCGCGCTGCTGCTCGCTGGCACACCGGTCGCCGGCGCCCGCACCCTGCTGTTCGCGGACTTCGGCGCGGACCGCGGCCCGCGTGCGGCGGCGCTGCGCTGGTTTGCGGCGGAACTGGAGCGCCGCTCCGGCGGGACGCTCACGATCCGTTTCCATTGGGGCGGCGCGCTGCTCGGCGCGAATGCCGCACTGCAGGGCACGGCCGACGGGGTCGCGGATCTCGCCTCGATCACCGGCTGGACCGCGCCGCGCGTGCTGCGCGGCTACAACCTCGGCGATCTGCCGATCGGCGACGCCGACATCTGGGTCGGCATGCGCGCGATGCATGCGCTCGCCACCACGCATCCGGAGCTGCAGGCGGAGTTTGCGCGCGCCGGTGTCGTGTACCTGACCAACTACTCCACCGGGCCGATCCAGCTTCTCTGTACGCGCGAGCTGCCGGGGCTCGCCGCTCTGGCCAGGGTCAAAGTGCGCGGCTCGGGACCGTACGCGAGGATCCTCGCCGACCTCGGCGCGCGGGTGCAGCGCATGGCGCAGCCGGAGGTTTATCAGGCGCTGGCCGCCGGGCTGCTCGACTGCAACCAGAACTACTATTACGGCATGCTCGCCTACCGGCAGTACGAGGTGGCGAGCCATGTGCTCGAGCTCGACTGGGGCCAGAACCTCGCCTTTGGCGTGGTGATGAACGCGGCCGCGCATGCGCGCCTGTCGGCGGCCGAGCGGCGCGTGCTGGCGGAAGTGGCCTCCGACTTCGTCGATGATTTCGCCGGCCGCATGGTTACGGCGAACGCGGACGCGCGCACGGCGATGCTGGCCGGCAGCAGCGGTGCGGGCATCACGGTGACGCCGCTCGGCCCGGCCGGGCGCGCGCAGCTCGCCGCCGCGGGCGAACGCTACATCGAGCGCTGGCTCGCCGAAGCTGCCGCGGATGGGCGTGACGGGGCCGGCATTCTGGCTGCGTATCGCGCGCACCTCGATTCGTTCGCGCGCGAGCGCGACGCGCTGGGCTATCCGTGGACCCGCTGAAGCCGGCTGATTCCGCCACGCCGGCCCCGGCGCGCGCCGAGCGCTGGCGACTTCGTCGCGGCGGCCGCGAAGCTGACGCCGCCGGCGGAGCCGGTACTGAAGACGCCGGATCGCTTCGTCTACATCGGCCGCCAGTTCCCGAAGCTGGACACGCGCGCCAGGACCGATGGCAGCGCGCAGTACACGCTGGATGTCTGTCGCGACGACATGCTGGTCGCCGTCGTCGCGCATCCGCCGAAGTTCGGCGCGACGCTCGCGTCCTTCGATGATGCCGCCGCGCGCGAGCTGCGCGGCGTGGTCGACGTCCGCGGCACGGACTTCGGCGTGGCGGTGTACGCGACCAGCACCTGGGCCGCGCTGCGCGGCCGGCAGGCGCTCACGGTCCGCTGGAACGAGGCGGCCGCGGAGCTGCGCTCGACCGCGGCGACCGAGGCGGAAGCGCTCGCGCTGGTGCGCAGCCGCGGCCAGGTCGCGGCCGAGCGGGGCGCGGTCGATGCTGCCCTTGCAGCCGGCCACCAGTTCATTGAGGCCGAATACACCTTCCCGTATCTGGCGCACGCACCGCTCGAGCCGCTCGATGCGGTCATCGAGCGCCGCGGCGACGGCATCGAGGTCTGGATGGGCAGCCAGATCCAGACCGCTGACCAGATGGTCATCGCACAGGTCTGCGGTGTGCGGCCGGAGCAGGTGCAGCTCAACACGATGCTCACGGGCGGCAGCTTCGGACGGCGCGCGCAGCAGGGCTCGCAGTTCGCGGCCGAGGCCGCGACGGTGTTCATGGCCGCGGGCGGCCGGCGCCCGGTGAAGCTGCTGTGGACGCGCGAGGACGACATCCGCGGCGGCTTCTACCGGCCGCAGATGGCGCACCGGCTGCGCGGCGCGATCGACGCCGAGGGCCGGATCGTCGCCTGGGAGCAGGTCATCGCCGGGCGCTCGATCCTGGCCGGCTCGAGCTTCGAAGGCGCGATGGTCAATGGCATCGACCAGGCCATGGTCGAGGGCGCCGCCGACCTGCCGTATGCAGTGCCGAACCTGCAGGTCTCCGTGCACGTGACGAAATCACCGGTGCCGGTACTGTGGTGGCGCTCGGTCGGCCACACGCACACCGGTTATGTCGTCGAGACCTTCATCGACGAGCTGCTGGAACGTGCCGGCAAGGATCCGGTCGCCGGACGGCTCGAGCTGCTCGCGGAACAACCGCGCATGGCCGCGGTGCTGCGGCGCGTCGCCGAAATCTCGCAGTGGGACAGCCCGCCACCGGCCGGCCGCGCCCGCGGCGTCGCAGTCGTTTATTCGTTCAACACCCGGGTCGCCGAGGTCGCGGAGGTCTCGCTCGGTCCGGCCGGCGAACCGCGTGTGCACAAGGTCTGGTGCGCGGTGGACTGCGGCCGCGCGGTGAACCCGGACATCGTCGCCGCGCAGATGGAGGGCGGTATCGGCTTCGGCCTCGGCGCCGGACTCTTTGGCGCGATCACGCTGGACGAGGGCGGCGGCGTGCGGCAATCGAACTTCCACGACTATCGGACGCTGCGCATCGGCGAGATGCCCGAGGTCGAGGTCGCGATCATGCCCTCGGAGGAGCGGCCGACCGGCGTCGGCGAGCCGGGCACGCCGCCAATCATGCCGGCGGTCGCCAATGCACTGCGGCGACTGACCGGCAAGCCGGCGCGCCGCCTGCCGCTCGTGCCGCGGGGTTGAGCCGCGACGCGCGTTCGCCGATCAGCGCCGCGCTACAGTCGCAGGTTCGGCATGGGTCCGCAGGGTTCGCGGGCAGGCCAGCGCGGGCACAAGGCCTCGACGACCACCATCAGGTCGTCCAGTGCGGCGAAGGGGTCGGCGGGGCGGCCGAGCTGCTGCTCCAGCCCACCGTTGGCCGCGAGCAGATGGCGGGCCCCGGTGGTCACTTCCGGCTCAGTCGAGTTCGGCGAGCAATTCATCGAGCAGCGGTTCCCGGTCGAAGAGGCGGAAATAGTCCCGCAGTTCGGCGCGATTCAGATTATCACGGTTGACTCGTAGCAGGGCCCGGATGTCTTCCAGGTCCTGCGTCCGGCGTGGGTTGTTGACCAGCGCCTGCAGCTTGAACGCGATCAGGCCTGCCAGGCCGATGACCCGGAGCTGCCCGAACGGCGTGGCGTGGGTCGTGGCGCTGGCGAGCAGCTTGCGGGCCGCGGGCCGGCGCGCGTAGAGCAGGGCGACACGCTCGTCGCCCCGAACGTAGTTGCCGGCGTCAGTGCTTCGATGGATGCAGCGATAACCGAGCGCCAGCAGTTCGCGGTGCACCGCATCGGCTGCGGTGCTGTCGGTCAGCAGGTCCACGTCCTGCGTGGCTCGTACCACACCATGCGGTGCGAGCGCGAGCCCGCCGATCAGTGCCGCGGCGGCCTGCGCCTGTTCGAGTGCCGCAAGGACTTCCGTGATCTGTCTGCCCATCCGGGAGCCGGCCATGGACGCATCCTGCCAAAGGCGGCTGCCAGGTGCCATAGCGGCCGATCCGGTCCATCCACAATCCGGATGATCCGTTGCCTCGGCCTCGCGAGATTGCAGCGTCCTGACCACAACTCGAGAGCCCGCTGCTGGCAGCGCCAGCGGAGCACCAGTATCCCGTCGCTGCTTGTCAGCCTCGCGGCGCCCGGTGTATAAGAAGACAAAAGACGAAATCAGCGATCAACAGGCTCCGTCGCATCCATGCAGCGGGGCGGCTGGTTGCTGTCGCAGAGGGGGAGTGTCATGCCTGACCGAAACCCGGGAACGGCCGGCAGCATCGCTCGAACTGTGGTCTTGTTGGCCGTGCTCTCCGCGGGTGGTGCCCCGCTGATAGCTGCGACGCTGACCAAGGTGGACCTGGTGATCGCCAGCGGTGTGCCGACGGCAACACCGAACTACGTTCGTGCGGGCCAGACCGTCCAGCTCTCGGCCTGGCGGGTCAGCAACCCGGGGACGGACCCCGTTGGGGGCTTCTCGAACGGCTTCTATCTCTCCACCGATGCAGCCATCACGCCAGGCGACATCTATCTGGGTGGCAATTCAAACAGCGGCCTCGCTGCGGGCGGGAGCTTCAACTGGAGCAGCCCGACCCTGACGATTCCTGCGCTCACCGCGCCGGGGAAGTACTACATCGGGATCCTGGTCGACCGGACCAACGCCGTCGCGGAGTCCAATGAGGGCAACAACTTCGTCAGCGTTCCGCTGGCGGTAGAGCTGCCTCTGCGGCCGGACCTGGTGATCACGAGCGGCACGCCCACCGTGACGCCTTCATCCATCGTCGATGCGGGTGGACGTCTCACGCTGTCGGGCTGGACAGTCGCGAACCAGGGGCCGGGGGACTCCGGGAGTTTCCGCGTCGCCTATTACCTGTCCCGCGATGCAGTGTTTTCTGACATCGATTCGAGAGTTGGCCGGGATGACTCGGCTTCAAGCTATCAGTCGATCAGTGGTCTGGCCGCAGGCGCGAGCTACTCCAGGGGAGATCAAATTCTGGAGATCTACCCCCCCACTCGAAGAACACTACCCCTCGGGTCCTCTTACATCCTGATCGTGGTCGACGACAACAACGGAGTCGCTGAGTCCGACGAGAGCAACAACGTCGTCAGCGTGCCGCTGACCGTCGTCAGTTCCGGGCAGTGAGTCAGTCCGCCGGTTGCTCGCTCCGCAGCCAGCGGCCGTACCAGTCGAGGTGCCGCTGCAGCCGGTCGCGCAGGTAGCTTGGCACGGTCAGCGAATGATGTTGGTCCGGGTAGATGACAAGCTGCGTCGGTACGCCGCGTGAGCGCAGCGCCTGGTACATCTGCTCGCTGCCGAGGCAGGGCACATTGTCGTCCGCGCCGGCGCAGTAGAAGATCGTCGGCGTCGTGATCCGGCCGGCTTCGAGGAACGGGAAGCTGAGCCGCTCCCAGGTGGCGCGCGCCGCCCACGGCGGGCCGAGTTCCAGCTCGTATTCGCGCACGTACATGTCGCGGCCGTACAGGCCGAGGAAGTTGCCGGCGCCGGCGCCGGCGAGGGCCGCGCGGAAGCGCGAATCACGGGCGATCACGTAGTCGGTGAGGATGCCGCCGTAGCTGTAGCCGCCGACGCCGAGCCGGGCCGGATCGGCGACGCCGAGCGCGACGGCGTGATCGACCGCGGCCAGCACGTCGGCGACATCGACGTTGCCCCAGTCGGCATAGATCGCGCGTGCGAACTCGAAACCGCGCCCGGAACTGCCGCGCGGATTGGCGGCGACCACGGCGTAGCCCTGCGCGGCGTACACCTGCCAGTCGGCCATGAACTCGTGGCTGAACTGGTACACGGGGCCGCCGTGCAGGCGCAGGATGGTCGGGTAGCGCTGGCCGGGCTGGTAGTCGAGTGGCCGCACCAGCAGGCCTTCGATCGGCGTGCCGTCGGCGCTCGTGAACGCGATGGGCTCGACCGGCGCAAGGCGCTTGCCGGCGAAGAATTCGTTGTGATCGGCGAGCGGCCGTTCGCCTTCAGGCGTGAGCGCGAGCAGCCGGTAGGGGTGCCGGTCATCGCCGCCCAGCACGGCGATGCGCCCGCTGGCGGCGATCGTGAAATCGGCGTCGAAGCGCAGGCCCTTGGTCAGCGGCGTCACCCGGCCGCTGCCCAGCTCGATGCGCGACAGGCGGGTAACGCGGCTGTCCTCGATCAGCGCCAGCACCGCGCGCCCGTCCGGCGTGAAGCGCGGCTTGCCGAAGCAGCGGTCGAGCGGTGCCGGCAGCCGGCTCGCGCCACTCGCGACGTCGATCACCGCGAGCTGCCACGGTGCGTAGTAGATCCAGCGGTCCTCGCCGCTCTGCAGGTAGGCGATGCTGCGGCCATCCGGACTCCAGGCCGGGCGCGACTCCCAGTACGGATCGAGGTCGGCGCCGGGGAACGAGGTCAGGCGCTGCTCGGCGGCGCCGGCGCGCGGCTCGATCAACCAGATGTCCCAGTTCAGGTGCCGGTCGGGATCCGGCCCGCGCTTGGTCACATAGGCGATCCGGCTGCCGTCCGGTGACCAGGCGGGCAGGTGCTCATCGTGCGCGCCGGGCGTCAGCAGCGTCGCGCGCCGGTCGTCGATCTCGAACAGGTAGAGATGCTGGCGCCGCTCGGTCAGCCAGCCGAGTTCGTCCTCGCGGAACTGATAGCGGTCGATGACGATCGGCGGCGGCTGCGCTGGCTTCGCACTGCCGGGTGTTCGCTCGGGGTCGCGAGCGATGACGGCCAGACGCCGACTGTCCGGCGCCCACGCGAAATCAACGACTCCGCCGGGAAGATCGCTGAGGCGTTCGGCTTCGCCGCCGTCCGACGGCATCCGCCAGAGCTGCGTTTCCGCATCCTCGCCGCGGTCACTGAGGAAGGCGAGCCAGCGGCCGTCGGGGCTCCACTGCGGCAGCCACTCGCTGGCCTCCGGCGTATGGGTCAGCGGTTGCGGCGGGCCGCCGCGCCAGTGCACGCGCCACAGGTCGGACTGCTGTTCATCGCGCTCGAGGTTGGCGGTCGTGACGCTGTAGGCGATCGCCTCGCCATCCGGCGCGAACGCCGGCTCGGCCAGCTCGGCGATGCGCAGCAGGTCATCGACGCCGAAGCGGGCCTCGCCGGCGATCGCAGGCAGTGAGCACGCCAGCAGCAGCCATGCCCTGTTCATGGCTGCCCGCCGGGGGTGCTGGCGAGTCTGCGGAAGCGCGCCTGCGCGCTCTCGAGGTAATCGAGTGTCGCGCGCCGTTCGCGCTCGTTGTTGAAATCGGTGCTGGCCCTGGTATCCGTGATCACACGCGTGAGCCAGGCGACGAAATAGGCAGCATCCGCCGGGGCCGGCGGCGGGGGCGGCGATTCCAGCCAGATCGGGCTGGTGGTCGCGTACGGATACAGATCGAGCACCAGCGGATCGGCCGCGTCGTTCCAGGCGCGCAGCAGCAGCCAGCCGCCGGCTGCGAGCTGCAGCTCGCCGCTGGCGTCGAGCTGGCGCCGGTCGCCGGCGAGATCGAACTGCCGGATCACACGGCCGTTGTGCACGAGCTCGAGGTGCCCGATCGGCACCGGCGAGCGCAGCGCGATCCGGTATGGCAGCGGCCCGCGCGCATCGGCAATGACGCCGCCCGGGTGCTGGCCGCCGACCTTCAGGCCGAGCAGCGCGGAGTTGGTGGCGAAGCTGCGACCCGCGCGCAGCGCCGCGGACAGCGCGGCCGGCGTGCGCGCGCCGCCGGTATCGAGAAAGACGCGGTTCAGTCCGACGGGACCACGCAGCGAAGCGTAGTTCGCCATCGCATCCGTGCCCGCGCCGGCGGGCAGCCGGAAGCCGAGGTTCAGCAGTCGGTACCAGACCTGCGCAGTGGCCTTGTGGTCGGAGAAGCCGACCACCTCGAGGTAGTCCACCTTGCCGTGCGCGACGTCGGCCGGGAGCTGGTGGGTCAGGCTCTTCTCGCGTTCCGGCACGATCTCCCAATCGAAGGGATGCACGTAGCCCACGAGTGCGCCCTGCGCGTGGGCCAGGTCGGCGACGACGCCGTTGTGCGGCCACGGGCTCGCCAGCGCGGTGTGCCGGTAGGCCGCGAAATCGGGCAGCAGAAACTGCTCGGCGAGGTGCAGCAGGCCGAGGTGTCCCCAGCGGCTGGTGTGGAACTCCTGCGCGTGCAGCAGCAGCGTGCCGGCATCGCTCGCCGGATCCGGCGCTGGCTGGAAGTAGGCGAGGTCGGGGATGCGCTCTTCCTTGTTGACGATGAGGTTGTAGACGACGTCGAGATCCTCGGCGCGTGCCTGCGCCAGCAGTCGCTCCGGCGTCATCCGGTAGTGGCCGCCGTAGTTCATGTGCACGTGCAGGTCGGCGCTGACGAAGGCGCCGAACTCGGCCGGAAGGTCCTGCAGGGTCAGCGTCACCCGCTGTTCGGTGCGGGCGCCCGCGCGCAGCGCGACCGAGGCCTGCCATGGCCGGTAGCGCAGCCCGCGCCAGACGAGGAGCCGCGCCGGGCCGGCGGGCAGTACGAGCTCGCAGCGTGCGGCGCAGTGGAAGTAGCGGGTTTCGCCAGGCTGCAGCGTCCGGTCGTAGCCGTCATCGCCGTGCAGCAGGGCCGCGGCCGGTGCGTGCCAGCGGGAGTCGCTGCCGAGCACCGCGACTCGCGCCGGCAGTTCCTTGCCCTCGGCATCGCCAATGACCAGCGCCAGTGTCGTGGCGGGGCGCTGGTAGCGCCGGGTGGCCGCGACAATCTCCTGCCGGGCGCCGCCGGTGAACTCCTGCACGAACAACGCGGTGTTGCCGCGCTCGTTGCTGATATAGGCAATGCGCTCGCCGTCCGGCGACCAGCGCGCGTTGCGGCGATCGAAGTCGCCGAAGGTCAGCGGCAGCGGCGCCGCGCCCTGCGGCGTCGTCAGCCAGAGCTGGTGCCAGGGCCGGCCGTGGTAGCTCGAGAACAGCAGCCGCCGGCCATCCGGCGCCAGCTCCGGCCGCGCCGCCCACGTGGTTTCTTCAAGGTGCCGGACGTTCGTTTGGTTCGACGTGGGGGCGGCGACCGCCTGGATGGAGCCGCTGCCCCACGGGATCTCGGCGTTGCCGACGTAGTACACGGTCCGGCCGTCCGGCGACCAGGACGGGTTGATGGCGTGGTCGTGCGCCGAATAGTAGTAACGGGCGATGGCGCTGCGGCGCGGGGCGACCAGCGGGCGGATGTTGCCGAGGCCCGCCGGACTGAGGTCGGCGATCATCAGGTTGAAGTGGCCGGTGCCGGCGGTCGAAACCCAGACGAGACGGCGGCCGTCCGGCGCGATGCGCGGCTCGACGTTGACGCCGCCGTTCCTGGTCAGGCGCTGCTCGCGGCCATCCGCCAGCCATAGCAGCCACAACTCGATGGCTCGCCCGTCATAGCGGGTGAAGACGACGCTGCCGCCGTCGCCGGCAACGTCGGGCTGGTCGTCGTACGCGGCATCGGCATGCGTGAGCTCGGTGGCTTCGGTGGTGCCGAGTCGTTGCCGCCACAACGAGCCGGCCATGCTGTAAATGAGCTCCTGCCCGTCCGGCAGGAACGCGACGGCCGACGGCCCCGTGGTCGGCTGCGGCAGGTACAGCTCGCGCCAGTAATAGGAGTGCGGCAGGTCGACCTGATCGACTACTGGCGCGCGGCCGCCGCGTGGCTGCCCCGCGCCGGCCAGCGCCGCGGCGCCCGCGATCAATGCGACGAACAGCGCCGCGCCCGTGCGCATCACGCCTGCGCCGCCAGCGACTGGTCGAGCGCCACGCCGAGCAGCCCCAGCGCTTCATCGACCTCGGCGGTCGTGACACACAGCGGCGGCATGAAGCGCAGCGTGCTGACGCCGCACGACAGCAGCAGCAGGCCATTGTGGAAAGCCCGGTGCAGCAGCGCATCCACCAGTTCGCGCGCCGGCGAACCGTCGGCCCGGATCAGCTCCATGCCGATCATCAGCCCGCGGCCGCGCAGATCGCCGATGCAGGGATAGCCGGCGGCGAACGCGCGCAGCCGTTCCATGAAGTAGCTGCCGACGCGCGCTGCGTTCCCGGCGTACTCATCGCGCACCAGATCGAGCGTCGCGTTAGCGGCCGCGCAGCACAGCGGATTGCCGCCGAACGTATTGCCATGCGCGCCGCGCTTCCACTGCTGCATCAGCCGGCGCCGCGCGACGACGGCGCCGATCGGCAGGCCGGAGCCGAGGCCCTTGGCGAGCGTCAGGATGTCGGGGGCGACGCCCTCGTGCTCGCAGGCGAACATGCGCCCGGTACGGCCGATGCCGCACTGCACCTCGTCGAACACCAGCAGAATCCCGTGCCGGTCACAAATCGCGCGCAGGCCAGCGAGGAAGCCGGCCGGCGGCACCAGATAGCCGCCCTCGCCCTGCAGCGGCTCGACGACGATCGCGGCGACCTCGTCGGGCGGCACGTTGCGCTCGAACAGCATGTGGAGGTAATCGAGCGTCGCGCGGCCCTGGTCGGCGCCGGCGAACAGCGGCCGATAGACGTTCGGATAGGGCACATGCGTGACGCCGGGCATGGACGGAGCGAAGCCGGCCTGCTGCGTGACCTTGCTCGAGGTCAGCGCCAGCGAGCCGAGCGTGCGGCCGTGGAAACTGCCGAGAAAAGCGATGATCCGCGGCCGGCGCGTCAGGTAACGCGCCAGCTTCAGCGCGCCCTCGACCGACTCCGTACCCGACTGGCACAGGAAGCACATGGCCGGCTCGCCGAACGGCGCGAGCGCTGTGAGCCGCTCGCCGAGCGCGGTCATCTCCTCGTGCCAGTAGTCGCTGGAGATGTGCAGGAAGCGTCCCGCCGCTGCCTGCACCGTGGCGACGACCCGCGGATGCGCATGGCCGGTCGCGCACACGGCGATGCCGGCGGCGAAGTCGAGGAAGCGGTTGCCGTCCACGTCCCAGACTTCGGTACCACGGCCATGCGACATCACGAACGGGTAATCGCGCGGATAGGATGGCGAGGCCACGCGCGTGTCGCGTTCGATCATCGCGCGGGCGCGCGGGCCGGGCAGCTCGGTACGGATGTGCGGATTGCTCATTGTGACTCCAGTGCCGGCAGCGCCAGCACCACGGGTTGACTGTGCGCGGCGGCCGTACGGGCTTCCAGTTCGCGCAGCGTGCGCAGTTCGAGCTCGGTCGGCGGCGGCACCTGCTCGAGAGTTTCAGCCAGCGCCAGCGGCCAGCCGACCGCGGCGCGTGCCTCCGCGGCGGTCGCTTCGGGATAGAGCGCTGCCAGCACCAGCTCGCCGTCGCCCCCGCGCGGCCGCAGGATGCCGAAATCCGTGATCACCGCCTGCAGCCCGCCGCCCTGCTCGGCGCCGGCGCTGGTACAGAAATCGAGCGCCGGCACGAAGCTGCGCGGCGTCGCGGCCATGACGACGAACAACCGGCGCGCATGCGCGGCGATCTCCGGCGCGCCGCCGGCCCCGGGCAGTCGGACCCGCGGCTTGTCGTACGGGCCGATCACGGTCGTGTTGAGGTTGCCGAAACGGTCGATCTGCGCGGCGCCGAGGAAGCCGACATCGACGCGGCCGGCCTGCAGGTAATCGCTGAAGATGTCCGGCAGCGGCACGACGCAGGCAGCAGTCTCGGCCAGCTCGCCGTCGCCGATTGACAGCGGCAGCACGCTCGGCCGCGCGCCGATCGTGCCGGACTCATAGATCAGCACCAGTCGCGGCGCATGGGTGAGCCGCGCCAGATTGCAGGCCGTGCCCGGCAGGCCGATGCCGACGAAGCAGACGCAGCCGTCCGGCAGCAGCCGCGCCGCCGCTACCGCCATCATTTCTTCGCGGCGGTAGTCGCTCATGCCGGCTCCGCGCGCAGGCTGGCGAGGAAGCCGCGATGGTCGGCGCTGCCGAGTACATGCCGCTCCATCCAGGCGGTGAACCGCGCCCGGTCGCGGGCGATCGCGTCCCAACGCTGGTAGAAGTCGTTATCGCGGGCGTAGAGCCCCTGCGCATACGACGGCCAGGCGCCGCCCGGCACCAGCGCGATCGCGGTGACGATGAACTGCGGCAGCAGCACGCCGTTCATCGCCGGCGGCAGCTCGTTGACGATTTCCTCGACCGAGACCAGCAGCTTCGTTGCCGCGAACGCCGCCTCGCGCTGCGCGCCGATGATGCCGGTGATCGCCACGTTGCCGGCGCGGTCGGCGCGCTGCGCGTGCAGGATCGTGACGTCCGGGTTCAGCGCCGGCACGGTCGCCAGTTCCTCGCCGGTGTACGGACAGCGCACGGTGCGGATGCGCGGGTTGTGCGCCGGCAGGTCGGTGCCGGCATAGCCGCGCAGCATCCCGAACGGCAGCCTTGCGGCGCCGGCGCGCCAGGCGGCTGCCATGCCGGCGTGGCTGTGTTCGTCCAGCTCGAGCGGCCGCGGCCAGCCGTGCTCGACCGCATCGCGCAGCCGGTGCAGCGAACCGACGCCGGGATTGCCGCCCCACGAGAAGGTCAGGCGCCGCGCCGCGCCCATGCCGATCAGCTTGTCGTAGACGAGATCCGGCGTCATGCGGATCAGATGCAGCTCGCGACGCCGCTGGCGGATCAGCTCGTGCCCCGCGGCGAACGGGATCAGATGCGTGAAGCCCTCGAGCGCGACCGCGGCGCCGTCCGGAACATGGCGCGCGATCATTTCCTGCAGGGTCAGGAATTCAGGCATTCACTCGACCACCGTGCGTGACTGTTCGCGCAGGTAGAGCGGCAGGTAGTAAGCGGAGGCGATCGCCTTGCCGGTCGTGCCCGAGCCCTTCCAGCCGCCGAACGGCTGGTAACCGGGCCAGGCGCCGGTGGTCGCGCCCTGCGGGCGGTTGGCATAGGTCACGCCGGCCTCGATGTGCTCGTGGAACCAGGCGACGTCGTCGGCCGAGCCGTAGATGCCGGCGGTCAGGCCAAGCGCCGTATCGTTGGCGAGCCGCATCGCCTCGTCGCGATCGCGGCAGCGCTGCAGCATCAGGATCGGCAGGAACAGCTCCTCGCGCCACAACGGATGCTGCGGCGGCGCCTCGGCCAGCACCGGCTCGACATAGCAGCCGCGGCCGAGCACGCCGTCAGTCAGCAGGCGCCCGCCACGATGCAGCGTCGCGCCACCGGCGGCCAGCGCTTCGACCGCACGCCGGTAGTTCTGCTGCGCGCGCGCGTGAATGACCGGGCCGAGCCAGTTCTCGCGCCGGCGCGGGTCGCCGATCGCGAGCCCGACAATCGCGCGCGCGAGGCGCTCGAGCAGTTCGTCGGCCACCGCCTCGTGCACGTATAGCCGCGACAGCGCCGAGCACTTCTGCCCGCCCATGCCGTAGGCCGAGCGGATGATGCCGGCGGTCGCGCGCTCGAGGTCGGCATGCTGCGTAACGATGCAGGGATTCTTGCCGCCCATCTCGGCGATGCAGGGTCGCGGGTAGGGCCCCGCCGCCAGCGCGGCGAGGATCTGCCGGCCGACCGCGACCGAGCCGGTGAAGGTCACGCCGGCGGCGCGCGGATCCTGCACCAGCGCATGACCAGCCACGCTGCCGGAGCCGGAGATCCAGTTGAACACACCGGGCGGCAGGCCGGCATCGCGGATGCAGTCGGCCAGCAGCCGGCCGGCCCACGGCGTGTCCGACGCGGTTTTCGCGACCACCGTGTTACCGGTCACCAGCGCCGCAGCCGCCGGTCCGCCGGCCAGCGCCAGCGGAAAGTTGAACGGCGCGATCACGAGCCACGCGCCGTAAGGTCGCATGACGCTGCGGTTGTGCGAGCGGCAGCCAGGCAGCGGATCATCGGGCAGCGCCAGCTCGTAACCGTCGTGGGCCGCGAAGTCGTCGGCGTAGCAGCGGAAGAAATCGACAGTCTCCTGCGCCTCGCCGAGCGCCTCCATCCGGTTCTTGCCGACCTCGAGCACCAGCGCCGCGGCGATGTCGTAGACCCGCTCCTCCATCAGATCGGCGACGCGCCGCAGCAGGCGCAACCGTTCGGCCATCGGTGTCGCGCGCCAGCTCGGGAACGCGGCCTGCGCGGCGGCGAGCGCCGCCTCGACCTCGACCGGCTGCGCGACCGGGAAGCGGCCGAGCGCCAGCTCACGGTCGATCGGGCTGACCCGCGGCGCGTGCACGAACGGCACCTGGTCACGGCCGTTGATGAACAGCGCGTGCGCGCGGTCGAGCGATGCGCTGACCCGGACGAGCGCCGCCTCGAAGCGCTCGTGCATTTCCGCGGGGGGATCGAACATCGTCGCGTAGGTCAGGCGGAAACTCATGCGCGCTGCTCCGGTGACGCCGACGGGAAGAAGCGGGCCAGCAGCCGGTCGAGCAGCGCGACGGCCTGAGCCAGCTCGCGCTCCTCGATCACCAGCGGTGGCGCGAGCAGCAGCAGATTGCCGCGTGCGCCGAATGACACTCCCTCGGCCAGCGCCGCCTCGAGCAGCGCGCCGAGCGCTGGCGGCTGCTGCGGCCACGGCGCGAGCGGTGTGCGCGTCATGCGGTCGGCAACCAGCTCGACGACGACGAACAGACCATGGCCGCCACGCACCTCGCCGATGACCGGATGGTGGGACTGCAACCGGCGCAGTTCGCGCAGCAGTTCGTGGCCGAGTGCCCGCGAGCGCTCGAGCAGCCGTTCGTCGCGATAGGCCTCGAGCGCGGCGAGTGCCGCGGCACAGGCGAGCGGATGACCGCAATAGGTCAGGCCGGCCTGGAACGGCTTGCTGGCGATGCGCCCGGCGACCTCACGCGACAGCACGACCGCGCCGAGCGGGATCATCGCACCGGTCAGTCCCTTGGCCAGCGTCATCAGATCCGGCTGCCCGGCGGTGCCGTGTCGCTGCCATGCGAACCATTCGCCGCAGCGACCGAACGCGCTCATGACCTCGTCGGCGATCAGCCACACGCCGCGTTCCCGGGTCACGGCGCGCAGCCGCGGCCAGTAGCCATCCGGAGCGACGATACCGTTGCTGCCGGCATCCGGCTCGATCAGCACAGCGGCGCAGCGCTCGCGGCCTTCGGTATCGATGCAGTCGGCCACGGCGAGGGCCGCCTGTTGCCCGCATTCCGCGGGCGTCGTGCTGCCGAACGGACAGCGGTAACTGTACGGCGGCGGCACATGGCGCACGCCCCAGGCCGCGGCCTCGACCTGATGCTGCGTGCGCACATCGCCGGACAGCGCCATGGCGAAGTGGCTGGCGCCGTGGTAGGAGCGGTCGCGGGTGATCACGAGGCCGGCCGGCCGCCCGGCGGCGAGGCGCGCGATGCGCACCGCGTTCTCGTTGGCGTCCGCCCCGCCGAGCGTGAAATAGACGAGTCCGCCCTCGAACCCGGCCAGTTCGAGCAACCGCTCGGCGAGCGCGCGGCGCGGTGCGGCGCCCCACGCGGCGGTCACGAAGCAGAGTTGCTCGGCCTGCCGCCGGATCGCGGCGACGACGCGCGGGTGCTGGTGGCCGAGGTTGCTGCACTCGGCGAGGCTGGAAAGGTCGAGAATCTCCCGGCCGTCCTCGAGCTCGAGCCAGGCGCCGTGGCCGCCGGTGACGGTCGGTGCGTCCCACTGGGCCGGGACGCACCAGCTATGCAGGACGCTGTCGCGCTCGGATGACACCGGTACTCCCGGGCCGGGCGCCGCGCCGCGGCCTTGTTGAGCGGGTGGCCATTAAGGCCTACGCTGCCTGCTGATTCTCGCAACTTGGACCGCGCGATGCCATCCGGACACGGCCACCCGCCGGCAACGTGCTGCCACACGCCGCCGCCGCCGGCACATTCCTGCTGCCACGCCGACCGGCCGGCGGCCACGGTCGCGGCGCCGCCCGGCACGCTGTACACCTGCCCGATGCACCCGGAAGTCGTGCGGCCGGGGCCCGGCGACTGCCCGAGCTGCGGCATGGCACTCGAACCGATGCAGCCGGCCGCGGACGAGGGCGAACCGGCGGAACTCGTCGATTTCCGGCGGCGTTTCCGCTGGTCGCTGCCACTGGCGATTGCGGTGCTGCTGCTGGCGATGAGCGGTCATGCGACCCCGCTGCCGCCAGCGGCGCGGAGCTGGCTCGAGCTGCTGCTCGCGGCGCCGGTCGTCCTGTGGGCGGGCGGGCCGTTCTTCCGTCGCTGGGCGCAGTCGATCGCGAACCGCAGCCCGAACATGTGGACGCTGATCGGCACCGGCGTCGGCGCGGCGTTCCTGTACAGCCTCGCAGCGACGCTGGTCCCCGGCTGGTTCCCGGAGTCGTTCCGCGCGCACGGCCGGGTCGGCGTTTACTTCGAGGCCGCCGCGGTAATTGTCTCACTGACACTGCTCGGCCAGATCCTGGAACTCGGCGCCCGCGCGCGCACTTCCGCCGCGATCCGTGCCCTGCTCGGCCTCGCGCCGAAGACCGCGCGCCGCATCGGCGCCGATGGCCGTGAGGACGATGTGCCGCTGGCCGAGGTCCAGGCGGGCGACCGCCTGCGCGTGCGGCCGGGCGAGAAGATCCCGGTGGACGGCGTCGTGCTCGAGGGACAGAGCAGCGTCGACGAGTCGATGCTGACCGGTGAGTCGCTGCCGGTCAGCAAGGAACCGGGCAGCCAGGTCATCGGCGCGACGCAGAATGGCACCGGCGGCCTCGTGATGCGCGCGGAGCGCGTCGGGGCCGCAACGGTGCTGGCGCAGATCGTCGCGCTGGTCGCCGCAGCGCAGCGTTCGCGTGCGCCGATGCAGCGACTCGCCGACGTCGTGGCGCGCTGGTTCGTACTGGTGGTGATCGCGATCGCCGTCCTGACCCTGCTGGTCTGGGGCCTGTTCGCCGCGTCGTGGACGTTCGGCCTGCTCAACGCCGTCGCGGTGCTGATCATCGCCTGCCCCTGCGCGCTCGGGCTGGCGACACCGATGTCGGTGATGGTCGCAACCGGCCGCGCGGCGACGCTCGGCGTGCTGTTCCGCGATGCCGAAGCGCTGGAAACGCTGCGGCGCGTCGACACGCTCGTGATCGACAAGACCGGTACGCTGACCGAAGGCCGGCCGGCGCTGGTTACGGCGCTGCCGGTGCCGGGTGTCGATGAGCCGCGACTGCTCGGCCTCGCCGCCGGCCTCGAGCAGGGCAGCGAGCATCCGCTGGCCGGGGCCGTGCTGGCGGCTGCGCGCGAACGCGGCCTCGCGCTGGCGCCGGTCAGCGGGTTCCGCTCGCTGACCGGCCAGGGCGTCGAGGGTCAGGTGGCTGGAGAACCGGTGCTGCTCGGCAGCGCGGCGCTGCTCGAGGAGCACGGCATCGCGGTCACGCCGCTCGCGGCCCGTGCCGCGGAACTGCAACGTCAGGGTGCGACGGTCGTATTCGTCGCGGCCTCCGGCCGGCTCGCCGGATTGCTCGCGGTCGCCGATCCGTTGCGGGCCACGACTCCCGCCGCGCTCGAGGCGCTGCGCGCCGCGGGACTGCGGCTCGTGATGGCGAGCGGCGACAACGTCGCGACCGCCCGGGCCGTCGCCGCCGCTGCCGGCATCACGGAAGTACACGGCGCGCTGCGCCCGCAGGACAAGGCGGAACTGATCGGCAGGCTGCGGGCCGCGGGCCGCTGCGTGGCGATGGCCGGCGACGGCATCAACGACGCACCGGCGCTCGCTGCCGCCGAGGTCGGCATCGCCATGGGTACCGGCACCGACATCGCGATGTCGAGCGCACAGATCACGCTGGTCAGGGGCGACCTGCGCGGCATCGCGCGGGCCCGGGCGGTTTCGCAGGCGGCCGTCGCGAACATGCGCCAGAATCTCGCCTTCGCGTTCGTCTACAACGCGCTCGGCGTGCCGCTGGCGGCCGGCGTGCTGTATCCGCTGACCGGCTGGCTGCTGAGCCCGATGATCGCCGCGCTGGCGATGAGCCTGTCCTCGGTGTCGGTGGTCGGCAACGCGCTGCGCCTGCGCCGCGTCGTGCTCGACTGAGGGAACCGACCATGCCGGGGCTGCGCGAACGGGTCGAGGCGCTGCTGCCGGAATGGGAGCGCTGGTACCCGAGCCTGTTCGACGCCGCGCAGGACCTCGGCGTGATCCGCGCGCGGGTCTGCCCGCCGTCAGCGCTGCTGCTGTCGCGGCGCCACGCGGCGGTCTACGAGGAGGCGGCGCAGGCGTTCCGCGAGCGCTGGAATATCGTCGAGGAGGGAGTGGAGACGGATGACGGCGGGCGGGCGCCGGCGGCACCGAGGCCAGCCCGGCGGCGGCGGCGGGCCGGTCAGCCGGGGTCGAGGCAGCGGTAATCAGGTCGCTGACTATTGTCCGGCTACTGCGCGGACGATCAATTTCGGCACGAGCGTTGGTCGACCACCCTTGTGGTCTTACGTTGCCCGCAAAACGTTGCCGAAGCCGACCCGTCCATCGACCGCTGGATATTGCGCCCACCTGCGGCCATCGAGACGGTCGCCGCCTGCCTTGGGGGGTAACGCCGCCCCACTGTTTGAAGAAGAAGGGGATCTCTGCAGCGCGGCACTGGTCACGCAGGCCGCGGACCCAGGCGACCTCGATGGGACGCCGACCCGGGGTGCTCTCGCCGCCAACAATGGCCCAGTGGATACCGCACAGTCCAACCCGACCAAGATCCTCGAGCAATGGCTCGAACGACACGAAGCGGACCGCGGCGCGAGTCGCCTGCAAGTGCCGCAGTCGAACGAGCGCCCTCCGGTCTTCGACCGATACGCCGAGCCAGATGTGCGGTGGTGCCCGCCCACCGCCATATCTGGCATTCACATAGCGGCGCAGCAGTGAACTTCGCTTGGTGAGCACCTGGAACAGGTGCCAGTCTGCCCGCTCCATCGTTTCGAACACGCGATCGACGAAATCAACCGGGATGTCCTTGTGGAACAGGTCGCTCATCGAATTGACAAACACGCGCCGCGGCCGCCGCCAACTGAGCGGCTCGTCGAGCTTGTGCGGGCGCAGAGTCAGGTCGAAACCGGACTCGAACGGATGACCGGGCACTCCGCGGAAACGCTCGGCGAAGCGCTCCGCGTAGCAGTGGTCGCAGCCGGGGCTGACCTTGGTGCAGCCGCTTACCGGATTCCAGGTGGCGTCCGTCCACTCGATCTCGGTCTGGATTGCCATTCTGGGACTGTATGAATGTCCAGCTATCTAGTCAGTCGCGATTTCTGATGCGACCGTGCAGATTCAGGCTTCGGGCTGCCTCGTTGTACAGGACCAGGTTGTCACCGCCGTCGAGAATCGCAGAGCATCGGCCGCACGACGAAGCCGAGGCGCTGCTGCCCCGGGAGCGGGCGATCCACGGGGCAGCGGCGCAGGCGCTTCGCGAGCGCTGGAACATCGTGGTCGAATAACCAGCCGGTGGAGGAAACCGACCGGTTTCAGTCAGCCGCGGCTCTGCCTCTTGGCCTGCTTGGCCGCGCGCTTCTCGGCGAGCGTCTTCTGCGGCTTCTTCTTGCCTTCCTTCTTGCGGTCCATTCCCTTGCTCATGTGACCCCCATTTCGCGCCACCAGCGGACGCGGCGTTGCCCGTGCCCGTCTACTTTACTTCAGGCATGCGGCGCACTGCGATAGCGATGTGATGTTCGGGCGGGTGGCAGCGGGCAGCGGAACAGCAGCGCCGGGTCGAAGGTCGCTACGGTCTGGGAGAAGACTTCTCCCCGGATGTAGGAGATCTTCCACTCGCCGTCGACCTTCCTGAAGCGGTAGATGTGCCGCCCATCGGTCTGCCGGCGCGTGTTGGGTGGCAGCGGCGGACTGGTCACCGGGTTGATGCCCACGTGCACGAAGTAGTCACCACCGATGGCCTCGTCGCCGTTGATCTTCGACCAGATGCTCGAGATGTTGATGAAGGAGCACTGGTTCCCACGGAAGACCACCTCGAGGAAGATGTTGCGGACCGCGTCCTTCCCCTGCGCACCCGGCAACCCGTAGGCCGAGAGGTCGTACTCGATGTCGTCGCTGAAGATCGTCATCAGTGTGTCGATGTCCAGCGAGTCGACCGACCAGGCGTAGATGCCCGGGAGCCTCGCGATCTGCTGCTCGGCGGAGAGATGCGCCGCCTGCGCCCGGGCCGGCCCCGCCTGGCCGGACACGCCGACCAGCGCAGCCAGCATCGCAACCAGAAACCACCGTCTCATCGCGCACCCCCTTGCGTTCGTTGTCGTTGAGTGCGCCGTCGCGGTTACGCCGGCGCACGCCAGCGTCTGTTCTCCCACACACGGGAGCCGGACGCTTTCCGGCCGAAGCATCCTACGCGCTGACGAACCGGCCGGGCAGGCGCAATCCCGCTGTGCCGTTGCCCGTGAACATGCGGCACGGTGCCGCGGGTGCGGTCAGCCGCACGCACCGGGCATTCACCCGCCAGCCCTCAGCTCATCCGCCGGGCGCAGCTCGGAGCCGCTGGCGTCCTCACGTGAGGCGCACGCGAGCCGCCAGAGCCAGCTTGTCGACCTTGCCGACGGCCGTCTTCGGCAGTTCGGCTACGATGTTGAACGCCGCCGGGACCTTGTAGGGCGCCAGGGACCCGGCGCAGTGCCGGGTCAGCTCGACCGCGGACAAGTCGGCCCCGGCACGGGCCGCAACAAATGCCACCGGCAGCTCGCCACGGTAGTCATCGGGCCGCCCGACCACGGCAGCTTCACGGACATTGGGATGGGCGTGCAGCACCTCCTCGACCTCGCGCGGGAAGACGTTGTAGCCGGACACGATGATCATCTCCTTCTTCCGCCCGCGGATGAACAGATAGCGGTCATCGTCGAGTTCGCCGATGTCGCCGGTGTACAACCAGCCGTCCCGCAACACTCCGGCGGTCTCGTCCGGGCGGTTGCGGTAACCGGACATGAGGTGCGGTCCGCGAATGCGGATCTCACCCTGTTGCCCCGCCGGCAGCACCCGGTTGCCGCTTTCCATGTCGACGATCTGAAGGTCTTCGTCCGGCACGGCAACACCAACCGAACCGGCTTTGCGTGGCCCGGCGACCGGGTTGAAGGAAATGACCGGCCCGGCTTCCGACTGGCCGTAGCCTTCAATGACGATCGTGCCGGTCAGGGATTCCCAGCGGTGAATGACTTCTTCCGGCAGCGGCGCTGAACCGGAATAGGTCCGGGTCAGAAGTGGAAAACGCTGACCGGTGAACGCCGGGTAGTTCAGCAGGCCGGTCAACAGCGTCGGTGCGGCTCCGAGCAATGTGATGCATTCGTCGTGCAGCAGCCGTATCACTTCATCCGGATGGTAGCGCGGCATCACCACCAGAGCGCCGCGGGCATAGGCCATCGCATGCAAGCACATGTGGCTCGCATAGCAGT
Organism: Gammaproteobacteria bacterium; assembly: GCA_016882265.1. GTDB lineage: Bacteria > Pseudomonadota > Gammaproteobacteria > Steroidobacterales > Steroidobacteraceae > SCUD01. The sequence continues at coordinate 79,289 of VGVB01000004.1, forward strand.
GGAACAGTGGCATTACGCAGAGCATGCGCTCGACGTCCGGGCGATTCGGCACCAGCGCCTCGCGCTGGCTGATATTGATGGCCAGCGCCCGGTGGCTCAGGTCCGCACCCTTGGACCGGCCGGTGGTGCCGCCGGTGAACTGCAGCGTGCCAGGAGATTCCGCCAATGGTAGCGGCTGCGGTGGCGTCAGGTCGGCGCCCGCGCGCCATTCGGTCAGGCGGCGGCCATCGGGTCCGCCGACCGCGATTACCTGCTCGATGCTGAGACGCCGGATCAGCCCGGCAACGCGGGTGCTCACCGCATCATCGTGGATGAGCACGCTGACGTCCGCGTCGTCGAGCATCGGGCCGAGCTCGTTCTCCGTGTACAGGGGGTTCAGCGGTGTCAGCTGCGCTCCGGCCATGTGCACCGCGAAGCTGGCGATACAGATGTCCACCGAGTTGCCCATGACCAGCGCCACCCGACCGCCGCGGGCGCCCCGTTCATCGAGTTCCTGCGCCAGCCCCGCGACGCAGCGCAGGTACTCCGTGTAACTGAGGCGGTCCTCGCCGCAGACCAGCGCCTCGCGATCCGGCGCCCGCGCGGCGGCGTCGAGCAGCATGTGAACAACGGTTGGATAGTCTCGTGGCAGGTCGGGCATCGTAACCTCCGGAGCGTCGACGATCAGCACCCGCCGCGCAGCGCCTCATCCGGCAGCGCATCGATCGGCGCGGCGCCAGCCACGATGCGGGCCTCACGGACGGCCGCCTCCGGCAGCAGCCAGATAACGAAGAACTCCGCCAGCTCGCGTTGCCGGGCGTCTGTTCTGTCCGCCGCCGCGGCCATCCGCAGCCACATCCAGGCAGCGCCTACCAGCCCGACCAACTGCAGGTAGTCGGTGGCAGCCGCCTCCAGGTCGCGCCGGTCGGCATCGGTCTTCGCCAGCAGGACCATGCTGCAGCGTTCCAGGATGGCAAGGGCCGCACTGAGGCCCTCGCGTATCCCGCCAAGTGCCGGGTCGCCACGGCATTCGTGCAGAGTGGCGTGGATCCGGGCGGCGAACAACCGATAACGCGTCGCGTCGTCCTGCACCAGCCGCCGGTTGACCAGATCCAGTGCCTGGATGCCGCTGGTTCCCTCGTAGATCGCCATGATCCGGCTATCGCGCAGGTACTGCTCGACGCCGGTGTCGGTCACATAGCCATGGCCGCCGAAGACCTGCAGGGCCAGGCTGGCGATCTCGAAGCCAGCCTCCGCCCCGCAGGTCTTGCAGACCGGGAGCAGGAACTCCGCGAGCTGGCGGGCCGCCGTCCGCTCGGCCTCGGTTCGGGCGGCATGGGCCAGATCGAGCTGGAACGCTGCTTCGAAGACCAGCGCGCGCAATGCCTCGGTGCGGGCTCGCATGATCAGCAGCATGCGCCGAACGTCGGCATGTCGGATGATCGCCACCGGCGGCGCGATCGCCGCGCCACCCTGCCGGCGTTCGGAGGCGTACTGAAGGGCCCGTCGGGTCGCTGCGGCGGCCAGCGCCACGCCCTGAACCGCAACCTCGAGGCGCATCAGGTTCACCATCGTGAACAGGCACTGCAGGCCACGACCCTCAGTGCCGATGCGGTAGCCAATCGCACCGTCCAGATCCAGCGCGCAGGTCGGCGACGCCTTCAGTCCCATCTTGTGCTCGACGCGGCGTACCGATATGCCGTTGTGGCCACCGTCGGCGGGCCGCAGCCGCGGCACGGCAAACAAGCTGAGTCCCCGCGTGCCGGCGGCTGCGTCGCCGGTGCGCGCCAGCACCAGATGGACGATCTGGTCGGTGAATTCGTGGTCGGCCCAGGTGATGAAGATCTTGGCGCCGGTCAGTGCGTAGTGGTCGCCGTCGCCGGGCACCGCCCGCGTGCGGATGCGCGCGACATCCGATCCGGCCTGTGGCTCGGTGATGCAGATCGTTGCGCTGGCGAGTCCGGCGGCGAGCTGCGGTACGAACAGCTGCGCCAGCTCACCGTTGCCGTGCTCGATCAGCAGCCAGGCCCCGGCCCTGAGCATCGTCGGCAGCATGCCGAAGGATACGCACGCGCCATTGACCATCTCGGCAAACGCTGCCTGCACGCTCAGCGGCAGACCGTGACCGCCGAACTGCCGGGGCAGGTCAAGGCCGGCCCATCCCCCCGCGGCGAACTGCTGGAACGCCGCAGCGAAACCAGGCGGCGTGCGGACCCGGCCATCGATGAGCTGGCTGCCGTACTGGTCGCCGGTGGCATTCAGCGGCGCCAGGATCCCGGCGGCGAATCGCGCCCCCTCCTCGAGGACGGCGCCGGCAACGTCGGGATCGCTGTGCGCGAAGCGTGGTAGCCGGAACAACTGATCCCAGCCCAGCACCCGCTCCAGCAGGAAGCGCTGGGCTCCGAGCGGCGGCTGGTACGGAGTGGAACTCACCGGCGGATTGCCCTGCTCAGGCCAGGCGTCCGGCCGATCAGCGTGGCGACCCGCCGGCCGGATGCCGCAGCTGCGCGGTTTCCGCAGCATCGACGGCCAACGTATCCGGATCGATGCTGACCCCATAGTCGAGGCGGGCCCGTTCTACCGAGACCAGGCCATCCAGCACGTCGTCGCGTACGCTTTCCACCGGCCGTCGCCGCGGGTCGCCGTAGCCACCGCCACCGCTCTGATAGATTTCGAAGATGTCGCCGGCAGCGAGGCTGTAGAAACTCTCGGTATCGACGTCGATGATCTGGTCTCCCTTGCGCAGGTATAGCTCATGCGGCGGTGCAGCCTTGCCACCGGCGAGCCCGAACGGCGCGGTCTCCGGGCGGTTGCCGCCACCGAAATTGGCGGCGGCGATGTTGTCGGCATCGACCCGCCAGCGATAGATCGTGCCCATGCCGCCGCGCCATTGGCCGGCTCCGGCGCTGTCCGGGCGGAACTCGTACTGCAGCACCGTGTAGGGCGTGACCAGCTCGTGCAGTTCGGGATCCGGTGACCGCAGCCCGCCGGCACAGATCACGGTACCGAGGTGATCCCAGCCATCGAAACCGTACGCCGCACCGGCCCCGCCCTTGCTCATGAAGTGAATGTCCCCGAAGAACCGGCCGGTGCGTGGGTTGAACCCCATCGTGGCTGGCGCGCACCAGCGCGCCCAGCAGGCATCCACCTGTTCTGGCACGGCCTCCGCGAGCGCCAGCCACACCGCCTCGATGATGGCCTGTGCCGCCGCGATCGTGCAGCCGGTGACCGGCGCCGGTTCATTGGCGTTGACGATGCTGCCGGGCGGAGCGAGCACGCGCAGCGCGCGCAGCGAGCCTTCATTACAGCGCACTCCGGAACCGACCGACATGAATAAAGCGAGAAACGCCGACGAGGCAGTGTTCGGCAACGTGCTGTTGACGTAGCCGACCGCCTGCGGGTCGCTGGCCGAGAAATCGAAGGTGATGGCCTCGTCCTCGATCCGCAGAGTCACGCGCACGGTAATCATCTGGTCCTTGTTGATGCCGTCATGGTCGATGCAGCGCGCACCACTGAATTCACCGTTCGGCAGACCGCGGATCACCGCCCGCATCTGCCGTTCAGCCGCCGCAAAGATCTGGCCGATCGCGGCCTGCAGCAGCTGCGGACCGTACTTGCCGAGCAGTGCCTGCAGGTTGCGCTCGCCGATGGTGACAGCGCCGACCTGGCAGTGCAGGTCGCCCTCGACGAGGAACGGCAGGTGCACGTTCAGCAGTATGGTATCGAGCAACGCCCGGTTCAGCTGCCCGGCAGCGTACAGTTTCGCCGGCGGGATGCGGATGCACTCTTCCCAGATGCTGCGCGCACCGGGGTTGTAGCCGGCTACGCCGCTGCCGCCGACGTCGGCGTGGTGACCCTTGGAGACGGACCAGAACTCGATCTGCCCCTGCCAGAACACTGGTTTGGCAATCGTGATGTCCGGTGGGTGGTTGTTGCCGCGGTAGGGATCGTTGAGGATGAACACGTCGCCTTCACGGATGTCATCGGCAAAAGTGGCGGCAATGCTGCGAATCGCGTAGGGCAGCGCTCCCATCAGCACCGGGATATACGCCGTCTGCGCCACCAGCCGCAGGTCGCGGTCGAAGATGCCGGTGACGAAGTCGCGGGCCTCGGAGAAGATCGGCGACCGGGAGGTACGCAGCATCGTCAGGCCGATCTCCCGGCAGATGGCGTCCAGTCGATTGTCGATGACCGAGACGCGGATCGGGTCAATCGTCGCTATTGTGCTGGCAGCGTTCATGCGCGCGCTCCTCAACGCAGCGCCCGGCACAGCTCGTCGGGATTCCGGCCGCGCGGGTACATCAGGTAGTTCCGGAACTCATCGCAGAGCAGTTCGAAGTCCGGCGGCACGACGACGGTGGTCGTCGGCTGCACGACGATCGCCGGGCCCGCCACGTGGTGCCCCGGAACCAGGGCCAGACCATCGTAGACCGGCGCCTCGACGAAGCCGCCGTCGAACCACGCGCGGCGGTTACCGCGGCGGGCGGCACTGGCGTCGGCCGGGCCAAGTGCGTACCGCTCCTGATGCGGCTGGTCGACGCGGCCGATCCCGGTGAGGCGCAGGTTGATCAGCTCGACCGGCGCGCCGCTCATTGAGTAGCCATACAACGCATCATGGCGCTGGTGGAAAGCCGCCGCCATCTGCGCCAGCGTCGCGCTGTCAACCTCGCCATCACCGGGTACGCTGACCTCGACCTCATTGAACTGTCCGACGTAACGCAGATCGGCGCTGCGGCGCAGTTCGATCCGCGCCGGTGGCACGCGCTCGGTCAGCAGCGTCGTGCGCGCCTCGGCCGCCATCTCCCGGTACAGCGCTGCGACTTCGCCAAGGTCGATGCGGTCGAACTCGCGGGCGCAGGTCCGGACGTAGTCATGCTTCAGGTCCGAGATCAGCATGCCGGCGGCACAGAATACCGACGACGCCCGCGGAATCAGGATCAGCGGTATGCCCAGCTCGCGGGCAATCGGTGCTGCATGGATCGGGCCGGCGCCGCCGGCGACCACCAGGACGAACTCGCGCGGATCGTAGCCGCGCTGGACGCTGACCACGCCGAGCGCGGCGGCCATCTTGTTGTTGATGATCTCGTAGACACCGGCTGCGGCGCTGACGACATCCATGCCGAGCGGGCCGGCGATCCGTTCCTGGATGACGCGCGCGGCGGCGGCGGCGTCGAAATCGAGTTCGCCCTGCTCGAACAGAGCCGGGTCGAGGTAGCCGAGAATGTACTGGGCGTCGGTCACCGTGGGCTGTGTGCCGCCGCGGCCATAGCAGGCGGGACCGGGTTCGGCACCGGCGCTCTTGGGCCCGACGTCGAGCATTCCGCCGCTGTCGATCCAGGCGATGGAGCCACCGCCGGCGCCGATACTGTGGATATCGAGGATGGGGGTGGCGATCCGGTGCCCGCCCAGCCCGCCTTCAGTGGTGACCGCGGGCTCAGCGTCCCGGATCAAGGCCACGTCGAACGACGTGCCACCCATGTCGATCGTGATCAGGTTGCGAAAGCCGTGCGTACCGCCGTAGAAAATACCGGCCATCGGTGCACCGGCCGGTCCGGACAGCAGTGTATTCGAAGCAAAGCGCTCGGCCAGCTGCGGCGACATCACCCCACCGTTGGACTGCATGATCAGCAGCGCGCCGCTGTAGCGACGGCGCTCCAGCTCCTCCTGCAGGCGCCGCAGGTAACGAGTCAGCACGGGACCGACATAGGCATTGAGCGCAGTCGTACTGTGGCGTTCGTAGACGCGGATCTGCGGCAGAATTTCCGTGGACAGGGACACGTAGATACCGGGAAGTTCCTGCTCGAGGATTTCGCGGATGCGCGTCTCGTGGGCGGGATTGCGGAACGACCAGAGCAACGATACGGCGACCGCCTCGACCTGCTGCTCCCGGAAGAAGGTAGCAGCGGCCCGCACGTCCGCCTCATTGAGCGGCACCAGTACCTCGCCGCTGGCCAGGACCCGCTCCCCGACGACTCGGATCCGGCGGCGTGGCACCAGCGGCAGCGGCGGCGCGTACCGGTCGAATTGCCGGTCTTTCAGGCCGCGCCGCATGTTGAGCAGATCGCGGAAACCATTGGTGGTAATGAAGCCGGTAACGGCGCCATCGCCGGTCAGTGCCGCGTTGGTGGTGATGGTCGTGCCGTGCACCACGGTGTCGACCTGGCCGAGAAGCTCATCGAGTGACAGCCCACGATGTCGGGCGGCCTTGTCGAGACCGCGGAAGAAACCGAGAGAAGGATCCCGCGGGGTGGTAGACGTCTTGTAGATCTGCGCATTGCCCTGGTCGTCCACTACCAGGAAGTCCGTGAACGTCCCGCCGACATCGACGCCGACGCGCAATCCCATGGAACCACTCCTTCGGCCGGCCGAGCAAAACCGGGCTCACTGTGCCGCTGCGCCGATTATATATGCAATATCGATGGATTGTGTAGTGATTGTCGTGGGTGGCCGGGTCTGCGCCGGTCCGCTATCATCGGCACCCATGATCAGGATCAGCTCCGCAGGCGGCGACCGCCGTGGCACGGCCGAGCACAAGGCGGAAGCCGCCTCGCCGACGGCGGCGCGGCGCCGTCGCGGGCCGGTGCCGGCCCGCGACGCGGAGCGCCGCGAGCAACTGTTCGAGGAGGCACATTATCGCGGCTGGCATCTGGCCCGGACGCCACACGAGGCTGCGACTACCGACCTGGAATGGAGCATTCTGCGTTTCGACCAGGCGTTTGAGCGGTGGATCCGGCAGCTCGGCCTGGTGGTCGGCATGGGTGATCTCAGTTATACGGAGCTGGTCGTGCTGCACGTGATTCGCATGCAGGACCGTCCCAAGACCGCCGCGCAGATCGCCCGCCAGCTCAACCGGGACGACATCGCCAACGTGCAGTATTGCCTGCGCAAGTTGGTCAAGATGGGCCTGTGTCGCAAGGCCGGCGAACACTCCGCCAAGACGCTGGCCTTCCAGGTGACCGCGCGCTGCCGGCTGCTGACCGATGACTACGCGGAACTGCGCCGCCGGATCCTGACCGAGCAGACCAAGATCATCGAGGACGTGGACCAGAAGCTGCGCGACGCGACCAAGCTGATCAACCTGCTGACTGGGTTCTACGACGAGGCCGCACGCATTTCGGCGGCCTACAGCCTGTTGTCGACGACCGGTGACGACGAACGCAGCTAGCCCGGATTTCTCACAGCCCGGCTGATCCCGCTGGCAGATGAGGTTCGCGTGAAGTGCTGTGGTGCCGGGCCGGTGATGGTGGCCCGATGGCCTGCAGGAGGCTGTTTTCGACGACAGTGCTGCGCCGCTGCGCCCGAGAGCGGATCGGTGATTGCGGGATTGGTGTTCTGGTTCGTGGGTGCGGCTGCAGCGGGCCGCGCCGCTCAGGGCATGCCAGGCGGAGATGAACTCGCTCTGGTTGGGACAGGCTGAGCTCATGGCCAGCTTCACGCGCCGCCGCCGGCTCCAGCTCTTGCGGGTCTGGTAGGTGAACTCGCGGAAGCGGCGCGCGGGCCTGCCCGACCTGGCCGCCTCGAGTGCGGCAGCGCGCAACTGCTGGCCGAGGGCGCGGGTGAGCCGGGCGTTGCGGGCCAGCCCGAACAGGTAATCCACAGCGTTTTCCTCGCACCAGCGCATCAGCGGCTCGCGGCAGAACCCCGAGTCGGCCCGCAGGAGGATCTGCACGGTGGGCCAACGCGCGCGGATCTGCGCCACGATCCTGGCCACTTCTTCCTGCGCCCCGGCCGCCCCGTCGATGTTGGCAGGCCGGAGCCTGGAGAGCAGCAGGTGCTCGCCGCAGAAGATGTACAGCGGCAGGTAGCAGTAGTGGTTGTAGTAACCGTGGAAGAAGCGCCCTTCCTGATTGCCGTGCAGCGGGTCGTCGGTCGCATCCGGGTCCAGCACGATCTGCCCGGGGGCCCGGTGGTGGGCATCCAGAAACAGGTCCACCCACAGCCGATCCAGTGCCTGGGGCTCCGGGACGATCTAGTGATACCGATCCACCCCGCTGGCCGCATGCAGCTCCAGGCGGTTGAGCGTGCTCTTGCCCGCCAGCGGCGCACAATCCGCGCGCCGGGCCTCCAGCTTGCCGAGCAGTGCGCCCATCACCGGGTCGTGCCGCAGCTGCTCGTGATCGTTCAGGTCCTCATAGCCAGGGGCCAGGCCGAAGACCCGCTGGCCGAGCAGGGTCCGCACCGAGTGCTCGATCAACTCCGCTCGCCGCCGATCCTCAAAGCAGGCAGACAGCCGATCGATCAGGCCAATCGCATCATCGGCCTTGCCCAGCAGCAGCGCCCCGGCATCCGAGCTGACTGCTCCGCCATCAAAGGCGGCCACCACCCGCCGCCGCCCCACGACTGCAAACTCCAGCTGTTCCGCAGTACACTGTGCGCGCAGCGGACCTCCCGGTGAGTGAGTGTGAAAATGCCTTGTCGCAAAGCTATTTTCGCTCATTCACCGGGCCGATGCGCCCACGACGTGTGAGAAATCCGGGCTAGCCTTGCGGCGCCGCCCACGCTTCAGACGTGCGGCATCACTTCCTCGGCGAACCGGACCAGATTGCGGCGGGACCCTTCCTCGTCCTGGGAAGTGACGAAGATCGAGATCTCGTTGATCCCGGCCGCGCGCAGCTCCCGGCCCTTGTCGATGCAGTCCTGCGGCGTGCCGGCGATGCAGCATTTCATCGCCACCTCGTCGGGGATGAGCTCCCGGTGCCGCGCCGTCAGGTCGAGGTGCTGATAGAACTGATACGAGTCAGTGACGCGGCGCACGACGTCCGCGTGGGCAATGCCGAGCGTGTCCGGCAACCATGGCTTGCGCGCGATGTTGCGCGCCGCGGTTGGCCGCACCTGGTCGAGAGCCCTGGTACGGTCATCGTCGATGGCCGCGTCGATCGCGGCGATGAAGCGCAGTGCCGCCGGATCACGTCCGGCGCTCAGCGCCCCCGCAGTCGCAGCAGCTACCGTGGCGCGCGCCCCTTCCGCATTGCCGCCCATGTGGCCATCGACGATCACGCCATCGCACAATTCCCCGGCGACCCGTGCGGACTTCGGGCTCATGCAGGCAAGTTGGACCGGCAGCGCGCCCCAGCGGTCCGCACCGACCAGCCGCACCCGGGTCTCGCGCGCCCAGGTGGTGGCCCGCACCTCGCCGCCCCAGGGCAGGGCGTCGACTTCGTCGCCGCGCAGCAGCGCTTGTATGAAGATGGTGCGTTCGCGCAACGTCTGCAGCGAGGTCGGCGACAAGCCGGCGGTCCGGACGGCTGAGTCCCCGGCCCCCAGGCCGAGCACGGCGCGCCCGCCGGACAGGGCGTTGAGCGTCATTGCCGCATTGGCGGTCACGGCCGGGTGCCGGGTGGCCGTATTAGTGACGCCGGTGCCGAGACGGACCCGGTGCGTGGCTGCGGCACAGGCAGCGAGGCACACCCAGACATCGTTCCAGATCATCTGCGAATCGCCGATATAGACCGTTTCGAAATCGCAGTCCTCGGCCTGCCGCGCGAGCCGCACGACCGGAGCGACGTCAGAGCCGGAATGCGGCCAGATCATGCAGCTGAACTTCATATTCCACCTCGCGGGACCGGCCGTACGGGTCACGGCCTCTCCCACAGTACCACAGCCACGGATGATAAATCAATTGACAGTCTATTGATTTTCGCTATTCTGCGGCGTTACCATCACGCAAGGGAGCGTGCGTGGGTGGCCAGCAGTGCGCCTGATCGTGGCGCCGATCATGAGGGAGGGGGCAATGGTCAAGGGTGTTTTCGCAGTACTGCACAATCGAGTCATCGGGCTGCCAGTATCGGAGTTGCGCCGCGCCGCAGCGGCCATACTGCTGCTGCCGATCGGGACGGCTGGTCCGGCTCTGGCCCAGGAGACCGGCCACGCCGCTGAGCAGCGCACGGTGCTCGAGGAACTGGTCGTTACTGCCCAGAAGCGTGAACAGGACATCCAGGACGTTGCCATCGCGATGTCGGTGCTGAGCGGCGAGCAACTGCGCTCCTTCGGCGTGCAGAGCAGCTACGACATTGCCGCGATCACTCCCGGCGTCCACATCGGCGGCGCGTACGGCGGCCAGAATCAGCTCTACACGATCCGCGGCGTCACCCAGGTGGACTTCAACGACATCGTCGAGGCGCCGGTGGCGGTGTATCTCGACGAAGGCTATATCGCGATCGCGCAGGCGCAGAGCTTCGGCCTGTTCGACATCGACCGGGTCGAGGTGCTGAAGGGTCCGCAGGGGACACTGTTTGGCCGCAACGCGACCGGCGGTCTGGTCCATTTCGTCAGCCGGCAGCCGAGCTTCGACTCGGCGGACGGGTATATCGACGTCGGCTGGGGCCGCTTCGACACGCCGACCGACGCCAACCAGTACCGGGTCGAAGCGGCGATTGGTGGGCCGCTCAGCGACACCGTCGCGGCCCGCGCCGCGATCCTGTGGAACCGACAGGATCCGCTGCTGCAGAACCTCTATCCGCTCGGCGCGGTCGGTGGCGCACCGGGGGCCGGTGCCGGCGCGGACCAGGGCAACGACGACACGGTCGCGGGGCGGCTGACGCTGCTGTTCCAGCCGAGCGACCGGCTGTCGATGCGCCTTTCTGCCAACGCCGCGCGCAGTCGGCTGACCACCGGTCCGTACCAGTCGAAGCCGACGATCGCCGTGTTCGAGCAGGTCGGTGCTGGCCTCGAGATCGTCGACACGAGGGACGTAACCCCCGGTGAAAGCCGCGCCTCGATCGGACCCGGCGGCGTGGATCTCGGCACCGATCTGAACAATGACGCGGTGTTCGGCGGCCCGGGCGAGTTTTACGGCCGGCCGGTGGCGGGCGGCGACTTCTTCGGCTTCGTCACCCCGAGCGCCGCCAGCAACCTGATCTCGGTGGACTTTGCCTTCGACGACGCCAGCAGCACGGACACGCTCGGACTGAACTGGAAGCTGGACTGGAACATCTCGGATCACGTGCGGCTGACCGCGATCACCGACTACAAGGACTACGAGAAACTGTTCCTGATGGACGTGGATGCCGCACCGACCAACCAGTCGGTCAATTACGCCGGCGTCGACGCCGACAGTCTTACCCAGGAGCTGCGCCTGCAGGGGGGGGCACGGGGACCTGCGTGGGTCGGTGGCCTGTACTACGTGCGGATCGACACGACCTCGCTGAACGGGCTGAAGTTTCCGAGCGGTAGCGTGGTGCCGGGCGCACCGTTCGATCTCGGCTCCGACGCAACCCTGCGCACCGACTCGTACTCGTTGTTCGGGCAGTTGGAGCGCGACCTGGGCGAGCACCTGACTCTGCTCTTCGGCGCGCGGGTCATCCGCGAGGAGAAGGACTATCGGTTCACCCAGAGCTTGTACTTCACCCAGAACTCGCTGCAAGTGCACCAGGGAGCGCCGCTGCTGATCGGTCCCCGCTACGACCAGTTCGGCGCGCCACAGCCCTTCGTCGACAGCACCAGCGATACACTGTGGGCAGGCAACGCGCAGGTGAACTGGAAGCCGAACGCTGACCTGCTGTACTACGCCGCGGTCAAGCGCGGCATCAAGGCGGGCAGCTTCAATGCCCAGCTGGCTGGCGGGATTTCCGTTCCGGACAGCGCGATTCCGTACAGCGAGGAAGTGCTGACCAGCTACGAGGTCGGCTTCAAGTCGACGCTGGCTGGCGGCCGTGCCCGTTTCAATGGCAACGTCTTCTATTACGACTACAAGGACTACCAGGCGTTCCTGTTCACCGGCGTGAGCGGCGTAGTACTGAACGCCGATGCGCGCTACTACGGCGCGGACTTCGACCTGCAGTTCAGTCCAGTATCCGGTCTCGACCTGATCCTCGGCGCGTCGTGGATCGACGCCACGGTCAAGGACCTGCCGCTCCGGGTCGGCGGGCCGTTGATCCGCGACGTTCAGCCCACCTACACGCCGGAACTGCAGTTCATGGCGATGGCGCGCTACGAGTGGCCGGCTTTCGGCGGTTACCTGTCGGTGAGCGGGGATGTCAGCTGGTCGGACAGCTTCTACTACAACCTGCGCAACTTCGCCGCGGACCAGTTCGACAGCTACTACCTGCTGAACCTGCAGTTCGGCTGGCAGAGCGAGGATGGCGCATGGCAGGCGACACTGGCCGGCAGGAACATGACGGACGAGCGCGCTGGCAATGTCGGCTTCAGCCTCGCGACGTTGTGCGGCTGCAATGAGGTCGCTTACCGGGCGCCGCGCTGGATCGGCATGACAGTGCGCCGCTCGTTCTGACCGGCGCCTGCCAGCATTCCGCGTGGCCATCCGGCCCACTCCGCCGGGAGGCGGGGCGCCAGGGAGCTGAAAGCCGCTGGACGGGGAGGACGAGATGGACACAGCGCCCGCACAATTGCTGACGCAGCTGGTCGCCGGCATTGCTGCTGGCAGCGTCCGGGTGGTCGACCTGACCGTGCCGCTCGAGCCGGGTACGCCGATCATCAACCTGCCAGCGCCGTTGGCGAACTCGCAGCCTTTCGCGCTGGAGGTGATTTCGCGCTATGACGACCAGGGGCCGGCCTGGTACTGGAACAACATCACCTGTGGCGAACACACCGGCACGCACTTCGACGCGCCGATCCACTGGCTCAGCGGGCGTGATCACCCGGGCAACGCCACCCACGACATCCCGGTGCAGCGCTTTATTGGTCCGGCCTGCGTGCTGGACGTGACCGCAGCGGTGCAGGCCAACCCCGATTTCCTGCTGACCCGTGCCATGGTCGAGGAATGGGAGGCGCACCACGGCCGGATTCCGGCGGGCGCGTGGGTACTGGTCCGTACCGACTGGTCGAAGCGGCAGGGCGCCGCCGACTACCTCAATGTCCAGGCGGATGGCCCGCACACGCCCGGGTTCGATCCACAGTGCGTGCGCTTCCTGGCCCACGATCGTGACATCCTCGGGGTTGGCGTGGAGACCGTCGGCACCGACGCTGGGCAGGCCGGAACCTTCGAGCCGATGTTCCCGTGCCACACGTTCATGCACGGTGCCAACCGCTTCGGCCTGGCGCAGCTCACCAACCTGGACCGGCTGCCGCCGACGGGCGCCGTCGTGATCGCGCCGCCGCTCAAGATCGTGAACGGCTCGGGCAGCCCGTTGCGGGTACTGGCGCTGGTCCCGGCGTGACCGGCCGGAGCGCTGCCGCGCCGGGCGGCATGCCGATGGCTGACCAGCATGGCTGAGCGCAGCTTCACCTGTCAGGTAGAAGCCCTCCGGCTGGGTGCGGGCGCGGAGTTCCGCGGCGAAGGCATCCACGCCGTCACCAAGGCGCTGCTGCAGTCCGGGGTTGCCTACGTCGGTGGTTACCAGGGGTCACCAGTCTCGCACCTGATGGACGTGCTGGCCGACGCGCAGCCGTTGCTCGAGGAACTGGGCGTGTATTTCGAGCCGTCGACGTCCGAGGCGACCGCCGCGGCGATGCTGGCAGCATCGATCCACTACCCGCTGCGCGGCGCGGTGACCTGGAAATCAACGGTCGGCACCAATGTCGCCAGCGACGCACTGGCCAACCTGGCTTCGGCCGGTGTCACCGGCGGTGTGCTGCTGGTACTCGGCGAGGACTATGGCGAGGGCTCCAGCATCATGCAGGAGCGCACCCATGCTTTCGCGATGAAATCGCAGATGTGGCTGCTCGACCCCAGACCGACGCTGCCGGCGATCGTCCGCGCCGTGGAGCAGGGTTTCGAGCTGTCCGAGGCCAGCCATACGCCGGTGCTCCTGATGCTGCGGGTGCGGGCCTGCCACGTCTACGGTCGCTTCATCGCCAGCGCCAACCGGCCGCCGCCGCTCACGGCGCGCGCTGCCCTGGCGGCGCCGGCGCACGACCCACGTCGCATCATCCTGCCGCCGGCCACGTTCGACCAGGAACAGGCCAAGATCCGCGAGCGCCTGCCGGCGGCGCAGCGCTTCATTGTGGAGCGGGGATTGAACGAAACCTGCCCGGGCACGGTGCCGCACATCGGTATCATCCTGCAGGGCGGGCTGCATAACAGCGTGCTGCGTGCGCTGGAGCTGCTCGGCTGCGCCGATGCCTTTGGCCACAGCGCCGTGCCGATGCACGTGCTGAACGTCACCTGGCCGCTGGTCGCCGATGAGATCCGGCGTTTCTGCGCGGGCCGGCGGGCGGTCCTGGTCGTCGAGGAAGGACAGCCGGAGTTCATCGAGCAGGCGCTGTGCCGGGTGCTGTCCGGAATGGAATGCCCGCCACAGTTGGTCGGCAAGGGGCCCTTGCCGGCCGCCGGCGAGTACACGACCGAGATCCTGCGCGCCGGGATCCGCGAGTTCCTGCACAGCCATGCGCCGGAGTTGCTGGCCGGTGCCGGGGCGCTGCCAGCGGCGAGTACGCTGGCGCCGGAACAGCGGGAACGGCTGGCCGCGCTGGTTCCGGCGCGGCCGTCCGGACTGTGTACCGGCTGTCCGGAGCGGCCTTTGTTCGCCGCGCTGAAGTTGCTGCAACGCGAGCGCGGTCCGCTGCATATCAGCGCTGATATCGGCTGTCATTCGTTCGCGACGCTGCCGCCGTTCTCGCTGGGTGCCAGCATCATGGGTTATGGACTCGGCACTGCCAGCGCGGCTGCGTTCGGCGGGGCCGGGCCCGGCCGGACCGTGGCGGTGATGGGGGACGGTGGCTTCTGGCACAACGGCCTGACCAGTGGCATCGGCAACTCGGTGTTCAACCGGCACGACGTGCTGACGATCATCGTTGACAACAACTACTCGGCGGCGACCGGCGGGCAGGACCTGCCGTCCTCGCGCCACGCGGCGCCACAGCGCGACGCCAATCACCCGATTGCCGCCGCCGTGCGGGGCGTCGGGGTCCGCTGGATCCGGCGCGCCGATCCCTACGATATCAGCGCCACCCTGGCGACGCTGCGCACGGCACTCACCGCCAGCCAGCGTGGTCCGAAGGTGATCGTCGCCGCAGGCGAATGCCAGTTGAGCCGCCAGCGGCGCGTGCGCCCGCAATTCGAGCGCGCCCGCGCCTCCCGGCAACGAGTGGTGCGCGCACGGTTCGGCGTCGATCCGGACCTGTGCACCGGCGACCGCTCCTGCGTCCGCCTCTCGGGCTGCCCGGCGCTGACGGTGCGCGAGCCGGACGATCCGTTGCGCACCGATCCGGTCACGACGGTGACCGATGACTGCGTCGGATGCGGCGTCTGCGGCGAGATCGCTCATGCCGCGGTGCTGTGCCCGTCGTTCTACCAGCTCGGGGTGGTGCACAACCCGACCCGCTACGAGCGCTGGCTGGCGCGGGTGCGTGGCGCACTGATCGGTGTGCTGCAGCGCCGGAGCGTGCGCCGCCGGCGGCGGCGGGACGTATGATGAGCCAGCGAACGATCCGGCTGACCATTGCTGCGCTGGGCGGCCAGGGCGGCGGGGTCCTCAGCGACTGGCTGGTGGCCACCGCCGAAAGTGCCGGCTATTTCGTGCAGTCGACGTCGGTGCCCGGCGTAGCCCAGCGCACCGGTGCGACCATCTATTACCTGGAGTTCTGCCCGCGAGCCGCAGCGGGCGCAGCCGGCTGCGAGCCGGTCATGGCCCTGATGCCGGTGGCGGGGGATGTCGACTGCGTCGCCGCCGCGGAGCTGGTCGAAGCGGGGCGCATGATGCTGCGCGGCCTGGTCAGCCCGGATCGCACGACACTGCTCGCGTCCAGCCACCGTGATTACACGATTGCCGAGCGCAGTGCCCCCGGTCGCGGCCCGAGCGACAGCGGCGCGCTGCTGGCGATCGCCCGGACCCGGGCACGCCGCCTGATTGCGTTCGACATGGCGGCGATCGCTGCCCGGCACGGCAGCGTGATCAGCGCGGCCTTGTTCGGTGCCATCGGCGGCAGCGGTGTCCTGCCGTTCGACCGGCGGCAGTTCGAAGACGCCATTCGTGCCAGCGGACTGTCTGTGGCCGGCAACCTGGCGGCCTTCGCCGAAGCCTGGGCGCTGGCGGCCGCCGGTACTGTCGCGGAAGGCAGTGCGACGGCCGGCGGCCGGGCGCCGGCCCCGCCGGTGGAATCGGTGCCGGCGGCGTTGCGCGAACGGCTCGGGGCGTTACCCGCTGAACTCCAGTCCGTCGCCACGGCTGGGATCTGCCGGCTGCTCGACTACCAGGATCCGGCCTACGCGGCGTTGTACCTGGATCGCCTCGAGCGCATCCTGCCGCTGGCCCGGCGTCACGGCAGCGGCAGCCTGGCGCTGGCCGGGGTGGTGGCGCGACAGCTGGCACTGTGGATGAGTTACCAGGACACGATCCGGGTTGCCGAGCTGAAGACCAGCCTGGCGCGCTTCGCGCGACTGCGCCGGGAGGTCCGGGCCGAGCCGGCACAGGTGCTCCGGGTTACGGACTTCCTGCGGCCGCGGGTCACCGACCTGGCGGACACGCTGCCGGCCGCCGCCGGCGAACGCTTGCTGCGCATGCCGCGGCTGGTGCGCTGGCTGGCAAGAGCCACCGGCGGGCACCGGGTGCGGACCGATACGGTGACCGGCTTCCTGCTGTTGCGCGGCATTGCCGCGCTCCGTTGCTGGCGGCGTGGCACCCGGCGCTTCCGCGAGGAGAATGCCCGGATCGAGTCGTGGCTGGCCCGGATCGGGCAGATCGCGCCCCGCAACCACGCGCTGGCCGTCGAAGTGGCGCTGCTGCAGCGCCTGGTGTGCGGCTATGGCGATACGCAGGAAAACGGGTGGCGGCACTACAGCGCGCTGCTCGCCGCGGCCGATGAACTCGCCGGGCGAACCGATGGTGCGGTCCGGATGCGGCGGCTGTTCGAGGCGGCGTTCGGCGCCGCGAGCGACGCCGCGCTGGAACGCGAACTGCGCGGGCTGGCCAGCGCGGGAGGGCCGCCGGCGGCGTGAGTGCCCGGCGGCCGGGGCACGGAATCCAACCAGGGGACGCAGATGCAGACCGTGGCGCACGTACAGAACTCGCTGAAGCCGGGACGGTGGCTGAATTCGACCTGCAAGATGTGCCTGCATTCCTGCAGCATCCGCGTGCACGTCACCGACGACGGCGTCGTCAACAAGATCGAGGGCAATCCCACCAATCCGGCGAACGCCGGCCGGCTGTGCCCCAAGGGCAATGCCGCGATCATGCGCCACTACGATCCGCACCGCTTCAAGACGCCCCTGCGCCGGACCAACCCGGCGAAGGGGCCGGGCGTCGATCCGCAGTGGCAGCCGATCACCTGGGACGAGGCCTACGCAATCGTCGCGCGCGAGCTCAAGCGCACGCTCGACGAGGATCCACGCAAGCTGTTGCCGGCGATCAACAACTTCCAGAAGCTGTTCCTGTGGGCCTGGCCGGCGGCATTCGGCGGCAACGCCAACTTCTTCTCGTCGGTCGGCAACTTCTGCGGCGGCGGTTATCACCCGATCAATGGCTTCGTGCACTGCGCATTTGCCGCGGTCAACGATGTCAATTACTGCAATTACTGGATCAACGACGGCGGTGGCGACGGTTTCTCCTCGCACCTGCACACCGCTGCCCAGGCCTACCATGTCGCCAATGCCCGGCTGGAGCGCAACATGCGGGTCGTGGTCGTCGAGCCGCGCTTGTCGATCGGCGGCGCGAAGGCCAACGAGTGGATCCCGATCCGGCCGGCGACCGACCGCCAGTTTGCGCTCAGCCTGTGCCACGTGCTGGTCAACGAGGGGTTGTGCGACTACCGGTTCCTCAGGCAGGACACCAACGCACCGTACCTGGTCGGGCCGGACGGGTACTTCGTCCGCGATGCGCAGGGCCGGGTCCTGGTCTGGGACGTCACAGCAGCCGGTGCGCGGCCGTGGAACGACCCGGCGCCCGGCGACCTGGCGCTGGAGGGTTGTTACGAGGTACAGGGCCGGCCGTGCCGGCCGGCGTTCCAGGTGTTCCGCGACATCCTCGCCGACTGCACGCCGGAGCAGATGGCGGCGATTACGACCGTGCCCGCGCCGACGATCCGGCGTATCGCCCGCGAGTTCGCCCGCGCCGCGCAGATCGGCGCGACCGTGGAAATCGGCGGGCGCCGGCTGCCGCTGCGCCCGGCTGCCTATAACTACTATCGCGGCGCGCAGGGCCACAAGTACAGCAGCCAGGCCAATCACGCCTTCAAGCTGGTGAATTTCCTGATCGGCAACATCGATGCACCGGGCGGCCACGTCGGTGCAACCATCGATGACCAGACGGCGGACCGGCGGGCCGGTGTCGGCGCGATCCAGCCCGGCGAGAACGGCATGCTGAAGGCCAACCCGCACCAACTGCATCCGGAGGTGCCGTTCTCCTACCCGCCGAACGAGGTGACCCTGATGGGCTATTTCCCGATCGGCGTCGATCCGGGGCACCTGGCGCTGGAGACGCTGACCAACCCCGGGCGCTATGGCCTCGACTACCGGCCGGATACGCTGCTGATGTGCCATGCGAACCCGATGTGGAACCTGAGCGGCGACCGGGCGCGGTGGCACGAAGTCTTGCGCGGCCTGCGCT